>JACQKD010000009.1 GCA_016204695.1 Candidatus Kaiserbacteria bacterium
AAACAATCTCCCGGACCTCCAGAGCACTTCATAGTCGGGGTACCCAGAATCGAACTGGGCTCTCGTGCTCCCAAAGCACGCATACTACCGATGTACGATACCCCGACTATGAAGTGCTCCCCCAAGCAGGCATGTTAGCCGTTACGCTATGCCCCGACAAAACAGCGAATCCTACGCGGGTAAAACCGGCCATTACATCGTATCCCGTTCGTGCGATAGTAACACGTGAACTCATTAAACACTACGCGCACATGAGCGGCCGGACATTAAGGACACGCCCGGCGATAAAAGACAAATCTAAAGGACATATTTTGCTATTTGTCCTTTATGATATTTTCAAGCATTTTGATACGTCCTGTTTCATGTGTAACGTCAAGCCAAACAGCCGCAACATCCAATTGCCACTCTCCATCGTACTCGTATTCCAACAACCATGTTTCTATAGTTTTCAAAAGCCGTCCGAGCTTCCTGCCCTCTACGTTTTCTTCAGGAAGCCACGTTTCACGTGGTATCTTTCCACGCACCGTTTCGTATGAAACAGTCTTTACTTCCACAAAATGGATTATTTTGTCCTTTTCGGCAATTACGTCAATCTCTCCCCACTTCTTTCGGTAATTTCTAGAAAGTATATGGTATCCCTTTCGTTTCAAATGATTTGCAACAGCATCCTCTCCGATTCGACCGATACTGATATGCGACGATTCCATATGAAGTGTTGAATGTACTTTAGCAGGACACAGATATTAAGCCGTATTTTTTCATCATAGAGTCTATAATACTGTCCTTTATGCACATATCCCCTGTTTTATACACAGGCGTGATAGAGTCCTGTCCTTTGATAACTCTGTCGTCCAAAACTTCCGCGAGTCCAAGAAACGAGCATGATCATTACTTCTTCGCCGGTAGCCATTTGCTTCGCTCGTTGTTGTGCGGCAAGGGAGAATCGAATCCTACAGATTCAGTACCCCGATTGGATTTTTATTTCGCTCCGCTCATAAAAATGCTCAATCGGGTTTCGATTCTCCACCGGAAGCGCCCCACGCTTCCTTGGCACGCACAAAACAGTCGCTTCGCTCCTTTTTGTGCGGCCAGGGAGAATCGAACTCCCGAATCGTCCTTGGCAAGGACGTGTTATACCACTTAACCATGGCCGCTCTGCGTGTTGTCAGGGGATTATACTACACACCACTAACGTCTGCCACAGGACAAATCCCCTTGTTTTCTTTTGCTTTTTGCGCTTCGTACGCGTATGCTTGCAGATAAGCGCTACGCTTTCGCACCCGTGGTGAAATGGATATCACGACTGGCTTCGGACCAGTTATTGTGGGTTCGAATCCTGCCGGGTGCACCTCGACCATAAAAGACCCCTTTGAAAGGGGTCTTTTATGGTCGTAAGGTTCCGCAGGATTCGAAAACCTTGCGAGCTGTTTTGCGAGACAAAGTCGAAGCAAAAGAGCCGCAAGGTGTACTGAAGCTGTAAGCTTCGAATCCTGTCGGTTCTAAAGATCTGTGCCCGATTCCTTCCCGACACTGTCCCCTATGGAAAAATCGAAAATAATACTACAATCCTCCTATGGTTCGAATCTCAAAGATTTCAAAACAGGACATCCCGGAAGAAGTGCGAAAGGTTGCCGAAGTCATTGAGAATGCAGGGTATGAAGCATATCTCGTCGGCGGCTGTGTACGCGACCTTTTGCTCGGGAGAGAGCCGAAGGATTGGGATTTCACGACAAACGCCCGGCCCGAGACGATTGTCGGCCTTTTCCCGGAAACATACCAAAACAACGACTTCGGAACGGTTGGCGTGGTCAATGAAACAGAAAATGAACGATTGAAGGTGGTGGAAGTCACCCCATATCGTCTGGAATCAGGATATTCTGACGCACGACGCCCGGATTCGGTCACATTCAGCGATACTCTCTCGGAAGATCTCAAGCGCAGAGACTTCACTATGAATGCGATCGCGTACAGCATTTCACATGAAACGACTATTGATGAGTTCGACGGCCTGCGTGACCTTGAAGAAAAACGTGTCCGGGCGGTGGGACAAGCTTCGGAACGATTTGCAGAGGATGCGCTCCGCATCCTGCGGGCGGTCCGTTTCGCAGTCGAGCTTGGCTTTGTCATCGAAGCCGAAACTATGGAGGCAATTATCCTGAATGTTCATAATTTGGGCCGTATTTCAAAAGAGCGCATCCGGGACGAGTTCGTGAAGATACTGAATTCGGACTCCCCGATGCAAGGCATCGTACTTCTGGAAAAACTCGGTATGCTCCAGTATGTGGCGCCCGATCTGTTGCGCGGCATCGGAGTTGAGCAGAACAAGGCGCATGCATACCATGTCTACGAGCACCTGCTTCGAACGCTTCAACATGCGGCAGACAAGAAGTGGCCCCTTCACCTTCGGCTTGCGGCACTCTTCCACGACGTATCAAAGCCGGAAACACGCAGATGGTCGGAGGAAAAGGGTACATGGACATTCCACGGGCATGAGGTGGTTGGTTCACGTGTAACGCGAAAGATCCTTACCGGACTTAAGTTTCCACGTGAAACGGTCGATCTGGTAACCAACTTGGTTCGATGGCATATGTTCTTCTCCGATCCCGACCAAATCACTCTGTCGGCCGTGCGTCGAACGATTCAGAATGTTGGAAAGGACTACATCGAAGATCTTCTCAATCTGCGTGTATGCGACAGGATCGGCACCGGCAGGCCGAAAGAACAGCCATTTCGGTTTCGTAAATACAAGGCAATGGTTGATGAAGCCATGCGGGATCCTATTTCAGTGAAAATGCTGGGGATAGACGGTCGGCGTATTATGGAAGTTACCGGTGAAAAGCCCGGCCCGAAAATTGGATACGTACTCCACGCCCTCCTTGAGGAGGTACTCGATGATCCGGCCAAAAATACGGCTGAATACCTTGAGAAACAAGCTGTCGAGCTTATGCGGCTCGAAGAACACGAGTTGGAAAAAAGAGGGGAACAGGGGAAAGAGAAGCGTGAAAAAGAGGAGGAAGAGGCTCTCCACGCAATCAAACAGAAGCACAAGGTCGTCTAAAACCGAGAGTTCCACGCGAAACGCGCACAAAATACAAATAAAGCCCGAACAATTGACTGCCGATCCGCTCCGCCGGCTGGCAGATTTCGGATACAGTCCCCAATTGTTCGGGCTTTACGGTGGGGTGGAACCGGGATGTAACGCCATTTAATAAAGAAGGCATGTATTCCCGGTACGTGGCCGTATTCTCACGCGAGCCGTCTGCAACCGCCGATCGGTTGGAAATATAAAATGGGATCGGCGACAGAAGGCGACTCACGCGATATATGGCTCCAAAGAACAAAGTAAACTTGCGTTTGCTTTCCGAGCCGAGCACGGAAAGTAAACAATGTAGATTCCTTGATTGCGCATAACGCAATCAGGTGCTGTGTTGGAGGTTACTTAATTGTTGAAAGAACAAATCGGTTGTGAGACCTAGCCTTTCTGGCCTATGCAAAAGAATATGTCCTTTAAGGCATGTCGTAAAGGACATGCCTGTGGATAAGTGTCCTTTAGAAACTATAAAGGACATCTTGTCCTTTATAGTTTCTTCGCGTCGAGAGAAATGCCTACGGGGCAGTGGTCCGAACCGGTAACTTGCGGATAGATATGTGCGCTTCTCAAAATGCTTCGCAGTTTCGGAGAGATAAGGATGTAATCTATGCGCCATCCCACATTGCGCGTTCGTGCGTTTCCCCACGGAGACCACCACGTATAAAAACCGTTACCCTGATGAAATACTCGAAATGAATCAACAAAGCCGGCCGTTATCATTGCGTCAAACCCGGCTCTTTCTTCCTTGGTAAATCCTTTCTTCCCCTCGTTTTCCTTCGGCCGTGCAAGGTCGTCCGGGGTATGCGCCACATTCAGATCTCCGCAAAAAATCACCGGCTTCTTTTTTTCAAGTGATCGGATAAATGCGAGATAGGCGGCGTCCCATTGGGACCGAAGCGGAATCCGAGTGAGATCATCTTTGGCATTCGGCGTATATACCGTGTTTACATAGAACTGGTCGAACTCAAGCGTAAGCGTACGCCCTTCGGCGGATGCGTCTCCGTATGAATCGACGAGAGTATAGCGTTCCCGAAGATCTTCCGGGAGCCCGAATATGGCCGTCCGCGGGGTCGTTTTGGTAAATATTGCCGTGCCGGAATAGCCTTTTTTGTCCGCCGAGTACCAATACTCCTGGTACTCGGGCAGATCGACTTCCACCTGGTCCTTGCTCGCTTTTGTCTCTTGAAGGCACAAGATGTCGGGCTCATGGGCTTCTATAAACGAGAGAAGAGCGCCCTTTTTCAGTACCGCGCGAATGCCATTCACATTCCAGGAGCATACTTTCATGCCGACAGTATATACTATGAGTATATACTACGAATATGGATTCTTTTCTCGAAGAACTCTCCGTCCGGAGCGCAGTACCCGTCCCCTTTGCTGTTTCGCACGCAGAACTCGAACGTGCGGCGATGATATTTCTGCGGTTTCTCGACCTGCCATTGGAGGTAAAACGAGAACTCCACGTGCCGGCGGTCGCGCACCGCAGAAGCGCCGACGGGTATACCGACAAGCTGTATATCGAAAACAAAGGAAAAGATCGCAAGGAATTTTTTCACTACCGGCCCGCACTGAGAGAGCGACCCGAATACCAAGCCGCCGAAACATCGCACCCCGAGGTGCGGGATTTCCTCGACATCGCATCAGGATTGTATCGGCAAGCGGAAACGCTTGGCTGTGAAATCTTCAAAAAATACTTCCCGGAACACTTCGGCAAGGTGTTCATCGAGGACGATACAAGCCCCAATTCCGTACTGCGATTTCTTTCGTATGCGCCGCAACCGCAAGCGGGTTTCTGCGCACAGCCGCACTTCGACAAAGGAGTAGCCGCGCTCGCGCTCGCCGAAAGCGCTCCGGGACTCCGCGTCGGGAAAGATGACGCGACACCTCTCCGTGAAGTGGATCATCAGGACGGATTCGCACTTTTTATGCCGGGCATACTGCTCCACGAATACACCGACGGCAGGACACACGCGGTCTGGCATGACGTGGTGCATCGACCTGCGGAACAAAACGTGACCCCGAGCTGTGCCCGGTGGGCGATCGTATTTTTCTTCGGTAGCAATGATGATCGGTTCCCCGCATGGGAAACAGTCCATACCCCCATACGGGAGGATGCGGCCGCATGAGCGCGGAGCCGGCCGATCATCGATTTCCGCGATAGCGGTTGCCGGAATTCGGCGTCCTGCACGATTACCGAAAGACAACCAGAGCATAGTTGCAAGAATTGTCAATATGTGGTATAGTACCAGCACTGTTAACGATTGATGCCACCGCCATATCTATGCTTACCAAACGACAGAAACAGAACACCATAAAAGACTCGCGCCGCCATGATGCCGATACCGGTTCTCCGGAGGTCCAGATTTCGTTGATCTCAAAGCAGATCGACGAACTCGGCGCGCATCTTAAGAAACACCGCAAGGATATCCACTCGCGCCGCGGGCTTTTGCAAATGGTAGCGGACCGCCGCAAACATTTGAAGTATCTCGAGAAGCACAATAAGCGTTCCTACACAGCCCTCACAAAAAAACTGGGCTTGAAAAGATAAGACCGTCGGAGGAATTGTCGACATAAGGCCACCCGGCGGGTGGCCTTATGGTATACTTCTCGCGGAAGAAGGCGCGGGATTGTTTTGTTTTGATCTCTTTTTATATTCCCTTGTCGCACCCTCCGCACCTCTTGGGAATTTTGAACGCGGGGGCGGCATGGTGCCTTTTTCCGCTTTTCGGCAACACAATTTCGTGCCGCGTCATTTATTACTATACTAGTAGACAGCTACACTTTATATGAGCAGTATACGACACAAAGAACAGAGGGTTGCGATGTTTATTGATACGCAAAATCTCTACCACAGCGCAAAAAATATTTATCGTTCAAAAGTAAATTTTGACGCCGTGCTCAAGCAGGCGGTGGGGGACCGCAAGCTGGTGCGCGCGCTCGCCTACGTCGTCACCACCGAGAGCGGGGAAGAGCAGGCTTTTTTCGAGGCGCTTGAGAAAATCGGCATCGAAATAAAAACGAAGGATCTCCAGATCTTTTTTGGCGGTGCGAAGAAAGCGGACTGGGATGTCGGCATGGCAATCGACGCGGCAACCTACGCACATAAAGTCGACGCGGTGATTATCGCGACTGGCGACGGGGATTTTGTACCGCTTGTCGAATACGTCAAGGCCCAAGGATGTCAAGCAGAAGTCATCGCATTCGGCCGTTCGTCCTCCGGACGACTGCGCGAGATCGCCGACAGCTTTACCGACATGGACGATGACTCGCGCACCTACCTCATCGGTCGCAGATCAAAACTCCGTTCGCAGATCGAACACTATATGGGCGGCAGTGACGAGGAGCAGGAGTAGGGCCGTCCGTTCATCATCGCACCGAACAAACATGCGAGCGTGAGATCAATCGTGCATGGAGTATTGTATTTTTCCTCATTCGTCATAGAAAACACACTGCGGCTGTGCGATACTAACAAGTAATGAATAGCCCGGGGACAGGCAGTACTCTCGTGCGAAGCGTGCGGACGTTCGCCGACGATGTGCGACGCGCTCAATCAGGCGGCGTGCCGTCGCCCGTTCACCCGTCCGCCCCGGCGCCCAAACCTCCGGTAATGCCGTCTGCTCCGCCGCCGTCGCCGACGCATCCGGCTTTCATATCGTCGAAATCCCCGCCTCCCATATCCCCCGCCCCCGTATCGGAACCACATGCATCTCAAACATCCCCGCCGAAGCCCCCACCGGAAACACCCCAGCTTGCCGATGTACAAGGTGTATTTATTGACGGAAAAGCGGAGCGCGAGACATACGAAGGTACCATCATCAAAGATGCGCGAAGTAAACGCGGACGCCTCCGAAAGGCGCTCGGAAACTCCCTCAACGCGTGGGTGGAGGAACAGAAGGGTACCATTTCGCATCTCACCGACACAAAGGAACAGAAACCGAAGGTCCCTCCGCTCGCTACGAGAATACACGTCGTGCAGGCGGCCCGGCAGAAAAGCGCGCTCGCGCCCAAAGATGACCGTCGGGACGTCGTGGAAAAACTCCGAACATTCGCACGCGATGCCGAGCGCGTGACCGGCAAAAAATACACGCTCGTACACAAGGAAGGATCGTCGGCGCCGCAGTGGACCTATGTCGAGGGCGGAAAAACGCCGCAAGCGGAAGTCGCGGTAAAACAAGCCCGCCCGACGATCCGTCCGTCGCAGGCGCCTGTGATTCATAGCAACACCCCCCAGGCGCCCGCCAAGACGCTCGCAAAGGATATTGCGCCGCTTGCGGCCCAAGGTCTGCCCGAGCAAGTATTTCAGCCGAAGCCCACAGTGGAAAGTCCAAAACCGACGGTACGAATGGACCGGCTTCCATACGGTGCGCCCGACGTAGCCCCGACAGTGGAACGCCAACTCGAACCTGAACCGGAGCCGGCACCAGCCCCGCCAAAACCGGCACCGCCTCCCGAAGCGCCGGCGCCCGACAAAGCACGCGAGGACGCGATCAAACGCTTACTCGCCGTGCGCAAGGAACGGAAGAAGCCAGCTCCGCCGTCGCGGGATATTCCGTTTACGCCGCCGACCTTTGACACACAGAAGACGACAAACGTCCGCACCTACCGCAACGATGCGATACGGGACGTAGAGGAGCATAAGAAGTCGATTCCGCAAATCGCGGCGGCCGAACATATCCGGAGCGTGCGCAGATCACCCCAGGCGCCCGCGCCCGTGACGAATCGCGCCACCGCCACGCGCCCCTTCGTCATTGCGGGCATGGCCATGGTAGCCATGATCGCGCTCGGCGGTTTCGGTATTTTCTGGTATGCGCAACAGAGCGAGGTGGAAGAAACGACGGCCGTACGGGTGCCGACCTTTATCGGTATCGACGCTCAAACACCCGTTCCGTTCTCGACAAATCGCGCCACGCTCCTCGATACGCTGACTGCATCGGCAAAGAGCGCCCGAGCGGGCATCACGCAGATATATCCCGCGTACCCCGAAGACGACGGAGAGAAGGGCGGCAAAGCCGTATCGGCCGGTGATTTCATGTATGTGCTCGATCCCCGAGCGCCCGGCTCGTTTACCCGCAACCTGGAAGACGGCATGATGTTCGGCGTCTACAACGCCACCGATCCGTTCTTTGTTTTCAAAACCAAACAGTTCGACACGGCATTCGCCGGGATGATCGATTGGGAGCCGAACATCAGTGCCGATCTTACGCCGCTTTTCGGAGAAACGGTCAATCGTAGCTATGATGCGACCGCTCGGACCGCCGACCAGACGACCGCCGCGCGTTTCGTCGACGAACGAAAAGGAAACGTCGACGTCAGAGTGCTCTATGACGAGACGGGAGCGGAACGAATCGTATACGCGTTCGCGGACAAAAATACAATCGTGATCACCTCCTCCAGTGCCGCGTTGGCCGCACTGCTCGAACGCCTTCAATAGCGGTATGTGCTATACTTTGACATATGATTGATACCGCTTCATACAAGGAAAAACTGACCGAATCGCTCGCACGCGTCACGGAGGAATTAAAAACGCTCGGCATCCACAATCCCGAGAACCCCGCCGACTGGGTACCCACGCCGCCCACAGACGTTGACGGGCCGGAAGCGGACCCTGTTGATGCCGCAGACCGCGTCGAAGAGTGGGACGAACATGCGGCGACACTCGCGCCGCTCGAACACGAATACAATGACATTATTCGCGCGCTCAAAAAGATCGAGAATGACACCTACGGCATATGTGAGATATCGGGAGAGGAGATAGAACAGGATCGTCTGGAAGCGAATCCCGCCGCTCGCACGTGCAAGGCACACATGGAAGAGGAAGAGGACCTTCCGCAATAGTATGGCCGTCGCGCGCGTCTTCTCCGCACAACCCGCAGTACTTGAAGGCAATATTGTGACTATCGAAGCAGACCTCTCGCGAGGTCTGCATTCGTTTTCGATTGTGGGACTTGCGAGCAAGGCGGTCGAGGAGGCCAGAGACCGCGTGAGCGCCGCGATAAAAAACTCCAAGTTCCCGTCGCCGAAAAGCAAGAACCATAAAATCACCATTTCACTCGCACCCGCCGATCTCAAGAAAGAGGGGCCGCTCTTTGACCTGCCGATTGCGATTGCATATCTTATCGCGGCGGGCGAGATAAAAGCCAATCTGCAGGACACGCTCCTCCTCGGCGAGCTTGCGCTTGACGGCACACTCCGCGGTGTGCGAGGCATTCTCCCCTCTGTGCGCGCCGGAGTCCGAGCCGGATACCGAAGCGTCATCGTGCCGCGAGAGAATGCCGACGAAGCCGCGCTTATCCCCGACGTCGAGGTGATCGCGGCCTCAACGCTCGCCGATGTCGTGCGACACATCGATACGAAACGGGAAGATCACAGCCGTCTTTCGGCACATCCGCCCACAACCATCGAGCCGTCATGGGAGGACGGCGAGGTCTGTTTTGAAGATATCCGCGGACAGGAGACGGCAAAGCGCGGACTCATCATCGCCGCGGCGGGCCGCCACAACGGCATCATGGTCGGGCCGCCGGGAACCGGCAAGACCATGCTCGCCCGAGCGTTCAAAAACATCCTCCCGCCGCTTTCGACTGACGAAGCGCTCGATGTCACCGCCATCCACTCGGTCGCCGGCGCACTCGACCGCGCACTCATCTATACGCCGCCCTTTCGCGCACCGCACCATACCGCCTCGCATACGTCGCTTGTCGGCGGCGGCACGCATCCGCGTCCCGGAGAAGTGACGCTCGCGCACCGCGGGGTCTTGTTTCTCGATGAATTTCCCGAGTTTGAACGCCGTGCGATCGACGCCCTGCGACAGCCGCTTGAAGACCGCGTCGTCTCCATTTCCCGCGTACAGGGCTCGATGGTGTTCCCGGCGGACTTCATTCTGCTTGCCGCCATGAATCCGCATCGCGGAACCGCGAGCGAGTCCGCAAACGAAGGTGGCGACTTCAGCGACAGCGTGCTGGAAACGTACAAAAAGAAGATCTCCGGCCCCATTCTCGACCGCATCGACCTCTGGCTCGACGTGCCGCATGTCGCATACGAGACGCTCGCGGGCGCTCGGACGGAAACAAAAGAAACGGCGCAAGCCCGCGAGGCGATCCTCAACGCGCGAAACAGACAGTCACAGCGACTCGCGGGCCGCAAAGCGCGGACCAACGCCGAGATGTCCGCCCGCGACGTCACCGAGACGATCGATCTTCCGAAGGAGGTGAGTGATCTCTTGCGCACCGCCGCCGCAAAACTCTCGCTCTCGCCCCGCAGTTACCACCGCGTCATCAAAGTCGCCCGCACCATCGCCGATCTTGCCGACGTCCCCGACATCGCCTCCGACCACCTCCTCGAAGCTCTGCAGTACCGCATCAAGGTGTGATACATTTGGGTAAACTTATTATTTTTCAAATGTTTACTTCACTTAATCGATCGTTGAACCCGTATCTCGCCGCACTGATCATCACAATAGTCGCCAGTGTAGTAGCGTATTGTCTCGTATCAAAGAGTGCTCGCACAGGCGATTGGGATAGTACTCCAGTCCTCATGCGACAGCCGAAACCCATCACGGGAGAAAGCGGCACGCCGGGATGGAATATCTATGAGAACAAGCGGTACGGATTCACCGTGGAGTATCCATCGGACTGGTTTATTCGGACGTCGAGCGAACCGTCATTTGACAGAGTCATATTTAGCAACATACGGAAACCAAGCGAAACCAGCGAGGAATCTCTCCAAAACGAATCGGTCTTTGTAATTGATATACAGAGAGACGCCAACCCCCAGGTCCTCGATATCGAGGAGTGGTACAGAGAGTTCTCTACAAGAGGATTCTCGAGTGAGCCGGACTCTGAAGTCAGGACGACTGTCGGAGGCAGACCCGCAATGCGTATGGAAATTTCGACGATAGGCAGAGACCTACACTTTTATACCTTCCACGGCACAGATGTCGTAGATCTCATCTACAAAATTAGCCAGCCAAAGTTCAAAGAGACCTACGAAAAAATGCTTTCCTCGTTCAAATTTACCTCCCCCGAGACGGTGATCGATACTTCCGGTTGGGAGACATACCAAAACGAATATTACGGATTCGAAATTAAATATCCGATGGAATGGGAAACAATCTCCGTATGGGGCGGAGTCGTGGTATGGAACAAATCATTGACATCCATGCCTCCCGGCCATCCTCCGATGTCATTCATATCGGAGCGGGCATACACCGACTCTATATATTTTCACCCGTATGAAAAACTCGAAGATGTCGAAGAGAAATTCCGCGGTCCTACCGGTGAAAAGCTGATCGATTTCTCAAGCGATTGCCGTGCAGAACGATTTGCGGAAAGGGCGTCGTACGATTGTTTTCTCGATGCAGATTTTCAGGGGGGCGGAAGACTTATTCTCTTCCTCGATACCGCCGGCTACCTTTTCTCTATCAGCGATCGTCTGCAAAATACCTATTCAAATGCGATACTGTCGACTTTCAAGCTTATACACGGCAAGCAATTTGATACGGAGTCAAATTAAAACGGATTGCGGGCGCCGCGGACTTCGAAGTGGAGGTGGGGGCCGGTAGACTGGCCGGTATTGCCCATGGCGCCGATCGCTTCGCCTTGTACGACGCTTTGGCCGGCGCTCACATACGCGGCACTGAGGTGCGCATAGAGGGTTTGGGTACCATTTGCATGCTTGATCACAATGTAGCTGCCATAGCCGCCGTTCCACCCGGAGCCCTTGCTGATGATGACTTCTCCGTCAGCGGCGGCGTATATCGGAGTGCCGACCCCCGCGGCAAGATCAACGCCGTTGTAGCCGTGGATACCCTGGGTGCGAATGGTGCCCGGCGCGGGATGCGCAAAATATCCGTTGCCGCCGGACGGTGTTTGGGCAAGCGGAACCGGTTTTGAGCCGCTTGGCTTCTTGGGAGCCGGAGGCGGCGCAATCCGCCCGCCCGGCACAACGACGGTCCCTCCGACAACAAGATCGTCCTCGGATGAGAGACCGTTGTACGCCACGATGTCAGCGCGATCACCCTCATACAGTTTCGCGATCAAAGCCACGGAGTCTCCTTTTTTCACCGTATGACGAACACCGGAAACAGGCAAAATAATGAGGGAATCACCGGGCTTTATAAGATTGGCGCTTTTCAGGTCATTTGCCCACAAGATGGTATTTGCCGACACGTCGAACATCTCGGCGATCTGCGAGAGCGCGTCTCCTTCTCGTACGATATAGACACTGATCGCGCCATTGGACGGCAAAAGGACCGAGCCGGCCGCACCATCAGGCCCTTCCTGCGGGATGAGCGCTCCTTCGTCGACAACGAGATCACCTCCGCCTTTTGAAGGATTGGGATCCGCGTTGGTGGCGGCCTGGAGCAAAGGAAGCGTCTGAATGCTCGCTTGCGACGATGTGTGCGCCGCCTCCGTTTCTTCGATAAAGACGCCGACTATGGCAGAAAAAACTCCCGCGTGGGCGAAAAACGGGATGGAAAGGAGAATGAGAACGGGCATTGCTTCCGGAAGAAGCAGACGTCTTATGATGCCGTATGTCGTCCGGGTCTTTCGTAGCGAGCTTGCGGGCCGTGTA
This sequence comes from Candidatus Kaiserbacteria bacterium, assembly GCA_016204695.1. GTDB lineage: Bacteria > Patescibacteriota > Minisyncoccia > Phycocordibacterales > UBA918 > JACQKD01. Next base: position 12,662 of record JACQKD010000009.1, read on the forward strand.
TACGAAGGATCGGAGTCTTGTGAGTTTTGTTCAATACGCGTTTCGAGTTAGTGGCCCCGGTCGTCCGGTCATGCGGTCATCAAACGGTCCGTCAGCGACGTCTCCGGAAAAGGGTCGCCGAGAGTAATAGTAAGAAAAAGAGGTGTCGGACGTCAAACGAGATTTACCCAGGCTGAAAAAAGAGGGAAAACCGGGTTTAAAAATATACATATCTTTGACCTATTGACTTTCTTTAAAGTCATTGTGTATTTGGTATGCTATAGTGAGCCGGTACTTCTATGGAGCACAGTTTTGACAGTCTCGAAGGACTCAATGAGCGTCAAAAAGAGGCGGTACTCGCAACCGAAGGCCCCCTGCTTGTACTTGCCGGAGCCGGCTCCGGCAAGACACGCGTGATCACACACCGCATCCTCCACCTCATCGAAAAGGGCATCGCGCCGCAGAACATCCTTGCGGTGACGTTTACGAACAAGGCCGCCCGCGAGATGCGCGAGCGGATGCGAGCGCTACTTTCGAATCTGTCGCCAAGCGCGCTCGCCGTCTCGCGGGCGGCCTACGATGCGCTTCCGTTACTCACAACATTCCACTCCCTCGGCGTCCGCATCCTGCGAGAACATCACGGCCTTTTGGGACTTCGACGACACTTCGCGATTTATGACCGAAGCGACTCGACGAAAGCCATCAAGCGAGCGCTTGATGAGAGCGGGTACGGCCCCAAAGAGTTTGAACCGCGGCGCATGCTCTCGATTATTTCGCATGCGAAGGGGAATGCGATGACGAGAGACTCTTTCGGCGAGGCGACGCGCTCGTATGTCGAAGAAGCCGCGGCGGTCGTCTGGGAGCGGTATGAACACATTCTCAAGGAGGAACAGGCACTTGATTTTGACGACCTTTTGCTCAAAACCCTGCGCCTTCTCGAGAATCATCCGGAGACCAAGGCCCACTACCGATCGCTTTTCCGATATATTCATATTGACGAGTACCAAGATACGAACAAAGTGCAGTACGAAATCGCCCGAGCGCTCGCGGGCGAGATACCGAATATCTGCGTCGTCGGCGACGCCGACCAGAATATTTACAGTTGGCGCGGCGCCGACATCAGTAACATTCTGCAATTCGAGCGGCATTTCCCGGGGGCTAAAACCATCCTGCTTGAAGAAAATTATCGCTCGACACAGACCATCATCGCGGCGTCGAACACCATCATCGAGAAAAACAGAAATCGAATCCCCAAGACCGTCTTCACCTCAAACGCCGAGGGCGAGCCGATCGGACTTTATGTCGGCTACAATCAAGACGAGGAAGCAAACTTCGTGGCGACAACGGCGCAAACGTTGATCGGGCAGGGTGCGAGCGCCTCGGGAATCGCGGTCCTCTTTCGGACCAATTTCCAGTCGCGGGCGCTCGAAGAGGCATTTCTCGGCCTCGGAGTGCCATATCAAGTGCTCGGCGTGCGCTTTTTCGAACGTAAGGAGATCAAGGATGTGCTGTCGTTTCTTCGTCTCGCCCTCAATCCCGACAGTACCGGCGATCTTGCCCGCGTCATCAACGTACCACCGCGCGGCATCGGCAAAATCACGCTCCTGAAGCTGATCGAGAAAAACCGCAACGGCCTCAACGCCTCCGCCGTCGCGAAAGTCGCCGAATTCGATGCGATGATGAAGGAGATCGGAGAGTATGCCCGCACCAAGCCGCTCGCGGAAACGCTCCGCTTTATCATGAAGCGCACGGGTATGGAGGATTTACTTAAGAAGGGCGGCGAAGAGGAGCTTGAGCGGCTCGAAAATCTCCGAGAGCTCGTTTCGCTCGGCGCACAATACGACAATTCGCTCCGCCGGCCGGCGGATGGCGGATCTCCGGAAGAAGCCGTCGAACAGCTCCTCGAAGACGCGGCCCTGCAGACAGACCAAGACGAGCTGAAAAACGCGAAAGGGGACGAGGACGCGGTGAAACTGATGACCATTCACGCGGCGAAGGGACTTGAGTTCCAGTACGTATTCATCACCGGTCTCGAAGAAGGTCTCTTTCCGCACGAACGGCTCGCGATCGACGATCCGAGCGGTCCGCGCACGGACGAGGAAGAAGAACGGCGACTGTTTTACGTCGCGCTCACGCGCGCGCAGAAAAAGGTGTATTTGACATACGCGGCCCTGCGCACAATCTTCGGCAGTCAGCGGGTAAGTATGCCGTCATCATTCCTCGCGGACCTGAAGGAAGAACATATCGAAGAGTGCAACCCTCTGCCGGCCGGCGGAGCCGGCGGCGGGTTGCTTTCCGGGTTCGAACGAACTATTTATATTGACTGACATGATCGAGATATGCATACACACATTTTCGCAAAAAAATCCCTCGGACAACATTTCCTCAAGAATCCGAAGGTTGTTGAAAAGATGATCGAGGCCGCCGGATTACGGCACAGCGACCTCGTACTCGAAATCGGTCCTGGAACAGGAATGCTCACCCGGGGCCTGCTCTCTGCCGGCGCACGCGTCATCGCAATCGAAGCGGACAAACGCGCGGTGGATGTATTGGAAGAGCGCTTTCACAAGGACACGGAGAGCGGCCAACTTGTAATACACCACGCCGATGTACGGGAAAGAGCATTGGCTGATTTCGTCCCGAAGGATACTTCCTACGTCATTATTGCGAACATCCCCTATTACCTCTCGGGCATGCTCCTGCGAGAAACACTCTCGGCCGCGCATCAGCCCGAAACGATCGTGTTCCTCGTCCAAAAGGAGGTTGCCGAACGTATCGCCCGGAGTAAAAAGGAATCGCTGTTGTCATTATCGGTCAAGGTATACGGGGTGCCGCGATACATAGCCACCGTTTCAAAAGGGAATTTCTCTCCAGCGCCAAAAGTGGACAGTGCGATCCTCGCCATCGAGAACATTTCCCGAAAAAATTTTGAAAATCTCAATGAGGCACGGTTCTTCGAGGTACTGCACGCGGGTTTTGCCTCCCGCCGCAAACAACTCGCCGGCAATCTCGCCGCGCTCTGTAAGAGAACCGTACTTTTAGAGCTTTTCGAAACACTCGGGATACCGCGAAACGCCCGCGGGGAAGATCTCCCGGTCGAGACCTGGCTTATGCTTGCGAAACGACTCACTCACTACGCACAGCCCGCACCATAATAGACGCGCACTTTTGTTATACTGGTTTTGTATTCTAATGAATTTCCCGGGACATGTTAGTAGGAGGGGTGTTTTTCGTATAGGAGGCGCCATCGCATTCGGAGCCGGCATGGTTGGTGTTGCTTTTTTTGTGAATCATCGCGCTCTACAAACACAGACCGCGACGGTACCCGCGATAGTCGTCGCGCGCGGAGACGTGCGTACCATGCGCCCGGCTCCGGACAGCGACGGTGACCGCATCCCCGACTGGGAGGAGGCGCTTGAAGGAACCGATCCGCATACCTACACGACCATTGTCGCTTCCACTTCGACGCCTCCGGTGGAGGACGAACCGTACGAGAGACCGGCCACGCTCACCGGCCGGTTCGCCGAATACTTCCTCAAAGACATCGTCCGTACGGGAGCCGGAAAGGATATCACTCCCGAAGACCGGGAAGCACTCGTTAGCCGCTCCGTCAGCACGCTGGCATCGGCTACAGAAGAAAAACTCTACACTCGCGCGGATATCAAAACCGGCGGGGGAAACGACATGGTTGCGTTGTATGCCTACGGAAATGCCGTCGGAGATATTTTCATCAGGAACAGAGTCGAACGGGAAACCGAGGACAAGTTCACAATCCTCAAACGCGCAATGGACGCACACGACCCGGATATTTTAAGGCAGCTTAAGCCGATCGAAGATGCGTACGCGGGTCTCGTCACCGACCTCTTGGCGCTTGAGACACCGGCAAGTGTCGCGCGTCAGCATGTCGACCTCATCAACGCTCTCTCTATGGTACATACCGACGTGGCCGCGATGGGGAGGGCGCTCGACGACCCGCTCGGAACGATGATGTATATCAAGCGATACCAGGATGATGCGCGGGGACTTTCCTATGCGTTCGATCAGGTGCGCGCCGTACTTGAGTCGAGCGATATCGCATACGCAAGCGACGAGTCAGGTATTACCTTGTTTCGCTTTCGACCATGAGACGACTCTTTTCACAAACAGACAAGCATACTTCGTGGCTCTTGCGCACCGCGCTTGGCAGTCTTATGGTGATCATGATAGCCGGAGCCACTCTCACGTTCAAGCCGAAAAAGGCCGAAGCGTACGTCTTAGTGGAAGACGTCGTAAACTGGGTTGAAAATGCGATATCCGCAATCGCGGAGGTCGCTTCGGAGGCACTGGTCGGTTCTCTTGAATATAAGGAGTATGTTCTCGACGGTATCCTATCTGACCTCGCGAAGCTTGCCATGCAGGAAATCACCAACAGCACCATACGGTGGATCAATTCGGGCTTCGAGGGCTCTCCGGCATTCGTCACCGACCTTGACCAATTTCTCATAAATACCGCCGATAAGGCGGCCGGAGAATTCATCTACGGAAGCAATCTCAATTTCCTCTGCTCACCGTTCCAGCTCGACGTGCGCATCGCCTTGCAGTTGAGCTACGACGCGGTCAACCGCGAGAGCGTGGCCCGATGTTCATTGAGCGAGGTGGTGGGTAATGTCGACAATTTCTTCAACGATCCGTTCGCCGGCGGCATCGACGGGTGGTTTGCGCTCACGGTGCTTCCGAGCAACAACTTCTTCAGTGCGTATGACATTTCGACGGAAGCCATGCTTGCGAATATCGCCCGCAAAAAAGAGATCAACATCACGGAACTCGCGTGGGGAAGCGGCTTCCTCTCAAAGAAAGAGTGCCATCCGGTGATAGACACGCGGAATGGAAGCGAGACGCAGGAGTGCGGTACCGTCACACCAGGCGATACTATTTCCGAAGCATTGACATTCGAGCTCTCGACCGGCTCACGTACGCTTCTTGAGGCCGACGAGATCAACGAGGTCATCTCGGCACTCTTTACCCAACTTTCACTCAAAGCGCTCGAAGGTGCCGGGGGTCTCCTTGGACTTACAAAATCGGAGGAAGGGCAGGGGGGGACTTCATACATCGACAGAATCAACGATCCTCGATTTGACCGCGTGCCGGGATCAAGCACCATCGAGAGCGCCGCGATGGGCAATGCAATCAAGAGCGAACAGCAATACCGGGACCTCTATGCGGGACTCGTATCGCGAGCGGACGCGATCCTTGAGCGGATCAAGTATTGGGAGGCGCTTGCGGCAAAGAAAAGTGACAAAGAAAAATGGGTGTGCTCCGACTTGGACTCTCTCCGCGACCAGGCCACCCAGATACGCGAGGGCGCGTTAGAGAAACAAGGAGTCGCCGATAAGAACCTTGCCGTACTGCGTGATCTCGAAGCGCGCGAGCAGACCTCGAAGGTGAATTCCACCGGCTCGAGCACGGCGGGGGAAGAGCGACTGCGCGTCGCCGAGGAATTCGTCGCACTCCAGCGAAGCGGCACGCTCCATAGCGCCACCAACTTCCCGCGAGACAAGAAAACCGTCGAACCTATAGAGCAGGCGCTCACGCAGATTGCGGCCCAGGTCGAATCTTCATGTCAGAAAGTCGCGGAATCGGCGGAAACCGACGACGAATAACGTATGAAATACCTCCGTATACATAGACCATGGATGCTCATCCTCCTCGTCGGGGTACTTCTTGCGACACCGCTCGTGACATACGCCGCGTTCAGCTTAAGCGGCATCATCATCGCGGTTGTAGGCAACCTTTCGACGATTGCCATGTTCCTCTTCAATGCCGCCGTGGACTGGTTCGTGCTCCGCATGGGCGCGCTCATCACCGGCACGGGCGCGAGCGGCGGTGTCGGCATCGGCACCAGCATCGACGTGGTGTGGAAGATCGTGCGAGATCTCGTGAACCTCACCTTCATCTTCGGTCTCGTCTATGTCGGATTCAAGACTATTCTCGACGCGGGCACGGACACCAAGAAGATGCTCGCATCCATTATTGTGAGCGCGCTTCTCGTCAATTTCAGCTTGTTCATCAGCAAGGTGGTTATCGACATCTCAAATATCACCGCGGTGGAGATATACCGCGCCATGCAGATCGCTCCGGACCAGACCGCCGGGACAAACCTCAAAGATCAGACTATCGGCGACGCCTTCCTTATTCGCATGGGCATCAAACAGCTCTTCACTGTCCCGAATGCGAAAAACGAATTAATCGCCAAAAATGCCGGCGATGCAAAAGAAGGTGCCGACACCTATCTCGCCTATATCATCGGCGCGTCTCTCTTCGTCATCGTTGCGGCATTCGTCTTTGCCGCCGGAGCGATTCTTCTTGCGATACGCTTCGGCGTACTGATCATACTCATGATCCTTTCGCCGATCGCATTCGCCGCGACCGTCTTCCCCGCATTCAAGGCATGGCGGGACAAATGGTGGCATACACTCTTCAGTCAGGCGTTTTTCGCTCCTGCCTATCTCTTCATGCTCTACATCACGCTCCAAGTCGCCAACGGCTATCGGAGCCAGATGAAAACATTCGACGGCCTGTATGATCCCAACCTCTTCAAAGAAGGATTCGCCACCGCTGCCTTCTTCTGCCTCACCATTGTGCTCATGATCGCCTCCCTCATCATCGCCAAGCAAATGGGCGCCTACGGCGCCGCCCGGGCGGTGTCGTATCTTTCCAAAGCAGGCAGTTACGCCGGAAATAAGGTCCTGCGCGGCACACTCTACCCCATGCGCCTCGGCGCAAGAGCCGCCATATATCCGGTACGCGCCGGCGGCCGCGCGGCTGTCCGCGAGGCTTCGCGTATCGTGCGTAAAGCAGAATTTGCGGAGGGAAAAGTGGCAAGCACCATACGGAAGATTCCGTTTGTAACAACAGCCCTGCAAAAAGCGGGTACCGCGGCAAATACCTATGCAGCGCAACGTAGAGCGGAGTTCGGAAAACTGCGCACCAGCCAGAAGAAGCATCTGCTTGATTCCTTCGGCTCACGATTTACTCCACTTGATCGCCTTGCGATATATCAGGCATTTCAGGATTCGAACGACCTCGACGAGCTGACCCCGGACCAGATTCGAGACTACCGCGAACTCTCAAATAAGTACGAGGTTAGCCAGCTTGCCCTTAATCGGTTGCGTCCGGACGTAGTGATCGAAAAGAAAACGGGCGAAGAGCTCAAGGAGCTTCACAAGAAGAGGGTTGGTTACATCAAGCTTCCCAGTGATTTTACTGCCCTCCATAAAGTAATCGTCGACAGGACGGCAAAGGACGGCGTGAATAACCGCAATGAGAGCGTCAATGCGATGCTCGATGCCATGATAGAGACATTCAACGGAGGCATTTTCGCCGCGGCCGGCCGCCGAGGAGATAACGTCAGTCTAGAGTTGTTCACACGACTACGTCAGCGTGTCAAGGATGAAGGTCTCGATAACAAGCGCGCGGAAAGTTATGTCACCTTCTTCGAGAAACTCGCTACAGATGAGGAGGAAAAAGGAGAAAAAGCTAACAGAGACTTTATACAACGCAATCGGTCAGCTGCGGATGAGTTCAGAAAGGGAATGATGGCCCGTCTGATCAACATTCTCCCCGTGGAATCGGCGGGACAAGGAAATCCCCAAAGCGGAGGAAACTCCGGTGGTGGAAATACAGGTCAACAACAGGGCAGGCGAGCGCAGGGCAATCAGCGACGAGGACCCAATGTCAGCGGCAGACCGGTGCAACCGACTCCGGCACAACCCACAAACGGCGAGACTGACGACCAAGACAACGAGATGATGACTTGATGACATATGAAAGATTTTTCCGACAACGAAATACGAACGGCATACAAAGCAACGAGTGACACCGTGCGCGACGTGATCTTTTCGACCACGACCACCGCCACCATCGGCGCGATTTCGGCACAGAATGGAATTCCGGAGGATAAAATGTACTTGGTTGCCGAAGAAGTATTATTTGCGCTTATTGGCCTTACCGGACCGCATGAAGTGGCTCCTCGACTGCAAGAGCGGCTGGGTATTGACCCCCTGCGGGCGCAACAGATCGCCCACAGTATCTTCGTTGAGATCTTTGATCGCAACAAGATCGCCATGTCGGCCCTCCCGCAAACCGCACCGGCACAACCCCCAATACCTGCCGCTATAGAAAGAAATCCGGCGACGATATCTGCCGCCACTCCGCAACAAATGACTCCTCGACCGACACCGCAACCCGCGCCACAACCCCCGCGACCTACACAATCCATACAACCCCCGCGGCCCGTACCACAACAAGCGCCGCCCTCCGCACAACCCATACTCGCCCCGATACCTCGGCCGGCCGCGCCGCCGCCCGCATGGACGCATGTGCAGACACGACCGCAACCGCCGCAGAGCGCACCGCCGACCAATCTGCCTACGCAGGCGCCCGCGACTCCACCAATACCTTCTTATCAAAAGCCGCTCACACAAGTCCCGGAATATCGAAACGCAAATCTCTACCAGAAGCCGCATGACGGTGCGCCGCAGGGAAGGTAGGACGTCATTCTGCACCCATCGAACCACATGCGACGCGCTCGGTGTGTATAATGGAGAGAACCTGTATGCGTTTTGAAGTGCCGCAATTTATCGATGTGGAGGATAAAATATTCGGTCCTTTCACTTGGAAGCAATTCGTCTATATCGCCGGTGGCGCGGGTGCGGGCATTATGCTATACATGACTCTCCCATTCCCCCTTTTCATAGTGGTCGCCGGACCGATAGGAGCGCTTGCGGCGGGACTGGCGTTCTACCCGGTCAACAACCGGCCGCTGGCGCTCTTCCTTGAAGCGGTGGTGCACTACATAAGCTCGACCCGCCTCTACATATGGAAAAAACAGGACACTCCGCCCGTCGCATCTTCTCCCGAAGGAGCGCCGCCGATCTACACACTGCCGACGACCAACAAGATCGCGAGTCTCTCCCGGCAACTTGAGCTCAATGCGCTCCAAAAAGGTCTGCCGAAAGACCCCGGAGACGAGCCGCTGTAATTTTTTCAATCAACACTCATGGCAAGCAGTACGCCCGCAACCCAACAATTCGTTCCGCTCCGGGAGATCCGGGACGGTATCGTCGTTCTCAAAGACGGCGGTATGCGGGCGGTGCTCATGGCCTCGTCCGTAAACTTCGCGCTGAAATCGCAGGATGAACAGCACGCCATCCTCGCCCAGTTCCAGGCATTTCTCAATACACTCGACTTTTCCCTCCAGATATACGTCCAATCGCGCAAACTGAATATCCAACCCTATCTTGAGCTCCTGCGCAGTCGCGAAAAAGATCAGGACAACGACCTCATGCGGATACAACTGCGGGAATACATCGGATTCATCGAGAATTTCACGAACGAAGTTGATATCATGACCAAGAGCTTCTTCGTCGTCGTGCCGTACACCGGCGGAGCGATACGCGTCAAAGGAGGTATCGGCGGCATGTTGAAGGGAAGTCTCTCTAAGGATGCGGCCGCCACACAGCGGCGTTTCGAGGAGGACCGCATGCAGATCGAACAGCGCATCGCGGTGGTCGAACAAGGACTCGCGCACGTCGGCGTCCGCACCGTACTTTTGGGAACAAACGAGCTCGTCGAGCTTTTCTACCATATTTTCAACCCGGGAGAGACCAATCAGGCATTACCGGTGTCGGACACACGGACGAGGTGATAAAGCAATGATATGAGTATTCTTGATTTTTTCAAACAAAAAACCAACAACGACTCTCTGCTCGCGAGCATCCTGCCGCAGGATATCGAGCGGGCAAGTCTGATGACGCTCGAAGATGTCATCGCGCCCGCGGCCGTCGGTATCACGCCGCAGGCACTTAACCTAAGCGGAAAGCTCGTGCGGACATTTTTCGCGATTTCTTTTCCACGCTATCTCACCGATGGCTGGCTCGAAGCGGTGCTGAACCTTGAGAAAGTGTTCGACGTATCCATCGTTATTCACCCGATCGACACCGCCGAGGTCCTGAAAAAATTTCAAAAAAAGGTCGCCGAAGTGCAAAGCCAGATCAACGTCCGCGCCGAAAAGGGATTTGTGCGCGATCCACAGCTCGATGCCGCCTACCGCAACCTCGAAGACCTGCGCGACAAGCTCCAGCAAGCCGAAGAGCGACTTTTTAACGTAGGTCTGTATCTCGCAATCTACGGAGACTCGGAGGATGAGATCGCAAAAACCCAGACCGAAATCAAGGCGATTCTTGACGCGCGTCTCGTATACCTGAAACCCGCACTCTTCCAGCACGTGCAGGGTTTTGCGAGCATCATGCCGATTCTTGACGACAAGCTCACGGTGCATACAAAACTCAATTCCTCCCCGCTCTCGAGTTTTTTCCCCTTCACCTCGTTCGACCTCACCGCGGACACCGGCATCCTCTACGGTATCAATCGCCACAACTCATCGCTTGTCCTCTTCGACCGCTTCTCGCTCGAAAACTACAACTCCGTGACCTTCGCGACGTCCGGAAGCGGCAAATCCTACGCGGCAAAACTCGAAATTCTGCGTTCCCTGATGTTCGGCGCGGAGGTTATCGTGCTCGACCCCGAACGGGAATACGAATATCTCGCCGAAGCGACCGGCGGCCGCTTTTTCAACATTTCGTTGTCTTCCGCGCACCATATCAATCCCTTCGATCTGCCGAAACCCCAGCCGGACGAACAGCCGGCTGACATTCTGCGCTCGCACATCATCTCGCTCGTCGGCCTTTTCCGCCTCATGCTTTCGGGACTCACGCCGGAGGAAGACGCTATCATCGACCGTGCGATCACCGAGACGTATGCGCTCAAGGATATCACCGGCCACAACGATTTCTCATCGCAAGAGCCGCCCCTGCTTTCCGATTTCGAAATGGTGCTCTCCGGTATGGAAGGGAGTGAATCTCTTGTACAGCGCCTCGGCAAATATACGCGCGGCACGTGGTCGGGATTTCTCAACCAACCGACCAATGTCGATATCGGAGCGAAATTCATCGTGTTCTCCTTGCGCGATATGGAGGACGAGCTGAAAACCGTCGCGATGTACATCATCACGCACTTTATCTGGAGCGCGGTGCGGCGCGAGCTGAAGAAGCGGCTTCTCGTGATCGACGAGGCGTGGTGGATGATGCGCTCGGAGGATACCGCTTCCTTTCTCTACAGTGTTGCGAAGCGCGGCCGCAAATACTACCTCGGCCTTTCGACCATCACGCAGGATGTCGACGACTTCCTCCGGTCGCCCTACGGCGTGCCCATGCTGACAAACTCGTCGCTCCAGCTCCTAATGAAGCAATCGCCGACATCGATCGACCGCGTACAGGAGACATTCAATCTCACCGACGAAGAGAAATTCCTGCTCCTTGAGTCCGGGGTGGGGGAGGGCATCTTCTTTGCGGGCTTAAAACACGTCGCGATCAAGATCATCGCCTCGTACACCGAAGACCAGATCATCACCTCCGATCCATCGCAACTGCTCGCGATCAAGAAAGCTCGCGCGGAACTTAAAGAAGCGCAACAGCCATGAACGATGAGTCAGATCAACGCATCAGCACACAAAAGGCGGTTTTCATGGTCATAATTGCGTTACTGTTTGACCTCGTCCAACTTGGTACCGGCATTCTCGCCCTCTCCGGCGCAACTCTTGTCGTCGGAACCGGCGCAGTTGCTGGTGAAGCAGTTGCTGGTGAAGCCGGGGCCGCCGTTGGTACAACCGTCGCCACCATAGTGCTTTGGTTGCCTTTCCTTGGACAGATCGTTGGACTCACCGCTGTCATGGCGGGTGTCCTCGTCCAATACCTGTCCTCATACATACTGATGCCTCTCGGGTATGCGACTATGGGTCTGTGGTTTGTTGGTTCCAACATATCGCTCTTCGGAGGGAAAAGTCCCTCTGGTAAGGTCGCGACATTTTTTTTGGGTTTGCTTGGTGACTTCATTCCACTTCTGAACATCTTTCTTCCCGGTCTCACTGTTTGGACAATCACCATGATATGGCATGCCAGACGTGAGGATAAGGAGGAAGAAAAAGCCGCAGAGGTGGGCTACAATAACACAAAGAATTGGAGTCGTGTTAAAAAGACCTTGCGTAAATATGCCAGCCGTAAAAATTACTAGCGTATGCCCTCCGTCGAGACACGTTGTCGCGTTATGCGTTTTCCTGCTCCTTCTCATGCCATACCCGACACAAGCCCAACTCCTGTCGACAGGCGCCACCACTCTCACGCTCACTCCCTCTTTCCCACAGCCGGGGAGAGAATTCAAGGTTCGCATTGACGCATACTCCTACGACATGACGCGAAGCCGTATTCTCTGGAGCATTGATGGGGCGGTAAAGAGCGAGTATGAAGGCGAGCGGGAGATTTCTCTTCCGGCTCCCGCGCTCGGCGTCCCCCTTTCGGTCGCCGTGAGCGTGACAGAGCCAAGCGGCGGTGTGCACACTGCCAAGAAAACCATCGTACCAAGCGCGCTTGATGTCGTCGTAGAAAGCGATACGCGGGTCCCATCCTTCTACAAGGGTCGAGCGCTCCCGAGTCCCGGTAGCCGGGTACGGCTCGTCGCCATGCCTTCTTTGTTTTCGTCAAACGGTACCCCGGCAGGGGCGGGAAATCTTCTCTATACATGGCGAATCAATAAGCAGGTCGCCAAATCCGGCATCGGTCAAAGGGCGCTTGCGACCACGATGCCGAATAGCGGCTCACTCCTTGTCGAAGTCACCGCGGAGACAACCGACGGCAGTGCCCGGCATACGAGCGCCACGGAGATAGCCGCGACATCGCCGCATAATCTCTTCTACGAAGACAATCCTCTCTACGGCCTCTCGCATAACGCCCTGCCCAAGGATTTTACGTTGCTTGAAGACGAGATCACCGTCCGGGCGGAACCATATTTCGTATCGCCTGATATTTTCCGGAACGCCCGACATGAATGGACGATAGGCAACGCTCCCGTGCAGAATCCCAACGCCGATCCGCAGACGCTTACCCTGCGCAAGACCGGCGAGACCGGCTCGGCAGAGGTTGGTTTCTCCATCCGCAACCTCTCGTCGCTCCTGCAGGCAGCCGCCGGCACCTTTACGGTACATTTTGAAAATTGATATGCGAGTAATTCAACACAACATCGTTTCTCTAATCTTGGCGCTCACATGCACCGTGTTGCTGTCCTTCTGTTTATTATCCTATGCACAAGCGGAGACTGAAATAGAACCGAATGAAGGAGGCTCTCAAGGACCGGCAGTAGTGTGGAATTGTACCCTCAATAACAAGACATTCCCGACAGAGGGTGCTTGCTATGCTGATTGCAGTACCACAGTCGGAACACTCGGTACTTGTCTGGAGGTGACACCGGCATTCACTCCATTAGCCCCTCCTACCCCGGAACCGGCACCAACAACAGATCCTTTGTTTGAACTCGGATACTGCGCCACAGCGGGCGGAGTATGTCCGAATACTACACGTTCGGCATGTCGTGGTACATTCTTCCCTGGAGATACAGAAACACAAGCAACGGCTTGCAGGGCACACGTTGCAAGCCTTCAGGAACCTCCTAAAAAACAAAAGCCCGTCGAGTTTGTGCCTCTTACCGGCTTACCCGGCCTTACTGATAACCAAAGCAGGAGCCTCGCCGATTACCTCAATATTCTCTTCCGGCTCTCGATCGGCCTCGGCGCGCTTGCCGGCGTAATAAAGATCACTATGGCCGGTATCAAATACATGTCATCGGATGCTTTTTCAAGTAAAGAAGAAGCCAAGAAGGACATCACCGGCGCACTGCTTGGTCTTTTGATCATGCTCTCGACCGTCGTTATTCTCCAATTTATCTACCCCGGTATTCTCAATCTCAGCGTGCTCCAACAACTGCCGCCGATAAAAACCGCCGCTCCTGAATCCGCAACATCCCAATTTGGGACGGGGAGTCAGGTGTCCGCCGAAGATCAGACCGCATTTACTCAAACACACCCGGGGAAGACTGTGTTAAACACTCTGGAGTTACGCGAATGGGCACCGGGCCAAAACACATTCGAACGATACCAAGCAGACCAGGACACCATACAACGCTTCCGTAACTGGTGCCAAGAAAAACAAGGGGCAGTTGAACGAAAAGCGATTAGAGGTGCTTTGACAACCCCGTTTTTCGGTAGCCAGGGTGAGCAATGGTTCTGCCTTGGTAATGCACAATCAACCCCAGCTGCGGCAGTATCAACCCCGCCCGATGAATAATATGCTATGAAAAAAACTTGGATCATTGTCGGTATTGTCATATTCATCATCCTGCTTCTTGGGGGAGCGTGGTGGTATCTCCTTATGAACGGTCGGCCCGAAGGGTTTGCAATCCCCAACCCGTTTGGTGGTACCGATCCGGGGGCGTTTACTCCGCCGCCTGAAACGCCGGTTGAAGAGTTTTCGACGAGCACCGGGGCGTTGCGCAAGTTGAGCACAAACCCCGTCGCGGGAGCGATAGCGATTACCCGCGACGGTAAGACCTACGCCCGCTTTGTCGAGCGCGGCACCGGCCATGTCTATGAGGCTGATCCCGAGAACGGCACCACCGTACGACTCACCAATACCACCATACCCCGCGTTATAGAAGCCGTCTGGTCTCCCCAAGGATCACGAGCCGTCCTAAAGGCAGAAAGCGCGGATGGTGAGGCACGAGTATTCGTCGGCACGATCGAACGCGCGGACAACGGGGAAGGCACGCTGGTAACCGACGACTTGCCCGCTACAGCGAAAAATATCGCCTTTTCGCCGACCGGAGAGAGCGTCCTATATACGGTACCGAGCGCCGACGGAAGCACGGGCTACGAACATAACCTCAAGACAGACACCCGCACCGTTCGCTTCACTTCTCCCCTGCAAGACATCGTTGCGGTATGGGAACCGACCGTTGTTGTATATACCGCGCCAAGCGCCGACCTTCCCGGCTACGCATATGAAGGTCCCGCACAGAAACGGATCGCGGGCGGCATTCGCGGCCTGACCATATTCCCAATGCCGACCCGACATATCATCTCGTATATGGAAGGCGATTCTTTTGTTTCCCGAGTAGACACACCCTCCGGTATGTCGCTCGGCATCCCGGTATTCCCCGAAAAGTGCGCCGCAGATCCCGGCCGGACGACGGTGCTCTGGTGCGCCGCTCCCGACACGCTTGCCCCTGGTCGCTACCCCGATGAGTGGTACGAGGGGAGCATGTCTTTTGAAGACAGTCTGTGGGGACTTGATCTGGAGGCGGGCAGTGCCATGCTCCGGAGCACACTGCGCGAAGAAGCGTCTGAAATCATCGACGCGACCGGCATGTCGATAAGCGACAACGGGGCCCTCCTTACATTTATAAACAAGCGCAACGGTTCACTCTGGTCCTACACACTGGAGACCGTCAGTCCTTCTGTGCCGGAGAATCCCGATGGAGATGACGACGAACCACCATCTCCTGAAGAATTGCCGTGATACTGCTGATGAGAAAATAGAGTGCGATCGTCGCCGAAAAGCGATAGGCGATGTAGCCGATCAACACCGGCATGATGTAGCGCATTTGCACCTGCATACTGCGAGCAAAGTCGTCTTTAAAGCTCTGCTCTTTGCCTTCCGCACGGGGAGGAAGGGGAGGAAGCGAAAGTTTGGTATGTACAAACTGCGCAAGACCCGCGAGTACCGCAAGCGGCCAGTTTTTTGCCGCGATGTTGATGAGGCCGATAAAAACCATTGTGACCGCATCCGGGAGCGGAATGAAGGAATAGAGAAGCGCCGTATTTATATCGGGAAACGGAATCCCTCCGCCGCGGGACACTGCAAAGTAGAGTGCAAAGATGAACGGGAGTTGGATGATCTGCAGGAGAAAACTGGCAAACGGATTGACGCCCGCAGTCCGATACAGATCCATGGTCGCCTTGCCGCGTTGTTGGGCGTCGGTTTTGTATTTTTCGTTGATGACCGCGAGCTCCGGTTCGAGTGTGCGCATCGCGTACTGGGTTTTTGCGGCACGCAGGGAGAGGGGAAGGAGGACGAGCTTGATGAGAACTGTGAGGACGATAATGGCAACGCCCAGGTCCCCACCGGGGACGTGGTTGAGTATGAAAATAAGAAGATTGTAGATCGGGTCAAAAAAAAGGGCGTGCCAGACTGTTGAAAACATACTAGGTGACTTGTTTCAATGATTGAGTAACAACACGGCAACCGTCCCCAGATACATGGTTGATTCGAGACGAGTGTTCGTATTTTAGCGTGGATGACGGCTAACTCCAACCGTGCTTGCGAGGGCAGTTTTGATCTCCGTCTCCAACCGCTCGTACGTATACGAAGCGGCGGGAGGTTTTGCCACAAGGATGATATGCGCGTTTCGCGGCTTCAGTGCGGAAAGCGCCGCGTACATCCTGCGCCGCAGGAGATTGCGTCCCACGGCCGTTTTAGACACTTTCTTTCCAACGATCGCCGCCGCCTTGAACACGGCGGCCGGCATATGGACCGAAAAGAGACCCGGCATATGGGTCCGCCGGCCGCGCGCGTACGCCACAGTAAACGACGCCCTATCAAGCCGTTGTTTTTTTGCCACCATAAAAGACGGTCGCGCGGTCGGCGGACCCATGCTTACACCGCAAGCTTCGTCCGACCCTTTCTGCGGCGCGCGCGCAGTACGCGACGCCCCGACGGCGTACCGCTCCGGACAAGATAGCCGTGTGTGGTCGCCCGCTTCTTTTTCTTTGGCTGGTAGGTTCTCTTTGACATTACTATGAAGGTACACTATTCGGATACTTTTTTCAAACCCTGTTAGAAGCGGAGCACTCGCTTCTAACAGGGCACACTGCTTGTTTTTGTATCCACACCGTTTTCAACAGCATATGCACAGAGCGCACGCACATACCTGTAGATGAGCCGTGAATGCGATCGATTGTACGACAACAACACAAGAGCGTATAATACGTCTGAATCTTCACATGAGCACCTCAATCCACAGTACCGTTGTCGCAGTCGGTGTGCAGCCGCTCACTGCGAAACAACTGTGGGACGACGCACTTGTAAATATCGAGCTCTCCATCACGCCGGCCAATTTCAAGACATGGTTTAAAGACACACACATTGTCTCGGTGGAGTCCGGTACGGCGACCGTGGGCGTGCCGAGTGTGTTCGTCAAAGACTGGCTCGCCGACAAATTCAACGGTCTTATTCTCAAAACGCTCCGCGAGCTTTCCACCCACATACGAAGTGTTGAATACGCGGTGGTTCCTCGCAATGACCGACGAACCGAGAAAGTCGAGCACTCGGCGTTCAATCCGGCCTTACCGCTCGAAGAATACTATATAAACAAAAGCGACAATCTCAATCCGCGATATGTTTTTGACACATTCGTCGTTGGCCCATTCAACGCGCTCGCCCACACCGCCGCGAAAACGGTCGCCGAGAAGCCCGGCATCGCGTATAACCCCCTCTTTGTCTACGGCAAGACCGGCCACGGGAAGACACATCTTATTCAGGCGGTCGGCAACCACCTCAAGCGCACCGGACGCAAGGTCTTTTATGCCACAAGCGAGCGTTTTACCGTCGACTACTTCAATGCGCTTCAAAACGGCACCGCAAATTCCTTCAAGGATAAGTATCGCCAATACGACGCATTGATGATGGATGATGTGCAGTTTCTTGCAAACAAGGAGAAAACACAGGAAGAACTCTTTCATCTCTTCAACGCCTTCCACGACAACAACAAGCAGATCGTGTTCTCAAGCGATGTGCCGCCGCACCTGCTTCCACATATGGAAGACCGGCTCCGTTCGCGTTTCAGCCAGGGTATGATTGTTGACATTCCGCCCCCCGATCCGGAATCGCGCGGCGCCATCCTCAAGGCGAAAGCCGCACAAAACGGCATCACACTCGACGAAGCGGTCGTCAATCACCTCTCACAAACCATAGAAGGAAACATCCGTGAGCTCGAAGGAGCGCTCAACACCATCCTTTGCCAATCCCAGCTTCTCGGCCGCACACTCTCGCTCGATGAGGTCAAACAACTTATCAAAAACAGTATGCGGCCGCGCAAGTCGCTCGCGGTATCCGAAATCGTCGACAAAGTCGCCCGATTCTACGACATTGAAAGCGCAAGTATATACGAAAAAACCCGGCGTAAGGAGATCATCAAGCCCCGCCAACTCATCATGTATATCCTGCGGGAAGATTTCCACGTCTCATATCCGGCAATCGGTCAGAAACTCGGCGGCCGCGACCACACCACCGTCATTCACTCCTGTGAAAAGATTAAAACAAACCTTAGGTCGGACTCCTCTCTCGAGGACGAACTTGGGCAGATCCGGGCCATTTTAAAGTAGATAACCCCACAAACTCGTATAGGATTCCCATCAAAGAAACCACTGCATATCCCGTGGAAATCTGCTATGCTGGCAGTGGAAACCGAACATCAAAAGTTCACAACAAAACCCTCTCTCCTGTGTCCGTGCGACTAATCCACAAGAAGCGCAACGGAATACACACACCTGTCCTCACCCACACACATCGAGAAATGACTAGTGTTGGGGCGAACAATCGCCTATACACACTATCCACACCCCTAATAATAAAAAGATTTTTTAGAAGAAAATAAATAACACAGGTATGCACATTGAAGTCGATCGAGAGAAACTTCTGCAACAACTCGAACTTGCCTCGCGCATCAGCACCAGACACCAAACATTGCCGGTGCTCCAATGCGCACTCTTTGATGTGTCCGACAGCACCCTCGTTCTCCGCGCGACCAACCTCGAACTCGGGTTCGAGGCACGCCTGCCAGTCGAAACAAAAGAGAGTGGCGTGCTCGCGGTACCCGCCGCTCTTTTGGCGCAAACCATCGGGCTTCTCTATGACCGGGTGGTGACATTAAAATCGGAGGGCGAGATGTTGGTGGTAGAGACTTCGAAGTCGCATACCACCATAAAGACGCTTCCACACGACGAGTTTCCGGTCATTCCCCAACTTACCGGCGCCGTCCAAAAACTTTCAGGCAGTTTGTTCGTGCTTGGTATTCGCACGGCCGCATTCGCCACATCCCAGTCCTCCATCAAGCCGGAACTCGGCTCAATTCTCGTCCATCAACAAAAAGAGCGGACACTGACTTTTGTTGCGACGGATTCGTTTCGTCTTGTGGAGAAACTCGTGCCGCAACAGTCGATTTCTCTCGAACAGTCGCTTCTGGTGCCCCAAAAGAACGCGCTCGAGATTGCACGTATTACCGAGGTGGTCGGGGAAGACCCCGAGATGGTGGTTTCGGAAAACCAACTTGCGTTGCGGTTCCCAAGTGGTGTGTATGTGACAACGCGGCTCACTGAAGCGTCGTTTCCCGACTATCAGCAGATCATTCCAAAGGAATTTGCCACCACAGTGACGGTGCTTCGGGGGGATCTGATCCACGCTCTTAAAAAAACCAACATTTTCGCGAACACCTTCCTGCAGGTGAAGGTGGGTATTGATCCCAAGAAGAAAACCATTACCTTTTCTTCCGACAGCGGCGATCTTGGTAAGACGGAGGAGACCGTCTCCGCGACCATCGAAGGAGAAGCTTTTTCTTTAAGCTTCAATCAACGATATCTGCATGATCCACTCGGCTCGTTTGCCGACGACAGTATTGTGCTGAAGTTTGCGGGTGTCGGTCGGCCAATGGTGATGGAGGGGGTATCCGAAAAATCTTTGCGTTACCTCGTAATGCCGATGAATCGTTAGTTTCGGATGTATGGTGCGGCATGGCCGGCAGGGTAAAAAACATGACGGACCGGTAAGGATAGGTTCTTTGTTTGAAAAGTACCGGACGCGCCTGCGTCCTCCGCAGGGTGTTGTTGTTACGGCATTTTGCGCCGTGATCGAAAATGAGCTTGGGATACGGCTCCCTACTTCGTCCGTACGATACAATGTTTATAACCGTACGATTGGCGTCACCGCGGGCGGTCCGCAGAAGACCGAAATCATCCTCAATCAAAAACACATCCTCGACCTCTGCCGTGAGACTCTCGGCGACCTTGGATCACCGCAACAGATCGTCTAATATGAAATGATTGAATATGGGCAGACTTGAAAAACTACGAGAGAAGATCGGCGTACTCTATGAGCGGAAAGACCCCAATCGTGCGGACTGGGCCGACTGGCTTTATGCGCACCATATATTTGTCGTTGCCGACAACGCCACGCGGCTTGCTCGCCGTTTTGGAGCGAATCCGGAGCTTGCGACAGCCGCCGGTATGCTCCACGACATCGCCGATGCGGAAATGAAGCGGGACAATCCTCATCATGAAGAGAGGAGTCTCGAAATTGCGCGAGCACTGCTCGCGGAAGTCGGTTTTACTCCGGAGGAAATTGCAGTAGTGGTTGATGACGCAATCAAACATCATGGATGTCATGGTGGTAAAGCCCCGACGACGCTCGAAGGCAAGGTGATGGCGGCCGCCGACGCGCTTGCGCACCTGACGCGAGAATTCTACGATCACGCGGTTGAGACATTTCGGGACCAGAAGGAATCGGTGGAAGATATCCGCCGGTGGGTCTTCTCCAAACTTGAACGGGATTTCAACAACAAG
Source organism: Candidatus Kaiserbacteria bacterium (assembly GCA_016204695.1). Taxonomy (GTDB): domain Bacteria; phylum Patescibacteriota; class Minisyncoccia; order Phycocordibacterales; family UBA918; genus JACQKD01. The sequence continues at coordinate 33,177 of JACQKD010000009.1, forward strand.
CTCTGCTTCGAGGAATTACAGAAGGAAATGCGTCCCGGTTACGAACAGCTTAAGGAATTTTATACAAGTCAACTTAGCGGCATCACATAATATGTCTATAAAACTCGGAACGCTTCTTTTTGAACCTATAGAGGGGCATGCAGAACTTCTGGTCGCAGCAGTTGCCTTGGCGATCAAGAATCTGCCGGGGGTCGAGGATGTAGGGGTGGCGGCGATTGATCCGTCACTTTCCGACACGGTCGCGTTCTGCGAGCACTATCAGTTGCCTTCCGAGCAGGCGGCAAACTGTGTGATCGTTGAAGGTGAGAAGCGAACATTTGGAGCTTCGAACGACCTTGCGAGTTCTTTTGAGAGCGAAGCGAATCAAAAGAGCCGCAAGGTGTACGGCGCCTGTAAGGCGAGGCGCGGGGAAGAAAGAACGATGGCGGCCTGCGTCATACTCGCGAGTACTCGCGCCGACGTCAATGGTGTCGTGCGGCGGCAGATTGACGCAAAGAAGGTCTCGTTTGCACAGATGGAAAAAGCGGTCGAGGAGAGTGGTATGGAGTACGGGGCGATCACGCCAATCGGCCTTCCGGCCGATTGGCGCATCCTTGTGGACAAAGCGGTCGCGGATTTGGATTATGTCGTCATCGGGAGCGGTGTTCGCGGCTCGAAGCTCGCCGTCCCCGGCTCGCTTCTTGCGTCACTTCCGAACGTGTCGGTGATAGAGGGACTGGCGAAACCGCGTACCGAAAATACATGAGCATGTTTGACGGGATCTATCTGGTGGCGATTACCGTAGGGCTGTGCGCGACCTATGCCGCACTTCTCCTCTTCCTGCCATTCTTTTTCAACAAAGTGCGCAGACGTATCCCGATGCGGACGATTATCGTTTCAATCACATCGATTATTCTTCTAAGTGTTGCGGGTTACGCCGTGGCGTTGAGCATCTCCGATCTCCAATTGGGCAATCGCGTACTGCACGGCTTTGGCGGCGGGTTTATGGCCTTCTTTGCCTGTTTTCTTGCCGCACGAGACAGCGGTGTATCGGTCGGCAGGACGCGTTTTTTCATCATGGCCGCGCTCATTGTCACCGCGCTCGGTGTCCTGAATGAACTGGCGGAGCTGTTTCTGGAACGCTGTTGCGACCTTCCCCTGCCGGAGACGCTTGACGACACATGGCTTGATCTTTTGAGTAATACGGTCGGCCTTCTGTTTGCGGCTCTTTGCTTCGTGCCGTTTTTCGGCGCCGGCTCCACGGAAGTGCGAGTCACGTCCTCTGTGCGCTAGTTGTTTTCTTCGTCGCGATTTCTGCGTCTTCGCCTGTTGTCATCCGGATCGGTGTCGTCGGTCGTAGAGGCAGTATCGTTGCTCTGTAGTTTTGTGGCGGCGCCTATGAGCGCGTTTCTCCATCCGGCGATCGGCCATTCCCAGAGATTAAACTGCGGGTCGCGGCCGGGACTGGCAGGATATGGGCCGCGAGGGTTGTCCTTGTCGACGTAGTAGAGAATCGTGTGAACCGAAGAGATCGCCGTCCCGAGCTGGCTTTCTTCGCCGCTCGTGCCGTCGGTCGGGGGGGCGGGCGTCGTATCGAGCCAGACGCCCCGCAGGATCGGTTTCACGTCGGGGGGCGTGGCCGCCGGTTCGGCGAACGATTCTTTCGGACGTTTCTCGAGCGCGAAGTCCATGAACTCGCGCCACATTGGCGTCACAATAAGACCGGAGATTTTCTTTTCCATGGAGCGGTTGTCGTTGTTGCCCGCCCAGCAACCGACCGCGATGTTCGGCGTATAGCCGATGACCCACGCATCGCGGTAGTCGTTGGTTGTACCGGTCTTTGCCGCGACGTCGGTGCCGCCGAAATACAGTTGTGAATTAGAGCCGTAGAGCGGCGTGCGGGCGGCGTTGTCGGAAAGTATCGAAGAGATCTGGAGCGCGACATTGCGGTCGAGCACTTCTTCTTCCTTCGGTTTGGTCTCCTCAAGAACGTTTCCTTTGGGGTCCTCGATCCGCAGGATGGGGGTCTTTTCCACTTTTTTCCCTTCATGAGCGAACACGCCGTACGCGCCGACCATATCGACGAGCTGTACCTCGCCGCCGCCGAGGACGAGCGTGAGTCCGTATCGGTCGCGGTTCGCAAGACCGGTGATGCCCATGTCACGCGCGAGCTTGATCGAGTTGTCGATTCCGGCGAGATACAGTGTTTTTACGGCCGGAATATTGATTGATTGCGCGAGCGCATTGCGGAGTGAGATCGGGCCGCGGAATTGGCCGTCGTAGTTGACCGGCGAATAGCAACCGCCCTCGCTCGTCATATTGTCGGGCGAGCAGGCGGTGGAAAATTGCGTTTTGAGGTCAAAGAGTACTGTTTCGGGCGTGTACCCCTTTTCGAATGCGGCGGCGTAGACAAAGGGCTTGAATGAAGAGCCCGGCTGGCGGTCGGCTACCGCGATATTGAAATTGCCGTCAATAGTCTCGTCGAAATAGTCGCGCGAGCCGACCATGACGAGGATCTCGCCGGTCTTCGGGTCGGTCGCGACCATGGCGGCGTTTTCCGCGTTAAATGTCTTCTCGTTTTGGAGCGCGTATTTTTTCACTATCTCCTCGGCTTTTTCTTGGAGCTGTGCGTCAAGCGTGGTGACTACCCGGAAACCCCGTTCGGCCAGCGACTCCTCGCCGTATTTTTTCGCGAGGTATTCCCGCACATAAAAGACGAAATGTGGCGCGCGAATGCCGCTGGTCGCCTGCGGCAGAAATTCGACTTTCTCCGACTTCGCCTGCTCGTATTCCTCCTTGGTGATGAAGTTGTTCTTCAACATTTGTGAGAGAACCAGATCTTTCCGGCTTTCAAGTTCGGCGCGGTGGTTGCCGTAGGGGGAGTAGTAGGTGGGAGCCTGCGGCAGTGCGGCGATATATGCGGCCTCCGCGAGCGTCACGTCGGAGACCGGCTTGCCGAAAAACGACTGGCTCGCCTCTTCGACGCCGTAGAGCGTGCCGCCGTATGGGGACTCGTTGAGATAGTGGGAGAGTATCTCCTCTTTCGAGAGCTGGTGCTCAAGCTTCATTGCGAGTACCGCCTCTTTTACCTTGCGAGTGAGTGTTTTCTCCTGCTTCAGCAGGGCGTTTTTGACCACCTGCTGTGTGATCGTCGACCCGCCCTGGCCGCCGAGGAGGTCGCCGCCCTGGATGTTGGCGAGTGCGGCGCGGATGATGGAAAGCGGACGGATGCCGGCATGCTCGAAGAATGTGTCGTCTTCGATGGCGACGGTCGCGTTGATCACATGGCGGGAAATATTTTCGTAGGGTACGATTGTGCGCCGAACATCCGCGTGGAGGTCGTAGAGGAGGATTTCTCCAGTGCGGTCGTAGATTTTTGTCGATTGGAGCACCCGGCGCTGTTCAAATGCCTGCAGATCGGGAATTTCGAGGGTGGAAACCCATAGAAGGAGCGATCCGCCGACCACAAGCGCAAAAACGCCGATACCGACGACGATATCGAGCAGTACCCGCTTATAATGTCTCCCAACGAAGGTCTTGAACCGTTTCATGATTAAGAACCTATCCCAAAATAAACTTCAACGCAAAGCCGTATTCCAGACAGGAAGAGTCAATCTGATACTAGCATACACTACGACGGTACGCCGCCGCCCGTTCCGCGCCTTAATTTCTTGTGATAGAGTGAGTGGCACACTCGATGATGAACGTATCTACTGACGCACAAAAAATAGAAGCATTACTTTCTCGCGGTGTCGTTGAGATCATCCACGAGGAGTCGTTGCGTAAAAAACTTCAGAGCGGCACGCAATTGCGCATCAAGCTCGGTATCGACCCCACCAGCCCCAACCTCCACATCGGCCGGGCCATTCCCCTCCTGAAACTCCGCGACTTCCAGGAGCTCGGGCACCAGATCGTGCTCATTGTCGGCGACTTCACCGCCGTGATCGGTGACACCTCCGACAAAGACAGCGAGCGGCCGATGCTCGCGCGCGACGTGATCGAGGAAAACAAAAAAGCGTATCTCGATCAAGCGGGGAAGCTCCTCGATCTCGACAAGATTGAATTCCGGTACAACTCCGAGTGGCTCGGACCGCTTGATTACAACCAAATCGGCGAACATGCCGATCAATTCTCCGTTGCCGACTTCATCGCGCGCGACAATATCAAGCGCCGTCTCGACGCCGGCAAGCGCGTGTCGCTCCGTGAGGTGCTCTACCCGCTCATGCAAGGGTACGACAGCGTCGCAATAAAGGCCGACGTCGAGCTTGGCGGCACCGACCAGCGCTTCAATCTCCTTGCCGGACGGGTATTGCAGGAGCATTTCGGACAGGAGGCGCAAAATATCATCATTGGCCCGCTTATCAACGGTCTCGACGGACGAAAGATGAGCTCGAGTTGGGGCAACACGATCAACCTTACCGCCGAGCCGGCGGACATGTACGGCAAAGTAATGAGCATGCAGGATGGCGAAATACTCACCTACTTCGAGCTGTGTACGCGCGTGCCGATGAGCAGAATTGACGATATGAGAGATTTACTTAATGGAGCGGAAATTTCCCCTAGGGATGCAAAGATGGAGCTTGCAAAAGAGATCGTGACACTCTATCACGGCGCGGATGCGGCGGGAAAGGCAGAGGAGGCGTTTGTTGAGACATTTCAAAAACGCAACCCGTTCTTGGTAGAAGAAGTTGTACGGAGAGAGGGTGAGACGTATGCTGACGCACTCGTACGGACCGAGATTGTTAGTTCAAAAAGCGAGCTCTCGCGGCTACTTGATGCAGGTGCCGTATCGGATACAAGTACCGGAGAGAAATACGACACCTTGCCGGATACACCGGGTGCGACGCTAAAGATCGGCAAACGGCGGTTTGTGAGATTTGGCGATTCCTGAAGCCGGGGTAGGGAAATACAAACAAAGACCCCCGCGGCCGAAGGCCGCGGGGGTCTTTGTTTCAGACAATCTCAATAATCATCACGATCATCGAACGACGAGATGTAGCTCTCGTCATCGTCATCCTCTTCGAGCGGGTCAGTCCCGTCATCGCCGTCGAAGTCGTCGTCAAAATCTCCGAGTGCGCCTCCCGAGAACTCATCTTCTTTCTCATCGTCGTTTGGTATCGAATTATGTACGAAATACGTCATAGTGCCGCATATGAATTTTATACTCGTCTTTTCTACCAAAGTGTTCCCGTTTCTGCAAATGCCCGTTCCCGCCGTCTGTGTGGATAACCCGATGTGCTATACGAAACGAGCGAGCCGGCGATTTCTGTCTCCGCCTCGTCTACCGGACGGACGCAATCGCGGTCATGCCGACCGCTATTGCGTCATACTCATCATCAAGCGCCTTTTTAGGCACGTCCGGCAGAAGCCGCTTGACCATATCCATGACTTGCCGCTTGTCGCTTTTGCCCCAGCCGGTGACTGCGATCTTTATCTCCTGCGGTGAGTATTCGAGCGCGGTACAGCCGTGTTTTTGTGCAAGATAGAGGAGCATACCGCGCGTCTCGGCAACCGCGATCGCGGTTTTCTGGTTCTTATTGAAAAACAACGTTTCAAGCGCAACGTAGTCGGGCTCGAATTTTTTCAAAAGGACGACAAACTCGTTTCCGATCGCAAGCAGACGGTCGGCAAGCTCCTGTGTGCGGTCGGTCGTGATACACGCGGAATAGACCAGTGCATCTTTTCCGCCCGTTTTCTCAAGCACCGCTACGCCGAGGCGGTCATATCCCGGGTCACATGCAAGTACGCGCATGCAGAGAGCATACCACAAGGTATTTTCGACGCCGCTCAGCCGCTTCCAGCGGTGGCCTCGCTTGTCCTCGGGCTCGAATTTTGCTTCGCAAAAACCCAGCTTCTCGTCTTACAGACGCGATACACCTTGCCGATACTTTTCTTCGCTTCGCTCGAAAAGGTATCTGGCAAGGTCTTGCGAAGCTCCAAGTATTCGCTTCTCACCCTGCGGCCGTATCGAAAATACCTTGTGGTATGTTCAGACTTCCTCCGGTGTGTCAGCCGCAGTATATATATCTTGAACGTCGTCATTCTCTTCGAGCTGTTCGACGAGCGAGGCGAGCTTCTCCCCATCGTCGTCCGAGAGCGTCATGGGGGTGGTGGGGATGTAGTCGGCGCCGACTTTCGTGAATGCCCATGCGGCCGAGCCCGGTGCGCCGAGCGCATAGCCGAGCTTTGAAAGCGTCTGTTTCACCTGTCCGCTCGTGCGGTTGTTGTTGTCGGTGAGTGCAGTGATGAGGAGCGCCGTGCCTCCCGGTCCGTACGCTTCATAGAGCACTTCCTGCATAGTACCCGCGTCTCCGCCTTTGCCTTTCTGCACCGCGCGGTCGATATTATCTTTCGGCATCGAATCTTTCTTTGCGCGCTCAATCGCGGCGATAAGGCCCGGCGCCGCGAGGTCGCCCTTCGCTTTCTGCGATTCGACCGCAATGAAGCGTGCATGCTTTCCGAAGATTTTGCTCTTCTTCGCATCCGTCGCCTCCTTCTTGTGCTTCACCTTCGACCATTTGTTATGTCCGGACATGTTGAGAATGAGTGTAGTGCACTCGCACATACTTCGCAAGACATCGGTAAAACAACCGAGGTCTCCACGCAAGGTGGAGACCTGAAAGTCGGCGAGGGTGGTTCTGTAGCGTCTCAGGTACCCTGGCCGAGTTCTTTATTTATTGGCCTGCCCCAGGCACAGGGGCCGGTTAAGGCGCATTGTGAAGCGGTCCACTCGCGGATCCCTTGGTTCACAAGCGCAAAAAATTTAGGAACACCTAGGAATGTTGTCGGGAGAAGAATCGCTCCTCTGCGATTCCAAATTACCCCTACGCCGACGATTGTACATCCCAGACCCTCGAGCAGTCTGACAACCTTCAATATCGATCCGCCGGTGTTTAAGACACCGTCCACAACTAGTACTCGTCTTCCGGCGAGTAGCCGTGCGTCGCGATGCCTAAACGCAAACCCTCCGGTCTCCGCGTAACACCGCCTACCGCGACCTTCCGGGTCGGGGATCCTCACGGTTTCTTTACGGGCGGTTACCTCGACCACCTTCGTGCTACTTGAAAACGAAAGGTGGGAAGCGATTACATGCCCCGTAATGATCCCTGCTGTTTCGGGAGCCACTACGGCCTCCACATCATCTGTGAGAAAGCGTTGGGCAATTTCATCGTAGAGGAGGGAGGTCTCCTCTACGAGTGTGTGCAGAGTACGGACGTCAATATAGGTTTCGCCATGTCTTTCCTCCCCGTGCTCTTTGTTGGTGTATACAAAATGGCTGCCTGTGACGATTGCTCCGGTTTGTTCCAATATGGCGATAACGCCTTCTGTCTTCATTGCCTCTCCTCATGTCAAGTAGACGTGTGCTGGGCCGCCAGACCGACAAGAATCTCCCGCTTCTGAGACTCTAGAGTATGGGAAGGAGTCGGAAAAGCAAGTAAAAGGTAGTCAGTTAGGCACCGAATACTTCAGATGGAGATATGAGTGGTCGAGTTTGATGACCGATTCGAGCTTCAGTGGTCTGATTTTGAATAGTTCTTCAGGGGTATGGAGTGATTCGCCGTCCATAAGTGTCGAAGTATCTTTGCCGCCGATCATGAGGGGCGCGATGACAATCGAGATGTAGTCGACCAATCCTCCTCGTATAAATTCGGCATTGAGCGTTCCGCCGGATTGGATCGTTAGTTTGTCCACGCCGAAGTTTTCTTTCAGTTTCGAGAATAAGTCTTGGAAATCGATGTCCCTTTCATATGAGAGTATCTCTACGTTACCCGGACCATCTTTCAGTGCATACGCTGGATGTTCGACGTTTGTAGTCACGAGAATCAATTGCTTCGCTTTCTGCGCAAGATAACGAACGCCGTTCTCGTTCAGGTGGGGTTTGTTGTCAATGACGATGAATGTCACCGGCAGTTTTTTTGGAACGTCAATCCTTTCGTTAAAGCCGATTTTTGCGAACACGCGGCCGGAGTTTAGGGAAAACAAGTCGGTCTGTTGTTCAAGGTTGTAATATTGATGCAATCCCTCTTTTGCTCCGGTGATTTTCGGCAGATCCGAGTCAACGTCCATCACATCCGTATCGCCGGTGGATATTTTCCCGTCGACGGACATCAGCATAAAAAGAGTAGTAACAGGTCTGTTCATGTATTTTGTATATGCGCGTGTGCGGCGGCGGTGGCGACGCGGCCGCGGGGGGTGCGCTCGATGAGGCCTTGGCGGATGAGGTAGGGCTCAAGCACATCTTCGATGGTTGCCATCTCTTCGCCGGTCGCGGCCGCGAGCGTGTTGAGGCCGACCGGCCCGCCGTTGAACTTATGCACGATGGCGCGCAGAAGCTGTCGGTCGGGGCCGTGGAGGCCGAGCGTGTCGATGTCGAGGAGTCCGAAGGTGCGCGAGACGATGTCGTCCGAGATGTCCGCGCCCTCAATCTGCGCGAGGTCGCGGGCGCGTTTGAGGAGATAGTTTGCGGTGCGCGGGGTGGCGCGGCTCCGCGAGGCGATTCCTTTGAGCGTCTCTTTTTCCGTCTGGACGCCGAGCATTTTTGCCGAGCGGTCGAGGATGGAGACGATTTCATCATCGGAATAAAACTCAAGCCGGAACGTGCCGCCGGAGAAGCGCGAGCGAAGCGGCGCGGAAATGAGTGAGACGCGCGTGGTCGCGGCGACGAGTGTGAACGGGGGAAGGTCGAGCTGTACGGTGCGCGCCGACGGGCCTTTGCCGATGATGATGTCGAGCACGCCCGACTCCATCGCGGGGTAGAGGACTTCCTCAATGGTTTTCGGAAGCCGGTGGATTTCGTCGATGAAAAGAATGTCTCCCGGGGAGAGATTGGAGAGGATGGCGGCAAGGTCGCCGACCCGCTCAATGGCGGGGCCGCTTGTCACGCGCATGTTGGTGCCGAGTGTGCCCGAGATGAGATGCGCGAGCGTGGTCTTGCCAAGTCCCGGAGGGCCATAGAGCAGGATGTGCTCGGCCGCTTGTCCGCGCTCGCGCGCCGCCGTGAGCAAAATCCGCAAGTTTTCTTTTACCTTCGCCTGCCCGACATACTCGTCCCATGTCTTCGGCCGCAACGTCTGGTCGAGATGCGCCCCGTCCCCGCGTTCATACACTGGGGATGCTAGAGGATCAGCATTTTTCTCATCCTTCTCCTTTTTCATACCAGAACTATAACGTGTCAGAGGATTACTTGACAAATAGAAATATCTGTGCTATCCTGAACACTAGGAATCAGTGGCCCTACATTCCGTAGGGTTGGCAATAACATCTCTCATATCAGAGGAGAAGAGAGATGGAAACCATGGCAACGATCGTTATTGGCGGCCCCGCTCCAGTTGTCCGTCTCGTGACCGGCACTCCGGAGTACATCACTGATGAGTTCCGCAGGGAGCTCGAGGCGGCCGGATGGCCTCCAGGCTTCCTCATCGCCCAAGGGACGGGCGATGAAGCTAGGGCTCTCGACGAGCTCTGGCAAGGGGACTACCGGTGGCCGGTGTGCATGCCGGCTGGAGAGTGTCCCTATTGTCGGCAGGTAGTCAGTTAAAAGGTTCGGGGAGTACCTGATGCACACACTGCATCAAAAGCTCCCCAAGCCCCCGGCATCTGCGCTGTGGGGTTTTTATATTTTGCTTGACTCCGAATAGTGCCTAGGATACTATAGCGGCACTGAATTGCGCTTTCGGCGTGTTCGTTGGTAAGCAAGTTTTATTATTTTTTTATTTCAAATCTTTATATGGCAGCAGCTACATTTGATCGATCGAAGCCGCACGTAAACGTCGGCACCATCGGTCACGTCGATCATGGTAAGACCACACTCACCGCGGCTATTCTCGCTGTACTTAACGCCAAGGGTGAGGGGTATGCGGCAAATACCAAGGGCGTTGACGAAATCGACAAAGCGCCGGAAGAGAAGGCGCGCGGTATTACCATTTCCCTCTCACACTCCGAGTACGAAACGCCGAATCGCCACTACGCGCACATCGACGCGCCGGGCCATGCCGACTACATCAAGAACATGATTACCGGCGCCGCGCAGATGGACGGCGCAGTGCTCGTGGTTGCCGCCTCCGACGGTGCGATGCCGCAGACGCGCGAACACGTACTCCTGGCGCGGCAAGTGGGCGTGCCGAAGATCATCGTCTTTCTCAACAAGGTGGACATGGTTGACGATGAGGAAATGATCATGCTCGTTGAGGAAGAGCTCCGCGAACTCCTTGATAAGAACGGCTACGACGGCAAGAACGCACCGATCATCAAAGGTTCGGGTCTCAAGGCGCTTGAGGATCCGACCGGCGACTGGGGCAAGAAAGTGCTTGAGCTCGTTGATGCGATGGATACGTACTTCCCGATTCCGGTGCGCGACCTTGAAAAGCCGTTCCTGATGCCGATTGAAGACATCTTCTCCATTGAAGGACGCGGGACGGTGGTGACCGGACGCGTTGAACGCGGCAAGGTGAAAGTTGGCGAGGAAGTGGAGATTGTCGGTATCAAGCCGACGTCGAAGACCACGGTGACCGGCGTCGAAATGTTCAACAAACAACTTGACCAGGCGCAGGCGGGCGACAACGCCGGCGTGCTCCTTCGCGGCACTGCAAAGGACGATGTACACCGCGGACAGGTGCTTGCGGCGAAGGGCTCGGTCAATCCACATACGGAATTTGAAGCGGAGGTATACATTCTCTCGAAAGATGAAGGAGGCCGCCACACGCCGTTCTTCTCCGGATACAAGCCGCAGTTCTACATCCGCACGACGGACGTGACCGGCGACGTGACGCTGAACGAAGGCGTTGAAATGGTAATGCCGGGCGACACCGTCACGTTTAAGGTGAAGCTCGTCGCACCGGTGGCGCTCGAAGAGCAGACGCGCTTTGCGATCCGCGAGGGCGGCAAGACCGTCGGCGCAGGCGTGGTGACGAAGATCATCGCCTAACGGCTAAGGAGGAGGATAGAGACGGCGGACACGACAGTACTTATGGCAACCAAAACAACAGAGAAGCCCGTAAAACGCCCGAGACAGGCGCGGAAAGCCGTGTCCGCGGACGGCGAGATTCAGAAACTGCGTATTCGCGTGCGCGCATACGAACACAAGATTCTCGACGCGTCGGTGAAGCAGATTATAGATACGGCGCTTCGCTTCGACGCGAAGGTTGTCGGACCGATTCCCCTGCCGACCCAGCTCAAAAAATACACGGTCAACCGCTCCGCATTCATCTACAAAGATGCGCGCGAGCAGTTTGAGATGCGGATCCATTGCCGGGTGATCGATATTCTGAATCCTCCGCCGAAAGTCATCGAAGCGCTGACCAATCTCTCGTTACCTTCCGGCGTCAGTATCGATGTGAAAATGATGTGATTTTGCAAACAGAGAAAAACCGGTGCGGCCGAAGGCCGCACCGGTTTTTCTCTTTTGGCACCTTCTTCCATGGCGGCCGTTATGTTGCGGTCCGTGCCGGCGAGAGGGGAAGGGTAACCGTGAATGTCGTGCCTTTTCCGGGTTCGCTATCAAAGGTGATTGTGCCGCCGTGCTGCTCAATGATATTTTTCGTGATATAGAGGCCGAGGCCCACGCCGCCCGTATGCATGTCGAGCGCTTCTCGCGTTCGGCGGAATTTCTTGAATATGTCACCCTGCTTTTCTCGAAGGATGCCGATGCCGGAGTCTGCGACAGTATAGACGAACGAGTCGCCTCTGCGCTCCGTACCGACGCGGATCGTTCCTCCCGACGGCGTGTAGTGGAAGGCGTTGTCGACGAGGTTGGCGACCGCAATCTCAATCATGGCTTCGTCGCCCGAAAGCGGCGTTGCGCCGAAGCCGAGTGCTCGCTCGAGCCGGATGTTTTTTTCGGCAAAGCGCTTCTCCGCTTCATCGAGTACGGATGTGACGAGCGGTTCGATCTCGATCGGGGTGATGGTGTACTCGCGGTAGCCGGCTTCGGCGTCGACGAAATGGAGGAGCTCGTCGATCAGACGGGTCATTTTTCCCGCGCTCTCGAGCGTGTTGCGCACCTGTTCCTTCTGCTTTTCGGTAAGTTCGCCGTAGGTGCCGTCAAGGATGTTTTCTATCGCCCACTTGATCTCGGTTACCGGCGTGCGCAACTGGTGGGAGGCCACGCTCACGAAATCGTTTTTTGCTTCGAGTGAACGTTGGAGTCGGATGTTCTGGTCGGACAGTTCAAGGTTTTTCTCGACGAGTTGCCGCGCGGTCTTCTCGACGAGATCACTCTTTTCAGCGAGCAATTTCTTGAAATGACCGATTCGCAATCGTCCGATCACGAAGCCGACGACAAGACCGGCAGTTCCAATGACAGCCAAAACGAGTACCGGAAAAGGGTCAAAATTCAAAAACGTCGTTCCCATAGCGGGGGGTTGTTATGTTTCTCCGAGTATAGTCCGCACCTTTTCGACAACATCGCGCGGATTGACATTCGCTTTGATGAGATATGCGACGGCGCCCATGCCGAGTCCTTTATCGATATCTTTCTGCTGGCCGAAATTCGACAGGATGACAACGGGTATGCTTTTCATCCGCGGATCCGCTTTCATTTTTTCAAGCACCGCGAATCCGTCCATTTGGGGAAGCAGGAGATCAAGTAAGAGCAGATCAGGCTTTGCTTTTTCCATTGCAGCCAGTCCGTCCTCCGCCATGACGCAGGCGGCGACGTCGTATCCCTCCCCGGTCAACTTGTCGACGATCATTTGCTGTATCAGAGGATCGTCCTCAATGATGAGAATGTGTTTCTTTTGGGGTGCGTCTGTCATATATATTCGTGGAACGCGTCACTCTCCGATTATTGCGAGGGAAATGGATTGTTCGTAGAAGCCCGGATCGCAGGTGTTGACGCTCGTATCCTTGACGCCAAGCGGCGCAATCTGGCCATACGAGTAAAAGCCGAAGATGTGGCCGGCTTCTCCCATCATGTTCTTTACCGCCTGGAATTCTTCCTCGCGGCGCTCGCCGAAGAGGATTTTGCGCGCGACGCAGTCCGAGACGAAAGCGACTCGCGGTTGTGCTTCTTTTGTTTCAACGGAAAGCCGCTCGGTGGTGGCTTCCGCGGCGCTAAGGGCGCTCTCGATCGTGCCGATCATGAGCGAAATCGAGCTTCCTTCGATCACCTCCGCGCCGCACACGATCGAGCCGTCGTCTTGCACGGCAAGCGGAACGCGGATCATATAGGCGTCCATATCGGCGACTTTCATGCCGAGCGGATAGCTCACCGCGGCGAGCGAGAGCGTCTTTTTGAAATCACCGGCGCGGTCGCCGAAGTAATCTTCATAAATCGCGAATGCCGGCTTGCCGTCGAGCTCATAGAGCGTCGTTCCTTTTGCCTTCGTGACCGTACGCGGATTGCCGACCGGTTGCCAGCCGTGGTCGGCGCCGACCGCGTAGATCACGTCGCCGCTGATCGCGAATCCGACCGCGGCATTGCCGAGCACCTCGTCATTGTAGTACTGGGAGGTCTTTTTGAAGTTCATGTCGTCCGCCGCCGCGCCGCCCATGAGCGGGAAGTTGGCGCCGAGCGTGCCGAGCACGCCGCGCACCAGTTCCGTGCCGTTGCCGGCAAGCGCGTCGGAGAAGATAAACGCCACCTTTGCGTTGCCGCCCGGCGCATTTTTGACCGCATCCGCGAATTTTTCACCGCCCGCCCGGATGTTCTCCGAAAGCCCTTCGACTTTGATGGGATGAAAGGAGAGCTTGTCCGACTGCAGGACGAGCACGGCGACCGATTGCTCATGCAGGCCGTAGTCGGTGATGGTGCCAGCGGTCGTACAGCCGATGAGCGGCGTGCCGCCGAGTGCTTCGCGCACGCCTTTGAGCAAGTCCTCTTGCGAGTACAGCGATGAGGCCATCAGTACCGCGAAGTCCGCTTTCTCAAGCCCCGCTTTCTCAAGCGCCTGTTTTGCCGCTTCCGTCCCTGCGGCGTACGCGTTCTGGTTTTGCGTACTAAGGCCGATGCCAATCTTGAGTGCCATGATGTTATGTATATAAGATAGTAATGATGCCTTCATACTAGCATGCGAAGGATGCGAAGACTTCTTGGTTGAGGTCTGGTGGGGATACAGATCCCCATCTAATAATGGTATAGTCAATCTGCAAGGATGTTTTATAAGGGTTACCGTTTTACGACAGGGACATGTCAATTGAGGGTCACGACAATCAACACGTACCGTCTGAACCAAGTACGGAAGCGTATCGAGCAGGCAACTATAGTCTGGATCCGGAGCTGATTGTGAGAAGAGACGAACTGGTTGTAAAAAGGAAAAGTGAGATTCAAGAGGCCTTACTGAAAAGGATGCACGATATCAGAGCGATTTTAGATTGGAGGTCGGGTAAAGGAGACGCAGTTCTACTCGATACAGTTGGAGATGTTATGCTCGGGGAAAGGGCGGGGATACGACGCGACGTGCTCGCTCATGGAAAGCTTTCCGACATCTTTACGGAGATCGGTAAAGAGCTGGGGATTCGTACCGATTCAGGAGGGACGGATGTGGGGGCGATTGGCATGTCGGCTATAGACACGGTGTTGGAAGGCATGCTGAACCGTCGTAGTGGGGCGGATCGAAACTGACTTGCATTGTTGGTCGCCATCTGTATAATGCTCTTAGCCTTTAGAAGACCTACGTCTCCGCCATCTTCGATGGGGAAACCAATGGGCAGAAAACCGCACGAGCGGGCTTTTGCCCGCTCGTGCGGTTTTCTGTCCGCTACATCTTCCGCTATATCGTGAAATTCATTTTGGGAACAAAACAGCGCATGACCCAAGTCTTTAACGAGGCTGGTGTCGTGTATCCGGCCACCGTCCTGCGTGTCGAGCCGGGCATTGTCTCACAAGTGAAAACGGTCGAGAAGGACGGCTACGCCGCAGTACAGATCGCCTCCGGCGCTACAAAAGAGAAGCGTATGTCCAGAGCTCAAGTGGGTCATCTCGGCGGCGCCTACGCGCGCGTCAGAGAGTACCGCCCACGGCGAGCCGGTGAAACTATCGAAGCGGTGGAAAAGGGTTCTGCGGTGACCGTGGACATGTTTGCGGTAGGCGACATCGTGACCGTCTCGGCGATTTCAAAGAGCAAAGGGTTTCAAGGCGTCGTCAAGCGGCATGGTTTCCATGGCGACAAAGCGTCGCACGGCCGCAAGCACTCCATGCGCGCGCCGGGATCGATTGGCGGCGGCGGCCGGGATGGCGGGCGCGTCATCAAGGGTATGCGCATGGCCGGCCGCATGGGGGGCGATCGAGTGACCGTTAAGAACCTCAAAGTGGTCGCCGTCGATCCGGCGAGCAATCTCTTGCTTATCTCGGGGGCCGTGCCGGGCCGCCCGGGAACGGTGGTCGAAATACGAGGCGCGTAGTCATATTTTGCATATGCAGGCAATAACATACAACAAAGAAGGTAAGGAAACGGGGAAGGTGGAACTTCCGGAGAGCGTCTTCGGCCTGCCATGGAATGCGGATCTTGTTCATGGCGTAGTGCTTGCCATGCAGGGTAATGCCCGCGCGGGCACGGCGCATACCAAGAACCGCGGCGAAGTGCGGGGTAGCGGCCGCAAGCCGTGGCGCCAGAAGGGTACCGGCCGAGCCCGCGCGGGTTCCAAGCGCTCCCCGATCTGGCGCGGCGGCGGCATCTCGCACGGTCCGCGCACCGAAAAAGACTACTCGCGTGCGCTCAATCGCAACGTCCGCGCCAAAGCGCTCGGTGTCACCCTCTCCCAGAAGCTTCGCGACGACGAGATCATCTTCCTTGATGAGTTTTCGTTCGGTTCGCCGAAAGCGAAAGACGCGAAGGCGGTACTTGTTGCGGTAAGCGGCATTGGCGGCAAGGGAGCGCTTGCCACAAAGCGCAGAAATGCGGCACTGCTTGTTCTGCCTCTGCGTGACGAGCATGTTGAAAAAAGCTTCCGCAACTTCGGCAACATGGCGGTCAGTCAGGCAAAGGACATCAATCCTGTCGACCTTCTTTCATACAAGTATGTCGTGCTTGCGGGCGCCGACGCCATCATCAAACAGCTCTCCGACCGCGTCGCGACCAAGGCAACAAAGGCGACCAAGAACAAGACAGAGGACGAGACCAAGAAGCGTTCGGTACCAGTTGTAGCAAAAAAGTAATCACACACCATGGCACTCTTCGGACGAAAAAAAGCATCGACACCGGCAAGCGCGCAATCCGCGAAGTCTGCGGTCGCGCGCGTCGACCGCGATCTCTCGCAGGTCCTCTTGCGACCGCGCGTCACGGAGAAGTCGGCGCGTCTGAATGAGCAAAACGCGTACACGTTCCTCGTCCGCAAGGGCGCGACCAAGTACGACGTACGCGATGCGGTACGACAGATCTTCAACGTGACCCCACGCAAGATCACGATCGTCAACCGCACTCCCCGCACGACGCATCTGCGTTCTCGCAGTCGCACCGTGACGGAGCCGGGCATGCGGAAGGCACACATCTTTCTTAAAAAGGGCGATCGCATCGATCTCGCATAGCTTTTGACTATCAGGTATGAAAACATACAAACCAACATCAGCAGGACGCCGCGGCATGTCGGTGCTTTCCTATAAAGAGCACCTTTCAAGTACGAAAAACGCCCCGCACAAGCCGCTGACGCGCGGCGGCAAATCGACCGGCGGCCGCAATCGCTTCGGACGCACGACCGCGTTTTATCGCGGCGGCGGTGTGAAGCGTACCTATCGTCTCGTTGACTTTATCTATAACAAAAAGGACGTTCCCGCCCGTGTTGAAAAGATCGAGTACGATCCGTATCACTCGGCCTTCATCGCGCTCGTCTGTTATCGAGACGGCGAACGCCGCTACATTCTCGCGCCCAAGGACATGAAAGTCGGCGACGAGTTCACCGTGTCCGCGACCGCCCGCACAAAGACCGGCAATCGCACCGTACTCGGCAACATTTCCGTCGGCACCTTTGTGCACAACATCGAGCTGAAGCCCGGAGCAGGCGCCCGCATGGCGCGCTCGGCCGGAAGCTATGCCGAAGTGGTCGCGCACGATGCCGGCTATACGCTCTTGAAGATGCCCTCGACCGAAGTGCGCCGCGTGCCATCCGGCGCATGGGCATCCATCGGCGTTGTTTCAAACGATGAAAACCGCCTCGTCTCGTTGGGCAAGGCAGGAAGAGCGCGCTATCGGGGCTTGCGCCCGAAGAACCGCGGTACCGCTCGGAACGCCGTTGATCACCCGCATGGCGGCGGCGAGGGCCGCAGTCCTCGCGGTCACCGCCGTGAGCGCACCGTACACGGCCGCCCGACCGGCAAAGGACAGAAATCCCGCCGCCCCAAGAAGTATTCAAACAAACACATCATCTCCCGCCGCAAGCCCGGGAAGATCATGGGCGGAAAAAGATAAGAAAAATGCTCCCCGACAAAGGGGAGCTTTTCTTATCTTTTTCCGAGCCGGAGCGATGTTTTTCTGCCCGTGCCGAGGCAGAAAAACCGCGAGGCGTGGTCAAGGATGCTTAGTAGAATTTACGCGAAGCGGAAATTATACTTAGCAATCCGTGACGAAAGAGATAGTATCTCTTCCTATAAAAATACTACAGGCCACCAGGATACGCCCCGGTGGCCCGCGTTCGATTGGTCGACGCTTCAACTTCTTTCCCCTCGTCGCTCCTCTATTCTTGTCAGTACAGCGGCGGACCAGATCGCGGGAACGAATACCATGAGCGTCGGCATTCCCGCTGTGGTCAGATAAAGGTTTCCTGGCAGACTGACTTCACCTCTGAAATGCGCCCGTAGAGAGGTGCGAGTCCACGTCGAGATCTGATAGAGATTGTGGTATGGAGGCGAGGGGTCTCGACATGCGATTGTCAGCCGCTGGAAATCCTGACGTTGGTTACCGGTCAAAAACGGAACGTTACGCAGGAGTAGGTCTCGCATTCGCAGTCCCGTTACCTCGGCCATCTCGACGAGATCCACCCACTCCCGCCGTTCCAATCTGCCGATGAGTTCTTGGTCACTGCCGTGTGGAACAAACGGCAGAGTGTACCGCGCCGGCCGCACCTTTCTGGGCACTCGATCGATATCCATATCCATCATCTCCATCCTCCTGCCGCATCTTGCGGCTCACTAGTCCATAGCCATAGGCGAACAACAAACTGGCGCGATACTGTCACAAAACCGTCCCGAACGCAAGATATCCGACAGTTATGCACTTGCACCTCTTGTGCTCGGCGGGGCAGATCATACCATGCACGTAACAGCCCATGCACACTCTTCATTCTGCGCTCGGTGCGGGAATGACGCGGCATATCCGCGCAATGTCTGTCTTATTGTGTCTCCTTTTTCTCCTCGCCGCTCCGCGCATCGCCTCGGCGTATCTCGTTTTCAGCCAGAACCCGCCAAACGAAACATACAACGGCGCCATGCTCGATAGCCCGTACCATTTTATAAGTTTCGGATGCACGCTCTCGCTCGACTGCGGAGTGGCGGGCGAGACAGTCTACCGCGTCGGCGTCTGGATGCAAAAAGTCGGCAGTCCGAAAGACGTGCGGCTCGATGTTGTCGGAGATTGGCAGGATATAAGCGGGACAAGCGCGGTCGCATCGACTCCGGTCTCGGCGGACACAATTCCAAATGACGCCTATACGCTTGTGTGGTTTGATTTTCCCGAAGGAGTGGTGATCGGAGAGCGGGGCGCAAACAACCAGTTCTTCCAGTTTCAATTCGCGGATGCGCCGGGGATGTATGACGCGGCCAACCATTACCGCGTCCTCTTTCATGAGACGAGCGACTTTTCCGGACCCGCGCAGTGGTGCAAAAAGTACAGCGGCTGTTTCTCCTCGCAATTTTATTGGCAGATGGACGCCGGTCCGGTGCCGCAGGCACCGGACCAATTCTACGCGACCACTACCGCATCAGGCACCGAGCAGTATGCGGACCACTTCGACGCAGACCCTTCGTGGAACACCGACCAACCCGAGCATTTTTCTTGGGACTCCGCGCGGCATGAACTGCGCGCGCATATGGAAAATACTCCACCCGCGTATCAACCCAATCGCTATTTTATAAAAGAGTTGGACATAGATCCGACCCAATCTTTCAGTATTTCGGCCGATCTCATGCTTGAAGATGCCCGCGGCGGCAATGGCGCCATACTCTTCGGACTCTTTGCGGACGACTTTACCCATGAAAATCTGACGCCGACGAACGGCCCGCGCATATACAGCAAAAGCACGCTCAATCTCAAGCTCATGTCGCTTGGCGGGGGCAATCGCTTTTTTGAACTCAACGCTATCGGTCAGGATAGCGTACAGCAGGGCGGCGGAGGAAGCGGCCCCTCTTTTCGCCGCTACCGATGGTATACCTTTTATCTCCGCTATGATGCGGAAACCAAACACGTGTACGGGACCGTCATCGACACCAAGACCGGCCTGCCCTACATCTCGCTCGACGCCGACATGCCCGCAGGATTCTCGCCCGACATGCGCTATCTCGGTGTCAGCATGCATCCCGACGGCGAATTTCATTCAACCATGGCCGGAAGCGAACAGCGGCTCGCGGGCGCATCCGACTTCCGCATAGACAACGTCCGCGTTTTCGGCACCGCCTCCACCACTCCAACACCCGCATGCTGTTCCAATATATTTTTCATCCCGGGCATTCAGGCGAGCCGATTGTATCTTGATGAAAATGGCAATGAGAATCGGCTCTGGGAGCCAAATTGGAGGACAGATATCAAAAAGCTCTTTTTTGATAAGAACGGGGAGAGCGTGACGCAAGGTATCTATACCAAAGATACGATTGATGCCGTATTCGGTAGGTCTGATATCTATGGCGAGTTTACTACTTCACTCGACGGTCTTGTGACGGATGGCACGATTGCCGACTGGCAAGCGTTTCCCTACGATTGGCGCAAGAGCGCGGAAGATGTTGTCGAAAGCGGCACTTCGATCAAGGTTGGCGATGATGTGCAGGTGGTGTATATGGCCGACGAGCTTCTCAATCTTGCCACCACCTCAAAGAGTGGAAAGGTAACCATTCTCGGCCACAGCAACGGCGGCATTGTTGGCAAACTGCTCATTGACGAACTGGTGCGCCGCGGTCATGCCGATCTCGTAGACACATTCATCATGGTCGCGACGCCCCAGCTCGGCACGCCGAAAGCGCTCGCGAGTCTTCTCCACGGCGACGAGCAGTCGATTCCGTGGGAGCACTTCGGCGTTGTTATGGACAAGAGCATGGCCCGCGATTTTGCGGAAACGATGCCCGGAGGGTACGCTCTCATTCCTTCGGCGAGATACATCTCAAGCGTGTCCGAACCGGTGATTGAATTTGATCCCGATGTTGCCGAGATTTACGACTTCCCATCGCTCTACGGTGATTCAATCGATACGCAGAGCGAACTACAGGAATTTCTCACGGGTGACAATGGCGGTCGCGCCAAACCATCCGAGGAAGATACCGACTCGCCAAATGTACTCGACAAGACACTCGTCGGAGAGGCATACACTCTGCACCGTCATCTCGACTCATGGACTGCGCCGGAAGGCATCGAAGTGATTCAGATCGTCGGTTGGGGGCTCGATACCATCCGCGGCATCCGCTATGACGACTGCGACATACTGCTGTGTCCTGATAATTTGGGTAACCTCGATAGGGAACTTCTTTTAGATACTGAAGGTGACGGAACTGTTGTAGCCGAAAGCGCAAGTGCCGCAACCGGAATGGAAACCTATTATCTAAAGTTACATGCTTATAACGATGGTACGGGAGAAAACAGAGACCACGCCGATTTTTTGGGAGCAAAACCAGTACAAGAACTCATCAAGAACTTCGTACAAAATGGTACCAGTACATTACCGACATATGTCAGCCCCGAAAAACCGTCGGATACAAGTGACGAGCGCTTGCGATTCAGAATCCATTCCCCCGTCTCTCTCGATCTCTATGACACGAAAGGCCGCCACACTGGCATTCTTCCGCCCGCACCAGATTCCGACCTGATGCGCATCGAAGCCGAAATACCCAACAGCTACTATCGCGAATTCGGAGAGGTAAAGTATGCGGGAGCGGGCTCTGGAGAGCCGGTTGGTGTTGTGCTCATCGGCCAAGACACTGGCACATTCACGCTCGAGATTGAAGAGATTCGAGGAGATGCAGTGCAGGAGACAAGCGTATTTACGGACATTCCTGTGGTGGAAAACGCTCGCGCATCCGTTGAGAATGTTGGCGGTACGGCGCCCCCTTCGCTCTCGCTCGACATGGATAATGATGGAGTCAATGACGCGTCGATCGCTCCGGGAGAGGGTCTGACCTCCCAAGAATTGATCGGCATTCTCCGCGGTCTGATATGGACGCTTGATCTGCCGGTGGAGAAACAGAAGAAACTCGACAAGATCTTCGATACAATAGACAAGACGCTTATCAAAGACCAGAAGTGCGTTGCACACGCAAAAGCCAAGTGCGAACACAATACCAAGCACAAGACCGATCAGGCATTTGCCAAGCTCTCGCAGTCAATACAGAAATTATCCCGAGATAAAAAGGATGCGGTATCTTCGGAAGATGTGACCGACATACTGGCACTTATAAATCTCGTTAAAACTAATTTGAAAATATAAAAGTTATGGAAAGCAAAAAAAGAATCAATCAACTAATCATCGTAGCGGCGATTCTTTCTGTACTATTTTTCTTCCTATCCAGCCCGATAAAGAATGGTCTATGCGCTGATACCGACATTAGTTGTGCTCGTTTGGGGGATAGTATTGGGATACCTATTTTCCTTTTTTCAATAAGTATTTTTATCCTGTGTGTATTGCTACGGTGGCTGTCTGCCGGCTTCCATGCATGGCTTCGGTTCGCAAAATACTATATTCTTGTTGCCGCACTTTTGATCACCGCTTCGCCGAGCGTGGCGACCACCATCTTCGGCTTCGACAAAGAATTCATGTCCTGGGCTACGGCCGGCTTATTCCTCCTCGTCAGTCTGATACTCGTTGTTTATAAACAATTTAGGAAGAAAGAGTGATACTCGACATCCTATGCGAAATTTCTACCAATATCGTAAGTGGTTGGCGGTTCTCGCTCTTTCTTGCGGTATTCTAGCCGGATTAAGTACTCTTATGTTTATTCCGTACGAAATGGGTCTGTGTCGGTACCACGATAGTCATTGTCGAGAGCGATATGAAAACAAAGGAGGAACTATTTTAGCGGTAACTTTTCCGGTATTCATACTGGGCTCATTTATATTCGTCCATACACGAAACGGTAAACGACCGTGGCGCATCTCACTTGTCATGTTGGGGTCCGTCGGCGCTCTTTCGGTTTTAGAAAATATCACTCATTCAGAAGGCGGTTTTGGTTTGTCGTTCCCATCTGAATTCGTTGTTCTTGCGATCATCTTGGGATTCGTTTACGGAGCATATCTCGTAAGTATGACGCTAAAAGAGTTGTTAGAGAGGAATCTCCTTTTTAGAAGAATAGGTGTCAAGACTCTGGCAGGTATACTCCTCACGCTGACTTTGGGAGTTTTCATGACTCTGGAATTCTTTTGGCTATAGGGTCTCTATATCGTAGTATGATCTCGCTCGGCAAAAAGATCACGTCGAGGTTCTCTCCCGGTTTATTTCCAGTTCCTGGTGATGATACTCATCATATACAAACAAATTTGGGGCAGAGCGCAATAAAAGTGGGACTGTAGTACACTCATCGCATGTCCAAAGAAGCTGAAGATCGCCAGTGTCTCAAGAGGCCGCTTTTCTAGTCCTGCTGCAGATTTATTTTGGTAGTTGGAATTCCCTTCTTTCCGCCAGATGTCCAAGTTAGAACCCTTTATTAACATGCCACCAGAACAAAATAATCGTTCGTACGCGCATCTACCCGATGAACTGTTGGGAAAAATTCTCGAGAATGTCCCGCATACCGTCAACAAAATGAACAGCCTGTTCGATATCCAAGACGAACCTATCGCAAAAGGGATGGAGAAACTGCGGACCGGCGATAAAATCAAGAAGCTCTCCGCTACGGAGGCCTCCAATTCGGTCATTGCTGTTGACGGAGGCAATATCCCCGAGAAAATGGCTGGCGCGGACGTGCTCCTAGCCGTTGCCGTCGGCGTTGAGGGTCTATCGGAGGATAAGGGTACGGAGTGGGGCAGCGAGAAGAATCAATACTACCAGTGGCAAACTGTCCTTCCTCACGGCGAAGCCAACGCACGTCTCATACAAGGGGTGATGTTTTTGATGGAGTTATCGGTACTTGCGAACGACGACCATGAGATCCGTATTATGGACGGCACGCACTTCACGCCGATATTGAAGATAAACAGCATGTTGTCGGCAAAGGAGGAGGGCGCGGGTGCTGAATACACGAACGCACTCCGGGACTTCTTGCGAGAAACCTACTCGAAAATCATCCCTGACATCCCTCAAATCATTACGGCTGCACAAAACAACGAACACATCATTGCTCTTGCGAAGTACAGTTCGTCCACCGATGTCATCGACGCCTTCTTGAACGATTGCGATATCAAGCTCGACGACAAGACCTTCTTTTCTCTTGGCTTACAGGAGGATGAATACTTCGTGCCACATTCTGCCGGACAGAGTCCGCAGGAACGGGAGCGTATTTGGAACGAGCTGCACATCATCTGCAATCTCGATATACCCGAACGCGAGGAACTCAATTATGCGCTCGCCGCTGCAATTGAACCCATCAGGACGAAAGGCGGAAAAAAGTCAGAGCTCTACTACACCTACTATCGGCCATTCATGGACGGACCAGCATATCGCATCGAGCTCAAGAAAAGTGTCGCCGAAGACCAATCCAAATTGGAGCGCTATCTCTTCAGCTTGAAAAACCAGATTGTTTTCCCCGAAATCCGCGAGCCATATCCTCAATATCTTGTCGACCTCATGGCAAAAAGTATCTCGACAGGCATGTTTGCAATCGTTGACGCCATTCGTCTCTCGCCCGATTTAAAAATTGACCAAGGTAAGTTCAATCTATTATTCTCATATCGCACATAACTATGGCAACTGAAAAAGAAAAGACAGCGAACTTCTCAGAGGAAATCCTTGAAGCAATAAAGAAGCAAGGCGATTCTCTCATTGGCATTACTGGCTCGCCAAGTACGACGCTCGACATCGTCATCGACATTGTCGAAAAGAGTAAGGCGCAGAGGGCTTTGGGCCAGATGGTTTATGTCGTAGTCAACGAAGACGGCCAAGACATTCTCGTTATAGGGCAAATCATCGGCATAGAGACGCAAAACCGATGGCATGAAGACCCTTCGTTCAAGGGTGTAATAAAGCGTCACGGGCGCCTCCCGCACTTGAGCGGTACGGCCGACAATCGCGTCGCTACAATCAGCGTGCAGGCCTGCTACAGCTTGGGGACCGAAACCCCGGAGGGTCATATCTTGGGAACTTCTCCTTCGACCGGCGAACGCGTACAGAAAATGAACAACGAGGTCATGTCCGCGTTGATGAAAAAGCACGACGGAATCACCTACATGGGTAAGGTGTACGGGACCGATGTCGATTTGCCGTTTTGGTTCAAGCACTTCGACAGGACCGACGAGAAGAACAAGGAAATTGGCGCGGGCGACGCGTATCACATAGGTGTCTTCGGCAGAACAGGCTCCGGTAAAACCGTTTCCGCGGCGTACATGCTCCTCGGTTATGCCAAAAACAAGAACAACATCAGCATCATGGTGCTTGACCCGCAACGACAATTCTTCGCGGATAAAGACCTGCTCCCACCAGACCAAAAGCTAGAGGACCACATTACCAAGACGGGAATGAAATATGAGAAATACGAAGTGCTGAAAGATATCTGTCTTCCGAGCGATAATTACGAGTTGTTTGGCGACTTGCTTGCGAACAACGGTTTCCTCGAGCTTGCCTTGCGTCCCTTGTACACTCCGGACAAAGTCGAAGCCGCGCGCGATGCTGTCATCGAGTATCTTCGCGGTCGAGCAAATGTACCGAGTTTCAATCTCAACTCGATTACCGACAAAACAGCTCTTCTTCAAGAGTTGCTGAATCGGTTTACAACGCCCACGGGTCCGCAGGAGACCAGCGCCGGCTACAGTTCCTATGTCATTTCAATATTTGGAACCACGCAGACGCGCACACGCCTCCAAAATAGATTGGAGCATATTCGAGACCATCTCGCCACAGAGACGAACGTAGTCCGTAAATGGGGAAATGCTCTCGAGCTCTTTACCAAGACGCGAGCCGACAGTACGCAAAAGATGTCCGTGGAGGAGCTTGTGAAGAAAGTCGTACTGGAAAACGGGAATTTCATCGTGCTCGACATCAGCGGCACTCAAGTCGGCGAAATACAGAACGAAAACCTCCAAGCGGTTTTCATCAAGACGATTGAAGCGAAAATAGTTGAGCTTGGGGCGCAGCTCTATGCCGACGGTAAAAAAGCCAACTGTCTCATCGTTATGGACGAAGCGCACAGATTCATTTCCACTACGTCGCAAGACCCTCGCATCAAAGAACTCACGCAGGAAATCATTGGCTCGGTCCGCACAACTCGCAAGTACGGCATCGGCTATATGTTCATTACGCAGACCATCGAATCATTGGACGACGAAATTCTGCGACAGATGCGAATTTTTGGTTTCGGATATGGGCTCACTTCCGGTTCGGAACTTCGGAAGGTCAGCGAGTTCGTAAACAATCCTTCAGCGATTCAGCTGTACAAGTCGTTCATCGACCCGAGTAGCAACCACAAATTCCCGTTCATGTTCTTTGGCCCGGTATCGCCCCTATCATTCACCGGCTCACCGCTTTTTATTGAAATGTACGGAGACGTAAAGGACTTCAGATAGAGAGTTACTTATTTCGCACTAGGGCTTGATAGGTATTCTTGAAACCCTCTAATTCCTCTTCTGCATCGCGTATATAGCCAGCTGCTGTAAAGTCCTTATAGCTCACATCTCGCTGGCTTCTCGGGATAGCCCACCTTGTTTTCCAGCTGTCAGTAAGGTCCGTAATAGATCGCTTGATCCACTTCGGCTTTTTGTTGTGTCGTATGACCTCCTTGAGATTGTCTACCAAAGAGAAAAGATACACGCCACGCTTGATTGTATGCCGCGTTCCTTTTTCGAAGCCGATCATCTTCATTGCTTGATCGATGAGCTTGATCTTGCGAGACGGCCCCGATCCATAACCGCGAGCAGTATCGATATTTTTTGATTCCAAGTAGCGGAGCAAGTTTTCGTACATCAGGTTCGAGATATGGAAAGAGCCGATGCCGTTGCTGTAGCCGATAAAGTCGGCGACCATTTTTTCTTTGTACTTGAGACGAGCATAGATGCTACTCTTGCCGTAACCACCGGTCGTCGTGACGAAGAGTAATCGCGCAGGAATTTTACGCTTCTGCATTACGGTGCGGACCGTTCTATATTTTTTCTCGAAAGCACGACGTATCGTGTCGGAAGTGAGGAGACTAGCAACGAGTTTGCCGCCGAGGAGTTGATTGTATGGTGGAAGAGCACCAAGACGTTGCGCGCTTAGTGACTGATTGACCCAGTAATCCCGGTCCTTTGCAGAAATACCGAGGTGGCCATCTCGGACCGCCCAACTTAGGATTGGACTTTGAAGACCAATAAGACCAATCGGGGCTTTATGGTAGCTGTCCCATACGAGAAAGCGCATCTGCCGACCGTAAGCGCGCTCATTCGGGAGGCTCCACCATACGAGACTCCACCAGCGAAACATGATTTCCCATTTGCTACCGGCCTTGACCTCAATAAGTCGCGGCTTGATCTTGGCCACATTGATATCCTTACCGTTCGGTAAGTGTGAGAGGATGAACTGTTTGTGTTTCGTGACAAATTTTTCTTGAGCAAGAATGCGCTCGGCTTTCGCTATGATGTGCGCCTTACGTTTGGAGTCTCGGGTATTTTCTTTGAGCTGGATCACTCCGCTCCTTATACGGTAGCCTTGCTTATGCAGACTCCTGATGATTTCTCTTTTTAGTTCTTTAGATCTGGTAAGTGTCGATGGCATAGCTTTTTAGATTAGGTATCGTTGCATCTCCATTGTAGCTTTTTAGCAAGAGAACAGGTGATGAAGCACGTGGATACGCCTCCATACGCTAGTGTCAAGAGGTCATGTAAATAATTACTCAATTTTTGCCATATTGAGCACTACTGTTGATAACTCGCCTTGAGGGGTGTAAGATACGCTACTATTCAAGTATGGCTTCTATGCTTTCAAAACTCAATATTAAAGCACTGCGGGAATCACACGGCATGTCGCAGGCGTATCTCGCCGAACGGCTTGGTATGTCTCGCCCGACCTTCATAAAGGTGGAGAAAGGAGAACGGATACTGACTCGTCCTGAAGAGGAACGTGTCAGGGAGCTGTTCGGGATGGTTGATGAATTCACGAAAGCGACGGACATACGCATCTCCGTACCGCAGAAGAAACTGGAGAAATTCAAACAGGTGCTCCTGTATGTGCTTGAGAAAACAGCCGGAAACCCGAAGATCGGCATGACCGCACTCTACAAGCTCCTCTATTTCATTGATTTTGACTACTATGAAAAGTATGACCAGCAGTTGATGGGACTCACCTATATTAAAAATCACTATGGTCCAACGCCTCGCGAATTCGTGAAAGTGGTGGAGGACATGAAGCAGGCGGGCGATCTGGAAGAGGTGAGGAGTTCGTATTTTGCGTACGAGCAGAGAAAATTTCTTCCTCGCAAATCAGCAAACCTTGCGTCGTTAAGCGGCCAGGAGAAGGAGATGATTGATAGCGTCCTCGCACGATATGGTGATAAAAGCGCGACGGAACTCACGCGGCTCTCACACGAGGATACGCCGTATGTGGTCGCGGAAGACGGGAAAAATATTGAGTACGAGCATGTGTTCTATCGTACCGACGGGTTCTCCGTGCGCGAGTATGATCCGCTGTAGGCGGTTGCACGTATGAAATATGATGAGTTACACGAATTCTCGCGCGAATTGAAACGGCTTCGCAAAAAATACTTGACATTGAGCGATGACCTAGATGAACTGAAGCACACTTTGGCGAAGCTTACGATACAAGGCGGCGGGAAACACTGGACTTGTCTGCACCGAGAAGAGCGGGTGAGTATCTATAAAATACGACTTGCGTGCCGATCTCTGCGGGCGACAACCATGCGAGTAATCTATGCACGTCATACGGATCCAGTCAGGATCGTTTTTATAGAACTTTATTACAAAGGCGAGAAAGAAAACGAAGATCGGGAACGTATCAAACAGTATCTTCTTGATACACAATGATAATGTGGTACTGCTCGGACCTGCCATAGAGGACAAGGATCTAGAGCACGAGTTCGTGCATGTGGAGCAGTTCGAGCGAGCGCCGTTCATATCTATGTTTTTG
The DNA here is from genome assembly GCA_016204695.1 of Candidatus Kaiserbacteria bacterium. Taxonomy (GTDB): domain Bacteria; phylum Patescibacteriota; class Minisyncoccia; order Phycocordibacterales; family UBA918; genus JACQKD01. Next base: position 61,482 of record JACQKD010000009.1, read on the forward strand.
ATGTGGATCGACAAGGCGAAAAACGGTAATAGGTACAGTACGTATGAGGACGAAGCATATCGCCGGGCCGGCAATGTCTGGAAAGGCGAGGAGAAACGGAAGTGAGAGGGTATAAAGGTAAAAGCCGGTGCGGACGTATGTCCGCACCGGCTTTTCGCAAGCGTGCATGTTTCATTTGTCCTCCCACGGGGAGTTTTCCCGTATCCACTCTTCGACGTGTTGTGCGAGGGTGATAGCGACAAATGTCCAGAGAAGCGCAAGATAGGTTCCCATAGCCGCGTTCCCGAGTATGAGCCAGACTGACTTCAGCCATCTTGCACTTACGAATATCCACCCCACCTGGAAGAGTATGAAAACCGCAATGCTCGCCCATGCGAGCAAATGGACGAATCCGACCAAATGACCAATCCGCGGGACCTTCCGTCTTCGATCAGCCATTACGACCCCCCTTGTTGCTCGGGTTATATCGAGTATGAACTACGGAACATGACTTGCGTGATAGTTTCATACTATGGTGTAGCTGGCAAGAAAATACCGCGCAAGTTAACTCGCATTTGAGACCCATACCATATGAGAATTCAAGGGTGGTGGACGCGAACAGGCGTTTGACAGCCCCTATGCTTTCGCGTACTATGCCTGCACAAAGCTCGAACGGGCTTTTTTGTTTGCTGGGCAGTGTTATATATGTAGGGTGCATATGTGACGCGGCCGACCGATCAAGCGCGGTCGCCAAGCGGGTGGCATACGTATCTTTATGTCCCGGTCACTATATAAAGGACCATACGTCGACGAAAAATTGCTCAAGAAAGTGTTGAGCAAGAAGTCCCGTGAGGCGGGGACTATTAAGACGTGGGCGCGCCGGAGCCAGATCTCTCCGGAAATGGTGGGATATACCTTCGGAGTGCACAACGGCAAGGATCATATCGACGTATTCGTGAGCGAGGAGATGGTGGGGCACCGGCTGGGGGAGTTCTCACCGACCACCAAATTTGTCCGCCACGGCGGCCAGATGCAGAAGGGTCTTGAGGCAAAAAAGAAGGAGGGCGAGATTGCGGCGGCGAAGGCCGCAAAGGCCGTGGCCACTCCCGCCAAGAAGAAGTAATCATCTCCGCATATGAAAGCCGTCCTTAAAAACTATCATCAGTCTCCCCGCAAGGTCCGCTTGCTCGCAGATCTCGTGCGCGGGAAGGACGTCCGGAAGGCGCTTGATCTTCTCTCTTTTGCGAACAAGCGCGCGGCCGGGCCGTTTGCTGCGCTTCTGCGCTCCGCACTTGCGAATGCGAAGGCCGCCGGCTCGGATGCCGACGGTCTTGTGGTGAAAAAAGTGGCGGTCGACGCAGGGACGGCCTTTAAGCGTTTTATGCCGCGAGCGCGCGGATCGGCATCGACGATCAACCGCCGATCGAGCACCGTCACCTTGGAGCTCGCCGAGCAGGAGGCGAAAAAATAACCGCCGTTTTATACCATGACTCACATCGTCCATCCGTACATACACCGCCTCGGCGTCATCCGCGACTGGAAGTCTCGCTGGTTTGCGTCCGATCCGAAGAAGTACCGGGAGTATCTCCGGGTGGACCGGGGCATTCGCACCCTGCTTGAAAAGAAGCTTCGCGGCATGTACGTGGCGTCGATCGACATCGAGCGGGGCGACAAGATCGTGCGCATCGTCCTGCGGACATCGCGCCCCGGTCTCATCATCGGCCGTTCGGGAGAAGGTGCGGTGAAATTGAAAAAGGAGATCGATATGCTTCTGCGGACGCTCTCGCTCTCGGAGATCCCGGAGGTGAAGCTCGATATCGAGGAGATCCGCACGCCGGAATCGAACGCGATGATCGTCGCGCAGATGATCGTCGAAGGACTTGAAAAGCATATGCCGTTCCGTCGCGTGATGAAGCAGACGGTCGAGAAGGTGATCGCCAACCGCGACGTCGAGGGCGTGCGGGTGATGGTCTCGGGCCGGCTCGGCGGGGCGGACATGAGCCGCACCGAGGAGCTCAAGCGCGGCCGCATCCCGCTCCAGACCCTGCGGGCCGACATCGACTTCGCGCGGGCGCGGGCGGTCGACAAGTTTGGCACGATGGGCGTAAAGGTCTGGATCTACCGCGGCGACATCTTCGCCGACCGCGCCAAGCGGAGTGAGGAACGCCCGGAGCAGCCGCGCGGCCGCTTCGAACACGCACGGACCCGTTAACATACCGATATGCTGTTTCCAAAGAAAGTAAAACATAGAAAGTGGCAGACGGGACGCGTCAATCCGAAGAAATACTCTCCGGATACGCGCGGACTTTCGGTGTCGTTTGGCTCGTACGGATTGCGGGCGCTCTCGCAAGCGCGAGTAAAGTCAAATCAGATCGAGGCGGCGCGGCGGGTGATCTCCCGCACGCTCGGCAAGACGGGCAAGGTGTGGATCCGCATTTTTCCCGACCATCCGGTCACGAAAAAGCCGGCCGAGGTCGGCATGGGCAAAGGGAAGGGCGACCCGGAGCATTTCATTTTTGAGGTTCTGCCCGGACGCATCCTCTTTGAGGTCGACGGCGTGACGAAGGAGGTGGCGACCGAGGCCTTCCGGAAGGCGACGGCGAAACTTCCGGTCAAGGGCAAGATGGTCGTACGGGTGTAATGCGACAGCATAGCGGCAGTATGAAGACCAATGATTTTAAAACAAAAGACGAAGCGGAACTGCAGAAGGCGATCAGCGCGTCGCGCGAGGAGCTTCGTGTCGCGCGCTTTGCCGCCGCCGGCGCCGCGCCGCGCGACCTCAAGGCAATGCGTGCGGCAAAGAAAGGGATCGCCCGAATGCTCACCGAGCTGTCAGTCCGCCGTAGCGCATAGCAGAATGTCATATGGATACTAAAGAAACACAACAGAAGACCGGTGAGAAGAAGACGAAGGGGCGTACCTTCCGCGGGACGGTCGTGGCCGCGAAGATGCAAGATACCGCTACTGTTGCGGTCGAGCGGTATGTTCAGCACCCGAAGTACAAGAAATTTATGCGGCGGACCAAGAAATATCTCGTACACAATCCGGCGGGCGCGGCCAAGGTCGGGGACGCGGTTACGATCGCCGAAGTGCGCCCGATCTCGCGGCGTAAGCATTTCATTATCATATGATCCAGCCACAGACACTTGTCACAATCACCGACAATTCCGGCGCGAAGACCGGGCGCGTTTTCAAGGTGCTCGGCAGTTCGAAGAAGCGCTACGCGCGCATCGGGGATCTCGTCGTGCTCTCCGTCCAGATCGCCGAGCCGCGCAAGCAGACCAAGAAGAAGGACGTGGTGCATGCGATCGTGGTGCGCCAGCGCACGCCATTTCGCCGCAAAGACGGCTCGTACGTGAGCTTCGATGACAACGCGGTCGTTATCGTCGAAAAGGAGAAGCGCGAGCCGCGGGCGACCCGCGTCTTCGGACCGATACCGCGCGAGATTGCGGAAGCGGGCTATCAGCGCATTGTCTCGCTTGCGCCCGAGGTCGTATAAATAGTTGTATGAAAATCAGGAAAGGAGACAATGTTATCGTGATTGCGGGGAAAGACCGGGGAAAGACCGGAACGGTGATTGCGGCGTTCCCGAAGCGGGAGCAGGTGCTTGTCGAAGGTATCGGCATGGTGAAAAAGCACCAGAAGTCGCGGCGGCGCGGACAGGCGGGCCAGATCGTCGACCGCCCGAGCCCGATTCATGTGTCGAACGTGGCCGCCAAAGATCCGAAGACCGGCAAAGTCGCCCGCGTCGGATACCGGGTCGACGACGGCAAGAAAGTGCGTGTCGCAAAGCCGAGCAACGACAAGATCTAACCTATCTATTTCCATATGGCAGTAAAGGCAACAACCGTTCCAAAAGGCAAGACGCTTGAGAAAGTGAGCGGTGCATACAACGCGCTTAAGGAGGCATCCGGCTATACCAATGCCATGCAGGCGCCGCGGATCGAGAAGGTCGTAGTCGGCGTCGGGATCGGCAGGGTGAGCGACAAGACCCAGCGAGAGCTCATAGCGGACCGCTTGGCGCGGATCACCGGCCAGCGGCCGGTCGCGTGCGGAGCCAAGCAGTCGATTGCCTCGTTCAAACTCCGCCAGGGCGACATCGTGGGCTACCAGACCACGCTTCGCGGTCCCCGCATGTACCACTTTCTCGACAAGCTGATCCATGTAGCCCTGCCGCGTACTCGCGACTTTCGCGGTATTAGGGCATCGTCGGTCGACGAGATGGGCAACTGCACGATCGGCATCCGCGAGCACACGATTTTCCCCGAAACCTCCGACGAGGATCTCCGCAACGTCTTCGGGCTCGGCATCACTATCGTTACGACCGCCCGCACGAAAAAGGACGCGCTCGCGCTCCTGCGCCATATCGGTGTCCCGCTGGAGAAATAGTGGTTGGGCGAGGTGCTATACTCGTACTGATGCGTTTTTTCTTTAATAAGACGATTTTGGTTATTTTTATACTTCTGCTTGCGGTCGGTGCCCTCTCTTTTTTTGCTTTGCGATACGAGGCACAGTTCGGCCTTCCGCCTGATTTTTGTCGTGATGGAACCTACGCAAAGCCGTTTTGGGAGTCTCCAATCGGGTGCAAAGTGTATGTAGTGAGCCAGTTTGTCCTGTTACCGGTAATTATGGCGGCATTTTTCGGCGGAGAAAGTCAACTCTGGGCGGCTGTTGGAATGGAGATTCTGGGTCTGTATATACTGGCAGTTATTCTGTATATACCGATAGGACTGGTTAAACGCCTGCGGAGGACTACTTCCATATAAGTAGTCCAGCAACAGTTTGACAGGGGAGGGTGCAATTGGTAGTATTCCTCCGTTCGCGACTTGCGCAGGAGTTGGGAAAAGGCGCCTGCAAACGGTGCTTTTTCTATACATTTTTCTCTACATGGCTAAAACATCAGCAAAGGTTCGTGCGGCGCGCACCCCGAAGTTTAAGAGTCGGGTTGTTCGGCGATGTTTTGCCTGCGGGAGGCGGCACGGGTATCTGCGGGATTTCGGTCTCTGCAGGATCTGTTTCCGCGAAATGGCGAATGAGGGCGTGATTCCGGGCATTAAGAAATCATCATGGTAAGCGACCCGGTAGGAGATTTTGTCGTACAGCTTATGAACGGGGCCGCGGTCCGGAAGAGGAGCGTGTCCGTTCCGTATTCGAAATTGAAAGCGGCGATTGCCGAGAAGCTTGTGGAGGCGGGGTATCTCAAAGCCGTCGCGAAGCGCGGTAAGAAGGTTCGCAAGACGCTTGAAGTCGAGCTTGCGTACGAGAAGGGCGCGCCGGCGATTCGCGGAGTCAAGCGCATCTCGAAGCCCGGTCGTCGCATGTACGCGGGCGTCGCCGACATCCACCCGGTCAAGTTCGGTATCGGGTCGATCATCCTCTCCACACCGAAGGGTATAGTTACCGGAGAGGAGGCGCGCAAAGAACAGGTCGGCGGGGAGCAACTCTTCACTATTTGGTAGATCGCCAGTATTCTTCATTTTTCATATGAGCCGTCTCGGTAAAAAACCAATAGTACTTCCCTCGCCAGTCACAGCGACGCTTGCAGGCGGCGTGCTTACCGTGAAAGGTCCGAAGGGGGAAATCAGCCGTACGTTCACCGACGACATTACCATGACGGTCGGCGCCGGCGAGATCACACTTGTGCCCGCCCGGGAGTCGAACTATACCCGCGCGCTCTGGGGCACCTATGCCGCGCACATATACAATATGATCACCGGTGTGACGGAGGGCTTCACGAAAAAGCTTGAAATCGAGGGTGTCGGATACCGTGCCGCAGTGAAGGGCGAGGGGCTTGAGCTCATGATCGGCTTTTCGCACCCGGTGCTGGTGGCCGTTCCGAAAGACCTTGCGGTGTCGGTGGAAAAGAACGTCATCACCGTTTCCGGCATCGACAAAGAGCAGGTCGGGCAGTTTGCGGCGATCGTCCGGCTTGCGAAGCCCCCGGAGCCGTACAAGGGCAAGGGCATCCACTACGCAGGCGAGTACATTCTGCGCAAGCAGGGCAAGCGGGCGACCGCGTAACATTCGATTTTGTACCGTATGGAAAAAGCCACCGCAAAAAAGAATAATCGAGCACGACGCCATGCGCGCATACGCGCCCGCGTGCGGGGTACGGAGTCGCGTCCGCGTCTTGCCGTGTTTCGCAGTAACCAGGCTCTCTATGTGCAACTGATCGACGACGAACAGTCGAATACGATAGTGGCCGCCGACTCGCGCAAAGAAAAAGGAGCGACACTGCGCGAGCGGTCGACCCTACTCGGCGTAACGGTCGGCGCCAAGGCGAAAGAAAAAGGTATCGAGAAAGTCGTCTTTGATCGCGGCGGATTCAGGTACCAGGGAGCGATTGCCGCGTTCGCCGAGAGCGCCCGAAGTGCAGGGCTCGCGTTTTAATATGACAGAGGATATGGAAGACAAAAATACAACAGAAATACTCCCGAATGATCCGACGATCGACGGAGATGTCGTCGTGCCGGAGGTAGAAGAAGCAGTCCTCGCTGTTGTCGGGGATGAGGTTCGAGCGGTGCCGGAAGCACAAGCGCCGGCAACATCAGCACGGGGACCCCGCAATCCCCGCCGTCAGCGCCGTACCGGACGCCGCGAAGAGCGCGCACGGCCGGAATTCGAACAGAAGATCATCAGTATTCGCAGGGTGACCCGCGTGATGGCCGGCGGCCGCCGCTTCAATTTCAGCGTCGCGATGGTTGCCGGTGACAAGAAGGGCAAGGTGGGCGTCGGCATCGGAAAAGCGGGCGACACCCAGCTCGCGATCGAGAAGGCGCTCCGCGACGCGCGCAGACACATGATCACCGTGCCGATCAACAAGGAACAAATGGTGCCGCATGATGCCACGGTCAAATATTCGGCAAGCCAGATCATGATCATGCCGGCGCCCGGTCGCGGTATTGTCGCGGGAAGCTCGGTCCGTACCGTACTCGAGCTTGCGGGCGTTAAAGACGTGACGGCGAAAGTCCTCTCGCGAAGCAAGAACAAGCTCAACAACGCGCGCGCCGCGATCAAAGCACTTTCGTCCATGCGAGCGCGCTCATAGCCGGATTCGACATATGCAACTTCATCAACTCAAACCGAAAACAGTACGAAAAACCGCGCGCCGCATCGGCCGCGGCGGCAAGCGGGGCAAGACATCCGGCCGCGGCGGCAAGGGTCAGACCGCGCGTACGGGCAACAGCACGCGTCCGGAGATGCGCGATCTCATCAAGAAACTGCCGAAACTGCGCGGTCACGGCAAGAACCGCGCTCGGACCGTCAATGCCGAGCGGGTTCGTCCGACCGTCATCAATCTTTCGGTTTTGGATGGCGTATTCGAAGCGGGATCGACGGTTGATCCGCGCGCACTCCTCTCTCGCGGACTCATTCATGAGCGCGGCGGCCGCCTGCCGACTGTGAAGATACTTGCCGACGGCGACCTTTCGAAAAAGTTGACGGTCGTCGCGTGTGCGGTATCGGCGGCGGCCCGCACCAAAATAGAAGCACGGGGAGGGAGCGTACAATAGAGACACCCAATGTCTACTTTTTTCAGAAAATTGAAGCTCGCGGTTACCGACACGGCGATTCGCAATCGGATCTTGTTCGTACTCGGAGGACTGTTTGTCTTTCGGGCGCTTTCCGCAGTGCCGGTGCCCGGCATCGACTCCACGCAACTCGAGCAATTTCTGCTCCAAAATCAGGCGGTCGGCAACCTCTTGGGTTTTTTTAATATTTTTTCCGGTGGCGGTCTCAAAAATCTTTCCATCATCATGCTGGGCGTCAGTCCCTACATCACCGCATCGATTACGATGCAGCTTCTGACCGTCATGTCGCCCCAACTGAAAGCGATGCATACGGAAGAAGGGGAGACGGGACGGCACCGCTTTACGCAATACACGCGCCTCCTTGCTCTGCCGCTTGGCGTCTTGCAAGGCTTCGGTTTTTTGACGCTCCTGCAAAATCAAGGAGTCGTCAGCGGGCTCTCCACATTTGATTTCATGGCAAGCCTGATCGTGATCGTCGCGGGCTCCCTGCTCTTGATGTGGATCGGCGAGCTTCTCACCGAATTCGGCATCGGCAACGGCGTATCCATCATCATTTTTGCCGGCATCGTCGCCGGCCTGCCGAACGCCATTAGCCAGTTACTCTTTACCTTCGACGTTTCCCAACTGCCGTTGTATCTCGGGTTCCTTGCCGCCGCGCTCGTTGTGATCTACGGCGTCGTGATCATGACGGAAGCGGAACGGTCCGTGCCGATCACACACGCCAAACAGGTGCGCGGCGGCAAGACCTACGGCGGCGTCTCGTCATACCTGCCGCTCCGCATCAACCAGGCCGGCGTCATTCCGATCATTTTTGCCGGCTCGGTCCTCCTCTTCCCACAGATGATCCTGCAGGCGCTTTCCGGTCTTGAGGCGGCGTGGGTCGTGCGTGCATCGGATATCGTACTTGCGTTTCTTGCAAACCAGCTCTGGTATGGCGTCCTCTACTTCATACTGGTCTTCCTCTTCACGTATTTCTATACCGCAGTGACGTTCGATCCTGATGCGATCTCGAAAAATCTCCAACGAAGCGGTGCGTTTATTCCCGGAGTGCGTCCCGGTCTGCACACTGCCGAGTATCTCGGCTCGGTCATTACGCGGCTCACACTCGTCGGCGCGCTTTTCTTGGGCATCATTGCGATTCTGCCGCTTCTCATGCAAGCGGCGACCGGCTTCACCATGCTCGCGCTCGGCGGTACCGCGCTCCTCATCGTCGTCTCCGTTGTCCTCGAGCTCATCCGCCGCATCGACTCCCAGCTTTCCCTGCGGGAGTACTAAAATATTCCAATACGATAACTAACTAACCCCCTTGGAATCCCAAGGGGGTTTGCGGTTACTAGTGCCGATCGTTCCCGTGTCGTATTCCGGTGTACAAGGCCTCCATACCCCATCTGCGATGGCGTTTAACCTCGTGACAGTGGGCTTCTTTGGTGAGGAGGAATACCTGTTCGGACTCGATAAAGCGTCTCCCATTATCTTCCAGATAATGGGCTCTCCATTCTTCCTCTAATTCCCAGTGAGGAGTCCCTCGAAAGACAGCCAACGCTTCCATCTGTGCATCGAAAGACGCCTGGTGCTGGACAGGATCGTCCTGAGCAATCTTGTCTGCGCTTACCACGAAACCGCCTTGACGCACGATCCTCCCAATCTCTCGGAATGCATTCCTTCGGTACGGGGAGTCCTCATTGTGGAGACAGAAGACCGTAACCACCGCATCAAAAGAGATGTCATCCTGTCTGGCGAGAAAATAGCACGCATCTGCCTCAACAAACGTGACATTTTTATGCCCTCTCAAGGCGTTCTTTGCTTGGTCGAGCATAGTACTGTATTTGTCCACTGCGGTAATGTGCACGTTTGGAACGTGCTGTAGCAGGGCACGGGTGGTAAGACCCGTGCCGCAACCGATTTCCAGAATGGAGATTGGCCGATTATTGGCATGGGTAGCTACCAGGCGAGCGACCTCTTCCTGCACCTCGTTGTAATGAGGTATGGCCATGAGGAGAAGGTCGTATTCAGTACCGATCTGACCACCGTCAAAACCTGACTTTCCAGGCATAAGATTTCCTCCTGCCTTTGGGCAAACAACTCGGTTATTACTCCTTACAAAACTGTGCTTTATAGTCTGATTTACATCAACTTTAGATCCAGAAAATAGCAAATATATGTTTTATTTAATATATAAAAGTCTGTTGACATGCTTTCAACAAATTGGTAGGTTTTAGGTATGTTTGAGGAAGATTTCGGGAAATTGGGACTTAATGAGAATGAACAGGAGGTGTATCTCGCGGTTCTAAAGGCTGGAAAGGTGTCTCCCCAGAGGGTGGCAAAGCTTACGGGTGTCAATCGCACCACGGTCTACAGCATCGTCCGCAAGCTCGCGGGGCTTGGCCTCCTCCATGAGGATTTAGGGTCGAAGGTACAGTATCTCTCCGCAGAATCGCCGGAGGCGTTCGGACGGCTGATCGATCGCGAACAGCGCGCCGTCGAGGAGAAGAAAAAGGCCGCGCGGCGTCTCACCGAAGAGCTTGCGGCGTTCGGCGCGGGCAAGCATTATTCGGTGCCGCGGATCAAGTTTGTCGAAGAGCGGGATCTCTCCGACTATCTCTACCAGCGCTATCCGGCGTGGGCCGAGAGCGGCGCGCGGCGAGACAATACGTGGTGGGGCTACCATGACCACTCCTGCACGGAGACGTACGGACAGTGGATCGACTGGAGTTGGAAACAGCCGCCGCGCGGTGTCTCGGTACGGTTCTTCACGAACGCGGCCGACAGCGAGCGGAAGATGAAGGAGAAGCATCCGGACCGTCTCGTGAAAGTTCTTTCCGATTCGAAGGACTTTGATTCAAGTATGTGGGTGATCGGCGACTACACCATCATGGTGCAGACGCGGGAACGCCCGCATTATCTCGTCGAAATTCACGACTCCGTTTTTTCGCGAAATCAGCGACAGCTTTTCAAAACGCTTTGGGAGAAGGACTGATTCCGGGCGCTCCACTTTCGCGACACTGAAGAAACTGCTATTCTAGGCGGTATGGCGGATCACGATTTCACCGGGCATCTCATCGTCTTTGTCGGCACGCCGGGAAGCGGAAAGGGGGTATTGCGCGAATATGTTCGCGAGGTCTTTCCGCAGTTGCATTTTGCGGTGTCGTGCACGACACGGACTCGGCGCCCGGGAGAAATTGACGGCAAGGATTATTTTTTTATCACAAAAGAAGAATTTCAAAAACGGATCGACGAGGGAGCGTTTCTCGAGTGGATCGAACAGGACGGCGGCAATATGTACGGGACACTGAAGTCCGAGATTCTCGAGCCGCTTGCTCGCGGAGAAGTTGTCGTTCGCGAAGTGGAGGTGCGCGGCGTAGAGGCGATCAGGAACATTGTCCCCGCCGAGAACCGCACCATTATCTTTATTGAAGCGGATACGTGGGACATACTGCAGAGACGCATACAGGAGCGCGCGCCCATTTCACCCGAGGAACTCGAAAAACGCAGAGAGCGGTATGAACGCGAGCGGCTTTTTATGCCCTCAGCGGACATTGTGGTGCACAATTACGACGGCAAGCTCGACGATGCACAGCGCGAGCTCAAAGATGCGATAGCGGGCATACTTGAGAAAGTTGTGCAATAATACCGGCGCATAACCATGTCTCCATACACCATCATCTTCATCGGGCCGCAGGGAAGCGGCAAAGGGACGCAGATCGAGAGACTCGACGCGGCACTGCGCGTGCGCCATCCGACCGACCGGATCGTCACACTGCAGACCGGGCGCCTCTTTCGCGCGCTTGCGCACAAGCAAGTCAACTACACCGAACGGCACGTCAGCGAGACGATCGACACCGGCATCCTCCAGCCGCACTTTCTCACCGTCGTGCTTTGGGGGGAGGTGCTCGTGAGTCAGCTTGATCCGACTTCGCACCTGCTCATCGACGGCGTACCGCGCACGCTTGAGCAGGCGCACTTGCTCGACGAAGCATTTCGCTTTTACAACCGCGGTACGTTGACCATCGTCAATCTCGTCGCTTCGGACGACGTGGTGCGTGAACGTATGCAAGGTCGTGCTCGTCCCGATGATACGCCGGAGGCGATCGAAGAGCGCCTGCGCGCCTACCACACGGACACCGTTCCGGTGCTCGATTTCTACCGCGCCCGTCCCGATACGGTCGTGCTCGACATCGACGGTACGAAATCCGTCGAAGAAATACACGATGCGATTCTCGAAGGTATCGGATCATCCCGCAAACAATGATCAAGCTGAAGACACACGAAGAGGTCGTCTCCTTGCGAAAGGGCGGTCGCATACTCGCGCGCATTCTCGACGAGCTCTCCCTCCTTGTCGCGCCCGGCGTCTCGACCGAAGAGCTTAATGACGAGGCGCTTGAAAAAATAGAACGCGCCGGAGCGGAGCCGGTGCTCCTCGGGTATCATCCAGAGTTTGCGCCGCGTCCGTATCCCGCGGCCATCTGTACGTCCATCAACGATGTGGTGGTACATGGCATTCCGAACGAACCGTCTGTCGTGTTACAGGAAGGCGACGTTGTCGGGATTGATTTGTCCATCGGGTATGAAGGCATGATCGTGGACTCGGCGCGCACGGTGCCGGTGGGGCTTGTGAATCCCGAAGTGCAGAAGCTCATCAACATCACCAAAGAAGCGCTCGCGGTCGGCATCAAAGCGGCGAAGGCTGGCGGGCATGTCGGCGATATCGGTGCGGCGATAGAATCATTCGTGCGTCCGCATCACTACGGTATTGTGGAAGAACTCTGCGGCCACGGCGTGGGGTACGCGGTGCACGAAGAGCCGATGGTGCAAAATGTCGGGACGCGGGGCACGGGTCCCGAACTCGAGCCCGGACTCGTGCTCGCCATCGAGCCGATGCTCACGCTCGGGGACTATAACGTGACCTTTGACAAAAAAGACGGCTACACCGTCCGCACCAAAGACGGCTCCGTCAGTGCGCACTTCGAGCACACCATCGTCATCACCGAAAACGGCCCGGAAATTTTAACAGCTTCACGGTAACTCGTATCTAATCTCATACATGAAATCTTTTCTATACAACTTTGCACGCCTCATCATACTCGTCGTAGCGATCATCGGTACGTTTACCGTATGTCTTACGATATGGGGAGTATGGTATGACGAGTGGAGCGGATACAGCGCGAGCGTCGCCGTAAGCGACGGCTCATGCAATATCGCCGTTGCTCCCGTGATGGGGGACATCGTTACCGTCCCGTACGCGAGCAACCCGGAGGATCCTGCCGCAGGAGGCGGTGCCAATGTCGATGCGGTACTCGCCTATTTGCGCCAAGCGGAAAATGACCCGTACATAGAGGGCATTCTTGTTCGCATCGACTCGTACGGCGGCATGCCTGCTGGCTCGGAGATGATCGCAAATGCGGTTAAAAATTCCGCGCTTCCCAGTGTCGGACTTATCCGAGAGGCGGGTACCTCCGGCGGATATTTGATTGCCACGGGAGCCGATGTTGTCATCGCTTCGCCGTTTTCTGATGTGGGCAGTATTGGCATGACCATGTCATATGTGGAGAACTGGGAGCAAAACGAACGGGACGGACTACGGTACGTCCCACTCGCATCGGCGGAGTTCAAAGACTATGGTGACCCGAACAAACCACTTACCTCTGCGGAGCACGCCCTCATTGAACGCGACCTCAAGATTTACCACGAGCAATTCGTGAAGGAAGTCGCGGAGAATCGCAATCTGCCGATTGAAGAAGTCGCAAAGCTCGCCGACGGCTCCTCGATGCCGGGAAGTCTCGCGCTTGAACATAAACTCGTCGATGTACTCGGCGACCAAGAGACAGCCAGAACGTGGTTTGCGGAACAGCTCGGTATCCCACCGGAGGAGGTGGTATTTTGCGAGTGAGGCGGAGCCTATTGAATGAGGCCGTTTTTTGTACTATACTCGGCCATAATTATGGAAACACCGACACAGAAGCGCGAAATGCACAAGGAGCGGACGCTTGTGATTATCAAACCCGACGGGGTCCAGCGGGGGCTCGTCGGCGAGATTATTCGCCGCTATGAGCGTACGGGGCTGAAATTCGTCGCGTTCAAATTTCTCGTGCCGACTCGGGAACAATGTCTTGTCCACTACAACAAAGACGACGCGTGGCTTTTGCGGAAGGGCCAGCGGTTTATTGAAGATCTCAAAGCGGAGGGTATGCCCGTCGAAAAGGACGCGATGGAATACGGTAAGGGTATTATCGACACGGTCATCAAGTTCATGATGGCGGGGCCCGTGCTTGCGATGGTGATCGAAGGCAATCAGTCCGTTGCGATCGTGACCAAGATTACAGGTACGACCGAGCCTTCCACGTCGGATGTCGGGACGATCCGCGGAGATCTTACGGTGGATTCATACAGCCACTCGGCCGCACAGAATCGTTCGGTGCGCAATCTCATCCACTGCTCCGACTCGCCCGAGGAGGCGGAACGCGAAATGCAAGTCTGGTTCAAACCGGAAGAATTGATCAATTACCGCACGACGCACGAGCGGATACTCTACGACGTGGACCTTGACGGGATTTTCGAATAACCCCCTTGGCACCTTTTTTGGGAGTGGTATGCTATAGACGAGGGTTGCTGAATGCATGTTTCTCTTAACGCATTACCCAGGGAGTTCAAACTCACAATGTGCCAATGAGAACCAGTCGTGGATTTCAGCAGCAATTGGATAGAACACCCACCTAGTCTGTACTAGGGACATGCGCCGCAATCCTCACAAAAATACTCCGCTGATGCGGAGTGTTTTTGTGTTGCGCGGCGGGATGTCGTGTGCCGACTTTGGTACAATGTACGCATGTGGATGCGAAGCACGACCTTCATGTTGTTCGCGGTCGCTTTGAGCGTACTCGGTGTCGCTCACACCGCGGCGTCGGCTTTTTACCTGTATTGGACATATCCATGGCTCGACATACCGATGCATGCGCTCGGCGGCGCGGCCGTCGCGCTCGGCTTTCTCACGTGTTGCACCGGCTTTGTGCGCGCACCGCTTTCGAGGAGCGTACCCGCGACTCTCGCGGTAGTGCTCGTGGCGGGGATCGTGTGGGAAGTGTTTGAAGTTACGGCCCGGATCACTCTGCCGGAGGTCGGACAGACGCAAGATATGCTATACGACCTTGCGATGGATCTGGTGGGCGGGGGTGTCGGATATTGGAGTGCGCGTGCCGTGGCGGCGTTTGATACGAAGTCCGGGTAAGTCGCATGCGCATATGTCAAAAGCTCCGCAATCTCCGGGATCTACCGCAACACTTGGTTTTTACGGTGGTGTCGGAAGCGTTACCGGAGCGAATTTTCTTCTTGATACCGGAGGGTCGAAGATTCTGCTCGACTGCGGAATGATACAAAACAACAACTTTGCGCGGGAAGAAAATACGAGGCCGTTTCCCTATGACCCCGCGCAGATTGATACACTGATTGTCTCTCATGCGCACGCCGACCATATCGGTCGCATCCCCAAACTCATACGCGACGGTTTTTCCGGAACCATTTATTCCACGGAGCCGACCAAAGATCTCTCGGCGCTCATGCTCGAGGACGCGTACCGCATTATGGCGAGCGAGGCGCGCGAGCGCGGGTCAGCAGTGCTCTATGAAGAACAAGACATCGCGCGGGCGCTCTCGCTCTGGAAGGGAATAGCGTACGACCGTACCATAGAGCTTTCCGACAGTGTGTCATGCACACTGCGAAATGCCGGACACATTCTCGGCTCGGCGTTTGTGGAATTGTCGCGCGGCGGTCGCACGCTCGTGTACACGGGAGACATTGGCAACGCGCCACAGCCGCTTCTTGATGCGCCCGACATACCGAGCGGGTATCACTATCTCATCATGGAGAGTGTGTACGGTGATCGTGTGCATGAGGATGTTGAAGAGAGAAGTGACTTGTTGCTTTCATACATACAAGACACGATTGCAAAAAAAGGCACGCTCATCATTCCCGCGTTCTCACTGGAGCGCACGCAAGCAATGCTTTTTGAAATAAATAATTTTGTCGAGCAGGGTGTCATTTCCGCGCTTCCCGTATTTCTCGATTCGCCGCTTGCGATTACGGTCACCGATATCTATCGACACCATCGTACATATTTGAAAAAAGAAGTGCGGGAACAAATAGAAAAGGGAGACGACATTTTCAATTTTCCAAAACTTTCTCTCACAAAGTCTGTTGCGGACTCGCATGAGATTGCGCGCACTGCCGGACCAAAAATCATCATCGCGGGCTCGGGTATGTCACACGGCGGACGGATCCAAATGCACGAAAAACAGTATCTTGGCGACCCCGACACGGCACTCCTTCTTGTCGGCTATCAAGCGGTTGGAAGCATAGGGCGATTACTCGAAGACGGCGCACGGCACCTGTCAATAGACGGTGCGCAGGTGGCGGTGCGGGCGCATATCGGCAAGATTGAAGGCTACTCCGGGCATGCCGATCGCGACGGGCTTATCGATTTTGTTGCCGAAGGCGACGAGTCTGCGGAGCAGGTCTTTGTGACCATGGGGGAGGAGAAGGCATCGCTCTTTCTCGTCCAGCGTCTCCGCGATTATCTTGGCGTCAATGCGGTTGCCCCCGGACTCGGCGACACAATACGCATCAAGTTTTAGTAGAGGCATTTTTTACGGCTTTCTAAAAGAATATCTCGGATAGACGAGTTTTCTTTTAGAAATATTGTCTGCTGCAAAGTATCAATATGCGCTCTGTGGCGATAGCACCGCAGGGACGCGTATCCCTCTATTCACCGGAACTGTCACACGGTTGTAACAAGAGCCGAGCATACCCCATAACGGGGTATGTTACAGAAACGAGCCGTTAACAGGTGCATCGCAGTCCTCGGCTTTCTTCCGGGAGTTATTTTGTACATTTACTACGTCTGTGCCGCGACACGGACGTATCTTTTTCTATCCACAGAACTCATGCACGGGAAAGGGCATAGGAATCAAAAAAGCCATATGATTACTATGTAGTACTGATATCCGTCCTCGTGCATGATAGACATTGAGCATCAAACACATCTCATTGATAAAGACATTGAGTATCTCACCGTCAGTGATGCGGCGCGGGCATTTGGATATACGAATAATTACGTCGCTCGCCTTGTTCGCGAAGGGAAGGTGCTCGGCAAACGCATCGGGCATCAGTGGCTTGTGGCCCGAACATCGCTTGAGGTGTTTTCCGCGGATGCCGCAAAGCAGAAAGTATGCCGTAACGAAGAGATACAGAAAAGGCTTGCCGAAGAGCGTCGTTGCGCTACCGTCTCGACCTTGAAAGCATTGCCCCATGACGAGACGAATGCGGAGACATTGAAGGGATGGCTGGCGAGAGATTTTTTTAAAGCGGGATTTCGTCCTGCCTTGAGAACGCTTGCAACACTCTCCGTTGGCGCCACTCTCGCCCTCCTCCCCCTCACCCATCCCATCACCCGCACCCAAGCACTCCTTGCCACCACTCCCGCCGACGCATACCACACACTCGCATCTCTTGCCGCCACCGCATACCACAATGCCCGCGCACTCAATGACCGTATCGAACAAG
>JACQKD010000008.1 GCA_016204695.1 Candidatus Kaiserbacteria bacterium
CTCACTCGGCTTTATCGCCCAGGAAGTGGAGGAGATCTTCCCGGAACTGGTGATTACCGATACCGCCGGATACAAGAATCTCGACTACAGCAAGCTCACGGCGGTGCTCGCGAAAGCGGTGCAGGAGCTGTATGCGCAGGTTGAGGATTTGGCGGCGCAACTTGCGGCTATCGCGACGTGGTTTACCGACGGGAAATTCCGAGTGCAATCGGATGTCTGCGTGGATGATGTATGCGTGACCAAGGAGCAATTCAAAGCGTTACTGCAAAATGGGGGCGGGACCGGTGAGGCAAGCGGTGGCTCGTCTGCGACCAGTGCGGACAGCGGTACGTTCGACAGCGCTACGACCGAACCGGCATCCGGTGCGGACGCGGGCGACGTAAGTGCCGATACGGCGAGCGAAAGTGATGCGGCAGTGAGCGGGGAAGGGACGGAAGCAACAACAGAGGCGGGGGCAGAGGCGGCTTCGGAAGCAGAGGTGGTCGTGGAAGAAGCTCCGGCGCAGGCGGAGCCTGCGCCGGAGGAAAGTGCTGATACTCCCGATGCCGGTGCCGACGAGCCGACTTCCGCTCCGTCAGCTCCCGCAGAATCCGCGCCAGAAGGTGGGTAATACGGAATGCAATTGGCGATTGATTTATCAAAACACCCCGCGCGAAGCGCGGGGTGTTTTGTATTGGAAACGGTGTGCTTATTTCACCTTTGCAACAATGCGGTCAAATCCTATACCAGAAGGCGCTTTTTCCCGTCTAGCCAGTCCTGTGCTACTATGCTCCGTATGAGTACTGCGACCAGACAGACCAAAAAATTTATCATTAGTTTTCCACAACGCAAGAAGGCGACATTCTTTGAGCTTGCCCGGAAACAGGCGTTGAAGAAAAAAAACGGAAAACCCACACATCTCTCTCGAGATATCGACAAAATCCTCTATGGGACCGAGCCAGTACATCGTCGATAGTAGTGTGTTTGTTGCGTTCTATTCTGAAACTGACACGCACCATGCTGACGCGGCAACGTTTTTCGCTACGTTCAATGACGCAACGCTTATCGTTCATCCATATGTGATACAAGAGACAACGAGCGTGTTGTGTTACAAGCTTGGATACAAAGCGGCTGTTCCTTTTCTGGAACACATACTGAAAGGGACGAATATCGTCATCCCACCGGTTGTGGTTGCGGATGATGTCAACAGCTTTCTTGGACTGCAGAAAAAAGTTTCGCTTACCGACTCCACATTGATTCGACTGGCAAAGGAAATGCACGTCGAACTGGTTACCTTTGACAAGCAGATGCTTTCGCTTGCACGGAAAGCGTGATGAGTTCGGAACTCCCCTTGGAGCATCGGTCCGCACCATCCTAATACGAATTGGTAGTATGGTGTGGCTGGAAGAAAACGCCCCGCGCGAAGCGCGGGGCGTTTTTGGTATTGGAGAAACGGTGTGCTTATTTCACCTTCGCGACAACGCGGTTGAAGGCCTCTGGACGGTCTTTTGCGAGAGTGGAGAGAATTTTGCGGTCGAGCTCCACGCGCTTTGTTTTGAGCAGGGCGATGAATGCGCTGTACCGGATGCCGTGCGCGCGGACGGCGGCGTTGAGCCGGGCGATCCACAGTGTGCGAAAATCGCCTTTCTTGTCGCGCCGATGGTCAAAGGCGTGCAGATGCGCATGGTGAATCGCTTCGATCGCCGCGCGCTTTTTCTTCGAGCGGGCGAATCGATACCCCTTTACCTCGCCGAGAATATTCTTCCGACGTTTCGCGGCCATTACTCCTCCTTTTACTCGAGACATACGATGATTATTTTAGTGGGACAGTAATTAGGCGCCGGTGTTCGGCAAAAAGCGGCGGGTGATGCGCTTGCCGAGGGTAATGCTGACGGCGCGTTTGCGCGCAAGCCGTTTCTGTCCGGACTGCTTGGCATTGAAATGGTTCTGACCCGGCTTGCGCGCGACGATCTTGCCGTTTTTGGTCACGCGGAGGCGTTTGGTGAATGATTTGTTTGTTTTCATCGTGATTGTGCCACTTCGGCGATTATTTTGTACCGGCCTTCTCAAGCGTAGTGGAAAATCCTTTCGGACTGCGCTTGATTGCCTCGGCAATCTTGTAGTCGGCAGGGATAAGCTTTAAAAATCGTTCAAGCCGCTCTTTAAGAAATCCCTCTTCCATATACTTGTACCGCCCCCAGAGGAAGAGGTCAACCTTGACGCGATGGCCTTCTGTAAGCCACTCGGCGGCCCGTTTTGCCTTGAGTCCGAGATCATGCTCGCCGGTGCCGATCTTGACCTGCAGACTCTTGGTCTCCGTCACGTGTGACTTCGCCTTGACCTCCCGCGCTTTCTTCTGTTCAAGATACTGGAATTTGCCGAAGTCCATGATCTTGGCCACCGGAGGCTGGGCATTCGGCGATATTTCAATAAGATCAAGGCCCGCGGCCTGCGCCGCCTTGAGCGCTTCGTCTCTCGCTATGACGCCCAAATTGGCGCCATCGGCGCCGATTACCCGCAACTCCAGAGCCCTGATTGACTGATTGATTCGTGTCGTGGCTTTCAAAATACTTCTGTGAAATATGTGCTCCCCGTTGTTTTTTGGGGAGAAGCTTTCTCCAAAGACCAAAGGAATATACCACGCCGCCGGTAGTCTCGCAAGAGTATAGTGCCGACGGATCGGGTACGCAGGAGGTATGAAAATGAGGGATTGTCCGTTCGAGCACAGAGCTTGCCGGACCCGCACGGGGTGACAAGTGCGATTAACGGCTTCATAATTACAGGCGTATCGATGTGTATGGATACTCGAAACGGCCCCGGTGCCGCCACGGCGGCGGGGAGAACAAGATCAGAAGGAGCAACAATCTCGCACGGAGGTATATCAGTAGCACAGTTGTCGCATGGGAACAAAATATATCGTTGAATTTTACGGAGCGACCTGTCCGTATTGCCGCGAGATTGAGCCGGCAGTCGGCCGGCTGGAACGCGAAGACGGCGTGACGGTGGAACGGCTCGAAGTCTGGAACAACGCGGGGAACGCCGCACAGATGGAAGCGCTTGCCGACCTCTATGAAGCGGAGTGCGGAGGCGACATGGTCGTGCCGAGTTTTTACGATCCCGCAACCGCACGACTGATCTGCAACCCCGGCTCCTATGAGCGTCTGAAAACGTGGGCAAAGGAATAATCGGGGATGGGGGGACGGACTTGGGGGATGCACGAAAACACCAAAGGGCGGCGGAGCCGCCCTTTGGTGTTTTCGTGCACTCACTCCTTTTTGTTATAACTCCACATCCACAATATCTTGTATAATCGAGTCCGTATTTTCGTCGGAACGCTTATGTGCGTCCTCCTCCTTTTCTTTCCGGTCTTCTTTTTTATCGGTGTCGTGAGTCGGTTCCTCGTGTTCCGTCTCATCTTCGTCGTCTTCGGTAATACTTGAGAAATCAAGCTCTGCGCTGATGTCGATCGTCCGAGCGCTCGCGGCAAAAACAGACGTCTCCTTTGCGGAAAATGTCGCCTTTTCAGCGTCGCGGATCGCCTGCGCATATTGCTCTTCCTCGAAAGCGGTTTGGGCCGCCCGCAAGCGTTTCTCGGCGACATCAAGGCGAGTCTTCGCCTGCGCCACGAGGGTTGTCTGCGCATGTTCGTCGATGCGGTCGATCGCGCGGCGCGCCTCGGCCACCGACTTTTCCGCGGTGGCAAGATATGCGCGGGCGGTATCCGCCATATCGGTCTCGACTTCCCGCGCTTCCTTGCGCGCTTCGGCCACACTGTGCCGCTGCTCTCGCAGTGAGGTGATGAATGAATCCAACACCCCGTCTTCTTTTTTCTTCTCGGGTGTCTTTTCGTCCGTATCGTCCGCCGCAGAGTGCGTTCCGAGCGCGGTGAGAATGTCGGCATGTGCGCGCAGGGATGCTTCTATGTCGGTGCGCACGCTCGCCGCAGTGTCGCGCCGGCCGTTCCGGTCGAGTGTTTGGGTATCAAGAACGACCTTCTCGATGTTTGCCGCGATCTGTGTCCGCAGGGATGCTTCGGTGGTTGCGTCGAGTGTATTGCTGACGGCGAGTCGCTCCGCTTCGTCGATGCGTCGCAGTATGAGCTCCGTTTGCCACTCTATCGCCGCCTCGTCCGAGAACGAAAGAAGTCCGATGACACGCTCGTTTACCCGTGTCTTTACGGGATAGAGGATCATGCCGGGAACGGCTGATTCGGCCGCGTAGGAGATGCCGCCGGTGAGACTTCCTATGACCGCAAAGAGCGCAAGTGCGAATACATACCGGCGCGCGAAGGAGAGGTGAAATCCCGCGAATACCCGCCCGGGAGGCGCCTTTGCCCTGACGGGATGGAAGTCCGCATATGACGCAAGCGCCTGCCGCATACGTTCCCGCTCGGCTGTGGGGAGCGAGATGTCGTGCAGGCGCTCAAGCAATTCTTCCGGTGTTCTGTTGTGATCGTGTGTGTGCATACTGTTGTTAAAATGTATCTTTTTTCGGCTCAACCTTGGTATCCGATTCGGTATTCAATATCTGTCGGACTTTTTTTAGCGCACGGTCGATGCGCACAGACACCACGTTCGGGCTGACCCCGAGCGTCTCGGCGATATCTTTTGGTCCCAGTCCCTCGACGTACCGCAGGAGCAGTACGTGTTGGTGGTCGGCGGGAAGCCGGCGGATAGCTGACTGTATCTCGGCATATTGCGCCTCGTCTTCGGCGCTGCGCGTACCGGTGTCTTTGGGTTCAAATCTCGCCTCGGAAAGCGCGTCAAGCGAGACGCTCTTTTTCTTCCGGTACCAATCGATGACGAGGTGCTGGGCGATGGTGTAGAGGAAGGCGCGGGTATTCTTCATATCCTTCTGCTGTCGCAGAGCCTGCCAGTACCGGGCGAAGGTTTCCTGCGTGAGATCTTGCGCAAGTTCGACGTCCGATGTCTTGATGACGCAGAAGCGGTAAATCGCATCGCTGTATGATTCGAACGATTCTAAAAATGCCTGCTTCTGTCGTTCCTGACCCATACAACGTATCTCACGTTCCAGTCTTACAGTATACTCTTTGATATGTTCGACTGGATACTCTCGGTGATCGAAGACGGCGGATATTTCGGCATCTTTTTTCTCATGGTGATCGAGAATATTTTTCCGCCCCTTCCGTCGGAAGTGATCTTACCGCTTGCCGGGTTTGCCGCCGCGCGCGGCGATCTCAATGTCATCATCGTCGTTGTGGTCGCGGCCGCCGGGGCTGTTACCGGGTGTCTGCCATGGTATGTGCTCGGTCGCGTCTTCAGTATCGCGCGACTCAAGCATCTCTCTGCTCGGTACGGCCGTCTCGTGACTCTCTCGCCGGACGACATTGACACCGCCAAGGAGTGGTTCATTTGTCACGGGCAGTCGGTGGTGTTGTTCGGACGCTTACTGCCCACGATTCGCACATTGATTTCCATTCCCGCGGGTATGGCGCGCATGCCGCTCGGCTCGTTCCTCTCGTACTCGTATATCGGGAGCATGATATGGACGATTGCGCTTGTGCTTGTCGGGTACGCGCTCGAAAGCCAGTATGAGAAAGTGAGTCAGTATGTCAATCTCGCTTCCGACGGAATTGTCTTCTTTATCGTCGGTATTTATCTCTACCGGGTCGTCACTTTTCGTGCGAAGGACACGCATGGACAATTTGGGAAGAGTGTGTAGAGTTAATCTCGGCAAATCGTCCTCGCATCACATCAAGATGTGGGAGAGCAAGATGGAAAAGAGGTCGGCGAAAGGGAATATGCCGCGAGTGCTGGCGCACTACGCAAAACAGTACGCTAAGATCTACCAGAGCATCCCTCGTGGAGGGATGACTGCGTCGGATTTGAACCGGGCCACGGGGAGGCCTATGTCCGCCTATCTTCCTGTCATGTGTCGGGAGGGGATCCTGCACCGGCGTCCTGTACATGGTCACCCGAGGTATGCCCGATATCATCGAGGGAAGCATAAAGTTCTCGTGGTGGCTAGCAGGAAAAGCCGAGGAGGGATAGTGGCGGATCTCAATAACCCGGCCCTCCTGCGGCAGGATAGCGTGGAAGCGCTGGCGACGAAGGAAGCGGCCTTGCGGACGAAGATAGGTACGGAGGCGTCGAAATTTGTACGTGCCATCCGGCCGCATATGTTGAGGAGTGACTTCCTCTTTGACGTTGATGTAATGATTTCCCAAATCACCGACACGATCATGGGAACAATTCGGCCTGTTGGGGAAGATTCTTAGTCCCGGTTTCCTGTAAAAGGTTGGCGTTTGCCTCGGCGCCAACCTTTTGTGCGTTATATTGTTCGGGCACTTTTTTCCGTGGTATCGAGCGTGATAGTTGTTCCCGACGGAATTGTCGCGACGGCATCCAGCATGCGCAAAATAGGAATGCCGTATTCGCGGGCGACGATGGCGACGTGCGAGAGCTCGCCGCCGCGCTCGCAGACGATGCCTTTGATCGAGCCGAAAAAGACGGTCAGCGACGGATCAAGATTTTCCGTTACCAGAATATCCACGACGGTGCCGTTTTCGAGATCTTGCATCGTGCCAGTCACTCCGGAGGCATGTCCGGGCGAGAGGGGGACTCCGGCGTAAGATGTGTCCGGTGACTGTGTCCGTCGTGTCGGATTGTGCGCCGGCTCTTCGTGCACCATGTCGTCCCATTGCACGTCTTTGATTTCTTCCGGCGGGGCGATTTCACGCATCGTCTCGTGTGCTTGTTGAGCCTTTCTCAATCGGGTGAAGGAAAGGGAGTCGGGTCGTTCAAGCACCGTCTCGATATCCGCGTACCAGACGGTGTTGTGCCAGCGAGCATCATGATCAATCGTGAGGAGCGCCCGGCGCAATTCGTAGAGGTCCATAAGTAAGGCGGAATGCGCCTCTTCGCGCATTCGAGAAAAGAAATCGTAGAGCGAGAAAAACAGAGAGAGTTTCTGTCGTTCCCAAATGCTTTGGATGCGGTCGATCGTTGTTTCTCGCAGATCTCTGATACGGGCGCTGTCGGTGGCGGATGGCGCGCGAGCAACCCGCGCTTGCATGCGCGCGAGGATCCGCGGGTCTTCTCCCCAGCGGGGTACGGACAATTCAAACTCTTCCAACGTGCGACACGAGAGGTTCGGCGGAGTGGAATCGGATGCCACCGGCGTGACGAGCGAGAGCCACTCATCTTCCGCAACGTGTCCGTGCAGGTGACTGCGGAGATAATCCGCGCATGTCTTTTGGTACAGCGCGATGCGGAACAGAAGGGGTGCAGTGTGTTCGAGTATCCGATGAAGTATTTGTGCGGTCGTCTTATCTCTTTGAGATGTGTTTGTGGCGACGCGGGTATTTTTTCGGTAGAGGTAGTACATTTCCATATACATGCGCAGTGTGCCGAAATAGCGACGGATGCCGCCGGCGGCGAGTATGGAATCCTCGAGGTCTTTATTGATATACGGTCTTCCGAAAACGGATACGAGATAGCGGCGCGGGTCGAAACGAGGTACAGGTATGAAGTATTGCCGCAGTATTTTCCCCCACGGGCCGTCGGGAGCATATATCCGCCGGAGTACGGAAAGTGAAAGGGGAGTGATGTGTTGCAGGCCGTCAAGGAAGTCGCTCTTTGTCAGATGTGGCGCAGTGGGGCCGAACTCCTTTTCGAGTCGCGTAATTTCATCACGTACGATCTTATCCCTGTCTGTCGAGGAAGGGATATGTTGTGTGTCGCGCGCCGGAAGCGGCGAAATCTGTTCGGCTTTGCCGCCGTGCGGTGTATAGTGAGCGGAAGTCATGTCGTCGTGGTATGCATAGAACGATACTACCTTTTCTCCCCATTTTTCTCTTTGTTGTGCTGTGTGTCTCGGTACTCGCACCGCACCGCGTCGAAGCGATCGTGGCGGTCGTTCCGCTTGCGGCCGTGTCGCTCGTCGAGGTATTCATGGCGGTATTGCTGTTTGTGTTGATTCCCGCTTCGCTCGCCGGAATCATTATACGGCTTCTTGGCGGTCGACGGGACGGGGTCGGACAGTGGCGTATTACGTTCGGCGCTCTTGTCGGTGTGTTTCTGAAATATCTGTCCTATCATGCACTTCTGCTCGCCGGCTCGCTCGCGATTTTTGGTTTTTCCCGCAGTACTCCCGGGCACGACTTTTTTGCCGTTGACACCGGTGTCAGTGTCGCGCTGATCGTCTACCTCGCCGCGCTTGCGGTGTTCGCGCCGTATGTCGTCTATGGCGTGCGGCGTCTCCGTGACGCGCGGGCGCGTGCGCCGAGCGCCGGCCTCCATCTGCGCCTTTTTGTGTGGAATATTGTTTGCGTTCTTGCACTGCAGTACCTCTTTGTGTGGGTGGAACCATACTTGATGCAGGGTACACTATAAGTATGGACAATCTTTCGACGCCCGCAGAATCAAACTCGCGTGGGCTTTCGCGTGCGACCGCCGTGCTCATTACTCTCGTTCCGCTTGCGCTTATTGCGGGATACGTTCTGCACCCGTTTTTCCCCATACGGGACCTGCTCGGCATAGGAGATCCGCCGGACAATCTCCCGCCGCCCGTTGCCACCACGACTCCGTTGGCGCCGCCCGTTGTGCCGCCCCGGCCCGAAGACCTCTCCGGCTTTACCGTTCCCGTTACATTCACGACCGGCAGGCCGTACATTCTCGAAGAATTTTTGCTTGTCGCCGATGAGCCGAACGTGATGCTGAGCGGATATGTGACTCGCGCCGAACGGGAAGACGGCATTCGCGAACAGCGCACGAGCGCGTATCTTTATAACGACGGGGTGTGGACCGAAGACAGTGCGGTGACGACGACGCAAGAGGGAAGCGTCCGGCAAGATGCCGTTGTTACGAGCTGGTCCGATATGGCGCGCGGCTCGCTGGTGCTTGAGGAGCGGCTTGCCGTGTCATTTTCCGTGCGCGGGGAGCCCGTCTCGTTTACGAGCGGCGTCATGACAAACGAGATGGGCATCAGAAGCCTGCCGAGTCATACGCGTTTTCAATCTGAAGGGACGGCCGATGTTGTCATCGGCGGCAAGACATACAAGGCGCGGCTGTTGTTCGTGCGGACGTTTTCGAACAATGTGGCGGAAACATCGTTTCTGAATCTCGGTTACTACAACAACGCCACTCATGTGACCACCGACTGGGTGGCGGACTGGGACGACGAAGGCAATTTTTTCTTCGTCGACGTGACCGACGTGCGCGCAATCGCCATTCCGCACTACACTTCCCACCGCATCGGTTTTTACAAAGACGGGGGAACGGGGATCGTACAGCGGACGTTTGATGTAACGGTTGAGCACGACAAAGAGGAGCAGCCTTCCCGCATGACGGTTTCCTTCGGCGCTCCGATCGGAAAGACGATGACGTTTTCGGTCGATCCCGTGCGCTCGAAAACGCGCACCAATGTCTTTAAGGCGTGGATGTACGCTCCGATTTTCGACGAAACAGGCGGGAGATTGCGCGGGATTCTACAGCATGTGTACAATTAGCGCGGCCGATTCTCGCGAGGCGCATCACAACAATCCGCTCCTGTCGGGAGCGGATTGTTTGTCATCGAAACTGCGTATGTCTTTTTGTATCAACCCTTCAGTTGTTTGATTGCGCTCGCCCAGTCTTCGATGTGATAGACCTGCTTGATCTGGGCGCCTTCCACAAGATGGATGTCCATGGTCATGATCTCGAACGCTTTTGAGCCGTCAAGACTCATGCCCATGAAATCCCCGTTTGGAGAGCCGGAAGCCATGCTTCGCACAACAACCCGATTGCCGTCTTGGAGCATTTCCTGGACTTCCCATTTCAGATCCGGGACAAGTTTCCAGAAAAACTGAATCTGACCGATGAGTTGTTCTTTATTCTTTGCCTCCGCGCCGCTGATTGATTGAAAGTCGTCGGCGAGAAGTGTTCCCATAACCGTGGCGGGGTCCGTATTTGGATTGACGGTCAAGCAGTCGGTGTAGAACGACCGTACTATTTCTTTTTCATTTCCCATACGTTTTTATGTTATCTGATATGGACGTCTGCAACTGAACGCACAAATAATCGTGCTTGGGGGGTGGCGATGTTCTCCGACGTTACCGACCCCCACATATCATTAGAGCATGTTTCGGTCGAATATAGTATATGCGCGCTCCGTGCTCGTATAAGCATAGGTTACGCAAACGGAGAACACAAGAGTCGTCGCTTCTCAACGGCAAAAATGGCCAGTCGTCGATCCCCACAACACGCTGACGGGTATTGGATTTGATACAGATTTTCCGGGTAGGTCGTTGTGTCGATATGCGACAGCTACATCATGCTCCCGGGAGCGGGTGTTGCATTTCTGCCCGCGCACTGCCGGCAGTCCTTTTTGTGCGTGAAGACGAGGTATATTGCCGAAAGACCGACGAGAATATAGACGAGCTTCGCAAGCACCGCGCCCAAAATTTCCGCGACGCTCCAATCAAACAGACCGACCAACAGCCAGTTGAGTCCGCCGATGACCAAGAGTACAAACGCCACACCGTGCAATACTTTCATGGTGAATGACACTAATGATTAACTCCCGTACTGCCATGAGTATAGCAATGAGTACAAGGGGCGCAGACGGTTATGCACAGGCAAGAGCGGGAATCGGTCATGAGTTCGTAATTCGCTTCCTTACAGGAACCGTCCCCTCATTGGGTCTGTTAGTTCGCTTTGCTCCTAAAAGCACTCAATGAGTCTTGCGGAAGCTCCACACATTCACCTCTTCACGCTTTGTTTTGTTCGAAATCAACGCCTTCTCCCTCCGGTCGAAATCGGACGAAAAGTGAAGCAGTTTGCTTTTCTCCCCGACTCAAAGAAAGTGCCCCCGGCACTTTCTTTTTCGTCTTTCGATTCCCGACAACAAATACCAGCAGACAAAACGAAAACCGCCTCAAAGGCGGCCCCGTTTTGTCTGTGGAGATGGCGGGAATCGAACCCGCGTCCGAGAAGATGAGTGTATGCGATTCTACAGTGTCTAGTTCGTCTTAGGATTTAAGCGATTCGCGTATAAGGCGAACGAAGCCGCAAACCGCCGAGTTTCAAGAAATTCAGAGTATTAAGGAAACGGCTTATTACTCCAGAACCCGATGGTTATTACACCGCCGCCCCCATATCGGATGTCCGAGAGGGCGATGTCGCGTTCGCGAGCGTTAGCTCAAGCGAATGCGAAGTCCAAACGCGATGCGTATGGGCTTTTCACGCTATTCTTAGCACGTGAAGGTTCTCGAGATTTTTAGAGAGTTCCCGAGAAGCTCTCACACTGCACGCACACAGCACAATCAACCGTCGAAGCCGATCATCCCCTGAAAACAGGCGAGTGGACGGGCGCAAAAACGCAGAGCGTTTTTGCGCCCGTCGTCCCATACTCTCAGTGAACGACCGGACTAGTTTTGATTTTTCAAAGTTCTCCCAATATGACGATCACTGTCTCGCTTTCTTATCGTCTCGCGCTTATCCTGCTTTTTCTTTCCGCGTGCGACAGCGAGCTTGAGCTTGATATTCCTACCGCTACTGTACATCGAAAGTGGCACTATTGTCAAGCCCTTCTGGTCGCTTTTGTGGGCAAGCGCATCGATTTCTTTCTGGGAGAGCAGGAGACGCCGTGTCCGTTCGGGGTCGTAGCCGGAAGGAGCGTTTGCGGGCTGGTGGGCGGGGATGGATGCGCCGACGAGGTATGCTTCGCCACCGCGCACGATGACATGTGCGCCGTCAATCTTTCCCTTGCCGGAGCGGACCGCCTTGACTTCGGTACCGAAAAGCTCGAGACCCGCTTCACAGGTATCCGATAGCTCGAAGTCAAATGCCGCTCGGCGGTTGCTGGTAAAGGTTTTCATGCTTTGAACCTATCTTAAAATACACTCGAGCGCAAAGCCATTGTACCGCGAGACCTTGACGTTTCATCTTACAGACGCTGTACACCTTGCGGCTCTTTTATTTCGCTACGCTCATAAAACAGACGCGCAAGGTCTTGCGAAGCTTCCTTCGGTCGCTTCTCACTCGCAAAATCGTGCTTTTTCTGTATACTGGTCGCGTTATGGATGATATCCCAAAGCGCACCGAGGATGGGGAGGACACGGATGAAAAGCGGCCGTCGGGTGCCCGCAACAGCCGAAAAGAGAGGCAGAAGCGAGCTGATGATGAGCGACCTGACCGACAGCCAAGCTTTGGTCTCAAGATCCCAAAGGTGGGACCCGGCAACTTCTGGAATAATGTCCTGTCGACATTATTGCTTCTCTTACTGCTCACGTCTCTCTATTCGTATGTTACAAATCGTCTCTCCGTGCCGGATGAGGTCACTCTCTCGCAGGTTGCGGAGCGGGTGAAGGCGGGGGAAATAGACAAGATCGTGGTTCGGGGCGACTCGCTTGAGGTCGCGTACAAGGACGTGTCGCGCAAACCCGCCGAGGCGAAAAAAGAAACGGAGGCGCCGATCACCGAAACATTAACGAACTTCGGCGTGTCTCCGGAACAGCTTTCCGGCGTCACTATCGACGTGCAAAACCAGACAGGTTTCCGCTACTGGTTTTTCTCATCAGTACCGTTTCTTCTGCCGATTATTATGATCGGACTGCTTGCGTGGTTTTTCCTGCGGCAGGTGCGCGGAGCGGGGATGCAGGCGCTCAATTTCGGCTCGTCGAAGGCGCGCATCATCGACCCGAACGACACAAGCCAGCGGGTGACCTTCAACGATGTCGCGGGCGCGAAAGAGGCGAAAGAAGAACTCAAAGAAATCGTCGATTTTTTGCGCAATCCGAAAAAGTTTTTGGATATCGGCGCGCGCATTCCGAAGGGCGTGCTCCTGATGGGTGCGCCGGGTACGGGAAAGACACTGCTCGCCCGTGCGGTGGCGGGCGAGAGCGGGGTGCCGTTTTTCAGCATTTCCGGCTCTGAATTTGTCGAGATGTTCGTCGGCGTGGGTGCTTCAAGGGTTCGGGATTTGTTTCAGATGGCGAAACGCGCCGCGCCCGCGATTATCTTTGTTGACGAAATTGACGCGGTAGGGCGCGTGCGCGGCTCGGGCGTGGGCGGCGGCAACGACGAGCGCGAGCAGACGCTCAACCAAATCCTCGTCGAGATGGACGGATTTGAGCCGAACGAAAAGGTGATTGTCATGGCGGCATCGAACAGGCCGGACGTGCTCGACCCCGCGCTTCTGCGACCGGGGCGCTTCGATCGCCGTGTGACGATAGACCTTCCCGACCGCGAAGACCGCATCGCGATTCTTTCCATCCATGCGCGCAAAAAGCCGCTCGCCGAAGATGTGGACTTGACCATTATCGCCCAGCGTACGCCCGGGTTCTCCGGCGCCGACCTCTATTCTTTGATGAATGAGGGTGCGATTCTCGCCGCGCGGGAGGGGAGAAAGAAGGTTGCGCAGTTTGACCTCATCCGCTCAATCGAGAAAGTGATGCTCGGACCGGAACGCAAGAGCCATGTGCTCTCGAAGCGCGAGCGGGAAATCACCGCATACCACGAGGCGGGACATGCACTCGTCTCATCGGTCTTGCCGTACGCCGATCCGGTGCAAAAAATCTCCATCATCTCGCGCGGACGCGCCGCCGGCTATACATTGAAACTTCCCGACCAAGACCGCCGGATGCAGTCGCGCAAAGAATTTCTCGATGATATCGCGTCCGCGCTCGGCGGATACGTTGCCGAAGAAATGATTTTTGATGACCTGACGACCGGTCCATCAAACGACCTCCAGGTGCTCACCGGCCTTGCGCGCGACATGGTGACCAAATATGGCATGAGCGATGTGTTCGGCCCGATGGTGCTCGAAGGCATGGGCGGGCGGCTCATCGGCGGCGGCTGGAGCGAAGACCGCGGCTACGGCGACGACGTCGCGCAAAAGATAGATGCGGAAGTGAAAAAGATTATCGAAGAGGCGAAAGAACGCGCAAAAGAAATCCTCGTACGCTACCGCGGTGCGCTTGATGCGGTCGCCGCACGGCTGGTCGCCGTCGAGACCCTTGAACGCGAAGAGTACGAAGCGATTCTCAAGGCGCAGGGAGTGGAGGTGAAAGACTACTATCGCGACCTCGAAGGCACCCCGCTCCCCAAAGGCGACCCCACCAAAATCCTCGAACCCGACTCGGATACACTGGCGTAATCCATTTGTATAAAAATACGTATGGCGCGGAGGGACGAAGTCCCTCCGCGCCTGTTCGGATTACGTTGCATATAACCGCTTAAATACCTCCGGCCCATGTACGAATGCGTAACTTCCGACTTGTACCGCATCAACGCCCGCCGCACACATCCGTTGCACCATATCGGAAGAATTGATCCCCCCGACGCCGACAAGGAGGATAGAGATGTTCAATTTTTTTAAGATTTCCTGTGCCTTACGTACTTCTCCGAGTGCTTCTTCCGCGATCGCCGTGCCGGACATACCGGCAAACGGTACGGAGAGGAGTTGTGTTCCGTCGCGGAGCGTCGATACTTTCGGCCGCGTGTTCATCGTGATGAACTCGTCGATCTTGTAGGTCTGGCACAGTCGGATTATTTCTTCACGGAGGTCGTCGGACAGAGGAGATACTTTTACTGCAACGCGGAGACTACCGCGTGCGGCGGCAACTTCCGCAAGCGCTCGCTCGAATGCGCCGCGGTCATGACACAGGAGCGGTTTTTGTTTGTCGTCTTGCCATACATTCGGGCAACTGGTGTTTACTTCGAGTGTGATCGGGTAATCTCTCAGAAACGAAGTCATTACCGAAAGATCTCCCGGCTCGACCGGTGCGATGCTAATACGAAGACGCTTTATTCCCGCCGCTTCGATCATCCCAGAGATGTTTCTTTCGAGGTAGGAGAAGCCACCGTTTGGCAAGCCGGATGCGTTGAGATACGTACCCGGCTCAATCTCCACGAAAGTCGGCTCTTCGTTCCCGGACCGCGCATGGCGTGTAAAAGAACCGGCTGTGATCTCGTCGATTACATCTGACTCTGCAAAATATCGGATATCCTCAACAGTCTTAACCTTTCCTGCGGCGACCATGAGACACGGAATATGCATATTGTTGTGGGCGTGCCTGGACTCGAACCAGGGACCGCGGAGGTATAAGCTCCGAGCTCTAACCAACTGAGCTACACGCCCATTTCGCATCCTGACTATAACGCAGTGCCGTTCGAACCTCAAATGATCGGGATTTAGTACAGACAATTACCGGTACACGTCTTTCCGGTCGTCTATGTCAAATAAAATGAGGTCGCCTTCGCGGTCAAAATAAAATAACGCTCGGTACGAGCGGGTGACTCGAAACGAATACACCCCTTCAAGGCCGTGTAATTTTTTGATGTGCAATCGCGGATCGTGCCGGTCGCGGCGGAGGTATTCTATTTGTGCGGCACACAAGCGTTGGATACCGGCGGACAGCTTTTGTAGCGAATGCTCAAATTCAGCGGTTTGAACGATTCGCATGAGTAGGGTGCTCTGCAAGAGCCTTTTTGTAGGAGGCAAGGATTCGCTTCGGATGTCGGTATCCTGCGAGTGTTTCGGCGGGCGTAATCAAAGAAACCTCTCGTCGTAGTGTTTGGACTTCTCTAAACAAGTCCTTCAAGGAAGGAGTTTTTGCTCTGGCTTTCATACATGCAATATAGCATGCAGCCATTGTTGTTCCAACTTTCATCTACTCAAAATGAAGCAGGTACGAGATGGCTGAAACTCGTTCGGCTATTACGGGGTGTTGGGAGAGTGTCGGGTCTTTCGCGATGAGAGACTGCGCTTCTTCGCGGGCGGCGGCGACCATGCGGGGATTTTTGATTGCTTCCATGCCGAGGTCGGTGAGGCCCCATTGCTTGCCGCCGTAGAGCTCGCCCGAGCCGCGGAAGGCGAGGTCGTATTCGGCGAGTTCGAAACCGTTCTTTGCGGTGGTGAGCGCCTTCAGGCGTTCGAGTGTTTTTGCGCTCTTGCTGTCGGTGTATGCATAGCAGTACGCTTGATGATTGCTCCGGATGACGCGGCCGCGGAGCTGGTGGAGTTGGGCGAGTCCGAAGCGCTCGGCGCCTTCGATGAGGATGACGGTCGCATTCGGCACATTGACGCCGACTTCCACCACCGATGTGGCGACGAGCATATCTATCTTGTGGTCCTTAAACTCCTCCATGACGCGTTCTTTTTCTTTCGGCGTCATTTTGCTGTGGAGGATGGCGATGTTCCACTCGTTGAATTCTTCTTTTTTCAGCCGCGCCGCTTCTTCTTTCACTGACTTTGCAATCATGGCGGTGAGTTTCTCCGGGTCGGGCTCGTCAATGCGCGGGCAGATGACGTATGCCTGTCGTCCCGCTTTCAGTTCCGCTTCTATCTCTGCGTACATCGTCTTGCGTTTGGGTTCCGTGATGATGGAAGTTTTGATCGGCTTTCTGCCTTTCGGCATTTCATCGAGAAGCGTGAGGTCGAGGTCGCCGTATATGGTGAGTGCGAGGGTGCGGGGGATGGGCGTGGCGGTCATGGAAAGAAGATGAGGGATTCTCCCGTTTTCTGTATCTTTATTTTTTTGGGCGAGTGCTCTGCGCTGACGGGTACCGAAACGGTGCTGTTCGTCAATGATGACGTATGCGAGATGTTTCCACTCGACTGATTTTTGGATGAGCGCGTGGGTGCCGATGAGAATGGGAATCTCGCCGTTTGCGACCCACTTCAAAAGCTGGGCGCGGGAGATGGCGGTCGGCTCGGTCGGTTTTGTTTTTGACGGGAACTTCATACAGCCGCTTCCGGTGAGAAGGCCGATCTGAATGGGGAGGTGACCGAAGAATTCGATGAACGAGAGGAAATGCTGGCGCGCGAGTATTTCGGTCGGTGCCATGTACGCAACTTGGAGGTTGCCCCAGTCTTTGGTCTTGTCCGGCCGGGATGTCGCGACGGCATAGGCGGTCGTGGCGGCCACTGCCGTCTTGCCGCTTCCGACATCACCTTCAAGGAGACGCGACATCGGCGTGCCTTTTTGGAAATCCGAAAGGATGGCGTCGATTGCGCGCTCCTGCGCGCCGGTGAATGCAAATGAGAATCGGCTCGTGAACGCGCGGATGTGCGCCGCGTCGGTCTTGAATTGGTAGCCCTCGTGCGAGCGCACATCCGCGCGTTCCTGCTGTTTTGCGATTTGGATAGAGAAGACCTCCTCGAACGCGAATCGTTTGCGTGCCGCCTCGGTGTGCGTCGCTTTTTTCGGCGCGTGGATCCAGACGAGCGCGGTCTTGAGTTCCGGCAGGTTGTACCGTTCGCGCATCTCGGGCGGGAGCGGGTCGGAGAGCGTGTCAAGAATGCCCGCGCGGAAGAGCTTTTGGATGTTGTGATAGAACCATTTTGAGGTGACTCCTTTTGTCTCCTGGTACACCGGGTAGAGCGTTTCGTCGGAGTGCTCTGCGGTTTCACTTTCGTCGCGTCGGTGAAAAAGGGAGTCGTGCCGGTCGATGGGAAGCTCGTCGAGCGTTTCTATTTCGGGGTTCGCAAGATACGGTTTTTCGGCGGTGCCGCTCACTTTCCCCGCGAGCTTCACCTGCGCGCCGTCGCGGAGCATCTTTGCGAGATACGGTTGGTTGAACCAAATGACTTTCATCTTCGCGGTGCCGTCCTCGATGACCGCTTCCGCGATCGGCCGTCGGCTTTTCCATGATTTGCGCGATTTGAGTCCGGAGATCGTGCCGTATACGACCGCGTCCTGTCCTTTCGCGAGACCGGCGACGGGCTGTATCGCCGAGATGTCTTCATACCGTGTGGGGAGATGATAGAGCAAGTCGGAAACGGTTTTGATGCCGAGTCGTGCAAGGGCTTTCGCATGCTCCGCATCGAGACGGAGGTGGTTTGATAGGGGGTCGTTCGGAGACATGTATACTATACGGACGATTAGTCAGTACAGTATAACCACTTCCCACCATCATGGCACTTACACCGAAAAAGAAAGACTACGGAAAAATGGCGCTCGCGGCGCACAAGAAGTTGCGGGGCAAGCTTGAGGTGACAGCAAAAGCAAAGCTCAAAGACCGCGATGACTGGAGCACCTTCTACACGCCGGGCGTTGCGGCGGTGTCTTCGCATCTCGCAAAACATCCGAAAGAGGCGCGCGACTATACGATTAAGCGCAACAGTGTCGCGGTCGTCTCCGACGGCTCGGCGGTGTTGGGCCTCGGGAACATCGGTCCGTTTGGTGCCATGCCGGTCATGGAAGGGAAGTGCGTCATTTTCAAAGAGATGGCGGGTATTGACGCGTTTCCCATCGTGCTTGATACGCAAAACATGGAGGAAGTTATAAAAACGGTAAAACACATTGCGCCGGTGTTCGGAGGTATCAATCTCGAAGACATCGCGGCGCCGAATTGTTTTGAAATAGAAGAGCGGCTCAAGCGGGAACTTTCGATTCCCGTCATGCATGACGACCAGCATGGCACCGCGATTGTCGTGCTTGCGGGGCTCATTAATGCTTCGAGCGTGGTGAAGAAACAGCTCACGAAAATGCGCATCGTTATCGTGGGCGCGGGTGCGGCGGGACGGGCGGTCGCGCTCCTACTCTTGAAGTATGGGACAAAGGATGTGGTACTCGTCGACAGCACGGGTGTGATTGAGCGGTCGCGCGCGGGGCTGGTCGCCTATAAACGGAAACTCGCCGACCTCACCAATCCGCGCGGGGTCAAAGGCTCACTGCGCGAGGCGGCGGCCGGCGCGGACGCGCTCATCGGCGTTTCCGGTCCCGGCACCATTGCTCCCGGGCATGTGGAAAGTATGAACGAGAAAGCGATTGTCTTTGCGCTCGCAAATCCTCTGCCCGAGATCATGCCGGAGGATGCCAAGCGTGCGGGCGCCGCAGTGGTCGCGACCGGCCGTTCGGATTTTCCCAATCAGGTCAATAACTCGCTCGCGTTTCCGGGTATCTTTCGCGGCGCGCTCGATCGCGGCGTGCGCGAGATTACCGACGACATGAAACTCCGCGCCGCGAAGAAACTCGCCTCGCTCGTGAAAAAGCCGACGGCAACCAACATCATCCCGTCAGTGATGCAAAAAGGCCTCGTTGCGGCCGTCGCCTCGGCGATCAGGAAATAGATGACAAACAACCTTCCTAGAAGAGAATGGCGGAGGAGATGGCGGTAAATTGTTATCTTCCTTTCGGGCTCGGCTGGGTTTCCGTGCGTGGCTTAGGGTAGCACTCGGCCTTGCACGAGTAGCTACAACCAAGCGTGAAGCCGTCGCTCCACGACATACCGAAGACCACGTCCGACTTGCAGGACTTGACGCCTCCGGAGTCTTTGCAGGCCTCCCTGCATTCCTCGCCGCAGTCGGTCGTGATCTTTTCTACACCAAGTATGATGAGACATACGGCCGCTCCGATACCGGCTATGATGACGACAACCGGCAATGGATCGGTGACGGCGACGAATTCAAGGTCGACCTTGCGTCGCGACTCTTTGTACGTTCCGAAGTACGTCTTGTCCTTCGCTGTCGGACCGGACGTCTCGCCGACGGTCGCTTGGAGCGGCGCGCTCTGCCTGGTGCGCTTGTCATAGAGGGTGACTGTATTGCCCGTACCGATCTTTTTCAGTGAGAGCCGGTTGAGGGTGGCGATAGGAACCCGGGTGCTGACCGGCATGGGTCCTTTCCGCGTGGCGACAACCGTCTGTAGGATGATATCCGTTGGCGTCATTCGAGCTTCGAAACTGTATCCTTTGCCTGTCTTTTTATCCTTAACAAAAAGGTATGTCAGCTTCCCGTCACCAGCTTTCTTCTTTGCGGTACCAGATGGTTTTGGCATGAGATTTTTTAATTATGATATAGATAAAAGCGCTCCAAATACTTGTACATAATCGACATCATTATTGTGGTACAAGATATTGCGGGGCATGTGAAGGGGTACGGGTGTGCACAACATTTCGTCCCAAAGACGTATCATGGTCGGATAGTGTCTTCTGTTTTGATGACCGATGACATCCGGCTACGGGTGTAGATTGGCGATGACATAGTCTGCCATGCCTTTGAGGTCGGTGTAGTTCTTCTCATCATAGAGCGTGCAAGTCGTATCCGACTGCGGCACCCAGCTTGTCTGTGAGACGTTGAACATGAGTACCAATACGTCTGCGGTCTGTGAGATTGGCACGAAGTAGTGCTGTGTCAGACTGCAACTCTCTGCGCCTGTCGGGTGTGCGATCTCGTCGGCTACGAACAGCTCGCCTTCTTGTCCCGTCGTGTTTTTCCGCATACCTTCGGAGACAAAACCCTGTGCCAGAAGCGCGGCTTTTTCCGCGTCACTCTCTGTCGTGGTGAATTTCGTCACTTCCATAGAGATCAGAAAATCTTTCCAGTATGCCGGGGTAAATGTGATCTTCGGGTCATCTATCTCGTCTGCGGTTGCGGCGGACATGCTGTTAAATACGGTAGGGTAGGCGACTGTCTCGCCGCTATCGAGATATCCCGAGAGCGTGGCGTATGAGAACGGCGCATTCTCCGTCGTGTCCAGAAACTGTATCCCCGCGGATGCGACCAAAGATTGCCCCGGTGGTGTCGAGAGTCCGTAGCCGATTCCGATAATCGCGAGCGCCGCAACAAAAATCCTAAGAATATTTCTATCCATATAACTCAACGCTAGCATGCTCTCGTCAGCCCAACAATCGCACGAATGTGTAGAGCACAGTACGAGGCACCGCAGACGGTCTTTCACCGTAGCTTACGTTTTCTTCTTAAGAAGATTCAGCTCTTTCGACAGTGTGCCGATCTGCGCTTCAAGGCGTTGCGTTCGTTCGTTGAGTTTTGCTTCAAATTGTTTCGCGTGTTCGGCAAGCGTCTCGGCGACGGCCATCATGCCGGTGACATCTTCCATCGCGAGAAAGATGGTGGGGGGGAAGAGTTTTGTGGCGGAGTCTTCGGTGCAGTGAATCTGACGGGCGTTTAAGAGCATTACCTTGCGGCCGATGAACGGGAAGTCGTGTTCCACCTCGAACCCCTTAAAAAACGTATTTTTCGGCAGGATGTCTTCGAGGAGCTTCCGAAGCGCGGGGATATCCCATTGGCCATTGCCGAGATCGTACACAATGTTCCCTTCGGTATCTTCGCGTTCGACTTGAAAGGTCTGATAAAAACAGTCGTTGGCCGCCATCACTCGCAAGTCTTTGTCGAGAATGAGAATGGGTTCGCGTACGATATCAACGACGGTCTTGATATACGTCCAACTTTCTTCCCACACCCGCTCGACAAATGTCGAGGAAGTTGCGGCGCGTTCGGATCTCTTTCCGGCATCCTTTTTCATATGCTCGTTGCCGCACGGGAAGCCCTTTCATTACACGTATCACGTTCCCCGATTCGGAGTGTGTGTACGATGTACGCCAATGTGGCATACACCCGCCTCGTCCTGTCGATCTTGTAATGCCTTTGTAATGGATACGGGCGCCGCTCGGCATCGCCAGTATGACTCCCGGACAGGAGAAACATCGCCAAACCCTACTCACCGGGGCGCATCACGACTACGCCAAAGGGCTTGTTTCCCATGCGTTTTTTAAGCTTCACAACCATGCGATGAGTGATGATTTGGTGCAGGATACGTTTATGAAAACGTGGAAATATTTGGCAAAAGAAGGGAAGATCGACGTAATGAAGGCGTTTCTCTACCACATTCTGAACAACCTCATTGTGGACGAATACCGCAAACACACCACCGTTTCTCTGGATGTACTGCTTGAAAAGGGATACGAACCGAGCGCCGACAATCGAGAGCGCCTCATCGATGTCTTGGACGGGAAAGTGGCACTGCTTCTCATCGCGCGTCTTCCGGAGAAGTATCGAAAGGTAATGCGTATGCGGTATGTACAATGTCTTTCCCTCAAGGAAATGTCGCTCATTACCGGCGAATCGAAAAACACGATGGCGGTACAGCTCCATCGCGGTCTCGCCAAACTGAAGCTTTTGTATAATCGCCGCTAACGGTTGCGCGCGGGCTGTCACAAAAAACGTCGACGATCGGCTCCAGTACGTAGAGGCATGCTACGCCGTTACTCATAACCATTCATACTATGCTTTGGACTGTTGTCGTCGTACTGCTCGTGTTATGGCTTCTGGGGTTCAGCTTTCACCTGGGCGGCAACGTCATTCATACGTTGCTCGTGATCGCTCTCGTTGCCGTCGTTATCAAACTGTTGACGTAATCAACACTATCATGAATTCATATAATTCTCCGAGTACCAAGCCTCTGTATCGCGGTACCCAAATTGTCTGGTATGTCCTTGGTCTGTTAGAGGTGCTTTTGGCATTTCGATTCGTTCTGAAATTGTTCGGCGCCAATGCCGCCGCGAGTTTTACGAGTCTCATCTATGGCACCACGCATGTCTTTGCGGCCCCGTTTCTGAACGTCTTTAGAATGACCCAAGTGTCGGGGAATATCTTCGAATGGACGACTCTTCTTGCGATGCTTGTGTACTGGATGATAGCCGTCGGCGTTATCAAATTGTTTTTGATGGGGAAGACCGTATCGACGCCGGAGGCCGCCGTCAAACTGAACAGTCAGGAAGGATAGCGCTGTAATGCAACGGGAGATAGTACGGCCTTACAACAGAGGCTCCAATCCGCGCGGCACCTCCGGGTATCTCATTATTCACACCGAACATAATTCAACTACCATGACTACTTCTAACCGTTTCTCAACCACCTCGACCAAAGCACTTCTCGCGGTTGGTATCGCCTCCGCAATCCTCTTTGCCACGGCCCTTCCGAGCTTTGCTCACGCCGCAACCTATGCGTTCGTGAATACATCCATGGAAGTCAGGACCGTTACGGCGGACAACTGGATGACTGCGATCGCAAACGCATTCAACATCCATACACGCAGTGGTGTGCTACTGCTCAACAATCAAAACGACACCATTGTCGGCGACCGCGTGTAAGTATCGTGAACGTACGTTCACGAAACAAGGACACTCCATATAGAGTGTCCTTGTTTCGTTCCGGGCCGTACTGATGCAGTGGGTTCGCGCAGAGGTCAATTTTCACCGCAGTGAACGAAGCGAGCAAGGAGGGTGTGGATTCGGTCACAGATAATTTTGCTACGCAAAATTTCCGCGACCCCATCTCGCCGACAAGCACTCCTCGCAAGCTCGTCGTCTTGTATACCGGCTCCGCTTTTCTCATCCCACACTCTCCGCAAAATATAGTCGTCAAATGCTCTGCATCTGGCTCGTTATTTTGCGGAGAGTGTGGGATTCGAACCCACGAGGGGATTGCTCCCCTAACACCTTAGCACGGTGCCGCTTTCGACCACTCAGCCAACTCTCCGTTTTACTTCGAGTCGGCATGAGCGATCTCAAGGTTCGCCCGCCTCGCCTCGCTCGAAAGAATAGAGTGCCCCGCACTCTTTCTTTCACTCAGCCAACTCTCCGGTAATTTGATACCGCATCACGATAGCACATTCTGCATATCAGTTCTAATGCGCCAGCGCGAGTTTTCGGACGCGGGTGAAGCCGGCGGATTTCAGCGTACGGGATGCTTCGGCGAGGGTGGTACCGGTGGTGGTGATGTCGTCAAAGACGACGAGCGGAGTGTCAAACGGGAGGGTATGTACGCCTATGGCGAACGCACCGGCAAGATTGGTGAGCCGCTCTCGGCGAGGGAGAGAAGTCTGCGGCTGTGTGTGCCGATTTTTCACAAGAAGGGATCCATGAACGGACAGGTGCGGGAGGTGCGCCTGCGTAGCGCGCGCGATGAGTACGGTCTGGTTGTATCCGCGTTCGCGCAGGCG
Source organism: Candidatus Kaiserbacteria bacterium (assembly GCA_016204695.1). GTDB lineage: Bacteria > Patescibacteriota > Minisyncoccia > Phycocordibacterales > UBA918 > JACQKD01. The sequence goes on from JACQKD010000008.1 coordinate 23,669, forward strand.
CTCTTTCGAAAGCGGGAGCGGCACGAGGTTCGCGTCCTGCAGTCCGCACTTCTTGAGATGTGTGGCCAGCAGTCTGCCGAGAAGGGCAATGGCGGTCGTATTGCGATGGAACTTTGCCTCATGCAGAAGCGCCACCATACGTTCCGTGCGGTACTCGGCAAGCACCGAGACGCCTTCGACGGTCTGCGGCATGTACTCGTCTGCAAGCGTCTCGGGCGTTGTCTCGCGCACGAGGCGCGCATGTACCGATGGCGGAAAGAGTGTGTCGAGAATGGCGGTGATGAGATGCATATGCGGCCGCACGTAGACGCGTGGCATGCTAGAATGGACGCTGTCAGTATACGTCATGCTATTCGACTTTTCGAAACTTGCCAAAATATTCAACTTCGGCGGTCTTACAAGCGACGAGGGCGGGGTGGTCGGCGTCGATATCGGTTCGTCCTCGATAAAAGTCGTACAGTTGAAGCGCGTGGGTGGTGGTGCCGTGCTCGAAACATACGGCGAACTCCAGCTCGGACCCTACGCGAATGTTGAGATCGGGCGGGCGACCAATCTCGACCCGGCTCGGCTTTCGGAAGCACTCGTCGACATCGTGAGAGAGGCATCGGTTTCTTCGAAGAAGATTGCGCTTGGCATCTCGTACTCCGCGAGTTTTCTCGCTGTGATCACACTGCCGGTCGCCGATGAGGCGCAACTTGCCTCCATGGTGCCGATCGAAGCGCGCAAGTATGTGCCGGTGCCGATAAACGAAGTGACGATCGATTGGTTCGTGATACCTGATACGCGGGGGGAAACGGGTGCCGCAAAAGGGACTACATTGCGGATATTGCTCGCCGCCATCCACAATGAGGCGCTCGGCAAATACCGCACGGTTGCCAAGAATGCGGCACTCTCGGCGGGTTTCACTGAAATAGAAGTCTTCAGTACGATCCGTTCAAGCGTACTTGAGGAAGACGGAATCGTGGTACTGCTTGACCTGGGCGCCGCAACGACCAAGCTCTATGTGGTCGACGGGGGGATCGTCCAGCGTACGCACAGCATCACGGCCGGCTCGCAGGATATGACACTCGCGCTGTCGCAGGCACTTCAACTTTCGGTTGCCGATGCGGAAGAACTCAAACGGCAGGTCGGTCTCTCCGAAGCGGGAAATGATCCCCGCATCAAACAATCGCTCAACTTCACGCTTGAGCGGATTCTCGCGGAATCTCGCCGAGTGGTGGGGGCGTACGAGATCGCGACAAAGGTGAAGGTCTCAAAGGTGATTCTTACCGGCGGCGGCGCGCTCCTGAAGGGACTTCTCGCGACCGCGAAAACGTATTTCGAGCGAGATGTGGTACTTGCGGATCCGTTTTCAAAAGTGGAGTATCCGGCATTTCTCGAAGATACGCTCAAAGAGGCGGGCCCGTCATTCGCCGTTGCAATCGGAGTCGCACTGCGGCGGCTCAACGAAGAATGAGTTGTTGCACAAAATGCTGTCCACAGTGTGCGGTCTTTGGTAACGCACGAGCTGCGCGTATAATTCCACTATATGGCCGATAGTCCAAAGCCGTCGTTCATTCCCAAACAAGCAATCGGAAGCATCCCGAAACGCGTCCTTCCCAGACGGAAGCATTTTAACGTGTTCAGTTTTATCGGGATGGTGATATTTCTCTGCGGGATGATTCTTGCCGTGGGAGTATTTCTCTATAAAGACACAAGCCAAAAAGCGCTTGAGGGCAAGAAGCAAGAATTGCAAAATCTCAAAGGATCGTTCAGCCAAGAAGATATCGATGCAATCCGAAAGCTTGATCGTCGCATCGCGATATCGAAGCTCTTGCTCGACAAGCATCTTTCACCCTCGGTGCTGTTTGACGCTCTTGAGTTGCGGACGCAGGAGGAAGCGCAGTTCACCGACTTCTCGTTTTCGCAACGCGAGTCGGGATCGGTGGAAGTGGTGCTCGAAGGTACGGCCTTGCGCTTCAATACTGTAGCGCTGGAGAAGAGACAACTTGCCGACGCGGAAGTGCTTGCGAGCACCATCTTCTCGGATCTTGCGGTCGATGAAGAGGGCACCGTGCAGTTTACCGTCACCGGCGAGGGAGACACCAAAGCGCTTGCGTATACCGCGCCGACCGTGACGGTGACGACCGAGTCGCCGGAGACCGCTACGACAACCGAGCCGGGCGGCACGGAGGAAGGGTTGGGCACGGCAACCACTACTACTGCCGGTAGTACCGGTACCACGACGCCGCCCGGCGGCCAGCCGTAGATTTCAGATATCGTATGTTTAAAGCACTTACACCAATCATCGGGATCATCGTTGCAGTCGGTCTTTTCTTTACCTACATAAAGCCGACCTTCGAAGAAGTGAAGGGGATACAGGCGGAGACTGCTGAATATACGACCGCGGTCGACAAGGCCGCCGAGCTACAGCGCCGCATTACGGAGCTTAAAAATCAGAAAGAAGGGATCCAGCTTGCCGAGCTTGAGCGGCTCGAAGCCATGCTTCCGGACAAGATAGATGAAGTGTCGGTGTTGATCGACCTTTCGGCGCTTGCCGACGCCCACCACCTTCTCTTTAGCGACATTGAAGTCGGGGGGAGTGGCGGAGGGAACAGCGCGGGCGACGCGTCGGCGGGCAAGTCGGCTCAACCGAAGCCGGTCTCCGCGCCGGCTTCTCTTCCTGCAGGATCTCCCCCCGCGCCCGCCGGTACTCCCGTTGCGACCATGCCTGCCGGGCAGAATCAACTCGGAGGCGCGAGTATGCCCGGGCAATCGGGTCTTTCCGCGAAATTTGCGGATCAGTATTCCACACTCGAAATCGGTTTCTCCGTGGAGGGTACCTACGATGATTTTCGAGCGTTTCTTGAAGATCTCGAGCGTTCGCTTGTACTCATGGAGGTGACCAGTGTTGCATTTGGCTCCTCGGAAGGCGATTCGATACCGTTCTCCGTGACGATCCGTCTCCACTCTCTTAATCCTCCCGTTTCATAGATTGTATATGTCATCGCTTCTTAAAAACATTCTATTCGCGCTCGGCCTCGCCGTTATTTTGTGGTTGGGGTACCGTCTGTTTTTTGCCGGAGACGAAAGTGCCGCGCCTCTCAGTGCTACCGTGTTGTCGCAGGCTTCGCGAGATACCCAAGAATTTCTCCGAACCATCCAAGAGTTGCGCGATATCAAACTTGATGGAGAGATATTCAAGGATACCCGGTTCCAGTCTTTTGTTGATCATCGGCAGGCGATCGTCGAGGAACCGGTCGGACGCCGCAATCCGTTTGCGCCAATCGGCCAATAGGCGGAGAGACGCGACCGGCACGTGACGGTTTGTGCAACCGCTTTGCATGTTGATCCCCGTCGGGGGATGATGCCGTATGAATACACTTGCTCTGTTACAAGAAAAGGGAGTCGTTGATGCGTCCGTGGCGCAGGCGGTACAAGCGGATATGCAAACGAGCGGCAAGTCCGCCGAAGCGGTTCTTCTTGAACGCGGCGTAGATCCGGACGCCGTACTCGGCGTGCTTGCCGACTATTACAAACTTCCCACGTACCGTCTCGGGGAAAACGAGAAAATCACTCCGCAGGTATTGAAATATCTTTCGGAAGATTCGGCGCGGCATTATCACATGTTGCCGCTTTCGTTGCGCGACGGCGTGATCGAAATCGGTGTCACGAACCCCGACGATCTCTCCGCACTTGATGCGCTCAACTTCATTGCGGCGAAAAACAAGTTGCCGTACAAGCTTGTTCTGATTCTTGAACGTGATCTGGAGCGCGGGTTGGCGCTCTACGAGAATCTCACCGGGGAAGTGGAAAACGCGCTCACCGAGCTTGAGTCCGAGCTTTCCGCGGAGCTCAAGAAGCGCGAAGAAGAGCCGCCGGAAGAGTCGTCGGGAGAATTCATCAAGGAAGACGCGCCGGTGACAAAAATTGTCGCGACGATCTTGCGGTATGCGGTCGACGGTCGCGCGTCCGACATCCATATCGAGCCGGTGGCGAGCAAAGTGCATGTGCGGTTTCGGGTCGACGGTGTACTTGTCATGAGTCTTGAGTTGCCGCTGAAAGTCCATTCGGCGGTCGTCGCGCGCGTGAAGATTCTCACATCGATGCGGCTCGATGAACGGCGTAAACCGCAAGACGGTCGTTTCTCGGCGACCATCGACGGTCGCAAAATCGACTTTCGCGTCTCGACATTGCCGACGCAATACGGCGAGAAGGTCGTGATGCGTATTCTCGATCCGGAAAGCGGCGTACACACCATCGAGGAGACGGGAATCTCCGCATACAATCTCGAGATGATCCGCAAAGCCGTGCGGGCGCCCTACGGCATCGTCCTGATTTCAGGACCTACCGGCTCCGGAAAGACCACGACGCTCTACGGTATGCTCTCGGAAGTCGATCGGGCGGGACAAAACGTTCTCTCGCTCGAAGATCCAATCGAATACAATATCGACGGCGTGTCGCAGTCGCAGGTGAGGCCCGAGATCGGCTATACGTTTGCTTCGGGTCTCCGCTCCGTACTGCGACAAGACCCGGACGTGATCATGGTCGGTGAGATCCGGGACAAGGAGACGGCGCAACTCGCGATTCAAGCGGCGCTCACCGGGCACCTTGTGCTGTCCACCATCCACACCAACAACGCGATCGGCGTCGTCCCGCGTCTCATCGACATGGGTGTCGATCCGTACCTTATCGCCCCGACCCTGGTGCTCGCGATTGCCCAGCGTCTCGTGCTCCGGATTTGTCCGGGTACCGGGAAGAAGGTGCCGGTCGAGGGGAGCGTCAAAATGATGATTGACCACGAGTTTGAATCCCTGCCTGCGGCGTATCATGCGCGGATTCCCAAAGCTGATTTTGTCCTCGGGGCCGAACGTACGGGCGCCTGCCCGAACGGCACGCGCGGACGCACGGCGGTGATGGAGGTCGTCGAGATAAACGACGAAATGCGGGAGCTTATCTTGACGCGCGGTTCCGAGGAAGATATGTACAAAGTTGCCCGGAAAAACGGATTTATCACCATGAAAGAGGATGCGATCATCAAGGCGCTCGAACATTCCATACCGTTTGAGGAGGTGAACACGCTCGGCGGGACGCTCCTTGAGCCGGATATGGAAGAGGACACTGTCGACAACCCCAGTGCACAAGAAACGGAAAGCACAGTATAATGGATTTCTTGGAGCGTATGCGACTTAGAAATCTTAAATACTCCGAAGCCCGCCTTCAAAAGCGGGCGGAGAGGGTATAATAACGGGTATATGAAATTATTGCTTGCCGACGACGATTCATTTTTACTGGATATGTATAGCGTAAAGTTTACTGAAGCGGGCGATGATGTCATCGCCGTCAAAGACGGCGACCAGGCGCTTTCGATTCTGCGCAAGGGAGAAACGTTCGACGGGGTTCTGCTTGACATCATCATGCCCGGAATTTCAGGCCTTGATCTCCTTGTGGTGGCGAAGAAAGAAAAGCTCGGTGGAGCGGACTGCAAATACATAGTGCTTTCGAATCAGGGAGAGCAGTCCGATCTTGCGGCGGCACATGAGGCGGGCGCGGCGGGATACATTGTGAAGGCGGAAGCGATGCCGAGCGAGGTGGTCGAAAAAGTTACTCGCATAATAAAGGGCTAATCAAAAAACGGCTATGGCACATATCGACTACAAACGCGAGCTTGAGGAAATGATCGATATCGTAGTCGGCGAAGGAGGATCCGACCTGCATTTTGCCGTCGGCGCCCACCCGACCATTCGCGTGTCGGGCTCATTGATTCCGCTCTTGAAAAAGCCGGTGCTCTTGCAGGAGGATGCGCTCGGTTTCATGCAGGCGCTTCTTCCCGATGAGGTGAAGATACAGAAATTCTTAACCACGAAGGAGGTCGATTTTTCCTACGCATATAAAGGAGGTGTGCGATTTCGCGGCAACGGTTTTTTCCAGCGCGGCGGCATATCAATCGCCCTGCGGAATATTCCGAATACCATTCCGTCGCTCAAAGAGCTCAATCTGCCGCCGATCATCGAGAGTTTTGCACAGCGTCCGCAAGGATTTTTTCTTGCCGTGGGTCCGGTGGGACAGGGCAAGTCGACGACACTTGCATCTATCATTGATCTTATCAATCAGACGCGCGCCGAGCATATCGTCACGATCGAAGATCCGATCGAATATATTTTCGAGCCGAAGAAATCGCTCATTGAGCAACGCGAAGTCCGGGTCGACACGGAAGATTTTCATACCGCTCTGCATTCCGTTTTCCGGCAAGATGTCGACGTAATCATGGTCGGGGAGATGCGTAATCCCGAGACGATCGGCACGGCCGTCACTGCGGCCGAAACGGGACATCTTGTCTTGTCCACCCTGCATACCAACAATGCGGCACAGACCATCGACCGTATCATCGACACGTTCCCGGCCGGTCAGCAGGATCAGATTCGCGTACAGCTTGCCGGGTCGCTTGCGGGTATCTTCTCCCAGCGCCTTATTCCGCGCATCGCCGGCGGTCTCATCCCCGCCTACGAGCTTCTCTTGAATACGAATGCGGTTGCCAATCTCATTCGTGAAAAGCGGACGCACGAGATCAATACGGTCATCGAGACCGGTAGCGAGCACGGCATGATCGAAATGAACCGTTCGCTCGTCGAGCTCGTGCATCGCGGCGAGATTACCGTCGAAAACGCGTTTGCCTACTCGGTAAATCCCAAGGGCCTCGACCGCCTTTTATAGCGCTATATGTTATTTCGCTACCAAGCAGTAGACGCCTCAAACACTCCCCGGGAGGGGACGATTGATGCGGTGACCATGGACGTGGCCATCAACTCGCTCCAGCATCGCGGGTATGTCGTTTCTTCGATCGATCCTTTGTCAGAGCCGAATTCGATTTTCAATATAAAGATCACGGCTTTCGAGCGTGTCTCGAACAAAGAGGTTGTCATTTTCTCGCGCCAGATCGCGACGCTTTTTGAGGCGCAGGTCTCGGCCTTGCGCGTCTTCCGTCTTCTCGCCGCCGAGTCGGACAACTCGCTCCTCGGACGTATTCTTACGGAAGTAGCGGACGACTTGCAGGGAGGGAGTTCCATTTCGAACGCGCTCGCCAAGCATCCCGATCTCTTTTCTCCTTTCTATGTCAGCATGGTAAAAGCCGGAGAAGAGGCCGGAAAACTCGACAAGACATTTGATTATCTCGCCGACTATCTCGATCGCACCTATGAAGTGGTGAACAAGGCGCGCAACGCGCTCATTTATCCGGCGTTCGTGATCACCACATTTGTTGCGGTGATGGTGCTTATGCTTACGCTTGTCATTCCGCGCATCACCGATATTATCGTGAGTTCCGGCCAGGAAGTGCCGGTATATACGAGGATCGTCATGTGGATATCCTCATTTTTCAGCAACTACATCGCTTTCATTCTCTTTTTCATTGCGGTGCTTGCGGTGGGGGCGTGGCGCTTCAAGCGTACGGCGGTTGGTACGCGCGCCTTTGACGAGCTGAAGCTTGCCGTACCGTATGTCGGCGTGCTCTACGAGAAACTCTATCTTTCGCGCATTGCGGACAACCTCGCGACCATGCTTGCGAGCGGTATTTCCATGGTTCAGGCGCTCGAAATTACGAGTGAAGTTGTCGACAATGAAGTTTACAAGGAGATTCTTATAGGCACGATTGCGGAGGTGAAGGCGGGGAAATCGGTGTCCGACGCACTCTCGGAGTATCCCGAGATCCCGGGCGTGATGACGCAGATGGCGAAAGTGGGGGAGGAAACGGGTAATTTGGGAAGTATCCTCGAAACGCTCGCAAAGTTTTATCGCCGCGAAGTGCATACGGCCGTGGATACGCTCATCAATCTCATTGAGCCGGCGATGATCGTGCTTCTCGGACTTGGCGTCGGTACTCTGCTTGCCGCGGTGCTTCTGCCTATCTACAACATCGCCGGAGCTATCTAACGACGTCAAAGGAAAGCCCACAGCACTGGGACGCTTGTCCACAGAGCGGGGTACTGTCGACACGAGGACGCATTATAATGGGGGCACCACCGTTAACAATAGTGGAATTACCATAATCTAGATTTACTTCCCATGAGTATTTATAGTAAACAAAGAGGCTTCACCCTCATCGAATTGCTTGTCGTGATCGCGATCATCGGCATCTTGGCGTCGGTGGTGCTCGCAAACCTGAACAGCGCTCGCAATAAGGGAGCCGACGCGGCAATCAAGTCGAGTATCAACAACGGCCGCGCGGAAGCGGAAAACTGGTACGATACCAACGGCTCCTCGTACACCAACCTCTGTTCGCAGGCCGTGATCACGAACATTCAGAATAGTGTCACTAATGCCGGAGGCGTTTTTGCCTGCTCCGCATCGGTTGCCACCGCATACCGCATGTCGTCCACGCTGAAGGCGAATACCGCGCAGTATTACTGCGTCGACAGCACCGGGAAGGCGACGACTACGCTGACGGCTCCGTCAGGCAACGCTTGCCCGTAAGAGCGCGCACTTTTTTCAACACAAAAACCCCGTACGGGGTTTTTGTGTTGTTTGCCGCGAAATGTCGCCAGGTACGGTACAATATGAGGGATGGACACGTTGCCGACCCCGCTTTTTCTCACATTCTTTTTACTTCTCGGCGTTATCGTTGGCAGTTTTCTCAATGTCGTAGCATACCGCTTTCATACCGGGAAATCACTTAATGGTCGTTCGCATTGCCTTTCTTGCGGAGGACGCCTCTCGTGGTACGAGCTTGTACCGATTGTGTCGTATACGCTCCAGCTCGGCGCCTGCGGGAACTGTCGCGCGCGCATATCGCCGCAGTACGTGTTGGTAGAATTGGCAACAGGCCTCTTGTTCCTCCTTGTCGGACGGCTGTTTTATACGGATGTGCCGTTTCTTGTTCTCCATCTCGGCGTCGTCTCGTTGCTAGTGGTGATTACGGTCTATGATCTGCGGCACTTTATTATTCCCGATGAGCTTGTGTTGTATCTTACGGCGCTCGCGCTTGCGATCCGGCTTTGGGATCCGATTGCGCGCGCTGTCGTAATCATTCCTTTCGACGGGATTGTCGGGGGACTTGTACCCGCGGGATTCTTCGCCGGACTTTGGTATATCTCGCACGGCAGATGGATAGGTCTCGGAGACGCGAAGCTCGCGCTCCCGCTCGGGCTTGTCGTCGGTCTGTGGGGGAGCATCTCAGTGGTGTTGTTCTCGTTTTGGATCGGCGCCATCGTGAGCGTCGGACTCCTACTCGTCCAACGAATCTCCAAGAGGGGTGTCGTGTTTTCGAGACGGAGCCTCACCACAGCAAGCGAGGATCAAGGTACCCGCTCGCCTGTATCTTATCCGAGTACAGGCGTAGCAAAACATCAAAGATGTTTTACAATGAAGAGTGAAGTACCGTTCGCGCCGTTTCTCGTTTGCGCTTTCCTTCTTGTTGCGTATGCCGGGGCGGATGCGTTCGCCGTTGTCGACACGGTACTCGCATATCTCTTTTAGATAGATGCCAACCATGTTTCTCGATGCCCGACATGTTCGTCCGACATCCCTACGGGGCTTTTCGTTAGTGGAACTCATGGTCGTCATCGCGATTATGGCGGTGCTTTCCGCAGTCGTCCTTGCTCGTTACAAATCCTTCAATAGCACGATTCTTTTGCGTAACCTCGCATACGAAATTGCCCTCTCGACCCGGGAGGCGCAGATGCTCGGCATAAGCGTGCAGGCGGCTCCGGCCGCAAGCAACCCTTTCGCCCACGCCTATGGCGTACACTTCACTCCCGGTACGAGCTATACGCTCTTTCGCGATCTCGATGACGACAATCAATATGACACCGGTGAAGATGTGTCGGTATACCGGATCGGTCAGGGCAACTCGATCACAAGCGTATGTGCGGGGACAAATTGCGCCTTTGTTTCACTTGACGTGCTTTTCCGGCGGCCGGAACCAGACGCGCTCTTTTATGTAAACGGCAGTCCTTTGAGTACAAGCTCGGTTCTGATACAAGCCGGCTCGCAGGACGGGAATATGCGCGCCGTGCGCATCTACCCGACCGGACAGATTGCTGTTGAGTGATATCCGATACTATGAAATCGCAAACACGCAGACATCGTTCTCACACACACCTCCGGAGGGGCTTTTCGTTGATCGAGCTTTTGGTTTCGGTCGCGCTCTTTGCGGTCGTTATGACGGCGAGCGTCGGTACGCTTCTGGCGCTCGTTGATGCCAACCAGAAGGCCCAAAGCCTCAAAGCGGTCATCAATAATCTGCAGTTCGCTCTCGACAGTATGGCGCGTACGATCCGGACCGGACGTCTGTATCATTGTACCAATGCCGTTCCGCCGACCTTGCCGACCGGCACCAACGATTGTGCGGCGGGCGCCAGCGCAATTGTCTTGACCGACGACCATGGTAATCGGCTCGCGTACCGCTACAACAGCTCGACTCATGCGCTTGAGCGTCGGGATATCAACAGCGGTTCCAGTTGGATTGCGCTCACGGCGCCGCAGGTGGTGGTCGAAGACGCAGTCTTTTACGTGACGGGGACACCGACGACAGATGGTATACAACCGACCGCGACGATGCAGATTAAAGGATCCGCCGGTCCGAATCCGGATACCGATTCGGCCTTCAGTATAGAGGTGACTGTAACCCAGCGGGTACTCGATCAATAATATGAGGCATATGCTTAAAACCTTTCTGAAAAGAAATCCTCGCTCCTTACAGGAGCAGTACATCTTGCGGCTCTTTTATTTTGCTTCGCTCATAAAACAGCTCGCAAGATCTTCTGTAGCTCCAAGTATTCGCTTCAGAACCTCGCATCTGGAGCTTTTCAGAAAGGTTTTAAGGCTGAAAAGGGATCGTGGAGTGGGGTTGCAGGGCGGCTTCTCGTTGATCGAGGCGTTAGTCGCCATAAGTATCTTGCTCGTCGCCATCGCCGGCCCCATGACGATTGCCGCTCGCGGTCTGCAAACGGCGTTCTACGCCCGTGAGCAGGTCACCGGATTCTCTCTCGCACAGGAAGGAGTGGAATTGGTACGGGCGTGGCGTGACGGCAATGCGCTTCTCGGCGCACCATGGCTCGCCGGGCTTCCCGGGGTTTGCACATCGAACAGTCATGGTTGCGGTATAGATGCGCGTGCCAGCGGAGTCGTCAATTGCAATGTGCCCAACAACTGCAGACTCAATTATGACGAGGGAGATCGTGGTTTCTATACCCACGCCGCCGGCGCCCCCACGCCGTTTATTCGTCGTATTTGGATAGATCCGGTGTCGGGGCCGGGTGGCAACGAAGCTGAAGTGGTCGTGGAGGTTTCGTGGGAAAGCGGATTTTTTGCGAGTGAAAGAAACGTAACGGTGCGATCTCGTATTTTCAACCAGTATGACAACATTTAATACGCGAAAAAAAGTTCGTGACAATGAGGCAAACGCAGGCTTTGTCCCTTACAGGGACTGTACGCCTTGCGGCTGTTTTGTTTCGCGTTGCTCACAAAACAGCTCGCAAGGACCGACAAAGCCATCCCATGGCTTTGTCCTTTTGGTGACCATTCTCATTGTAGGCATTGTGCTTGCAATCGGCATTTCGATTCTGACGATTACGCTCAAAGAATATATCCTCTCGGGTATCGCGCGCGAGTCGACGATAGCGCTCAATGCGGCCGATGCGGGCATGGAGTGCGCGTTCTACTGGGACCGCTCCAGTCAGGGGAACAAGTTCGACGTGGGCGCGGGTGCGAATAGCATCACGTGCATGGGTCAGACAAAAAATACGGGTGGCGGGGCGAGCGGCACCGCGCAGGAGTTTCAATTCGAATGGGGAAGTCCGCTCGTGTGCGCCAAGATCAGCGTGACGAAATACTTCAGTACGGCAGGCCCGGTCGATATGGGGGGCAACCGCATCTGCCCCATGGGTGTCGAATGTACGCGGACCGTATCGCTTGGCTATAACAGAGGATGCAACCAGCTCTCCGATCCGCGCGCCGTCGAACGAGGTCTGCGCGCTCTCTATTAGTGTTATGGAGTCGTCGGTGACTCCACCCCTTACAGGGGCCGTTCGGGTTGTATGATGCTTTCTTCCTTACAGGAACTGTACACCTTTTGGATATTTCTATTCGCTTCGCTCCAGAAATATCTCAAAAGGTCTTGAGAAGCCGTCCCACGGCTTCTCACCTTTGGTCGAAAGACATCGACAACCCCGACAAAGCCATCCTATGGCTTTGTCCGCTTTGCGCGGTATGATTGCATGATGGCAGTCGGTCGGACACAAAAAAAAGAATCCGCCAGCTGGCGGAGGAGCGAAAGCCGCATTGAGAAACTCCGCGAGCTCATTGCCTATCACCAACGGCAATATTACGACCTCGATGCGCCGGAGATCAGTGACGAGGCGTACGACTCGCTTATCTCCGAGCTTCGGGAGCTTGAGGCCGCGCATCCGGAGTTGAAAACCGCCGGGACGCCTTCGGAAATCGTCGGAGGCGTCCCGAGTGAAGCATTCGAAAAGGTGCGCCATCGCGTGCGCCAATGGTCGTTTGACAACATCTTCAGCGAAGAGGAACTATCGGAGTGGCTCGCGCGTACCGAGCGGTTTCTTGTGTCCGCGGGAATCACTGACTCGCACCCGTCGTACGTCTGCGAGCATAAAATAGACGGGCTCAAAGTAATTCTTGAATATGAGAAGGGCGTATTTGTTCGCGCGACGACGCGCGGCGATGGTGTCACCGGTGAAGACATTACGCACACCGCGCGCACGATCGCGGACGTGCCGCACCGCCTCAAAAAGCCGGTGACGGTCGTCGTGGTGGGGGAGGCGTTACTCTCGAAAAAGGAGTTTGTGCGCATTAATACAGAGCGCGAAAAGAGCGGCGAGCCGCTCTTTGCGAACCCGCGCAACGCCGCCGCCGGTTCGGTGCGCCAGCTTGACCCGGCGGTGACGGCTTCCCGGAAACTTGAGACGTACATCTATGACATCGACTATATCGAAGAGACTGCGGGCGTGACCGCCCCGAAGACGCAGATGGAGGAATTGGCACTGCTCACGCGGCTCGGATTCCGGACAAATCCGTACGCCAAGAGCACGCGCACCGAAGCGGACATTCTTTCGTACTATCGCGCGCTCATCCCCAAACGCGAGACACTGCCGTATGGCATAGACGGTCTTGTTATCAAAGTGGACCAAATCGAGTATCAACGCGCACTCGGCCATACCGCAAAAGCTCCGCGTTATGGCATCGCGTACAAACTGCCCGCCGAGCAAGCGACGACGGTAGTGGAAGATATTGCGCTTCAGGTCGGGCGCACGGGGGTCGTCACGCCGGTGGCGCATCTTGCTCCGGTGCGCATTGCGGGCTCGGTCGTCTCCCGCGCGACACTGCACAACGAGGACCAGATCAAGCGGCTCGATGTGCGCATCGGCGACACGGTCCTGCTTCAGAAAGCGGGGGACGTCATACCCGAGATACTTTCGGTCGTAGCGGAGCTCCGACCGCGGTCGGCAAAGCCGTACCGGTTCCCCGGCATCGTCCCGGAGTGCGGCGGAGACGGCCGCATCGAGCGCATTCCGGGGGTGGCCGCATATCGGTGCGTCGCCAAGGATTCCGCCGTACAGCATCGCCGGCGCCTCTATCACTTCGTCTCAAAGCACGCGCTCGATATCGACGGACTCGGCCCCAAAATCATCGACCTTCTTCTCGACCAATCGCTCGTCAGTACCTACGCTGACATTTTTACCCTCACGCGCGGCGACCTTGCCGGCCTGCCGGGATTCAAAGATAAAGCAATCGGCAACCTCCTTGCGGCAATCGAAACGGCGCGGACAGTGCCGCTGTATCGTCTGCTCGTCGGACTTTCCATAGACCATGTCGGCGAAGAGATTGCGCGTATTCTCGCCGAACGTTTCGGTACGCTCGACGCGCTTTTGAAGGCGTCGAGAGAGGAACTTTCGGCAATCGACGGTATCGGCGGCATCATTGCCGATTCGCTTATCACATGGAGGCAGGACAAGAGTCAGCAAAAAATTCTTGCCGAACTTCTGCCGCATCTTGAGATTGTCGCGCCGGAGCGGCAAAGCCGCTCCGGCGCCCGCACCGCCGTACTCCACGACAAGACATTCGTGTTCACCGGCACGCTTCGGCACTTCACACGGGACGAGGCCGGCGAGCGCGTGCGCGCCCTTGGCGCGAGCGTCACGAACTCCGTTTCGAAAAAGACCGATTACGTCGTGGTCGGGGCAGACCCCGGAAGCAAAGCCCGCGATGCGGAGAAACTCGGCGTCGTTATTCTTGACGAAGCGCAATTTGAAGCGTTACTGAAAGGGTTGATGTGAGATGCGCGAACAGTTGTTTGTGCTATGATGCGCGCATGGAAATTTCCGAGATACAGCACCTTGCGGCGCTTGCCCGCATCCGGCTCACCGACGAGGAGGCCGGTGCGTTTGCGGCCGAGTGCGACAGTATTCTTGCGTATGTTGCGCAGGTGAAGGAGATATCGACCGGCGGCTCCGCCGCGCCTTCGGCGGGAGCGCATAAAAACGTCTTGCGTGAGGACGTAGAGACCACTGAACCCGAAGCGTATGCGGAGGCGCTTCTTGCCGCCGCTCCCGATCGGGATGGTCGGTATCTGCGAGTGAAGAAGATCCTCGGAGAAACGCCCTAACTTTGTCATGTCTCCCCAAACAAGCAACAAGCCGCAGACTATCGTCGACCGTATCCGCGCGTATCGGCAAGGAGACACCCTGCCGAGCGTGGTGCTCGCCGCATATCTTGAGACGACGCGTTCTCGCGAGCCGGAAGTGCATGCGTACATCGATATCTTTGAAGATGTCGCCTCGCAAGCAGAACGCGCCGATGATCTCGTTAAAGAAGGCCGCTTCGAGGGTATGCCGCTTCTCGGCATACCCCTTGCGACCAAGAGCAACATTCTCATCAAAGGCAAGCGCGCAACCGCATGCTCGAAAATGCTCGAAAACTACATCGCGCCATACGATGCGACTGTCATTGAGCGTCTGCGAAAGGCGGGAGCGATATTTGTCGGCTCCACCAACATGGACGAGTTCGCGATGGGTTCTTCGACCGAAAAATCCTACTTCGGCCCGACACATAACCCTCACGATCTTGCGCGCGTTCCCGGCGGCACCTCCGGTGGCTCGGCCGCGGCGGTCGCAATGGAGAGCGTGCCGGGAGCGATCGGTACCGACACCGGCGGCTCGGTGCGACAACCGGCGAGCTTCTGCGGCATCGTGGGACTGAAGCCCACCTACGGTGCGGTCTCACGGTATGGCGTTATCGCAATGGGTTCCTCGCTCGATCAGGTCGGACCGCTCGCGCATACCGTCGCGGATGCGGAAATACTCTACGATGTCATACGTGGCGTCGATCCGTACGATTCGACCACATATCCGGATGGCGTGTATCCTGTCGTTGATACCAAGGATACATACCACATCGGCGTACCGCGTGATTTTCTTCGGAAGGGAATCGACCCGGACGTACTCGCGCGATTCGAAGCGTCGCTTGAAGCGCTTGCAAAGGCGGGTCATACGATCGTCGACATCTCTCTCCCGTATATGGAAAAAGGACTTGCCGCCTACTACATCACGGTGTTTGCCGAGATCTCGTCGAATCTCGCGCGATACGACGGCATGCGGTACGGTCTCCATGTGCCGGGAAAAGATCTGCTTTGCGATTATCTCGAAACGCGCCGGGAAGGATTCGGAAAAGAAGTCCGACGCCGTATCCTGCTTGGCGCCTACGTGCTTTCCTCCGGATACTACGATGCCTATTATCGAAAAGCGGAGATTGTCCGCACTCTCATGCGGGAAGAGCTTGCCGCCGCATATCGCGATGTCGATATCATTGTTACTCCGACTGTTCCGACTCCCGCGTACAAGATCGGTGAAAAAGAAGATCCGCTCTCGATGTATCTCGGCGACATATATACGGTGCCGGTAAATCTCACCGGCGTGCCCGCGCTTTCAGTCCCCATGGGGACGGTGGATCGCGACGGCAAATCGCTTCCGGTTGGTATACAATTCATAGGACCGCATGCCGGGGAAGCGCGTCTCTTTGATATCGGCAAGCGCTTCCAGGGGGAGCAATAGAAGGAGTATTTTTCAAACATATTCATGGCTCCACAGCACGACACGTCTTCATTTCTCCAGCTCAATCTATTGGACTGGGTGGCAAAATTTCTTGACGGACTTTTCGGCAATACCAACGATCCGCAGTCGTTCTACCAGACGGCTTCCGATTGGTGGTACATCTTTTCCATAGCATCCTTTGCGTTCTCCGCGCTCCTGCTTCTCGGTATTGTCTATTCGATGATTCGTTTTTCCCAGCTTGCCGAAGATGAACAGGGGCTGTTGCGTGACGCCGAACACGCATACAGGACCGCTCATGCCGCCGCGAGCGACAATACCCAATGGCCGCAGATTCTCGCCCATGTCTCGTCGGACGATCCCAACAACTGGCGTCTGGCTATCATCGAGGCGGATATCATGCTCGACGAACTGCTTGACCGCTTGGGCTACCAAGGCGCGTCGATCGGCGACAGGTTGAAGACCGTTGACCCCCACTCATTCCATTCGATAGAAGATGCGTGGGAGGCGCATAAAATCCGCAACGCGATCGCGCATCGCGGCTCCGACTTCGTGCTCACCAAACGCGCCGCGCAGGAAGCGATCGCCCGCTACCAGCACGTCTTCGAAGAATTCAAATTTATATAGAAACCGTCTAAAAATCCCATCTGCGTTGTTGCGTTCGTCGCTCGGAATCTCATCGCATGTTTATATATGCCTCGATTCCTCACCCCTCCGCGCCTAGCATCTGGAGCTTTTCAGACTGGTTTCTGGTTTCTTACGACATATCTTCTTGCGAAGAGGTTATTTTTGTCATACTATTTGCCCCATACGTAGCGGGGTGGAGGAGAGGTACCTCGGGAGGCTCATAACCTCCAGGCCCGGGTTCGATTCCCGGCCCCGCAACAAGGGAAAAGAAGCAAAATCACAAAGCCCCGGACGTAGTCCGGGGCTTTGTGATTTTGCATACTCGTGCATATGAACAGAAAGATAGTCCTCGCCTCGACATCGGCCCGGCGGAAAGAACTGCTTGAGAGGGTGGGTCTTGTGTTTGAGGTGGTTGGGAGCGACTACGAAGAGGACATGACGCTTGTTTTGTCCCCTGCGGAGCTTGCGAAATACCTCTCTCAAGGCAAGGCCGAAGCGGTGGCGCAGAAGTACCCGGATGCCATCGTGATTGCGGCCGACACGTTCATCTGCTACGAAGGAAAAATACTTGGCAAGCCGTATACTCCTGAAAAAGCGCGAGAGACGCTTCATACCTTAAGCGGCAAAGCACACTCGGTCATTACCGGCTTTACCATCGTCGAAACCAAAACCGGTGAATCGATTTCAGAGGCAGTTGAGACAAAAGTGTATTTCAGAGATTTGAGTGACCAAGAGATCGACGACTATATTGCGACTGGCGAGCCGCTCGAGAGAGCAGGGGCCTACGCGATCCAAGGTATCGGCAAGGACCTCGTCGATCATGTTGAGGGTGACTACGACAACGTAGTCGGACTTCCTGTTGCCGCCGTGCTACACGCGTTAAAAGATTTTGAGTAGCATTTGAAGCAAGGTCATCAGAATGGTATTCTGACCCTGCATTTGTCGGCTGTAAGGGAACCTTGCGCCGACTGCGTTCGCAGATATGATGAAAGCGAGCTTTCATCATCCCGCTCACTTGTCGGCGTAGCTCAGCTGGTTAGAGCATCTCACTCATAAAGAGAAGGTCGGAGGTTCAAATCCTCCCGTCGACACACTGTTTTTGAACAGTTAACCGGTATACTCTGATTGGAGCCGTGGTACTTTCGCATATCAAAAGAGAAAGGGGTGTGAGTCGTGAATGTATGGATTGCTTCGTTACGTTTGCCTATCTGCCTATTGGCCAGCTTGCTGGCGATAGCCAGCTTCAGGACAGTCGGTTTTCGCATACCATGGGACGTAGTCGTAGCGGTATGTTGCATCGCCATAGCGGCCATGTTACAGAACGACTGGCGTGACCGGTATCACGACATTCGCAAGCACAAAGTGGTGGCATCAGAACATCCGAGAGCGTTCTGTGGGTTAGTGCTTGCGTTTTGGGCTGGCTGCATTGTCCTGATTACTCTCGTTACGACCGGCAATACCAAAGCCGGTTTTGTACTTGCGGTACTTGCGCTGGCCGGTGCGCTCTATTCTGAAACACGCAAGATTTTGTTCATCCCAATCACCTTGGTGTCTGCCGTGTCGGCAACCCCTGCACTTCTGCCAATGGCGTACGGCGCGACTCGGGGGAAACCGTTGCTACTGTTCTTGTCAGCCGCTTTGATTATCTTCGGCAGAGAACTGACCAAGGATCTTGAGGATATGTATATCGACAAGGGATACAAGTTGACTATCCCGCTTGTGGCGGGGGAGCGGGAGTCGCGTGTTCTAGCCGCCGTAGCAATCGTCACAGGACTGATTGCCGGAGCAACAGTATCCTTATCTGTCGTGTTACCGGCCACTATTGTGCTTGTTGCGCTCATTCGGCTCCTCTCTGGCGAGGATCCGCGTAGGAGCAGGAAGCTACTTGACGGTGGAGTAGCATTTATTATCCTGATACTCATTATCACGGGAGGTGGATAAGGCCTTGTTGCACAAGGCCTTCTTCTTTGTAACATTTCTATGCGGTATACTATGGAGACCATGGAAGGAAGTTCGGTGATATTTGTGCTCATATTTACATTCCTGATCGGTGCGGGGTTCGGCTTTTATTTGTGCACGATCTTCTGATCACCCGGTACTGCTATGAAACAGGGATTTCTTGCCGAATTTAAGACGTTCGTTCTTCGGGGCAATGTCGTGGATCTCGCTGTGGCGGTCGTGATGGGGACCGCCTTCAACAAGATCGTCTCTTCGCTTGTCGAGACGGTCATCATGCCGGCAGTGAGTATGCTGTTCGGTATCGTCGATCTCTCGAGCTGGGCATTCGAGGCCGACGGAATATCCATTCGCTACGGCATCTTTTTGCAAAGCATTGTCGACTTCATACTTATCGCACTTGCCATATTCGTTGCGATCAAAGTGATGAACCGTCTCAAACACAGGCAAGAAAACGAACCGGAAACATTGCCGCCGCCACCCGAAGATATCCAGCTTTTGCGCGAAATCCGTGATATTCTCAACAAAAGGCCCGATAGTGATTTTTCTTGACACTATTTTGACAATCTGCCCGAATTTCTTATCCACAGTGGCGGTCCAAGAGAGTTGTGACATTTCTTTTCAGAAATCCGCGAAACGAGAACGCGATTCGGCACCTGGGAACGTACGCGGAAAGTTGCCCTCGCGTGCAATCGGCATATCTGTGGTAAAATCGATCTAACACACGAGCTTGTGGTGTGCTTGCGGGTCCGGTTCTTCTGCTTCCTATAGATACGTGCACCAAGAGAGTTGCATGGCTCTCTCTTCGACTCTCACCGCCTTAGTGTGAGACGGTCGACACTGAAGGGAATCCGGAGGGAGGGGGAGAATCGGGCATTTATATATCGTAATTGCGTCGGTATGCTTCAACAAATTAAAAAAAGAAACGGGGATATCGTTCCGTTTGCGACGGAGAAGATCACTATCGCCATGAAAAAGGCTTTTGCGGCCGAGGGCGTGGCGGTAGATGATGCGGTGCTCGGGCAGATGACTGATCGAGTGACGGCAAAGCTTGATTCCATGATTGCGCCGGAGGTACTTCCGACTGTTGAGCATGTGCAAGATCTTGTCGAAGAGACGCTGATGGAGCGCGGGTATTTCCGCGTCGCAAAACACTATATTCTGTACCGGTTCGAGCACACCAAGGAGCGCAAGGAACAGGTCGCCAAAGAGATCAAAGAACACCGTCTGACGGTCGAAAAACGCGACGGTACGAGAGAACTGTTCTCGCCGGAGAAGGCGCGTGCGTCACTTGCCGCGTTTATCCGCGGTTACGAGCAGGACATCAATCTCGAAGAGATTGTCGGACAGATTGAGCTTGAAGTGTACGACGGGATTAAAACCGACGAACTCGCGCGGCTGATAACGTCGGTACTGCGCTCGCGCATTGAGCGCGATCCGGCGTATTCGATCGTGGCGGCGCGCCAACTCTGTGCCCGTCTCTATAAGGAAGCGATAGGGAAAGACGCATTGTCGGAGCAGGAGTTTGCGGGGGCCTATCGCGAGGCGTTTGTGCGCAATATCAAAACCGCGGTCGCCGAGAAAAAGCTCGACGAGCGCCTACTCTCGTATGATCTTGAGAAAATGTCTGCGGCGCTTGTGCCGGAGCGCGACGATTTGCTTCGGTATCTCGGTATTGAGACGCTCAACGACCGCTATTTCATTCGCGACAAACAGAAACGCTCTCTTGAGACGCCGCAATATATGTGGATGCGCGTGGCCCTGGGTCTGGCGCTCAACGAAGCCGACAAAGAGACCCGAGCGTTTGAATTCTACAATGTCATGTCGTCGCTCTCTTTCGTGCCGTCGACGCCGACTCTGTTCCATGCCGGCACACCGCATCCACAGCTTTCCTCCTGCTATCTCAATACGGTTGAAGACGATCTTAACCATATTTTCAAAGTATTCGGTGACAATGCCCAGCTCTCGAAATGGGCGGGCGGCGTCGGCACCGACTGGACCAATATCCGCGGCACGGGATCTCTCATTAAAAGCGCGGGTATCACGTCGCAGGGCGTGGTGCCGTTCTTAAAAATCGCCAATGACGTGACAGTCGCGATCAATCGCTCGGGTCGACGGCGCGGCGCGACCTGCGTCTACCTCGAAAATTGGCACTATGATTTTGAGGATTTCCTCGAGCTTCGCAAGAACACCGGCGACGAGCGCCGGCGAACGCACGATATGGATACCGCCTCATGGGTGTCGGACCTGTTTATGAAACGTGTGCGTGCGGACGGGGAGTGGACGCTGTTTTCGCCGGAAGAAGCGGAAGGTCTCCATGAGACGTACGGCAGGGAATTCGAAGCGCTCTATCGCAAGTACGAAGATATGGCGTCGCGAGGTGAGATCAAACTGTTTAAAAAGACGAAGGCTCGTGACCTGTGGAAGAAGATGCTCGGCATGCTTTTCGAGACCGGGCATCCGTGGATCACCTGGAAGGATCCGTCGAACATCCGCTCGCCGCAGGATCACGTGGGTGTGGTGCACAACTCCAATCTGTGCACCGAGATTACGCTGAACACTTCCGCGGAGGAGACGGCCGTCTGCAATCTCGGCTCGATCAACTTCGCGCGGCACGTCACTGACGGCGCGTTTGACGAAACCAAGGTGAAGGCGACGGTGAAAACCGCCCTGCGCATGCTCGACAATGTGATTGATCTCAATTTTTATCCGACCAAGGAAGCCGAGACGTCAAACATGCGCCATCGTCCCGTGGGGCTCGGTATCATGGGCTTTCACGACGCGCTCTATCAGCTCGGCATCAATTTCGCATCGCCCGCGGCCGTGGAATTTGCTGACAGTTCGACGGAAATCGTTTCGTATTACGCGATACTTTCCTCCTCCGAGCTCGCGGGCGAACGGGGCGCATATCGGAGCTTTAAAGGATCGAAATGGGACCGCGGGATACTTCCGGTCGATACGCTTAAACTCCTGGAGGAGGATCGCGGCATGCCGACCGGCATCGCCCGTACCGAGAGTCTCGACTGGTCGGTAGTGCGCGACTCGATCAGGCAATATGGCATGCGCAATTCGAACACCATGGCCATCGCGCCGACCGCGACAATCGCGAACATCTCCGGGGTAGTGCCCGGCATTGAGCCGATCTATAAGAATATCTATGTGAAATCGAACATCTCCGGCGACTTCGTGATCATCAATCCATATCTCGTCATCGATCTCAAGGCGCGCGGGCTTTGGAACGAAGAGATGCTCAATACCATCAAATACAATGATGGCAGTATCCAAGACATTCCGCAGATCGACCGAGATCTGAAAGAAAAATACCGCGAGACATTCGAAATCGACATGCGCTGGATCATTCGTGGCGCCGCCGCGCGCGGCAAATGGATCGATCAGTCGCAGTCGCTGAACATCTTTTTCAGCGGCACTTCGGGTGAAGAGCTTTCCGATCTCTATCTCTATGCGTGGGAGCTCGGCCTCAAGACCACCTACTATCTCCGTTCGCTCGCCGCTTCGCAGGTCGAGAAGTCGACGGTGGGGGAGGCAGGCACGCATTTGCGTACGAGAGGCGACGGCTCCGTGGGATCCTCCCAGCACATGGTCCAAAATGCCAGAGAAGACGGCGCGATCCCGTCTCCGATGTCGACGCTGTCTCCCATCACGAAAGAGGAGGTCGAGGCGGCAAAGGTCGCTGTAGCCGTCTCGACAAGCCAGATATCCGAGCAGATATATGAAGAGACACAGATCTCGGTACGCACGGGACAGTACCGATTGCATGTCGCGGAAGATGCGGTATGCGAGGCGTGTCAATAGTTGTAGGCAGAGTTACCAATTACTAAAGAGAAAGTATGGCAATCCAGAAAGGAGCGGGGACAGTCGACATCAACGCGCGTCGTGTCATCAACGGCAAGGATGCCGATGTGATCCAGCTCTATCCGATGAAGCACGAGTGGGCGTGGGAGTACTACAATGCGGCCAACGCCAACCATTGGCTCCCCACTGAGATCTCCATGCAACTCGATATTGAGCAATGGAAATCGCCGACCGCGCTCACCGAACAAGAGCGCCATGCGTTTGAGACCGCGCTCGGCTTTTTTACGACCGCCGACTCGATCGCCGCCAATAATATCGTCATCGCGACCTATCGCCACATTACTTCGCCCGAGATCCGCATGTATCTTCTCCGGCAAGGCTACGAGGAAGCGATTCATACGCACGCGTACCAGTACATCGTCGAGTCTCTCGGCATGGATGAGGCCAAGATATTCAATATGTATCGCCAGAACCAAGCGATCTACGATAAGGCCGACTTCATTCTGACCTTCAACGAAGGTATCTTCGACAAGTACTTCGAAACCGGCACGTTCGAGAACGATCAGAAGTTTCTCGAAAACATGTGCGTCTTCTCACTCATCCTTGAGGGTATCTTTTTCTATTCGTCGTTTGCGGTGATCTTTGGTTTCCAGCGCCAGCATAAGCTGACAGGAAGCGCCGAGCAGATCCAGTACATCATGCGCGACGAGTCCATGCACCTGAATTTCGGCATCAAGCTGATCAATACTATAAAGGAAGAAAATCCCGAGCTCTGGACGGCGGAGTTCCAATCGCGAATCGTCAATCTCGTTAAGAATGCCGCAAAGCTCGAATACGAGTATGCCGCCGAGGTGTTCCCCGAAGGCATCTTCGGGATGAATGCCGCGGGTTTCAAGCAATATATCGAGCATGTCGCCGACCGCCGGCTTGAGCGTGTCGGTCTGCCGATACAGTTTCATTCAGCAAACCCGTTCCCGTGGATGAGCGAGGCGGTTGATCTCTCAAAGGAGAAAAATTTCTTCGAAACGCGCGTCACCGAATACCGCACCGGCGGCGCACTGAAGTGGTAACGTAATCTAATCAATACCTTGGAAACGCCCCGCTAATAATCGGTCGGTTTTAATTTTGAGAGTCTTCTCAAACCTACGCCGTCCGCGGGCGGCCTTGAGGTGAACATGGACCACCGGCCCTTGGTCCGTGTTCGCCTCGCTCTTTTTTGCCACTGGCTATTTTTCATAAAACGAGTAGGATGATGTTCATGAGCAACTCACTATCTCCCGGGGCGGGACCCGTCACGGGAGATAGTGTATACATGCTCTACTGTCCTGCGGGGGTCCATAGTGGGCCTCCGCGTTAAAAAAGTACATGATCTTCTTTTTTCTATAGATTCGGCATCCCATCTGCAGATGGGATGCCCGGGGCGGTGAGGGGAGGATGCGCGCACCAGCATCCAACTC
The DNA here is from genome assembly GCA_016204695.1 of Candidatus Kaiserbacteria bacterium. Lineage (GTDB taxonomy): Bacteria > Patescibacteriota > Minisyncoccia > Phycocordibacterales > UBA918 > JACQKD01. Next base: position 47,562 of record JACQKD010000008.1, read on the forward strand.
TCCCGCCCTCTTCGTTTTTATCCTTCCGACATGTTACAAGGTATTGTATAGTATCTGCATTACCCATCATTACTTACCATGACCCTACTTTATATTTTGCTTGCTGTTCTCGTGATACTCGTTTTGTATGCGATTTTTGTGTACAACCGCTTCGTGTCGCTGGGGAAGCGCTCGGAGGAAGCGTGGGCGGACATTGATGTCCAGCTCAAGCGCCGGTATGACTTGATTCCCAATCTCGTCGAGACGGTGAAGGGTTACGCGGCGCACGAGCAGAAGACGCTCGCCGAGGTGACCGAGATGCGCACGCGCGCGATGAACGCGACCGCCCCGCACGAAAAAGCCGAGGCGGAAAATATGCTCTCGGGTGCCTTGAAAACGCTCTTTGCGGTTTCGGAAAATTATCCCGACCTCAAGGCAAATCAGAACTTCCTCGAACTCCAGCGCGAGCTCACCGATACGGAGGACAAGATTCAGGCCGCTCGCCGTTTCTACAACGGCAACGTCCGCGACCTCGGCATCGCGCTCCAGACGTTTCCATCGAATATCATCGCGGGCATGTTCGGCTTTTCGGGACGTGAATATTTCGAGCTTGGGGAAGGGGAGGGCGCCGCTCGCGAGCCGGTGAAAGTGTCGTTCTAATCGTTCCGGCTGTTCTCTCATTTATCATGCGCATACGGGGTGCATTGCTGTTGTGTTTGCCGGTGCTATGCGCCGTTTCCTTTTTTGTTCTGCCCGCGCTCGCATCCGCCGAGGAGATTGCTTCGTTCACCTCCATCCTCTCGCTGACCAAAGACAGCAGTATCACCGTTACCGAAGAGATCGTCTACGACTTCGGCGAGGAGGAGCGGCACGGCATCTTCCGCGACATTTCGCGGGAGCATCCCGAGATGGCATCTTCTTGGTATAAAGAGCGGTATCTCGATATCGAAGTGATTTCCGCATGGATGGATGATGCCGAAGTGCCGTATGAGACCGATATCTCAAACGGGAACGTGCACATACAAATCGGCGATGCGGACAAGACGGTAACGGGTAAACATACCTATGCGCTCTCGTATCTCGTGCGCGGCGGGCTCACCTACACCCCGGAGACGGAGGTGTATTGGAATGCCACGGGAGACGAGTGGAAGGTCCCCATCAAAGCCGCGCGCGTGGTACTCACCGCGCCGAAGGGCACGCTCGGCGCCCTGCATTCGTGCTATGTGGGAGAGGACGGCAGTACGGAATCCTGCACCATACAAGGTCTCGGCGAGACCGTCACCTTCGAGAGCAGAGCGCTTTCGCCCGGCGAAGGATTGACGATTGCGCACGAGGTCGAGCCCGGCACGGTCGAGACGGTCGCGCTTGAACGCATTGCGTGGTTTTGGTTTTTTGCCGTTGCTGTCATTATGCTCGTGATCGCATTGTGTGTTGTCGTGTATCGGACGCACACGAAGCACAAGATCGACCGGCCGGTCGTCGCGCAGTACGAGCCATACGCGGGCGTCGAGCCGATGTACGCGGGCTTGCTCATCGACAACCGTCTCGACCCGAAAGACATCACCGCCGCAGTTATATTTCTTGCGGAGCAGGGGTATCTCAAAATCACGAAGATAGACAAAAAATTTCTCTTTTTCGACATGAGCGATTATCGCGTCGAGCTTCTGCGGCGGCCGGGGCCGAATGTTGGCGCATTTCTGCCGCAGGCGCTCGCACTGCTCTTCGGAGCGGAAGCGGGGTCGGGCGCCTCCGTCACACTTTCCGAGATTCGCAAGAGCTTCTCGCGGCGCGTGCGCAATCACTCCATTCTCGAAGCGCTCCGGAGCGCATTGCGCGAAGACATGCGCGCGAAAGGATTTCTCGAAGAAACGCTCCAAGGATTTCCGAGCGCCCGGGTCTCGTGGATATCATGGACGGTGATTGTCGTCGGCGCCGGATTGGTCTTTGTCGGTATCGGGTATGCGGCAATCTTTGTCATCATAGCCATTGCGGTGGTGACGCTCGGGATTGCGCACTGGATGCGCCGCACGCGCAAAGGGTACGAAGCGCAAAATCATCTCAAAGGATTCAAAGAATTCCTCTCCGTCACCGGCAAAGACCGCTTCACGTTTCATAACGCGCCGTCGAAGCGTCCCGAGCAGTTTCTCGAGTTTCTGCCGTATGCGATCGCGTTCGGCGTTGAGAAAGAATGGGCGACGGTATTTGCGGATGTCACCATTCCCAATCCCGCGTGGTACGACGGCGGCGCGCACGGCGCGTTTTCGGCGGTTGCGTTTTCAAGCGATATGAGTGCGTTCTCTTCGTCGCTCGGAAGCGCATCCGGCGTCTCTGCGTCTTCCGGCGGCGGCTCATCCGGCGGAGGTGCCGGAGGCGGAGGCGGCGGGAGCTGGTGAGAAGCGAATACTTGGAGCTTCGCAAGACCTTGCGTGCCTGTTTTGGGAGCGAAGCGAACCAAAAGAGCCGCAAGGTGTACAGCGCCTGTAAGGCGATTTTCACTCGGCGGATTGTTCCGAAGGGGGTAAAATAGAAAGATGGCGACACTCTATACCCACAAGGATGCCAACATTCGCAAGACGTGGCTTCTGATGGCGCTCTTTCTTGCGGTGATTATCGCGGTCGGGTGGTTTATTTCGCTCTACCTAGGCGACCCGGCCATTCTCTATGTTGCGATTGTATTCGCGCTCGTCATGAATGTCGGCGCGTACTGGTTTTCCGACAAAATCGTGATTCAGATGACCGGCGCGCGGCCCGTGACGAAGGCGCAAGCGCCGGAGTTGTACCGCATCGTCGAAAATCTCTCCATCACCGCCGGTCTGCCTCTGCCGAAGGTGTACGTCGTGGATGACCCTGCGCCGAACGCGTTTGCGACCGGCCGCAATCCCGAGCATGCCGCCGTCGCGGTGACGACGGGGCTTCTGCAAATACTTGAGAAAACAGAGCTTGAAGGCGTGCTCGCGCACGAGCTCTCGCACATCGGCAACCGCGACATGCTTGTCTCCACGGTCGCCGTGGTGCTCGCGGGATTTGTTGCCATCGTCGCGGACATATTCATGCGGACGAGTCTCTTCGGCGGCGGAAGAGACAACGATAACCGCATACATCCGATCGTGCTCGTGCTCGGCATCGTCGGCATCATTCTCGCCCCGCTTGCCGCACAGCTTCTGCGGCTTGCCGTCTCGCGCAAACGCGAGTATCTTGCAGATGCTTCGGGTGCGCTCCTGACGCGCTATCCCGAAGGCCTTGCTTCCGCGCTTGAAAAGATATCGTCGTACGCGCGGCCCCTGCAGAGAGCCAATCACGCCACCGCGCACCTCTTTATCTCCGACCCGTTCGGCGCCGGCGAGCGCAAGAGCGTGTGGAACAAAATAAGCAATCTCTTCGCGACACATCCGCCCATCCCCGACCGCGTCCGCGCGTTGCGCGGTTCGGATGCGCAGCAGCCGGGCGGGGGCGCAAATATATAGAAAATAAACACACGGAGGGTTCGCATAGCGGTCGAGTGCGCGACCTTGGAAAGGTCGTATGGGGGAAACCCCATCGAGGGTTCGAATCCCTCACCCTCCGCAACAGCAATTTCTGAACGCTTCTGCGTTCTGAAATTGCTGTCCGGCATGGGATGGTCGGGATTCGAAAAGCGGAAGAAAACAGTCTGGGAGACTGTTTTCTGAGCTGGGGTCGCGAGTCGTTATGAGCGGAGCGAATTACGAACTCGTGACCGAATCCCTCACCCTCCGCAAAACAAGGAGACAAAGGCGTAGCATTTGGCGACTATGTTTTTGCGAGAGGGTGAGGGATTTGAAGGACGGACTGGAGCGAAGCGGAAGGAGTCGGGGTCGCGGAATTTTTCTGAGGATACGAAGAAAAATATCCGTGACCGAATCCCTCACCGGCGGCGCGCTGAAGTGATAATCTTTAATATCTGTCGGACGGAATCTGGCGTGGTATGCTGTCTATAATTAGCAGTATATTCACTTGTGATTCCTCATGATTACTTCGTTGCTCCAGACAGCGTTGACGCTCTTGCTTTTGGTACAGAGTAACCAACATATTGATCGTTCGCTTCGCGAGCAAGCGATTATAGTTTCCACACAGGCTATCGATGCCGCAGTGCGTCAAGGGGGAGGTGTTGTTTCAACTTCCTACCAATCTCTCGTGGACGAGGCGCGTCAGAAAGCCCGGGATGCGCGCAGAATTTCAGAGATTCACCAGCTCAGAGTGGCTCTCGAACTCTATTACGACGTCCATGGTGGCTACCCCCATCTCCTCTCGGAATTGGACGGCTATATTTCAGTGGTACCGACGGATCCGCTTACTGGCGTCTCGTACGCATATGTCACTCTTCCCAAGGGTTGTACCTCGCGGTGTACCGGATACCACATAGGGGCTTTGCTGGAGACGAACCATCGTGTTCTTATGTCCGATGCGGATCGTGATTCGACTCCAGGGAAGGGCGGTTTTAATGGTGTCGACTCGAAAGGATGTAACGGGAAGCGTGGGTACTGTTTTGACATATACTCCGAACCGAGCGCTACGCTGACCGTGCTGTCTCCTGGTGAGGGAGATTATTCGGACTCTCTCCCGCTCGATATTTCGTGGACATCATATGAAGGAGGCGATTTTGACTATTACTATGTCATGCTCGGGAATACACTCTCCGGTAGCGAGGTAACATTGACTCCGGATACCCGTGTTTCCCAAAAGGTGACTTCTCTGCGGGTCGACGACATTGCCGGGACTGTCAGAGAAATGATTGCCAATAGTGGCGGCTTAACGGCCGATGAAATGGAGGACGCGTACTACGTTGCCGTTCTCGCAGTCAGTGATGACCGCGTGGGGGGCTCGACTGTTGCTCGCGCGGCGAGCGCCCAGTTTTCAATTCGATAAGAGCTGCGTAGTCGCGTTTGTGTAGCTCAAAAGAGTTCTTTTTTGTATAGTGTTTCTATGGTTCAAAAGGCGCAAAATATTTTTTCCGCAGTACTTCTGCTCGTGCTTCTTGGGGGAGCCGGGTACTGGTATCAACAGAAGACGGCGACCTGTCCGGTACCGCTTGCGTATGCGATCGGCTCGATTGACGAGCGGTTTGATCTCCCCGAAACGGAAGCGCGCGCCGCGGTGGAAGAGGCCGAGACCGTGTGGGAGGACGCTGTGGGCAAAGATCTTTTTATCTACGATCCCGACGCTACGGTGAGGGTCAATTTTGTCTTTGATGAGCGTCAGCAACTTACCCTCGAAGAACACCGACTTCGGGAGATTCTCGATCGCAAGGAAGATATCAGCAGTACGATCCGCGAGGAGTACGAACGGATACTGTCCGAGTACGAGACTCTCGCGCATACATACGACACGCGCCTTGCCGCATATGAGCGAGAGCTTGCGGCGCACAACGCCGAAGTTGCAAAATGGAACGATCAGGGCGGCGCGCCGAACGAGGTATACGAGCGCCTCGGCGCGGAGGAGCGCACGCTTGATACCGAAAGCGGGGCGCTCCGCCAGCTGGCCGACAAACTCGATCGTCTCGTGAGTCGGATGAATGCCCTCGGGGAGCGAGGCAACGAGACGATCGAAGACTATAACGAGAATGTTGCGCAGTATAATGATCGCTTCCATGGCGAGCGCGAGTTTACGCAGGGCGACTTTCGAGCGGGAGCCATCACTATCTACCAGTTTAAGGACCGCGATGAGTTGCGCATGGTGCTCACCCATGAGCTTGGGCACGCGCTGTCTCTCGACCACGTGGACGATCCGGATGCAATAATGTACTACCTCATGAGCGGCCAGTCGGCGAACCTCGCTCTTACCCCCGCCGACCTTGCCGAATTCAAGCGGGTGTGTGAAGGATGATCCGTGCGAGTGGTATATGGGATGATTTCGCGGTTGGCGGACTCGGTACAAGCTGGCGACGCAGGATTGATATGGTACGATATAGTATGAAGGACATACGTAGTTAGCCGGCTTTTCTTGTTTACAACATAAAAACATATAAGCATGAAACAACTTGATCCCAAGGCAGTCTGGCTATTCTTTTTCAGTTTCGTTTTACGTTCGTTTCTTCCGATTATCCTCTTGAGCTTCTGGGGCATGGCGTTCCTCGCCGATCTTGGCGAAAATATAGATACTGGAGAAATCTCGTTCGACTTTTTGAATTGGTTCTGGATCATTGCTCCGGCCTTCCTGATCTTGTGTTTTGTCTGGGCAAAGCTTACCTATCGCTTTTACCGCTACGAACTGACCGACGCGGGTTTTCGAAAAGAGCTTGGAGTCATATACAAGAAATACGTCACCATCCCGTATGATCGAATCCAAAACGTCGACATATACCGCGGTATCATAGCTCGGATCCTCGGGTTGTCCGATCTCAATATCCAAACCGCCGGTATGAGCGCAACGGTCGGACAGTATGGTGTATTCGGCGGCGGTTCCGAGGGGCGGCTTCCGGCACTCTCTCATGAAGATGCCGAGCGTCTCCGTGACGAGCTGATCCTACGCGCTCGTCAAACGCGGCAACAAGGACTCTGATCCGGTTTCCGTGTGGTTGTCGTCGGGATGCGACAATGTATATAATCAGATTATACTTACTCATTAAGCTACGTTCATTATGCAACCTTCATTTCACGACTGGGCGGGGGACAAACGGCTGAAAGGCCTTGTCTTTGTCGTCCTTGCGCTCGGCGCGCTTGCGCTTGTCAGTTATGCCTATTACGCCTATAAATCCTCGCAATATATCTACACCGGCCCGACGACGATTTCTGTACGCGGTGTTGGCGAGGTGACAAGGGTGCCGGACATCGCAATGTTTACTTTCAGTGTGCAGGCGGAAGCCGAAAATCCCGAAGCCGCGCAGAAGAAATCCGCGGATGCGGTGAACTTGATCACCGCATATCTCAAAGAGAACGGTGTCGCGGAAGCCGACTATAAGACGGTAAACTACAGCCTGTATCCGCGCTATCGTGACATGCCTGTCGTCAGCTCGACCGCGCCCGGATTGCCGATGATGGAGATCATGCCACCCGGCTATGACTACACCGAAAGTACGGTTGTCGGCTACACCGCCGACCAGGCCATTGAGGTGAAGGTGCGCGATACCGCCAAGGCCGGCGCGCTGATCGCCGGTGTGGGCGAACGCGGCGCGACGAACGTCAGCGGTCTGCGATTTACTCTTGATGACGACAGCGATGCCAAAGCCGAGGCGCGCGCGGAGGCGGTCGCGGATGCGAAAAAGAAAGCCCTGCAACTTGCCGACACGCTCGGTGTTCGGCTCACCCGACTTTCCGGTTTTTGGGAAGAGGATGGGGGCGGGTATCCGATGTATGACCAGGCGTACGGCGCAGAAGCGAGCGCTCCCAAAGCCATGGCCGTACCCGACATCCCTCCGGGCGAAAATACCATTACCTCTGCGGTTAACCTTACCTACGAGATTCGATAAGCGGTACATTGGGGAATCGCGACACAAAACGCCTGCCGCTTTGCGGCAGGCGTTTTGTGTCGCCCCCTGCTTGATTGCCGGACTTCTATCTGGTATAGTATGCATGTGATCGCCCTTCGGGGCGTTTTTTAGAGCGCACTGGAACCTATCTCAAAAATAACCATGGAAACAAAAAGTAAAAACCATTTCGCTGCTGCGACCACGCCCGCCCTGCGAGCACTCGCGCTTCGACCTCATCGTAGCTCGCTACGATTCGGTCTCCAGCGTGTCGTGTCGCAACGGGCGGGCGTGGTCTCGTTACGCGATTATTTTTGAGATAGGTTCTAGCACCACTTCCTGTATACTTTCACTATGCAACAGTTGATCAATTATCTCAAAGATACCCGGGCGGAGTTCCGGCATGTCACCTGGCCCACCCAAAAGCAAGCGGTGGTGTACACCGCGCTGATCATCGGCATCTCCATTGCTGTCGCACTTCTCCTCGGCGTATTCGATTATCTCTTCACGTGGATACTCGACTGGTTTATCGGCGTATAGCGGGACGGATTTTTATATTATGGCAAAACAACTTGGCAACGAAGAACGGCATTGGTATGCGATTCACACGTACTCCGGCTACGAGAACGCGGTCGCCAGAAACCTGCGCCAGCGCATCGAGTCTCTGGGCATGCAAGACAAGATTTTTGAAGTGGTGGTACCGACCGAGAAGCGGATCGTGGTCAAGGGCGGGAAAAGAGTGACGGAAGAGGAACGAATCTATCCCGGGTACGTACTCGTTGACATGATCGTCACCGATGATTCATGGTACGCGGTGCGCAACACCCCACGAGTGACCGGCTTTGTCGGTAGCGGGACTCAGCCGGTGCCGCTTGATCCGAAAGAGCTCTCCGAGCTCATGAGCCGTATGCAGACCGATACCGTCAAGCACAAGATCGACTTTGCGGTCGACGACCAGGTCATCATCACCGACGGTCCCTTCCGAGAGCTTGAAGGCCGGATCGGGGAAGTCGACGAGAATCGCGGCAAGGTCAAGGTGCTCGTCTCGATGTTCGGCCGCGACACGCCGGTTGAACTCGATTTCTTACAAGTTAAAAAGTCCTAGCGTACATCCCAAAATCTTCATCTGCGTTGTTGCGGGGTCCCCTGCGTCTCGGTCGCCGTATTGTCCATACGTCTTCCTCGCCGCTTTCCCCGCGCCTAGCAGCTGAAAGATTTTTGGACATACGCTATAGATGATGTATAGTGGGCTGGAAATTCACATATGGCAAAAAAAGTCGTTAAAACAATCAAGATACAGGCCGAGGGTGGCAAGGCGACGCCGGCGCCTCCTCTGGGCCCGGTGCTCGGTCAGGCCGGGATCAATATCGGCGAATTCGTCAAGCAATTCAACGACCAGACCCGCGACCAGATGGGCCAGATCGTGCCTGCGGTGATCACGGTCTACGATGATCGCAGTTTCGATTTCGTGCTCAAGGTCTCTCCCGCGTCGCGTCTCATTCTCAAAAAGCTCGGTAAGGACAAGGGTTCGGGGAAAAATGTCGCTTCGCGCATCGGTACGCTCACGAGCGCGCAAGTCCGCGAAATCGCCGAAACGAAGATGGCGGACCTCAACGCAAGCTCGGTAGAACAGGCGATGAAAACCATCGCGGGTACAGCCCGAAGCATGGGGGTGGAAGTGAAATAGGAAAAACGATGCGCCCGCAATAAAACCGCTCCTCAAGAGCGGTTTTATTGCGGGCGTTACCACGGCCAGTATCTTCGCATGGCAGAAAAACTTCCCTCGTTTCTGTCTCCTTCTGTGAGAATGGTATGGATCTCTTGGGGCGATAGCAGACCATTGTACAGTTTTCCATTTATATACGTATGATAGTACGGCACTGTCGGCCCGGCCGATATTTTGTAATGGTAGATGCTGACAGGATTTCCCTTAGATTCTCCGGTCAATATGTTAAATTTCTGATACGAGGCATCGGAGGATCGCCCCATTTCTTTTTTTAGGAAACTGAGGCTCATACGCTGTGCATACTTTTTCATCCGATGACGTTTAATTAGGCGTGGTCCGAATGTACAAATAATGATAATGCCTAAAAAGAGCAGTCCTTCGACTGTAGCTGTAAGTAAAATGTCTATCGGGTACATATTCTTAAGGGCGTTCCAGCGTTAGCCACTCGTACTTCAGCCCATTATGCTCTCGCGTCTCGGATTTCTCCACAACCTTCGCAAACTCGCTGTAATCGGGGAAAAAGGTATCCGCCTCCGGTTCGTCATCGACGATGGTGAGGTAGAGCCGGTCCACAAACGGTAATACTTGCGCATAAATCTCGGAGCCGCCGCCGATGTGGATTTCTTCCGCGTCGAGTGCTCGCGCTTTTTCAAACGCTTCCTTGAGGGAGGAGACGACGATCGCGCCGTCGTGCGCGTACGTCTTGTCTCTGGTTACCACGATGTTCGTGCGCCCCGGCAATGGCTTGCCTCCCGAATAGCCGAGAATTGATTCAAACGTTTTACGCCCCATGATGACCGGATGTTCCATCGTGAGCTGTTTGAAGCGTTTGAGGTCGTCGGGAATATACCAAAGCAGTTTTCCTCCATTCCCGATCGCACGTCGATTTTTGCTGATTTGTACCGTAATGTACACTTTTGGTTTTTTATTTGCTCCTTTTTGCATAGTATGTAGCCTTGGTGCAAGATTTCCACAGCATTATTTATTGGGCAGATCTGATGGTATAGAGGATCAACGCGAGGGAACCTTGGTAATTATGGCGATTTAGAATTCGTTACCAAAACATTCTCATGCTTGCGACAGATAAGGTAAGCTACAATTAATCCAACCGAAATGTTGATTATAACAAAAGCCGGTGCAGCTATAAATTCTGCGCCGCAATGGCTTTGAGAATTTTGACAACCATTGATATCTAAGTGGTAAGTTAAACCGATAACGACGAAAGGAAAAAGTGCACATAGCCCGCCTATAAGTGGTAACAGCCAAAAGATTTTTTTGCCGATGTTCATTCTGTAAAACTGTACTGAAAAGTACCAAAACGGGATGAGCAATATGGCAAAAAATGAGACCGCTACTGATCCAAACACCACAATGTCTTCAGACTGGTTAGGAGAATACAGTGAGACAAGGAACATTATCAGTGCGAAAATAAAAAACAAAATTGGAATTGGTGGTTTCATACGGATAACCTTGATTGTACCATGGGCCGAAACAGCACTCTTGAAACCTGATAAACTATAGACATGTTTTCAAACACTGTCTCTGTAGGTCGGGCGCTTGCGGTCGGCGGCGTGATTCTTGCGGTGCAGGGAGTCGTCCTCTATCTCTTCGGACAGCCGACGATGTGCGAGTGCGGATATGTGAAGCTGTGGGAAGGCGTGGTGCATAGCGTGGGCAATTCCCAGCATTTCTTCGATTGGTACACGCCGTCGCATGTCATTCATGGTCTCATTTTCTACGCGGCCCTGTGGTACTTCTTCCCGAAGATGCCTCTCTGGTGGCGACTCGCGCTTGCGATAGGTATTGAATCCGCATGGGAAATCGCCGAGAACACTCCGATGGTGATCAACCACTATCGCCAACAAGCGCTCGCGGCGGGCTATACCGGCGACAGCATCCTCAATTCGCTCATGGACACGCTCGCGATGGTCGGCGGCTTCCTGCTTGCACGGCGCATTCCCGTATGGGCGGCCGTCGCGGTCGCCCTTGCTCTCGAGCTGTTCGTCGGCTATATGATTCGCGACAATTTGACCCTCAACGTCCTCGGCATGTTCTATGTTTTTCCATGGGTAACAGAGTGGCAGTCGGGAGGATAAGGACATTTTTCAGATACGGGTGCTAGGGAGTATACTGTTCCCACATTCTTGTATATGGCGATCAATGCGGGCATTTTCGGAGACGGCACTAGTTTCGAACATCGGTTCGTTCCCGATCTCGATCGCCTCGGCGAGATGGTGCAGTATTGGAAAAAGCTCGGTCTGCGCATTGTGCTTACCTCCGGCACGTTCGACTTGTTCCATATCGGTCATGCGCAGTACCTTGAACGCGCGAAGGCGCTCGGCGACATACTGGTGATCGGAGTCGACAGCGACGAGAAGGTGCGTGCGCGCAAGGGGCCGACGCGTCCGGTTGTACCGGAAAACGAGCGGGTATTGATACTCGCGCATACGCGGCACGCCGACGTCATCACGCTCAAATACTCGCATCACCCCGGCAACCATCTCATCAAGCTCGTGTCGCCGGACGTACTGGTGCTCTCGAAGTCGACGAAGCATGACGACGCGGACATCGCGGAGAAGTCGAAGTACTGCGGAGAAGTCGTACTGCTTGAGCCGCAGGCGGAGACATCGACGAGCGCGAAGCTCCGACTCATCCAGATCAAAAGTTCTTAATGCAAGACGCAAAGGTGACAAACAACATAGCGGTCGCGTACATCCCCGTGCTTCATAAAGGATATGCGGATTTCCTGCAGGAGGCGGAAACGAGGGGAGCCGAGCGGCTGTACCTTATCGGAGACGATATTCTCGAAACGCACGAAGAGCTCGACTATATACACCGCAAAGACCGCATTCGTGCGATCGAAGCGGGGAAGATGGCCGAGGCGCTCGCACCGCTCACCACGCTTGCCGTCTCAGTACTTACTGTTGAAAATGCCGTTGCACTTGGTGAAGAGAACGTGGGGGTGGTGACGCCTAGCGAAGACATTGGGAAAGTAGTGATACAAAAGTATTTCCCGAACAGCGAGGTGGAATATGTAAACATCTTCCTGCGCTTCAATCGGGAGAATGTCGACAAGGAAAGAAAAGGGGACGCACCGAAGACAATCAAGGCATCAGAATTTCAAAAAAAGCTCTTTGGGGATGTGCTCGCCGAGGCGGACAAAAGCTTCGATTGGTGGAGGCAGGTCGGCGCCGCGCTGGTGAAGGGTGAGGACGTGCTTTTCATTACGCACAATGAGCATACGCCGGAGAAGCAACTGCCGAACATCATCGGCGATGCTCGCTCGCTCTTCAAGCGCGGTATCAATATCAACTACGTGACGACCGCGCATGCCGAAGCGGGCGCCATAGCAGAAGCCGCCAAGCGCGGCATCGCGACCGAAGGGGCGGAACTGTACGTCACCGCCTTCCCGTGTCCGTACTGCGCGCGCATCATTGCAAAAAGTGGTATCAAAACAGTCTACTTCCTCACCGGCTACGCGGTCCTCGATGGCGACGAATTTTTCAAAGAAGAAGGCGTGGAAGTCATCCAAGTCGAACTCTAAAATAGCAATGGGGCGTCCTGTGATGGACGCCCCGTGGGCTAGGCCGGCACTTCGCCAGCCTCATAACGGGCGGCAAATCTCGCCGCCCGTTTCTGGTTCGCCTTTCGTTGGGCGGGATTTTTGTAGAGAGGGAATCTCACTTCTGCTCTCCTATTTGGCATGTAGATATTTATATGCCAGTGAGGAACTGTGCCGGCGTTGAGACTCATATCGCCGAAACGGTCAACAGTTGCCCCTCCTGCGAGACGGTATCGCTTGGCAAGTCGCCTCTCGACCGTCCTCAGTGACCGCCATTCTGCCTCAGTTAGTTCCCATCGTGCTCGGATATGGCGTTTCGGAACGATCAAAAGTTGAAGCCTTAGACCCTTTCGTTTCAGTTCGGCGGGCACTTCCCATGCAAGGAAATATTTGGTCTCGGCTACAATTTTGTTGTAGTCCCGATCAACATTACAGAATACGCAACGTCCTCTCTCAAAGTTTCGGCGCATTCGATAGTACTGTCGGTACTTGCGACAGTCCTCGAGACAGAACAATTCTTCCTCGCTCAACTCACGTCTAAGCAAGTCTCCCGTACCTGGGAGAGGGATAGTCATCCCCATGCAAGTCCCCTTTGCCTAAGATTTCTGGTCGGAAATCTACCAAGAACGCTTCTATGAAGCAACCTTCCATCCAAGCTTTACACGGATGGCGTCTTGAGATGACTCGTCCGTGTCGCCGACGATGAGGTGGGTATGGAGATGCTCCACACTGCCACCGGTGTAATGGTGGTCGCCGAAACGCATGAAGAACGACCCTCCTTTGATGTCGTACTTCTCGACCGTCCAATTGATGAGGTCGAAGAGGTCGGCACGACTCTCCGGCGTGATCTCGGACGGGGAGATGACGTGCGCTTTTTTATATACAAACAGGAAGTGATATGTTGTCCCTTCATACGGACTCATGTTCGTCGTGAGAAACCATGAATCGGTTTCCTTGATGATCGGCTTCGGGTGGTATTTCTTGAAATGCTCGGCGCAGAACGGGCAGACGCCGTCTTGTTCAATCTGCGCCATCAGTTTTTTTTGCTCCTCCGTGCGCGCGTTTTCGTGGATAAGGCCGGTTTTTTTCGAAGGTTCGCTCATACAGTGATCACACCGTTACACCGCGACCGGAATATCCCGCATTGCCTCTCCCGCCTCGTAGTCGGCAAGCTCGAAGTCCGTGTTGCGGAATGCGAAGAGGTCTTTGGTGGGATTGATTATCGTCATTGTGGGGAAGGGCTTGGTCTCGCGCTTCAAAAGCTCTTCGACCAGAGGGACTTGATCGACATAGATATGCGCGTCGGAGAAGCTGTGGACGTATTCGTATGCTTCGTACCCGGTCGCCTGTGCGATCATCATGGTCAGCGCCGCATACTCGATCATGTTCGACGGCAAGCCCACCGGTACATCGCAGGATCGCTGGAACATATGGAGCGTGAGCTTACCGTTGATGACGCGGATATGAATCCATCCATGGCAAGGGCAGACCACGACCTTCTGCTGCTTTCCTTTGCCGCGGATTGTGTACTGCGGCACCCACGGAGAAATAAAATGCGTGCGCAGATGCGGAAGCTCGTCTATTTGCTCGACGATGTTTTTGAACTGGTCGTACGACGCACCTTCTGCAGTGGGGAAGTCGTGGAATGCCGCGCCGTACGAGCCGGGGCCGAGGTCGCCCTCGGCGAGTCCGCGCTTCTCACACTTTTCTTTCGTAGCCCACGGCGTCCAAAATTTGCAACCGAACGATTCAAGCTCGGCGAGCGTTCGTGCGCCGTTGATAAATCCGATGATTTCGCCGACCGCCTGCTTCCAGAAACCCTTGACGCTCCGCTCGGTGATCATCGGAAAGCCGTTCTCAAGTTTGAAGTGGAGCGGTCGCGGGCCGATGAGTGTCAGCGCATCGGTCGAGAAGCCCACATCCTTGCTTTCGGCCCGCACGCCGTGCTCAAGGATGTCTCGCAGAAGATTTTTATACTGCTCGTCCGGCGTTCGCTCGCTGTATGGCCGCATCGTCATGATGCCATTATAGTCGGTTTGTCCTGCATGCTCAAATCGGCTCAAACTACCCGGTTGCGTCGCGCCACAGGATCGGATACTCTAGAGATACTACCATGCTCCACAATCACCGCGTCAAAACCTGGTCCGGGTTTATTCAGAACTTGCCTCCTGACCGATAGGGTGCGGGTTGCTTTGTGTGTCTCCTCCCGCCCTATCGGCGGGTTTTTGTTGTGTCTGATTTATTTCGCGCTCTCTTAAGCAATCATCACTATGATCCAACTAACCGAATCGTCGTCCAAAAAACTGTTCATTGCGCTTGCCGTCTATCTCACCTCGCTTTTTGCGGCAAATACGTTGGGACTCAAAATCATGCCGTTTATCTTCGGTTCGCATCTCTCGGTTGCGGTGTTTTCCTTTCCCATCGTGTTTCTCACCACTGATGTCGTCGGGGAAGTGTACGGCAAACGCACGGCAAAGCTTTTTGTACTTGCCGGGTTTATCAGTACCGCGTTGTTTATCGCGTATTCATTTCTGTCGCTCGTTATGCCATGGTCGACTGACGGCGAATGGGCAAAACAAGGGTACAACCAAATCTTCGGCGTCTCGCTTCGCATTGCCGTCGCGTCTCTGGCCGCATTCCTTATCGCCGAGTATCAAGATGTATTTGCCTTTTTCTTCTTCCGCGAAAAGCTGGGAGTGAAAATGTTCTGGGCACGCTCGCTTTTCTCGAATCTCTGGTCGCAACTCCTCGATACCGTCATCTTCATGACCATCGCGTTCGCCGGAGTGTATGAGACGCGTACGCTCATAAGCATCATCGTCTCGTGGTGGCTCTTCAAAGTAGCGATGGGTGCGCTCTATACGCCGCTCTCGTATCTCGGCCTTTATTTCTTACGAGACAAGAATGAGCAGACAATCCCCGCACCGGAAGCCCAAGAAGCCCGCGAGACCCTTTCCCCGACAGCGGACGTACGCAAAAAGGTGAGCATGTTGTTGCTGGCAGTTACAATCGGCGTGCTTGGGACGGGCGGTTTCTTTGTGCGCTCGCAGTTGAATCACGGAAAGGAGACTGCCATAGCCAATATGGTTTACGAGCATGCGCAGGCATGGGAAACGGGCAATGAGGCATTACTCTCTTCTCTCCTCCATGAGGATGTCGTATTCGCGTACCCGGGACGAAGGTTAAACAAACGGCAAACCCTTGAAGACCTCCGCGACTTTCGAGATGCATACGAAAACACCAAAGTATATATTCACAGTATCGTTATTGATGGTGACAACCTTGCGGTGGAGTGGCAGTTTGCCACCACAAAGAAGGAAACCGGCACGCGTGAGGTGGTAAGTGATGCTGTCATAGGTAGGGTGGAGGGTGGAAAGTTTATAGTATGGAAGGAATATCTGGACGGAAGAGTAAAAGCTCTTCAAGCGGAAGGCACTCTCTCACTTGAAGAAGGAGAAGAACCTTTTCCTTGGCCTAAGAAGACGCAGTCAACCAGTAGTCCAATTAACCACCAACAACCATGATTACCCGACCAATCAAAACCCGCGTTTTTGAGGAGGGCGAGGATTTGTTCGCGTTCGTCACGTGGTATCTGAAAAAAGTCCCCGAACGGCTCGTTCTCGTCGTGACATCAAAAATCGTCGCGCTTGCCGAGGAACGGACGGCTGTTGCGGCGGACGAACACGCCAAAGAGAAGCTCATCCGTGAAGAAAGCGAATTTGCCCTAAAGACCAAATACGTTTGGCTTACGATCAAAGATGGCGCCGTGATGGCCTCGGCGGGCATCGACGAATCAAATGCGAACGGCAAACTGATACTTCTGCCGAAAGACAGCTTCAAGATTGCTCGAATACTGCGGAAAAAACTCCGACAACACTACAAGGTCAAAGAACTCGGCGTGCTCATCACCGACAGCCGCACCATCCCGCTTCGAGCGGGCGTTGGCGGTGTCGCGCTCGGATACGCGGGCTTTCGGGGTATTCGGGACTATCGCGGCACGCCGGATATTTTCGGCAGAATCCTTACTTTTTCCCGTACCGATGTTGCCGATAGTCTCGCGACGGCCGCAGTATTGGTCATGGGAGAGGGGAACGAACAGAGGCCGCTCGCGCTCATCACAAAGGCGCCGGTCGAGTTTCGTGATACTATTTCCCGCACGGAACTCCGTATAGACATCAAGGACGATATGTACCGGCCTCTTTTCTCAAAACTGCGACAATCTCAAAACAAACAACGCACACGACTTAGCAGACCTAAATGAACTCACTATGATACGCGATACTGACTACAACTTCATACAAACGCAGGACGAGGAGGTGTACAAGGCGGTGATGGGGGAGGAGGAGCGACAGGCAAAAGGACTTGAGCTGATTCCGAGCGAGAACTATGTGTCGCGCGCGGTGCGGGAAGCCGTCGGCTCGGTGTTTACGAACAAATATTCCGAGGGCTACCCGTTTAAGCGGTACTACGGCGGGCAGATGTATACGGATGTCGTTGAGACCATCGCTATTGAGCGTGCGAAAAAGCTTTTCAACGCGAAGTTTGTAAACGTTCAGCCGCTTTCCGGCGCTCCCGCGAATCTCGCCATCTATCATGCGCTCATGGCGCCGGGAGACACCATCCTCGGCATGGACCTCTCCCATGGCGGACACCTCACGCACGGCAATCCGATGACGGTGCCGGCAAAAATCTTCAACTTCGTCCGGTACAAGATGAAAGACCCGGAAACCGGCGAGATAGACTACGACGCGCTCCGTGAGACGGCGCTCCGCGAAAAGCCGAAAGTGATACTCGCGGGCTTCTCCGCATATTCGCGTGAGCTCGACTACAAAAAATTCGTCGAGATTGCCCGCGAAGTCGGTGCAGTCACCGTCGCGGACATGGCGCACATTGCCGGGCTCATTGCCGGCGGCGTCGCCCGCAATCCCTTCGACGACGGCTTTGATGTCATTACGACGACGACGCACAAGACGCTCCGCGGTCCGCGCGGCGGCATGGTGCTCATCCGTGAAAATGAAGACATCGCGCAGAGGGTTGCAAAAGCCGTATTCCCCGGCCTTCAAGGAGGGCCGCACATGAACAACATCGCCGCAAAGGCCGTCGCCTTTGGCGAAGCACTGCACCCGAATTTCAAAGTGTACGCCGGACAGATTCTCAAAAATGCAAAAGCGATGGAAGAAGTGTTTCTTCGCGAGAACGTCCGCATGATCGGCGGGGGAACTTCAAACCATCTGTTGCTTGTAGACGCATTTACCTCCTTCGGCACGACCGGGCACGTTGCCGAAACAATACTCGACGAAGTCGGTCTGACGCTGAATAAAAACATGATTGCCGACGACACGCGCAAACCATTTGACCCCTCCGGTATCCGTCTCGGCACTCCCGCCATGACGACGCGCAATATGAAAGAAAAAGAAGCGACCGAAGTCGCCGAGCTTCTTGTTGACACCTTGCGAAACAAAGACGACGCGGCAAAAAAAGCCGAAATCCACACTCGCGTCGAAGCTCTCTGCCTCGCCCACCCCATCCCCGAGTCGTTTATCTAAGCCGCAGGTGTAAACAGCGCAGTAATAGGCAGGAGCGCGGGAGTATCCTTGCTGGTTCTTTTGCTAAAATTGAGTATGGTAAATCCTCGCACGGCGCGTGTCTTCGGGTTGATTCGCAATACGACATCGCTATTCGTCTCCTGTACGATGTCTTTCGCGGACGGCTTTCCTTGCGAGAGGTATGCGACGTCCGCTTCTTTGTCGTAGTAATAATAGAGTTTCATGATTGTTGTATGTTGCGCGTAAGGTACGCGGTGAGAATAAAATTGCGATGATTTGTCTTTACCACGACCGCGAGGTACTTTCCTTGCGAAATCATGCGGTAGAGGATGAAGACCTTTGGGTCAAAGCGGGAGCGGCGGATGACTTCCGGCTCGGCAAGCGTCGCGTTCACATGCTTACGCTGACCACGCACCTCCGGATGGAACAACACGATGTGCTTTTCCCGTTCGGCAGTCAGCTCAATCGTACCGAAAGGGGAAACAAACCGCTCCTTAATCCAATAGTATGGACAGTGAGTGTTGTTGTCAAACACTAGATGAGAAAGACTGCCAACCTAGGCTGTAGTAGAGCCGTATTTCCGTCGCTTCAAACCGGCGAGCTTGACAGACTGCTTTATCCATGCTACTCTCGCGACAGTTTTTGAGGGGTTCTTCAAAACCCAATCATTTTTCTTGCACTTCCTATTTCAGCGAGGCATTGAGTCCCGAATCATTTCGAGATTGAATGCCTTGCTGAAGAACAGGCAAGGAAACTATCCGGCGCAAACATGCGTACGGAGCGGCAGAGGACATCTTATGCCTCGCGCGAGGCGTGAGGGGTAAGGAGAAGCAGATGGCTACGACAAAATCTTACACTTCGGTTGAAGATTTTTCCCACGCTGCTCCCGGGCAGCACGTTCATTGCCAGAACACCAAAACTGGGTCTTCTTTTACCGAAGATTCACACTCGATCCGCGAGCAAAGGAACATTTTTCTCATTCCTTCCGGGATGGCGTTGCCGTCACGGGTATGGCTGTACCTTTGTGATTGCGCGGAGGGTGATTCTCCACGCAGCCGAATCCTGTGGGAGGATGATGTGCCGCACAGCGGGCTGCATCCCGAACCACGAAGGGGATGCAGGCGCTGCGAGGAGATTTTTTTTGACGGGGATGGGCATCCGAAGTCAGAGGTGCTCGTGGCATTCGCCGGCGGTGGCGATGCCAACGGGGACCCTCTTCCTGCGGAGATGAGTGCGGCCGTGAGGACGCACATCCGGCGGTGCGGAAAGTGCACCACGGAGTTTGCTGCCTTACAGGAAACTCCGGTAGACTAGATTTTCCAAGCAATCCTCGCGGCTAAAAGACGAGGCGATCTCGAGGTAACCTTGATCCTTGAGACTTGTACGCAAAGGCATAGTTGTGGGTCACCTTTAAACCCTCTCTGTTTCGCGGATGTGTATCCGCGCTGATGACGCCGAAAGGCAGAAAGCAGAAAAGTTTTTCAAAACTGAATCACTTCCTATTTCAGCGAGGCATTGAGGGTATCAACTAGTTGGTATTTTCAATGTCTCGCTGAAGAGCGGACAAAGTCGAAACCGCCCCAATCCTGGGGCATGGCGAGGATCCTCCCGGCGCATAGCGCGGGAGCAGCAAAGGAGAGAGAAGTGAAAACCAATCAATACTTGGAAGAAGTCATTTTTGGTCGGCCCAATCCCTCTTACGCCGGGAAGGTTCCGGCAATTCGTGAGGCGGTGGCAGAAGCCAGCCACCCCGGGGAACTCGCCGATATGCTGTCGGTGATTCTCGTCACCAACTCCTCGCCTGGGGCGAGTGAGCTGGCAATGGCGATCTCTAGCTCCATCGGCCAGTCCAACGGAATTGGAGTCCCTGAGGATTGGCCGCCGGAGTGGGACTCCCGGCGGGTGGAGTACCGCCGCCGCTACTTTCAGCGGCAAAAGTAGTTTGGTAATTGCCCCAAGTCCTGCTTTGTTCCGAGCGTGTACGCTCTCTCGTACACCGCGCAGGTCTGTATGATTGCGCGTTTTTTTATTTCATCTTTCACAAATCGATATCGGAAACCTCTTTCAGTAAGATACAATACTCATACCTATGGACTTCATTGAGCGGCTTTCCGCACGGTATCCGAGTTTGAGGCGTCTGCCCCTGCATCACGTGCAGAAGCATTGGCTCACCATCTCGTTCTTCTTCGGCGTCATCGTTGATAATCTCACTTTGAGCCGCGTCGATAAGGTGCTCGACAATGTCGCGCTCGCGTCGTACGTCATTCTCGCGATGGCGAGCCTGCTTATCATGTATGCGGCGACGGCGGGCAAATTGCCGCAAAAGATTCTGGAGAACTATCAACAGTTCGTGCGCGAATGGTCGGAGGTCGCTCTGCAGTTCGTCTTCGGCAATCTCTTAAGCGGCCTCCTGGTCTTCTATAGCCGGAGCGGTTCGTGGTGGGCGAGCTGGCCGTTTCTCCTTGTCATTCTCGGGGTCATGGTCGGCAACGAGCGGCTGACGCGCCGGGGGGAGCGTCTGCTCCTCAATCTCGCCATGCTTTTCGTCGGGCTTTTTTCATACGTGGCGCTCATCGTGCCGGTCGTCATGGGCAAGATGGGGGCATGGATATTTGTGCTCTCCGGAGTGATTGCACTTGTCGTGATGTACGGCTTCGTGCGTCTCTTGGCGCTCGTGGTGCCCAATTTCATGCGGGCGAATATGCGCATGGTCGCCTTTACGCTCATGCTGGCGTACGTCGTGCTCAATTTTCTCTATTTCACCAACATCATCCCGCCGATTCCGCTTTCACTCAAAGAGCTCGGCGCGTATCACAATGTCGAGAAGCTTGAGAACGGCAGTTACGCGCTCACCTACGAAAAAGGGAAATGGTACGAGCTGTGGAAAAATTCCGACACGACGTTTCATTATCAAACCGGCGACATGCTCTACTGCTTTGCATCGGTCTTTGCGCCGACGCGGCTTTCGGTCGAGATATTTCACCGCTGGGAATACTATGTGCCGGAAGACCACGAGTGGCGCACGCACAGCCGGCTCTCCTATGGCATCGAGGGCGGCCGCGGCGAGGGCTACCGCGGATACAGCTGGGTGCGGCATCCGACCCCGGGCACATGGCGCTGTACGGTCGAGACCGACCGCAAGCAGGTGCTCGGCAGTGAGACGTTTGAGGTGGTGGAAGGACAGGTGCCAATAGGGCTCGTGACAGAGCTACGCTAGAAACCGCCTAAAAAGTCCATCTGCGTTGTTGCGGAGCCTCTGCGTCTCGGTCGCCGTATTATTCATACGTCTTCCTCACCGCTTTCTCCGCGCCCAGCATCTGGAGCTTTTAAGACGGTTTCTGATTTTGCTTTTGGATATATTTTGCGTATGCTTTGGAAGTCGGTATGCAAGAGCGGATTCGCAAGGCAATAACAGAGGCGCTGGAGACACTCGGGATGTCGGGTGTGGATTTTTCCGTGGAGCATCCGGGGGAGCTTGAGCATGGGGATTATGCGAGCAATGTGGCGATGGTGGTAGCGAAGCAAGCAGGAGAGAATCCGCGAGAATGCGCTCTGCGCATTCTCGCGGAACTTGAGAAACACAAGCCCGCCGAAGTCGAAAAAGTGGAGATTGCCGGTCCGGGATTCATCAACTTTCATCTCTCGCGAACGTTTTTTTCCGACCAAGTCAAAGAGGTTTTGGATAAGAGGGATGACTGGGGAAAGAACAACACGCTTGCCGGAAAACGAGTGATGGTGGAATACACCGACCCGAATCCGTTCAAGGTATTTCATATCGGACATCTGATGACCAATATCATCGGCGAGTCAATCGCATGTCTGTCTGAATTTGGCGGCGCGGAAGTGAAGCGCGCCAACTACTATGGCGATGTCGGTATTCATATCGCCAAGGCGATATGGGGTATGTTGGAGACGAAAAGTCAGATGCCGAAAGACGACGCGCCGCTTGCAGTGAAAACCAAATATCTCGGCGATGCCTACGCACTCGGCTCAAAGCGCTTCGACGAAGACAAAGCAGTCGGGGAAGAGATCAAGACACTCAACAAGAAAATATACGAACGCTCCGACGAGGCGATAAACGCGCTCTATGATGCGGGAAAGCAATGGAGTCTTGATCATTTTGAAACGATTTACCAAACGCTTGGCACGCGCTTTGATTTTTATTTTCCCGAGAGTGAAGTCGGCGGGTTGGGACAAGAAGTGGTGAGAAAGAATCTGGGCCCGATCTTTGAAGAAAGCGACGGTGCAGTCGTCTTTCATGCGGAAAAACATGATGATAAGTTGCATACCCGCGTGTTTCTTAACTCACAAGGACTTCCGACATACGAAGCCAAAGAACTTGCGTTGGCGAAGATTAAGTACGACCATTATCCATACGATCTTTCCGTTATCGTTACCGCAAATGAGATAGAGGTGTATTTCAAGGTGCTGATCGCTGCCATGAATCTCGTCTTTCCCGAGCTCGCGCCGAAGACGCTCCATAAGCCACATGGCATGCTCCGGCTCCCGACCGGCAAAATGTCTTCGCGCACCGGAAATATCATCACCGGCGAATCGCTTCTGAATGACTCGATCGCGCTCGCCGAGTCGAAGATGCAGGAAGCGGGGAGGAATCTTGGGGACGAGAGAGAAAAGGTTGCAGTCACTGTCGGCGTGGGAGCGCTGAAGTATGCGATCCTCAAACAGGCGATCGGCAAAAATATTATCTATGATGCCGAGAAATCGTTTTCATTCGAAGGCGATTCGGGACCCTATTTGCAATACACGCATGCACGCATCGCTTCGATACTTCGAAAAGCCGAGGCGGAAGGGGTCGTTCCGTCGGCTACCATCGCGCCCGGCGGTATCTCTACAGTTGAGCATGTGTTGAATCGATTTTCGTTTGCCATCAAACGGGCACAGACAGAATACGAGCCGCACTACGTCGTGACCTATCTCACCGAGCTTGCGGGCGCGTTCAATAGTTGGTACGCGCAGGAACAGATCGTGAATAAGGAGGACAAATATTCTCCGTACAAAGTCGCTGTCGCGCAAGCGGTCGCACAAACCCTCAAAAACGGTCTCTGGTGCCTCGGCATCAAAGCTCCGGAGAAGATGTGACGCTTTCGCGCCGTTATGAGAACACCCTGCTTTCCAAAGCAAGGTGTGTTAGGGGTCGCGTTCTTTCAGTCGGTCGTAAATCTCCCGCCATGTCACCGTCTCCATGGCTTCGGGCGGGAAGCCGAGCGTTATGGCGAGCGTTCTCCGGTTCGCCTCATCCCTGCACTGCAAGAGCCCGGCTTCAATGTCGAGCGAGCCGGGACAGTCCCGGACGAGCTCCTCGCGTGCTCGCTCGTACGTTGCGCCCGACTCTTTTCTCATCTCAGGAAGCGCGCGTTCAAGCAATTCCTTTCTACGACTGCGGAGCTCGTCCGACCCTACGATTATCCGCGGTGGTGGGACGAATTTCTCCATGTATGGCATCGCTTGCGGATGGTCGCCGGGATTGCTCCACCGCTCTCTTCCCACAAGGAAAATTGTAAGAAGCATCAACACTCCCGACAACACCGAGAACACCAATCCTTTCATGCCTCGTCTCCTTCTCTAAAGGCCAAGGAACTTGAGACAAGTGTTACCAAAGCACCACATCGTATCCTTGTCAATTGTGCGTGGACGGTCCTGTGACGTTTCTAAACATTCAATCAGAATCCTGCAACCTGCAGGAAATTGCTGAAAAGCCGGCGGCCGACTCGGGTGTATTCGTCTTTGATTTCGGCAAAATCTGCCTCAAGTTGATTTCGCTTGAGCGCAAGGAGGTCGGGGTCTTCGTTCAGCCATGTTTGAAACATCTCCGGCGTCAATTCAAAGTGACATTGTATGCCATAGGCATTGGCGCCGACTCTGACGATCTGATTGCGACAAAATTTTCCGGTTCCGAGGAGGGTCATGCCTTCGGCAAGCTCTACCGTCTCTCCGTGGAGGTGGAATACGTTGAATCTATCGCCGAGGTTTGCAAAGAGGGGATCTTTTTTGCCTTCTTCGGTACGTTCGACGGCGAATCGGTTATCATCGGGATCGCGGAAGCCGATTTCTCTGACTGCGTTTTTCACCACTGTTCCTCCCGATGCTTTCACCAGCGTCTGGAGGCCGAGGCAAATGCCGAGGTAGGGGGTGCCGGCGGCGATAATCTCGCCGATCCGTCGCAATTCCTTTTGCATTTTTTCAGTGTCGTCGTTGGCGCTATCCGGGCCACCGAGTACGACGACCGCCCCGTACTTTTCCGCGACGGGGAATTCCTCACCACGGTCAAGGTCAACTGTCGTATAGTTAATCTCTTTTTCTTTCAATAACTCCTCAAGAAGCCCCGGTCCCTCCCGAGTGATGTTTTTTATAATGAGTATTTCTTTTTCCATGGCGGGATTGTATCACGACCTGATGCAAGCGCGGTAGGAACATAGCGTTCATAAAAATACAAACGGTCTGGGAGCATTATTGCTTGATCCCAGACCGTTGCCGTCGTGTCTCCCTCGTTTTGTCGGCTTATCGGCGCAGAGCGCGGTAGCCGATGTCGCGGCGATAGTGCGCGTTCGGCCAGTGGATATGCTCCACTGCTTCATATGCTCCCGCTACGGCTCCCGCAAGTGTGGGTGCACGCTTTGTCACGCCAAGTACGCGCCCTCCGTTTGTCACTAACTGGTCGCCTTCCATGGCAGTTCCGGAATGAAAGACCCAGGTATCCGCCAACCCCTCGGCATCTGCTACGCCGCTGATCGGCACCCCGCTCGACCCTCCCTCGGGGTAGTCGCCTGCGGCCATGACGACACATGCCGCCGCGTCATCATGATAGTCAGCTTGCAGGCCACCCAAATTTCCTCGTGCGGCACCTTCGAGCAAGGGCAACAAATCATTGTGCAGTCGGACGAGTAAGGGCTGTGTTTCCGGGTCGCCAAAACGCGCGTTGAACTCTATGACGTATGGGCGCCCCTCGACGATCATCAGCCCGACGTATAGGACACCACGATATGGCATGCCGCGTGCCGCCATGCCGCCGACTGTCGGTTCGACAATCTCGGACATGACGCGCTGATGCAGCGCAGGAGTGATCACGGGTGCGGGCGAATAAGCGCCCATTCCGCCGGTGTTGGGACCATGGTCGCCGGTGTAGACGCGCTTATGATCTTGCGCTACCGCTAAGGGCAGCACTGTTTCTCCGTCGACGAGTACATGAAAGGATGCTTCCTCGCCAACGAGGTACTGTTCAAGTAGTACGCAATCTCCGGCAGGACCGAAGATGTGTTGTCTCATCGCGCGGCTGATGGCTTGCTGCGTTTCCGTAAAGGTGCTACACACAGTCACACCCTTTCCTGCGGCCAGGCCGTCAACCTTCACTACAAGCGGACGCTCCTTGTAGTCATGCTCCCGCGCGAACTTTTCTGCGACATCAAAGTTGTAACAAATCTTTGCGTCTGCGGTTGGGATGTCTTCTTCCCACATAAACTTTTTGGCAAATGCCTTACTCGTCTCGAGTTGGGCGGCCGCCTGTGTGGGGCCGAAGACGGCCAGTGGAGGATCGCATGCGGCAAACGCATCAGCGATGCCGAGCGACAGTGGCAACTCGGGACCGACGACCGTTAAATCAACCCGCTGTTCGAGCGCAAAACGCTGCAGACCGAGGATATTGTCTACCGCGATGGGCACGTTTTCCGCCTGCCGTCGGGTTCCGGGATTGCCCGGTGCACAATAGAGCTTGGTAATGTGGGGACTCTGGGCGAGTTTCGACACGAGCGCGTGCTCGCGCCCGCCGTTTCCGATGACGAGGACTTTCATATGAGACTCCTCCTATGAGGTGGATGCCGAAGTGCCTTCTGCTCGCATACTAGCACAGTCGAACGCGGAAGAGACGAAAGTGGTCTAAAGTGTTAGAATGGGCGATATTTTGAGTATGCAAGAAGGGAGAGAGATAAAAAAGACGCCAAGCGGGGAGAAAACCGACACTGCGAAGCGGGAGGAGGAAGTTTTGCAATTCTGGAAGGAGAACGGGATTTTTGAGAAGTCGCTTGCGAAAGAGGCGCCGAACGGAGAGTTTGTATTTTATGACGGGCCGCCGTTTGCGACGGGGCTTCCACACTATGGCCATGTGCTTGGCAGTACGGTCAAGGACGTTATTCCTCGGTATAAGACTATGTGTGGCTTCCATGTGCGGCGCGTCTGGGGCTGGGACTGCCACGGCCTGCCGATTGAGAACATGATCGAGAAGGAGCTCGGTCTGAAGTCGAAGAAGGACATTCTTGAAATGGGTATCGACACATTCAACGAGGCCTGTCGTGCGGCGGTGATGCGGTTTGCCGACGAGTGGGAGAAATATGTGGATCGTATCGGAAGATGGGTGGAATTTCGCGGAGCGTATAAGACGATGGACAATTCGTACATCGAGTCCACATGGTGGGCTCTGAAGCAGATATACGAGAAAGGACTCCTCTATGAAGGTCGCAAGGTGCTCTTGTACTGTCCGCACTGCGAGACCCCACTCTCGAAAGCCGAAATCGCGATGGATAATTCGTACAAGGAAGATCTAACGCAAGCAGTAACGGTAAAATTTAAAATAGAAAATCCTGAAAAGCTTGGCCTCCAGGGAGACACATATCTTCTTGCTTGGACTACAACTCCGTGGACGCTTCCCGGGAATGTTGCCCTTGCTGTTAGACCAGATATTAAGTATGTTCTCGTATGCACTCTGAATGTTTCAAAGCGTGCCAAAGAAGGTCTGGTTGAGTATGAGAATGTGATTATCGCCGAGGATATATTTGAGAATCTTTATTCAGAAAAAAACACAGATCCTAAAAAACTTGGCTTTGGGTTAGTGTATGCACACCACCAGAAGGAGGGAGAGGAGCCGATTAAGGGGCCGGAGTCGGTAAAAACCTTTTTGGGGTCTGATCTAGAAGGTCTTTCTTATCGTCCGCTTTTCGATATCCCGAAAGTCGTTGCTCAACAAAAAGAGAAAGCGTTCACAGTTCTACCTGCGGACTTTGTCACGACAACAGAAGGTACTGGTATCGTGCATACTGCAGTGATATACGGCGAGGACGACTATCAGCTCGGACTTGCAAACGATTTGCCGATGGTGCCGCTTCTCGACGCGAGTGGAAATTTCAACGACGACGCTCCTTCAGAAATTCGAAGACAGTATTTTAAAAAGGCCGAGAAAACAATAATAGAATATTTAGATAGCAAGAATCTAATCTTTACGGAAGAATACACACACAGCTATCCGCATTGCCATCGGTGCGGCACGGCGCTCATCTATAATGCGCTGGTTTCGTGGTTCATCAATATCCAAAAGGTCAAAGACCGGATGCTTGCGACGAACGAAGATATCAACTGGGTGCCGAGTCACCTGAAAGAAGGTCGGTACAAAAACATCGTGGAGAACGCGCCCGATTGGACCATTTCGCGCAATCGCTTTTGGGCATCGCCCATGCCGATTTGGAAAAATGCGGAAACCGGCGCACTCACCGTCATCGGCTCGTTTGAGGAACTGGAAAAACACACAAAGCGTTCGGGCAATACGTACTTCCTGATGCGCCATGGGGAAGCACTTTCAAATACCACCAACACACATAATCACGATCTGTCGGTCAAAAATCCGCTTACCGAAAAAGGCAAACAAGAAGTCGAGCGTACGGCCGAAATGTTGAAAGACAAAAATATTCAGTACATTTATACGTCTCCGATGGAGCGTGCGCGGGAGACTGCGGCTATGCTTGCGAACACACTCGGTCTTTCCGCAGACCGCATCGTTGTCCACAACGGCCTGACCGAAGTGAACGGAGGAATCTTTGAGGGAAAGCCGATATCCGACTACCATGCGTATTTCGCAACACGAACGGAACGCCTCACGAAGACGCCGGAGGACGGGGAAAATTGGATGGATACGAAACGTAACATCACGTCGGTCTTGTATGAAATCGAGGAGAAGCATGCGGGGGCGGGTGTCGTACTCGTGTCTCATAACGGCCCCCTCCAGATGCTACAGGCGGGCGCAAAGGGATTGGATACAGCAGAGACGGCGAAGATAATGGAAGACAAAGCGTACTTCGTTGAACCGGGAGATGTCCGTGAGTTTGACTTTACGCCGCTTCCGCATAACAAAGACTACGAGCTTGATTTTCATCGGCCGTATATCGACGGTGTCACGCTCGTTGACGAAAGCGGTGCGGAGCTTGCGCGCGCGCCGGAGGTGATAGACGGGTGGGTGGAATCCGGCTCGATGCCGTTTGCGGAGCGACACTATCCGTTTGAGAGTACGGACGAGTTTGAGCCGAAAGAGAACAAGGCATATCCCGCTGATTTCATCGCCGAATACATCGCGCAAACGCGCACATGGTTTTACTACATGCACGCGGTTTCGGTGCTTCTTTTTGATAAGCCGAGTTTCAAGAATGTGGTGACTACCGGTACGATTCTCGCGGCTGACGGCTCGAAGATGAGCAAATCGAAGAAGAACTTTACCGACCCACTATTGGTTGTAGATCAATTTGGCGCTGATGCGCTCCGCTATTACCTTATGTCGAGCGTCGTGATGCAGGCGGAAGATATGAACTTCCGAGACGAGGAACTGCGCGAAGCGCACAATCGAGTCGTGCAGATGCTGTGGAATACGTACACATTCTATGACATGTACAAGGGCGACAGTCTTTCGGAGAAATTGCCGGACGAAAGCTCGTCGGTGCTCGATAGATGGATACTCGCGCGGCTCAATCAGCTGGTTGCGGAGACAACCGACGCTTTCGAAATATACGACATGCCCCGAGCGACGAGGCCGATACGCGAGTTCGTCGAAGATTTTTCCACGTGGTATATCCGCCGCTCGCGAGATCGGTTCAAGAGCGAGGATGCAAAAGACCGCGCGTATGCTGTTGCGACGACGCGGTATGTGCTCTTGACGCTCTCGAAGCTCATCGCGCCCGTGATGCCGTTCATCGCCGAGAGTATTTATAAAGGAGCCGGCGGCGAGAAAGAAAGCGTGCATCTTGAGACATGGCCGGAGGCGGGGCAAGTTGACACAAAACTCATTGAAGATATGTCAGACGTTCGAAATATCGTATCTCTTGCATTGGAGGCACGAAGCAAAGCAGGTATCAAAGTGCGCCAGCCATTGGCGGGGGTTATTGTGCGTGTCGACTCGGTCATTTTTGAAAATCAGGCGCTCATCGAACTCGTCAAGGACGAGATCAATGTAAAGGAGGTGGTGTCTACGAGGACATGGTCCGAGTCGGTTGTGCTCGACACAACAATCACCGAATCTCTCAAGCAAGAAGGCATGGCGCGAGAGCTTATGCGGGCGATCCAGGAGCTTCGCAAGACGGAGGGACTGGCGCCGAGCGACCGTATTGCACTCATCATAAAAGCGCCGGAAGAGGGGAAGACAATGATTGAAACGCACAGGGCTGACATCATGCGCACGACGGGAGCGGACGTGCTTCTCCTTGCAGATACCGAGGGCACTCCGGTCACCATTGATGGCGCGCAGTACGTTGTTCGTGTGGAGAAGAAATAACTAACGGAGAAAGAGAGCAATGGCCTATCAGACATACACGACGGACGCGCTCGTCATCGGCAGTGCCGACCATCTCACCGCCGATCGCTGGATCGCGCTTTTCACCCGCGACGCGGGGCTCGTCCATGCGCGGGCGATAAGCGTGCGGAAAGAACAGTCGAAACTCCGGTACGGCTTGCAAGATTTTTCGTTGGCGCGCGTGTCGCTCGTCCGCGGGAAAAGCGGCTGGCGCATCATCGGCGCGGAGCGTGCGCACAACTTGTATTTCGCCACCCCCGACCGGGAGGTTCGGGCCGCGATGTTGCGTATCGTTCGGTTTCTCCGTCGTCTCGTGCAGGGCGAAGAAACGAACGTGCCGCTCTACGACATGCTTATCGACGGTCTTGTGGTACTTGCTTCCTCCCCGGGAGACGAGATTGTTCGAGTCGAGCGTGTACTGACCCTTCGGGTCTTATCCGCACTCGGCTATGTCGCGCCGCATAGCGATTATCGGCATATGCTCTCCGTCCCCTCGCTTGGAGAAGCGCTTTCTGTCACCGGAAAAGAAACGGAAGAGCAGAGCATACAATCGGCAATCGACGAAGCGCTCGCCGTAAGCCAGCTCTGACACGTCCGGTTTTTGATTCTAATGCTATACTGGGCCATATGGCGGACGATCGGCGTATGCGCCAAAAAACAGAGCAAGAAAAGACATCAGAGAAGTCGGTTGTCGATTCGCCTCTCCGCAAAGAGGCGGGGCGCGAAGAAGAGTTGAAGAGTATGCGGGACCGGCTCTATTCCCGCACGCAACAACCCGAGCGATGGGAGCGTCACGCTCTTTCGGATGTTCCGGTTGTTGCAAGGAATTCTTCAAAAAACCCTTCGAGCATGCAGGATATAGCGCCGCCGATTTCTCCCCGAAGGATTGACAAACCGCTCGAACGTCCAAACGGCGGACACTGGCCTCCGAGACCGATGCGTGAGACGCCCGATACCGAGTCGGTGTCGGCCGTATCGGAGCCGGAAAGCATATCGTCTATGTCGCAACAACCCAAGAAGATAGCGCTTAAAGGGTATCGCATAAAGATCGTCGCGATCGCGGCACTCTTTTTTGTCGTCGCGCTGGTGCTCTCAAGCTCTTTTTTATTTTTCGGACAGAATACTATTTCCGGCGACAATATCGCTATCGCCGTCGAGGCGCCGTTTGCGGTCGGCGGCGGCGAGGAGCTGGCGCTTACCGCCTCGATCACCAACAAGAATGCCGTCCCTGTCGAGTCGGCGACGCTGATTGTGGAGTATCCGCCCGGTACCCAGGAAACCGCGACGCCCGGCAAGGAACTCTTCCGCGAGCGCATTCCGCTCGGTAACATCAAGCAGGGCGAAGTGCTCACGATCCCCGTAAAGGCGAAGCTTTTTGGCGAGGAAAACGAAGAGAAGACAATCATCGTCTCCGTGGAATATCGGGTGGAAGGATCGAATGCTACTTTTTTCAAAGAGGCGGATCCGATTGTGGTGAAGATCAGCTCTTCACCGGTGGTGCTTTCGATTGACGGCGTGTCGGAGATCTCGTCGGGACAGGAGGTGACGCTTACGCTCACCGTCGCGTCGAACTCTCCCTCCGCGATTGAGAACCTTCTGGTGCAAGCGGAATATCCGTTCGGTTTTGATTTCAGCGAGTCGGAGCCGCGGCCTGCAAAAGGCCAAAATGTGTGGGCCATCGGTACGCTCGCGCCGGGGGCGCAGACAAAAATCACGGTCAAGGGCGTCATGGTCGGAGGAAAATCCGAAGAACGTTCTTTCAAATTCTCCGCCGGCTTGCCGAACGAACGAGATCGCTTCGCTCTCGCGTCCGCACTCACGAGCATATCCACCGATATCGGCCTTACCGATCCGTTCGTCGGACTCGCGGTCACGCTCAACGGGAAAACAGACAAAACAATCTCGGTCGCGCAAGACGACAATGTCATGGCAACAATCGTGTTCACGAACACGCTTTCCGATACAATCTATGACGGCACGATCAAAGTCACCCTTTCGGGGAACGGGCTGGATTCGAGTACCATACAGGTCACGCAAGGATTTTATGACTCTTCGTCGCGCACCATCGTCTGGGATAGAAATAACACCTCCGGTCTTGCGGCACTTGAGCCGGGGGAGGAACAAAGAGTCGATTTCAGTATCGGCGGTGTCAATCTTGCCGCCGAGCGTACGCCGCAGGTGTCCTTCGATGTGTCGGTAGCCGGACGGCGCGTCTCGGAGGAACGGGTGCCGCAGGGACTCACCAACATAGAGTCGCGTACCGTGCGATTCGAAAGTGTGACGGCGCTGTCTTCCTACGGGCTGTATTCGAGCGGCCCGTTCACCAATGCCGGCCCCATGCCGCCGCGCGCCGAGTCTCCGACTCAATACACGATCATGGTCGGCGCCAAAAACGGCAGTAACGAGCTCTCCGACGCCACGGTGACTATGGCGCTTCCGGCATATGTAACGTGGCAGAATGTCGTCTCGGGCGGCGATACGATGACGTACAATCCAAACACGCGCGAAGTGGCGTGGACCATCGGCGGACTTGGAGCGAACGGATCCGCCGAAGGGTCTTTTCAGGTAACCTTCTTGCCGAGCGTCTCGCAAGTTGGTACCGTACCGGTGCTCGTGGGTGAGCAACGCCTGCGCGCGACCGACCGCTTCACCGGCAGTGTGGTGCGCGCGACCGCCTCGGCTGTGACGACGTATATTCCCCAAGACCCCAATCCGGAAGCGCAGACCGGGCGGGTGCTTCCCAAACAGTAATTTCTACGACATTCCTTATGGCCGAACATAAAGAGGGTACAACCATGGAAAAAATCGTCTCGCTGTGCAAGCGACGCGGCTTCGTCTACCAAGGTTCCGAAATCTACGGCGGCCTTGCCGGCACATGGGACTACGGCCCGCTTGGTGTCGCACTGAATGAGAACATCAAACGCTATTGGTGGAAAAAGTTTGCGGAAGAACGCGATGATATCTATCCGATAGACGCCTCTATCCTTATGCACCCGCGGGTGTGGGAAGCGTCCGGGCATACCGAAGGATTTACCGACCCGCTCGTTGAGGACAAGGTAACACATAAGCGATATCGCGCCGACCACATCCTCGAGGATGCCGGCGTCGATGTGAAAAACATGTCGGTCGCCGACATGGGCGAGAAAATGCGCGAGCTCAAACTTACGAGTCCCGACGGTCATCCGCTCACCGAGCCGAAAGTATTCAATCTTCTCGTCGAGGCGGGCATCGGCGCCGTGGAAGGGGAGAAGGAAAAAGTCTATCTGCGGGGCGAGATCACCCAAGGGGTGCATGTAAATTTTAAAAATGTCGTTGATTCCGTGCACCCCAAGCTCCCGTTCGGCATCGCGCAGGTCGGCAAGGCCTTCCGCAACGAGATTGTGCCGGGCAACTTTCTTTTCCGCGTTCGCGAGTTTGAGCAGATGGAATTGCAATACTACATTCGGCCGGAAGATGCCGAAGGCAAGAAACAATACGAGTATTGGAAAGAGTTCAGTATGGAGTGGTACAAAGGGCTTGGTATTCGTCCGGAGAATCTTCGCTTTCGCCAACATGAGGAACACGAACGCGCGCACTATGCGCAGGATGCGTGGGATATCGAATTCAATACGCCGTTCGGGTGGAAAGAAGCGTGGGGCATCCATCATCGCGGCGACTGGGATATCCGCCGGCACAAAGAGTATTCCGGCCAGTCGCTTGAGTATGTTGATGAAAATGGCGAAAAGATTGTCCCGTGGATTATCGAAACGTCCGGAGGTGCAGGGAGGGCATTCCTCTTTGTCTTGCTTGATGCCTACCGCGAGGATGAGCTAGGAGGAGAACTGCGTGCGTATCTTGCACTTGACCCGAAGATTGCGCCGATTCGCGCGGCGGTATTTCCGCTGTTGAAGAACAAACCGGAGCTTGTGGAGAAGGCGAAAGAAGTGCGGGCGCTGCTCCGCAAGACGATTCCGAATATCGCGTGGGACGACAACGGCAACATCGGCAAGCGCTACCGCCGCCAAGACGAGATCGGCACGCCGCACTGCATCACCATCGACTTCGACACGCTTGAAGGCGACCAAAAAGACACCGTCACCGTCCGCGACCGCGACACCGGCTCACAAAAGCGTGTCGCGATCGCCGACCTTGCTTCGGCTGTTATGGAAGCGTAAGGTGATGGCTATGCAAGAGAAAGCTGGAGGGGGGAAATTTTATATCACCACGACACTGCCGTATGTGAACGCAAAGCCGCATATCGGCTTTGCGCTGGAAATAGTCCAGGCGGACGTCATCGCTCGATACAAGAAGCTCATGGGCTATGAGGTGTTTTTCAATACCGGCACCGACGAGCACGGACAGAAGATATACGACAAGGCGCTTGAAGAGGGGAAAGATCCGCAGGCGTATACCGACGAATATGCCGAAAAGTTTCGAGTGCTGAAAGACGCACTTGGTCTTGACGGCGAGACGCTTCATTTTATCCGCACCACCGACCCGCATCACAAACACGCGGCGCAGGTTTTTTGGCAGAGGTGTGCGGAAAATGGCGATATCTATAAAAAGCTGTACAAAATCAAATACTGCGTCGGTTGCGAGCTTGAAAAAACCGACTCGGAGCTTGAAGACGGACACTGCCCGCTCCATCCTTCGCAGGAGCTGCAGGTTCGCGAAGAGGAAAATTACTTCTTCAGATTCTCGAAGTACCAACAGGCGTTGCTCGACCTGTATGCGTCTCGTCCGGACTTCGTGGTTCCGGATTTCAGACAGAACGAAATCAAACTGTTTGTCGAACGAGGACTTGAGGACTTCAGCATCTCGCGGCTGAAAGAAAAAATGCCGTGGGGCGTACCGGTGCCCGGAGACGATGAACATGTCATGTATGTGTGGTTTGACGCGCTTATCAACTACATCTCGACGCTCGGCTGGCCGGAGAAAGAAGATTTCGGCGGCTTTTGGCCCGGCGTCCAGCTCGCGGGGAAGGACAATCTCCGCCAGCAGACGGCGATGTGGCAGGCGATGCTCATGTCGGCAAAGCTCCCAAACTCGGCACAGATAAAAGTCGGCGGATTCATTACCTCCGGCGGACAAAAGATGTCGAAGTCGCTCGGCAATGTCATCGATCCGCTTGAGCTTGTCGCGGAATATGGCACGGAAGCGGTGCGCTATTATCTCATGCGCCACGTGCATCCGTTTGAGGACAGTGACTTTACGATGGAGCGTTTCAAGGAGGCATACAACGCCAATCTCGCCAATGGCATCGGCAATCAAGTCGCGCGCGTTATGATGCTTGCACAGACACATCTTGATGCGCCGGTGGAAGTCGAAGAAAGAGGTATCGAAGGTGCCGTGGGCGAGAAAGTGGAGCGGTACGCGTTTAACGAAGCCATGGACATCATCTTTGAGCATATCCAGAAAGGCGATCTGTATATGCAGGAGCATGAGCCATACAAAGCGATCAAGTCAGATGACGTGGCGGTGCGTGCAAAAGCCCAAGAAGACATCATAAAAATGGTACGGCACATTTACCATATCGCCTCTGCGCTCGAGCCCTTCATGCCCGAAACCGCGGAGAAAATAAAAGCAACCGTCCGCGCAAACGAAAAACCCGAGACATTGTTTGTGCGGAAGTAGCTGTTTCATATAGTATGAGGAACTTTGAGTATGTAGATGTTCATACGCATGTCAATTTGGCGGCGTTTAAGGATGACCAGGATGCGGTGACACGGCGCGCGCTTTCTGCGGGAGTGACGCATATCAATGTGGGAACGCAGAGAGATACGTCGCAAGCGGCGGTTGCGCTCGCGGAAAAGTACGAGGAGGGTGTGTATGCGGCGATTGGTTTGCATCCCGTGCATACGTCAAAAAGCTTTCACGACGTGCAGGAGCTTGACTCCGAGCCGACTGCGGATACGAAAGGATTCAACTCTCGCGGCGAAGTCTTCGACCAGGATTTTTATAAAAAACTCGCAGGGCATCCGAAAGTGGTCGCAATCGGCGAGTGCGGACTCGACTATTACCGCCTTGAGGAGAATACATCTGCCGTACAAAAAGAAGCGTTTGTTTCGCAGATAGAACTTGCAAACGAGGTGGGGAAGCCGCTCATGCTCCATATTCGCTCCGGCTCGGGCGCGAATGCGTATCGCGATGCGTACGAGCTTCTCAAGGCGCATGCCAAAGTGCTCGGCAATGTCCATTTTTTCGCCGGTTCCATAGAAGACGCAAAGCGGTTTCTCGATATGGGATACACCGTTTCATTCACGGGTGTCATCACATTTACCCATGACTACGACGAGGTCGTCGCATACGCCCCGCTTGATATGCTTCACGCCGAGACCGATGCGCCGTATGTCACGCCAGTGCCACTGCGCGGAGAGCGCAACGAGCCGTTCAATGTCCAAGAAGTCGTCAAAAAAATCGCCGAAATAAAAAAGATGGATTTTGAAAGAGTGCGGACGCAACTTCGAAAAAATGCAAAAAGGATATTTAGCATATAGGTCCGGTCGTTACTGTGAAATGAGTAGAGGCAGATCTGGGGGATCTGCCTCTGGTGACGCGAGGGTGGCGGCAACTACGCTATCCTGCACGAGCACGTCAGATGGGCAAGCACCCCTCCGACTTTTTGTTCGACGACTTTCGCGGTTTCAATCCTGTCATGCCATGCTCGCCGACTATCAGACAGTTGTATCCAAACATCGCCTCCTCGGCTATGGAGTGCAGGTATGATCACCAAGTCGGTTTCGGTTTTTGGTACTCCCGTCACTTCTGTGACAATATCGCTGATGACATCGTCAACGCGAGCGCACGTTCCCTCTAATGCCCTCTGTGCCCTTGGGGACAACAGCACTACGATGCTAATCTGTGGCATGGGCGCGATCTCCTTATGGTCTGTTGAGACTCCACGGTTAGGCAAACTGACTGCGGGGGACTATACACGATATTTGTCCCCTAATCAAAAATCGAGATGAGATATTCGTCGAGGGTGCGCTGGTCGAGGTCATAGAAGTATTGTTCGTCTTCGTGGAGGTCTTTTGCCAAGTCGGTGCCGACGAAACGCCAGTGCCAGGGTTCAAAAATGTAGTAGGTGTTGTCTTCGGGATAGGAGAGTACAAAGCCGTACTTGTGGGCGTTGCCTTTGAGCCACTCGTATGCGGGAGTGGTATCGAAGCCCGAGAGCCCGCCGTCGAGATTTTTGGTGGTGAAGTCAATGGTGGTGCCAAGCTGGTGTTCGGAGTACCCTTGGTCGGCGGAGAAGGTATTTGCGCCCGAGCCGTAGGTGACGCTGTAGGCGGACTTCAAACCTTGTTGCGTTTCAAACGAACGGTATGCGGATACGACCCAGAGGTCGATATCGTCCTCTTTTGCTTCTGCGATCATATCCTCAAAGAAAGGTACAATCTCGCGCGCGAGGTAAAACTCTTTACTCTCGTCGTACCCGTATGCTTTTTCGAGCAGGACGAGCTTCTGCGGAGTATAGTGTTCGTTGAGGAAATACACCTTTGAATATTTTTTCAACAGCTCCGGGTCTGTTTTTGAGAGCTTGTCGAGTTTGCCCACCGTGCCGGTGATTTTTTCGATCTGTCCCGCAAAGGATTCATTCTTCTCTTTTTCGGCGTGGAGCGCTTCCGAGAGCGTATCGCGTTCTTTGGTCAACGATTCGACCGCTTCGGCAAGACGCTTGTTCTCGTCATGCGCCCCGTGCAACTCGGTGTCTCTGACATCGATCGTATACGTCAGCTCTTGTATGCTCCTGTATTGGCGATAGGTACCATAGCCGGCGGCAACAAGCGCGAGCCCAAGGAGTATCGACAGCAGGACGACGGGCCGGATATACGAGCGAAACAGTGCCATAACACCTCCAGTCTAGCATGGCCCGCGACTTCCCAACGGTCGGGTTCTATGGTACGGTACTCCCACTTATTAGCAGATAAGATATACAGATGGACGAAGAAAATATACCGGCAACCGAGGCACAGGGAGATGAGCAAGCCGATGAGGCCGCTCACTACGAATGTGCTTTCCACATACTTCCAACGGTTGCCGATGGGGAAGTTTCCGTCGTGGTGGATGCGTTAAAGGCCATCGTGACCCATGCGGGCGGCACGGTGACCCACGACGAAATAGTGCCGCGTTATGATCTTGCGTATGAGATTATAAAGTCGGTTGACGGTGTCAGCCGGCGCTTCAATGCGGCGCATTTCGGATGGATGCGTTTTACAGTTGCGCCTGCGGCGCTTCCGGGTATTACCGAAGAATATGCGCGCCGGCCGGAAATCCTGCGGCACCTTGTCATAAAACTTACGCGGGAAGAGGTCGAAAAGCCTTTTTCTCTCGTGGATCTGCATAAACCCGAGGGGGAGCCGGCGGGGGATGGAACATCGGGACATGAGGATGCGGAAGCGGTCGTCGTGTCTACGGAAGGAACATCGGAAGAGTCACGAGAGAAAGTTCAAGGGGAAGATGTTGCCTAGCGCGCCCCAATGTATACTATGGGGTATAGTATAAGGATACGTTGTTTATACACCTCACTCATCACACGCTATGTATCTGAACAAAGTGCTTATTTACGGCAATCTTACCCGCGATCCTGAAGTGAAGTCGCTTCCGAGCGGCACGCAGGTCTGCTCGTTCTCGCTTGCGACCAATCGCGTATATAAGGACAAAGATGGGCAAAAACAGGAGGCGGTCGAGTATCACAATGTCGTCGCGTTTGCCCGCCCGGCCGAGCTTATCGGTCAATACATGAAGAAGGGTCGCCCGCTCTTTG
Organism: Candidatus Kaiserbacteria bacterium; assembly: GCA_016204695.1. Lineage (GTDB taxonomy): Bacteria > Patescibacteriota > Minisyncoccia > Phycocordibacterales > UBA918 > JACQKD01. Next base: position 86,098 of record JACQKD010000008.1, read on the forward strand.
TCGAAGGACGGCTTCAAACTCGCTCGTGGGACAAGGACGGCCAGAAGCAGTACCGCACCGAAATTGTCGTGGACAACTTCCAGTTTGGCGATGGCGGCTCCGGCCGCGGCGGTGCGACGGGGGGCGATAGCGCTCCTCGTACGAGCGAGAAAGAGAATGCGGGCGCTCCCGCCGACGGCGGCCCGGTGGACTATCCTGAAGAAGAGATAAACCCTGACGATATCCCGTTCTAGGAGAATGATAAAAATTTCATTAGACAGACACATGGCAACAGAAAAAGAAAATCAGAATAAAGAAACGAAAAGCAACATGCGCGGCGAACTTCATTTCGACTACAAGAATGTCGTTCTGCTTGAGGAATACATCAATCCGCATGCGCGAATCCTCTCGCGTCGGCGTACACAGCTCTCGGCGCGCAAACAGCGCGAATTGGCGACCGCCATCAAACGCGCCCGCTTCATGGCGCTCATGCCGTATAGCGCACGATAGAGGTCGAGGAAGATACGAAAACAGGCGCGGCGAAAGCCGCGCCTGTTTTTAGATTCTCAATCCGGTTCTTTCAATCTAACTCTTCGATATGCGCTCGGTATATTCGTCAGTCTCGGTATTGATGCGGATGACGTCGCCTTGATTGATGAACATGGGGACCATGATCGTGGCGCCGGTTTCGAGCACAACTTCCTTTGTGGCGCCCTGGGCGGTGTTGCCCTTGGTCGCAGGGTCGGCTTCCGTGACCATAAGCTCCATCTTGATCGGTAGTGTTACGCCGATAATCTCGTCATTGTAGACGATTGCGGTCACTTCGCTTTTCGGCTTCAAATACTTGCCGGCGGGGCCGACGAGATCTTCGGCAAGAGAAAATCGTTTTGACGGGTCGTCCGGTTCGCAGAAAAAGTACTCGCCGCGGTTTCCGTAGAGGAAGGTGATGGGGCGGTCGGAGATATCCGCTTCCCGCACGCTCTCATTCTGATGAAATGTCTGCTCGATGAATTTGCCCGATTTCAGGCCCTTGAGCTTTGTCTGATTGACCGGTTTGCGCTGTTGTTTGCGGAAGACGTGCGCGGACACCACGACAAAAGGTTCGTCATTGTGGATAATAACTTTCTTCGGGAGTATTTCGTTGTATGCGAGCATGGCCATGGGAATATTTTTACACAGAAAGACACACTATCACATTCCGCTGAAAATCGCGATCCGCGTTGTTGCGGAGCCTTGGTCGCCGTATTATTCATGCGTCTTCCGCGCCTAGCGGCCCATCGGTTTTCATCGGGGGTGTCGCCGCTACTCTTTTTTCAGCTCTACTCGGATTTCTTTCAAAAGTTGGTCGCCGACTTTCTTGTTCTCGCGGAGATAGGTGCGCGCGGCATCGTATCCGCGGCCGAGTTTGTGTTCGCCGTAGTTGTAGGACGATCCTGATTTGCCGACCAACTTGAATTTTTCGCCGAGTGCGAGGAGCTCGCCTTCGCGGCTGATGCCTTCGTTGTAGATGAGGTCAAACTCGGTGGATTGGAATGGCGCGGCGACTTTGTTTTTTACCACTTTCACGCGGTGCCGCCCGCCGACCACCTCATCGCCTTTTTTGATCTGCGCGATGCGACGGATGTCGAGACGCACCGATGTGTAAAATTTGAGCGCCTTGCCGCCCGGCGTGGTCTCGGGATTGCCGAACATCACGCCGATCTGCATGCGGATCTGATTGATGAAAATAACGACTGTCTTTGTTTTGGATACGATCGCCGTGAGCTTGCGTAACGCTTGCGACATAAGCCGCGCCTGCTTGCCGACATGGTGCGCGCCCATTTCGCCTTCGATTTCGTCTTTCGGGGTAAGCGCGGCGACCGAGTCGATGACGACGACATCGACCTTGCCCGATCGCACGAGTGACTCGACGATTTCAAGCGCCTGCTCGCCGGTGTCCGGCTGTGAGATCAAAAGTTCCTCGATTTTCACTCCGATTTTTTTCGCGTATTCCGGGTCGAGCGCATGCTCGGCGTCGATAAACGCGCAGATGCCTCCGGCGCGCTGGGCCTCCGCGATCACGTGGAGGGTGAGCGTGGTTTTCCCCGACGCTTCCGGTCCGAATATCTCGATGACGCGCCCGCGGGGAAGTCCGCCGATGCCGAGTGCGTCATCAAGACCGATCGAACCGGTAGGGATCGCATCGACGTCCACCTTCTGCTGATCGCCGAGCATCATCATTGCTTCGTCGCCGAATTTCGTCTTGATGCTCCGCAGGGTTTCCGCGATGTCCGCGATACTGCGTCTCGGTTCAGAGACACCCTCTGCATTCGCAACAACGGGGTCTTTTGGTTTCGGCATGGTTTTTTTCGGTGCCATAGAAGTACTGTTAGAGATGATTAACGCTCGTCCGCGCTACTGTATGCCGGTGCATACACGAGTGCCTGTTCAAGTGTTTTTTTGCGGCCATAGCGGTCCTTTGCGCGCAACGTCAGTATAGTATACCCGTTTTCGAGCACCAACGCTTCTTGAAAATGGCCCTCGTCGTCGGTAAATATCGGTCGATCGTTGAGGGTGATCGTCGTCACGTTGCGGGCCGTGCCGCTCACGGTCGTCACGCGGCCGCTTTGCGCAACCGGCATGGGATCAAGGGTGAGTGCGGGACCGGTGATCAACGGCCATGCCTGGAAGACGATGTACCACCCGAGCGCGGCTGTCGCGGCCGCGCCGGCAAGCCACTTCAAGAGGCGTCCGAGTGTGTACGAACGGTATGTACTCATACGGTGTTTCCCGCGTCGTCCTCACCCGGGGCCCGCAGGACTTCCCTCGGTCGTCCGCCGTCGGCCGGCCCGATCACGCCTCGTTCTTCGAGGAGGTCGACGAGTCGTGCCGCGCGCGAGTAGCCGATCCGCAGACGGCGCTGGAGGTAGGATGTCGAGGCCTTCCCGGCTTCGGTAACGAGACCTTTCGCTTCTTCGTACAGGTCGTCATCATCGTCATCGGCGACCGACGAGAAAAACGCATCCGCCTCCACAGGATCTTTGCCGGCGCCCGAGAGATCAATCGCGTCGAGCTCCTGGGCGTCGTGCTGTTTGCGCAGGTACTCCGTGACTTTCTTGACTTCTCCTTCGGAAAGAAAGGCTGATTGGATACGCTTGGGCTTCGACATCTCGCCGGAGAGGTACAGCATGTCGCCCGCCCCCAGCAGTTTTTCCGCGCCCGTTTGATCGAGAATCGTGCGGGAGTCGATCTGCGATGCGACCTGCAGTGCGAGCCGAGTGGGGATATTGGCCTTGATCAGGCCGGTGATGACATTGACCGATGGGCGTTGTGTCGAGAGCATGAGATGTATGCCGACCGCGCGGCTCATCTGTGCGAGCCGGACGACACATGCTTCAAGTTCGCGCGGATACGCTTGCATGATATCGGCGAGTTCGTCGATGATAATGACGATGTACGGCAGGGGCTCGGGCATGTCCTCCGGCCCCTGCCCCTTCCGCGTCGCGTCGCGCGCGGGAAAATAGACCGTCTCATGGTACGAGGCGAGATCGCGCACCCGTTCCGACTGGAGGATGTCGTATCGCCGTTCCATTTCTTTTGCCGCCCATTTGAGCGCGAGGATGGTCTTCTTGGCATCGGTGATCACGGGGGTGAGAAGATGCGGGATGCCGTTGTAGAGCGTAAGCTCGACTCGCTTCGGGTCGACCATAATGAAGCGCAGTTGTTCGGGAGAATTGCGAAAGAGGAGCGAGGTTACGAGTGAGTGGATGGTCACCGACTTTCCGGACCCGGTGGTACCGGCGATGAGGATATGCGGCATCTGTGCGACATTTGCGAAGATGGCGCTCCCGGCGATGTCTTTGCCGAGCGCGACAAGGAGCGGCTTGGGCGAGTCCGTATATTCCGGAGAAGACAGGAGGGACGCGAGACCCACCATCGACTTGGTCGTATTCGGCACTTCGATGCCGACGAGCGATTTTCCCGGTATCGGCGCTTCGATACGGACGGGGTGCGCCGCGAGCGCAAGCTCAAGGTTGTTTTGCAGGCCGACGATCTTTGAGATACGGACGCCCTCGGCGGGCTTCAGGGCATAACGGGTAACGGACGGTCCGATAGAGACCTCGTCCATCTCCACTTCGATATTGAAATTTTGGAGGGTGCGCTTGATGATGTTGGCGCTCGCTTTGACGTCGCCCACCCGCGCCGTACCTTTGTCTTTTTCAAGCAGGGAGAGAGGGGGAGGATCGTACGGACCGTAAAAATGGGACACCGCGAATGCGCCGCGCTTCCGTGATGCCGTATCAACCGCTTCCGGGATGTTTCCCCGTTGTTCGGGCGCTTCTTCCTCCGACGAGGGTATCGCCTGGTGAATGATCGGCTCGTCTATGATTGTCGGAGGCGCGGCCGGTTCATCTGTTTTTTCTTTTATGCCGAAACGGGGGACGGTAATGCCGATATTGAATGTAAGGAAGAGGCCGATGAGGGCGAGAGCGGAAAGGATAACGCTTGACGCGAGCGGACCGAGGAGGAAAGAAAAAGGCTTCGCGAAGATCATGCCGCCGATGCCGCCGGCGTGCGCGTCATAGAGACTCAACAAGCCGAGTAAGGCGAAGAACAGTAGGGCGACTCCCGCGATCTTTGCAATACCGACCTGCTCTTCCTCACGCGGATGCAGGAGTATGAACACATAGAGTGCGCAGGCTACCGGTGCGAGGAAAAATCCGACACCAAAAAGGTATCGCAGGGCGGTGTGAGCCATTTCTCCGGCGACTCCGGCGAGATCGAACGACGAGAGTATAAAAAAGATGCCAAGTACCACGAACACGACGGCGGCTATCGCTTGTCGTGCGGCGGGCGCCACATCCTCAAAATAATTTTTTCGATACTGCTTCTTTCGGCGCGCCATGCGTGTGTAATATACAGGACAATACTAGCATGCCGTTCGATGGCGCGTCCCATAAAAATTCACAATGTACAGAAACACCTTCGAGGAGTATAGTACACGGAATAATGTCTTTTAGACTAAAGGACGTATGGATATAAAAAGAGGAATCAGCTTTTATAAATCGGACAACCTGTTGCTTTCAGACAGTGCCTATTATAAATATATTTTCAAAAAGACAGAAAAAATAGTTTGTACTGTCTTTTATATTGTTGAACACTCCGATAAAGGACAAGATAATACTGCGTCAGTGTCCTTTATAGAATCGGCCAAGCGAACGCTTGATGCGGTGTTGAAGACGCTTTCGATCTCATCGTTTTCCGCCTATCAAGACCTCTACGCCTTTCTTCATGCGCTGGTGTCGCTTGAAAGCGCCACAAGAGTGGCACAGGCTACCGGGGTGCTGTCTGCAGAGATTGCGGACCTCCTGTCGCTTGAGATAAGCACGGTCGCCCGCGCAGTGCGACAGTATATCGCTCTCGAACGGAGCGACGCTCCCGGCATTGATTCATTTGGCGGTCTGGCCGCGGAGCCGGCGTCGACGATTGTCGGACGACCGGAGCGCGATCGCGCGAGAAGCGCGCAAGAACGCATGTACGATACTTCTCGCACACCCTCGATGACGTCGGTACAGAAGGGTCCGACTCCAAAAGAACAGACTTCATATAAAGGACAACATCTGGAACGGCGCAATGCCATAAAGGACATCTTGGCGTCTAAAGGACAATCAACTATAAAGGACATATGCGAAAAAATGCCTGAATATAAAGAAAAAACGATACAGAGGGAAGTTATATCCATGATAAAGGACGGTTTGATTGTAAAGGACGGAGATCGTCGATGGAGCAGGTATTCTCTCGCTCCCGGTGTGTAAGCGAAACTCTATAGTTGGCGGATGCCCTGACACGCATTCTTGCGCGTCTTTCAAACATGTGTGGTAATTGTGTCTTGATGTAAGGGGGGATTGAGGGGTGCGTCCCCATACCGTAGGGAGCGAGCTGTCCGGAGTGTGCGTGAACATCTCTCGACGGAGCGCTTTGTACAAAGGATATTCCCATGAGACCTTGATTGACAGGTGACGATTCGTACCGTATTCTCGCCGCGTGTGCATAGGGTCGGTTTCCGGCCGTAGAAAGCCGGGGGTTGGGCCAACTATCCACAACCATAGGCAGTGAATACGGCGACGAGGGGAATATACTATTGTGAATCGCTCTTTGAAAATTACATAGAAGAACGAACGGAACGGGCGTCTTCGTGACGTCATACCGCATGACCTTTTCCTGTGCCGGATGCACTGACAGACACTCAGTCTCATATTTCGCAGCTAATCCGCCTGTGGCGTGTCGATACATAAACCACTCGCGGAATAGTGATGTAGTGACTGGTCCCCGTATGTGCGGGGATACCTGTCGCTAATGTGAATTAATTCATATTATCAGTTCTTCATTAATAGTAATTGCCCGATGTACATCGGGTAATAGATATAGTTATGACTATTACAAACAAAGTTGCAGGAAAGCTCGTAGTGGCTTTTGTTGCAGCAACAATGCTCTTCACGCTTGCGTTTGCGCCGATGGCGCGCGCGGCGACCAATGAAGAGCTTGAGGCGCAGATTGCGAAACTCCTCGCGGATATCGCGGCGCTTCAGGGACAGACTTCGAGCTCAAGCTCGCAGTCGTACACCTTCACCAGCGACCTCACGGTCGGTTCAACCGGTGAAAGCGTAAAGCAGTTGCAGATGTACCTCAACAACAAGGGGTACGCTGTTGCTTCGACAGGAGTCGGTTCAAAGGGCATGGAGTCAATGTACTTCGGCATGTTGACGAAAGCTGCTCTTGCCAGGTACCAGGCCGCGATGGGCATCAGCCCGGCTGTCGGCTACTTCGGCCCGATTACTCGCGCGAAAGTCAACGCGGACATGGTAGTCGTTGTAACGCCGCCATCGGATGATGACGATGATGACGATGATGACACCGCAAATGACGATGATGACGATGATGACGACGATGATCTCTCGGGAGATTCCGGTTCGATCGATTCGTACGAGCTCTCATCCGGCTACAGCAACGAGGAAGTCGGCGAGGATGAGGAAGATGTCATCGTAGCCGGTCTCGATATCGAGAACAGCGACGGTTCGGACATCGAGATCACGGCGGTACGCCTCGTCTTTGACGAAGGAACGGCAAACCGCGACTTCGACAAATATGCAAGCGAGGTATCGATCTGGCTTGATGACGAAGAGGTTGGTCGGGTAGACGCCGATGCGTTCACCGACGACAACAACTGGACCAAGACCATCACGCTTGATGGCGCGATACTTGACATGGAGGAGACGGGTTCATTGTTTGCAGCCGTCTCGGGCGTATCGAGTCTCGATACGAACGATGCAGGTGAGACATGGACTATCGACTTCACGTCGGTACGCTTCCGGGATGCGGAAGGTTCTACCATTTCGGAAGACCCGACCGTAGGAGCGACGACCTTCTCGTTTGAGACGTTCGCGGCTTCGGCTAACACCGAATTGCACATTACCGAGGGTGATGACGACGCAGAGGAGATCAACGACGCGCACATCATCAATGTGCACGCGACCGACGATACCGATGATGTGGAGGTGCTTGCCTTCAACATCGAGATCGAAGGAGATTCCGATGTAAACATCGACGCTCTGCCGATCACTATCACCACAGCGGAGGCGGCCAACGGCACCTTCGATGACCCGGATGATGTGATCGACTCTGTCGATCTCTACGCCGATGGCGAAAAGATCGGCTCGGAAGTACTTTCCACCGCTGACGCAAACGGCGACACGGAGGTAGTACTCTTCGATGATCTCGACTTCGATATCGAGGCGGGAAGCGACGTCGACTTTGTAGTCAAGGCCGATGTCGTAGATCTTGCTGATGATCTTGATGTCGGCGACACGATTCAGGTTACCTTCGGAGAGACGGAAACCGACCTCGCAACATTCGAGGCCGAGGATGAGTCCGGCGAGGAGCTCGTGGACGCCGACAAGATCGGCACGATCACTGGAGGCACGCACGAAGTTCGCGACGTCTTCCCGCAGATCGCCCTTGTTGGAACTCCGACGGCGGTCAAGACTTCGGGTGATTCTGGCGCTACCGCAAACGCGAGAAGCGATATCGGTACGTTCACGATTACCTTTGACGTAACCGGCGTTGACGGAGACGTCTTCATCGACGAGTCGGCACCGGCTGAAGGCGCTGGTACGGACGAGACCGACCTCAACATCGACGGTGTTGCCACATTCACGAACTCGATCACAAGCATTGCCGGAGGTGCGAACGGTCTGGCTGAAGATGTCACCAACTCATTCCGAGTTGATGAGGACGAGACCAACCGCTTCCAGATCGTCGTGGACATTCGCGACACTGCTGGTACGGACATGGTTGACGGATTCTTCGACGTGTCCATCGTCAGCATCCTGTATGCTTTGACCGATGTGGACGGCGACCTTCTGTACACTTCAGATATGGATCGCTTCCAGACGCCTGCGGTCTACCTGGATGACCTCGACTAGCATCTAGCTAATCTCGGTCTTTCATCTGAACTGACAGGTCGACGAAACAACAAAAACCGCCCCCTCATTAGGGGCGGTTTTTGTTGAGAAGCGAAGACTTGGGGCTTCTCAAGATCTTGCGAGCTGTTTTGTGAGTTTTGCGAAACAAAAGAGCCGCAAGGTGTACTGAATCTGTAAGATTGTGTCGGGGCCGCATCTGCGCTATGATTGCAACCGTATTTAGAGTAAATAGAAAAAATATCCATGAATATACTGTATAGTCGTACTGCGAAAATCATCGGGGCTGTATTGGCCGTCATCGTATTGGCCGTCATATATTTCTTCATTTTCATCCGGCAGAGTTCGGAGTATTCGATCGTGTATCTCTCGACCGGAGACACCTATGTCGGACATCTATCGACCTTCCCTCGGCTCACATTGACAGACGGGTATATTCTCCAGTTTATCAAGCACTCCGACGATCCTTCGAAAGATGCCTACCAACTGACACCCCTGAAGGACCTCGTATGGGCGCCGGAATATCTGTATCTCAATGGGGACCAAGTGCTTTTCTCCGGACCATTCTCTGATACGAGCAAGGTCCTGCAGACGATAAACAACCCGACTCCCCCTACTCCGGTGGCCGGTGTCCTTCCGCCTCCTTCCGCCAAGCCGGCGACGACAACGGAACAATAAGAATCAAAAAAACCGCAGACCTTTCATCCTGCGGTTTTTTTGATTTCCTCTTATCCACAGTCAATACTGCGATTTCCTTGCCGTTCATCGTACACTTGTACTATGCAATAAATGCGCGTTGCGCATTGTGTTGTGAAGAACTATGGAGGTAGATTCTATTTTCATAGTGCTCATCGAAGATTTTTGCATGGCGCAAACAGCGCGAGGGCACGGATCCTGATGAGGTTATAAACATTATTTATAATTTACACATAAATGAGTACGATAATTCAGAGGACAGAAGTCGGAAGGATTGCCCTCGCGTTACTGCTTGTGCTCGCGCTGTGTTTCAGCATAGGCGCGCAGTCGGCGCAGGCGGACGTGACGGTTGCCGCAACGTCTGTCGTAAGTGACGGGGCGCTTACGCTCAATGCGGCCGCGGCTTCAAACACCGTGGTTGCAGGCGCGCAAGTTGCCGGAACGGTGGCTATCGGCGGCGCGGCGGGGACCGGGGCTATCACCCTCGGCTCTTCGACTGCGGCGCAGACAGTGAACATCGCAAACGGCGTCAATGCTGACGCGCAGGTGGTAAATATCGGAGACGGTGCGACCGCCGCCGCCATGGATATTGACATCTTGACCGGCACGGGTACGGCGGGAGCCAGCACGCTTAACATGGCTGACAACCCGCGGGTAACAGCAGTGACACTTGCCAACGGCGCAAATGCCGCAGCCATGACTGTGGACATTGCATCGGCTGCAGCGGCTGCAAACCGCACGGTGACGATCTCCGGCGGTGTGCCGACGGCGGGTACGGACACGTTGAACCTCGCGACCGGCAACTACGCCAAGGCGGTAAACATCGCCACCGGTACGCTTGGGAACGCGGTGAGCATCTTGACCGGCGTTAACACGGCGGCCCAGACGCTTGATATCGCTGACGGCGCAACTGCCGCAAACATGGATATTGATATCATGACCGGCACGGGTACCGCAGGTGCGGGAACTCTCAACATGGCTGACAATCCGCGAGTCACGGCAGTGACGCTCGCCAACGGTGCAAACGCCGCGGCAATGACGGTGGATATCGCATCCGGGGCGGCCGCAGCGAACAGGACTGTTACAATCGGCGGTGGTACAGCTACTGCGGGCACAGACACCCTTAACTTGGGTACCGGCGGGGCAAAGACTATCGTGATTGGTAACGAAACCGGTGCAACAGCAGTCACGATTGACTCTGGTACCGGTGCTATCAACATCGGTGATGCTATCGCAAAGACAATCACTGTCGGTAACACCACGGGTGCAACGAGAGTGAACATTAATGCAGGTACGGGACGCATTCACCTTGGAGGCCATCTCGTTTCTGAGGGAGCTGATCCGGTTGGTGCTCAGACTGGTGCTGGTACGGCTACACTGACGGCTGGTTCTACCGACACGGCAGGTCAGATTGCTTCTGACGCCAATGCCGGTGCGACCGGACTCACAGTGACGTTTGCCGCTACCTATACAGCGGCACCGATCTGTCTCGTATCTCCGGCTGATACCGGGGCTTCGGACGCATTCGGCGCGGCTGACGGCGTTATTGCAAGCGCTACTGCGACGGTCTTGACCATTACCTTCACTTCACAGAGTGAAGTGACGACATTCAATTATCTCTGTATTAAGAATGAGTAGTCATTCTGTTCTTAAGTGCTTGATTAGAAACACAACGCGAGATTACACATTTGGTCGAATCTCGCAGGCATAAATCTTAAAAACACAAATGATTACACAGAAAATAGAACTGCAGTCAGGATTGCGACTTGGATTGCTGGCGGTACTGTTCGTAGCGGCAGCGCTCGCACTCGGCTGGGCTCCGCAGGCGCATGCGCAGGCGGTCAGCTACACGGCTGATTCGAGTGTCACGGTCAACGGCTCGGACTACAAGATCGTGAGTGGCTCGGCGGCCACCTCGGTGGTGGTCGGCGCGACGACGGTCACCGTCACGGTGCCGGCGGCTTCCACATTCACCTTCCAGTCACTCGACGGGTACGAGCTCGACAACAACTCAGGCATCAACGAGACTTGCAGTGGCAACACAAGCCAGATCGCGATTCCCGGAGCCGCAACCGTGATCATCACTCCTGATTCCGCAAATGCCGCCTGTTCAAGCGGTGGAGGCGGAGGAGGAGGTGGTGGAGGCGGAGGTGGTGGTGGAGGGGGAGATGACGATGACGACGATGATGATGACGATGACGATACTGCGGATGACGATTCCGACGACGACGCTGATGATGATGACGGAGATACATCCGGACCGTCGTCCTCGGGAATCGGCGCAGCCGTTTCGGCGCTCGCGGTACAGCTGAAGTCGCTCATCGCCGCGCTTGAAGCGCAAGGAGGAAGCGTCTCGGCGGAAATCAAGGCGCAAGTGGACATGCTGATCGCCGCAACACCTGCGGAAGGGAAGGCATCGTTCTCAAGAGACCTTGATGTCGGCGCAAGCGGTACGGACGTCACGTCGCTCCAGAATACGCTCATCAAAAAGGGATACTCGATCCCTGCCGGGGCGACAGGATTCTTCGGCGGCCAGACCAAAGCCGCGGTCATGGAATACCAGAAGAAAAACGGTATTACCCCGGTCACCGGCTACTTCGGTCCGAAGACTCGTGCACACATAGAGGCAAATCCATAGACAGAGAGCATATGTCTAAAAAGAAAACCCCCGAAGGGGTTTTCTTTTTGCTATACTGTACATATGCGACTTTTCAACAAAACCTTCTACAAATTTTTTCTCGGATTTCTCTCCGTGGTATCGGTGACGCTGGTGATTATTTTCATCGTCGGTTCCCGCCTCTCCTAGATTTCGGACTTTCTTTTTTGGCGATTTCTGCTATAGTCCTTTCCAACAGGCCAGAGACAGTTGGTCCCAGCACCACTTTCCTGTATCGATACAGAAAAGTGGTGCTGGGTTAAGGGCGTACAGCCGCCGACCGAGGTCCCACTCGAAGGGAGAGCTGGGGGTCGAACCGCTTTTTGGAACCTGTTTGGAAACACATAGAGCTTTCAGCATGTCTATTACCAAAGAAAAGAAGCGGTCTATTCTTGCGAAGCTCAAGGATATCGCGGACGACTCCGAGACGCTCGTATTTGCGGGCTTTTCTGGTCTGCCGGTTGCCGAGACGACCGCAATGCGCAAGGCATTGCGCGACAAACAGATCGGCTACTTGGTTGCAAAGAAAACCTTGATCTACCGGGCGCTTGATGCGCGGGGATTTTCGGGGACCAGGCCGGCATTCGAGAAAGAAGTGGCGGTGGTCTACGGGAAGGACCCCATCGCGCCGGCGCAGGGCGTGCGGGAATTCGAGAACCTCTATAAACAGCGGCTTAGTATTCTTGGCGGCGTGTTCGCCGGAGCGTACAAGACGAAAGAGGAAATGACGGAGATCGCATCGATTCCGGCACTGCCCGTCCTTCGCGGCATGTTCGTCAATGTCATCAATTCCCCGATACAAGGGCTTGTGCTGGCACTCAATGCCATCGCCACGAAAAGAGCTTAAACCATTTATTTAGATTCAATCACTGATTATCATGGCTGACGAAACACAAAAGGAAGAGGGAGAGAACGATTCGTTCTCTCCGGCGGCTCCTGCCGAAGAAGCGAAAGAGGAAAAAACGGAAGAGAATAAGGGCGGAGTCGACGAATCTGTCGAAGTACCTGCGGAATTCAAGAAGCTCGTCGAGCAAGTGGAGACCATGTCGGTGCTTGAACTGCACCAGCTCGTCAAGGTGCTTGAGAAGCGCTTCGGCGTATCGGCTTCGGCGGTTGCGGTCGCCGCGCCTGCCGGAGGAGGAGAGACCGGTGCGGAAGCGCAGGACAGCTTCACGGTGGAACTTACCGCCGTGGGCGATGCGAAGATCCAGGTGATTAAGGTCGTCAAGGAGGTGCTCGCGCTTGGTCTCAAGGAGGCGAAAGATCTCGTCGACGCGGCTCCTTCGGTACTGAAGGAGGGTGTGAAGAAGGAGGAAGCGGAAGCGCTCAAAGCGAAGATAGAGGAGAGCGGGGCGAAAATAACGCTCAAATAAGAGGGTGTGACTCTTAAATAAAAAACGTGCAATAGGCCGCACGGACTACCAAAAAACCGCCGAAAGGCGGTTTTTTGGCGGTCCCCCTCTTGCGGTGCTATAATCTCGCAACATATGCTCCAGAATGATCCGCTGGCGATATTGTTCGGGAGCGTCGCATGCGTCAAGCTCCTGCGTTTTTTCCTTTTCAATCCCACAAACATCTTTAGTTTCGAGGAGATCGCGCGCAGAGCAAGGCTCGTGCGGCGCACGGCGCGTACCGAGCTCAATATGCTTGAACGTGCGGGTGTCATAGAGCGCAAGTATTTCTTCGAAACCTTGCCGGGAAAACGTACGCGAAAACGTCGGGTACTCGGCTACGCCCTGAACGGTGCGTTTCCGTTTCTCCAGCCCTTGCAGGCCTTCTTTTTCGCCACGGCGCCGATCAACAGCAAGACGATGCTGACATACGTCAAAAAAGTCGGCGCGTTCGATGTGGTTGTTGCGGCGGGAGTGTTTGTCGGCGACTTCGACCGGCGTCTCGATGTGCTCTTGGTCGCGCGGAAGGTGTCGGATCAGAAAGTGGAGCAGGCGATTCGCGCGCTTGAATCGGAGCTCGGCATTGAGATCAAGTATGCGTATCTTGATACCGAGGAGTTCCTGTACCGCGTCAATATGCGCGATAAGCTGATACGGGACGTCTTTGACTACGCCCATCAGGTGCTGGTGGACAAACTAAGGGTGTATGAGCGGTCTGCCGACCGCATCGTATAGAGTCCCGTTGTGATCCTTTGGTTTTGTACTGTGCACAAGAGGGATCTTTTCTTATTTTAAACGGAGTACCATATACATGAACACTGGATTGTACGATTATCAATAGCGTAGTTAATGCGTATGGTAAATACATGGACGGATCCTCTCGCGATGACCTTCAGGGACTCACTCACTGACGTGGGTGCCATCTTGCCCGGGATCATCGTGGCGATACTGCTTATCGTTCTCGGCTGGCTTGTGGGTACCGGGGTTGGCTCGCTTGTTGCGCGTGTCGTCGGCGCTTTGCGGGTCGACGATGCTCTGCGTTCGGCGAAAGTGGACGAAGTGGTGGAACGAGCCGGATTTAAGTTTTCATCGGGCGGCTTTTTAGGTGCGTTGGTGAAGTGGTTTATTATCGCCGTGTTCTTCATGGTGGCGCTCGATATGTTGCAACTCGGGCCGGTCACGGAATTTCTCGGCCGTATCGTCTTCTATCTGCCGCAGGTTATTGTCGCAGTACTCATTCTGCTTGTGGCCGCGCTCGTTGCCGACGTAATGGAACGGCTGGTGGTGGGGACGGCGCGAGCGGCGGACATAGGGTCACCCTTTTTTGTGGGCTCCGTGGCGCGTTGGGCGGTTTGGATCTTCGCGATCCTTGCCGCACTTGACCAGCTCGATGTCGCCGAGACGCTTGTGCAGACGCTCTTTACCGGCATCGTGGTCGCCATTTCGCTCGCACTCGGCCTTTCCTTCGGCCTTGGCGGCAAGGAGGCGGCCGCCCGGTACATTGACCGCGTGGCAAAGGAATTGAGCCACAAAAGGGACGTGTGATAAGGCTTTCCGTACCTACTTTGAGGTTCGGAAGAAGAGGTGAGGAGGTATGACACAACCGCGGCCGCAGGCCGCGGTTGTGTTTTTGTCCGCTTGCCCGCACAATCGCTTGACTCTGATTTCCTTTGCTGTACACTACCGGTACGTGTTTATGAGTCTCACGAAAGCAACTACTTAGCGGATACAAGTATCTCGTAAGGGAGCTTGTGCCGCCGAAGGGCGGTTTTTTCGTACTCATGGGGACACGCGGTCGTTGACAAATTGCATATCAACTCCACAGGACGTATCAACGTTCTGTGGAGGTAAGCAGGTAATCCGCGATTCGGTCCTTAAGACGAATCGCGGATGGTGACGTGCACGCGTGCGCGGTGGTAAGTCTTTTTCTCCTTTGCCGGAGAATCGGGTCTTTTCGCCCATTGCGACCGCGTGCACAAAGACATATGAAGCGGTTTTTAACATTCCCTACGGGAGTGTTAAGGGCGTACGGTGGATGCCTAGGCTTCAGGAAGCGATGAAGGACGTGGTATGGCTGCGATAAGTCTCGGGAAGATGCCAAACAATCGTAATACCCGGGAATGTCCGAATGGGGAAACCCAACCAGCTCCGCTGGTTACCGTCTCACGACGGAGCGCACCCAGGGAAGTGAAACATCTCAATACCTGGAGGAAAAGAAAGCAAATCAAGGTGTTTTCTTTCTGGTCGGTGTGTCGTTCGGAAACGGACGACTGCCATTACGACCGGGAAGAAGACACCTGCGACTCCCCGAGTAGCGGCGAGCGAAACGGGAAGAGCCCAAACCATTCGTATTTATACGGATGGGGTTGTAGGGCCGGAACGTCATTTAGTTGAGGAGAGTTACAAATCGTGGTGGTAACAAAACGCGTTGGGAAGCGCGACCCCAGAAGGTAACAGTCCTGTATGTGAAATCACACACGACTCTCTTGTTTCGGTTCCTGAGTAGTTCGAGACACGAATAGCTCGAATGAATCCGCCAGCACTAACTGGCAAGGCTACATATTCCTGAAGACCGATAGTGAACAAGTACCGTGAGGGAAAGGTGAAAAGCACTCCGGAAAGGAGGGTGAAATAGATCTGAAACCGTATGTCTACAAGGAGTCGGAGCCTGGGTTCGCCTGGGCGACGGCGTGCCTATTGAAGAATGAGCCTGCGAGTGTATCTTTTTTCTTCGTCTAAGGGGAAGCACCCCGGAGGCATAGCGAAAGCGAGTGTGAATAGCGCGCCATAACAGAAAAAGGATATAACCCGAAGCGGGATGAGCTTGCCATGAGCAGGGAGAAGCGGCGGTAACACGTCGTGGAGGCCCGAACCGGTTGGCCGTGCAAAACCATCGGATGACTTGTGGTAAGGAGTGAAAAGCTAATCGAATTCCGTGATAGCTGGTTCTCTCCGAAACAGCTTTAGGGTTGGCGTCGCGTGCTTCTCTTGGGGGTAGAGCACTGGAAGGTCCAGACAGGGCGCAAGCTCGCTGGTCCTATCAAACTCCGAATACCAAAGAGTATGAGCGCGGCAGTTAGACTGTGGGGGATAAGCTCCATTGGTCAAAAGGGAAACAGCCCAGATCGCCGGTTAAGGTCCCAAAATCTATGTTCAGTGCAAATCGAGGAGGTGAGGATTCATCGACAGCCAGGAGGTTGGCTTAGAAGCAGCCATCCTTTAAAGAAAGCGTAATAGCTCACTGGTCAAGAGTCCTCGCGCCGAAGATGATCGGGGCTCAAACATAGTACCGAAACTGCGGATTGTGTGCCTGAATTTTGGAAAATAGTAACAATGAAAAAAGGAGAGGAGGTGATGAAAGGTGCTGACAAGGAGAGTGAGATGCACCATGCGGGCGTACTGCATGAGCATTGCTGTCACGGAGGGAGGGTTGTATGCGATCATTGGATACGCTTTCACAGGGAGTGTTCTGATGGCCGCTGTGGTTGGAATGATTCCAGCAGGAATCACATACATAACACTCTCCCGTTCTTAGTTATTGTTCTTAGGCGAGACCTTAGGAAAGTCTCGCCTCCAAAATTCAGGCACACAGTGGTAGGAGAGCGTTCCATTCTGCGATGAAGCCGAGGGGGGACCCGAGGTGGAGCGTATGGAAGTGAGAATGCAGGCACAAGTAACCGCAAGGCAGGTGAGAACCCTGCCCGCCGAAAAACCAAGGTTTCCTTCGCGATGGTGATCAGCGAAGGGTTAGTCGGTCCTAAGCCGATCCCGACAGGGGGAGGCGATGGCCACAGGGTTAATATTCCCTGACTTCGGTATCGAATGACGGAGGGACGGAGCGTTGTACTCGAGGCCCCTTATCGGATTGGGGTCCGTGCCGTGAGGGTGTGCGGTAGGCAAATCCGCCGCACCAAGTTAAATCTTAGACCCAAGCGGAGCGGAGAATTGGAGATTCGTCAAAGAGAATCCCGGGGAGCACGCTTCCAAGAAAAACTTCTAAATATATCGATATCGAATCCGTACCACAAACCGACACAGGTGGTTGGGTCGAGAAGACCAAGGCGAACGAGTGAGAGACCCTTAAGGAACTCGGCAAAAAATCGGCCGTAACTTCGGGATAAGGCCTGCCCTCGTCGCAAGACGTGGGGCCGCAGCGAAAGATTTCCTGGCGACTGTTTAACAAAAACACAGCTCTCTGCGAACTCGTAAGAGGATGTATAGAGGGTGACGCCTGACCAATGCCGGAAGGTCAAACAGGGATGGTGCCCAGCACCACTTTCTGGGGTTATTTATCATCGCAATCAGATGGTTGCAGATACGTATTGCAACATATCCTTCGTAAATAAATGACAGTGGAAAGTGGTGCTGGGTGCTGGGCTCTGTAAGCCCCGGTGAATGTCGGCCGTAACTATAACGGTGGTTTCGCTACGCTTTCAAGACTCGGGTCTTGAGAGAAACGAAAAGGGCCGTTACAAAACTTGGCTATATGCTGGAAAACCCGCAATGAACTCTCGGTACCGTGATGGTAACAATTCGAGAGCCGACGCGGACAATCAGCAGGAAAGACTTCAGATGCAGTAACAACACTAAGCTAATGGTGCATCATCGTTACTACAATCGCATGCAAAAAATGAAGAGGAGAGATCTTGGATTTTTCGTCGCCGGATTCGTCGACGGAGAGTCAAGCTTCTCTGTTTCTTTGAAACGAGTACCAAGTGGAAAATACGCGAAAGGATGGTATTGGGCGCTTGATCCGGCATTTCAGGTATATCAGCATGAAGAACATGTCGATATTCTGAACATACTGAAAGATCATGTGTTTATGACCGGAAGAATTCATCGGAAGACTTCCCCGTATAGCGTATACACATACTCGATTGAGAATCAAAAAACTCTTCTTGAACGGATCGTTCCGTTTTTTGAACGGTATGAACTGGCAACCAAGACGGATGCTTTTCAGAAATTCAAAAAAGTTCTTCAGAAAATGAAGGACAAGGAACATCTGACACAAAAAGGTTTTCTCGAAATCCTTGACATCGCATTTTCAATGAATGCGCAGGGAAAACAGAGAAAATTCAAAAAAGAATTTGTTCTTGAGACGTTATCAGAACAATTTGCATCTGAAGAATCCTCAGAGACTACACGCCGAGCTCCGTCGCAAACGGAGAAGATATAGTCCACAAGGTTAAATCTGGAACGAATGTTTCAGAAACTTATGCCTAAGGTAGCGCAATTCCTTGTCGGGTAAGTTCCGACGTGCACGAATGGCGTAACGACTGGGAAACTGTCTCAAGGGTCCGCTCGGTGAAAATACAATACCGGTGAAGATGCCGGTTACCTGCAGTTAGACGAAAAGACCCCAGGAGCTTTACTGTAGCTTCGTATTGGGGCTGTTTGATTGATGCGTAGCATAGGTGGGAGACTTTGAAGCATTCCTTTTGGGGGATGTGGAGTCGCCAGTGAAATACCACTCTTTACTTGGGCAGTTTCTAACCTGCGCGGCAAAACCGCGCAGGGACAGTGCGTGGCAGGCAGTTTTAGTGGGGCGCTACCCTCCTAAAGAGTAACGGAGGGGTCTCAAGGTTGGCTAGGCGCGAATGGAAACCGTGCCGATAGTGTAATGGCAAAAGCCAGCTTGACTGCAAGACGTCAGTGTCGAGCAGATGCGAAAGCAGAGCATAGTGAACCGATGGTCCGCGTTAGATGCGGCCGGAGATTATCTGACAAAAGTTACCCTGGGGATGGACTCTGAAATAAGAGTCTCGTTGTCCTCCCGCGGAGCAATCTGCGGAGAAATAGGCCGCGCTTGTAGAAAGCGCTGTGCTTATGTCGTACTGTTTGTCCCACACATACAGTACGGCAAGAACGGCTTATAACGGTGGAGCTAAGGCTGGTCTTTTCTCGTCCGCCAGTAGACGGACGAGTTTCCGGGCCTTGGTAATACCGTGGGAAGTCGGGAATGATAGTATTGAGAACATGCAGAAGATTAATTTGACGAGAAATCAGAAAGCGATTCTGGTCGGGACGTTGCTTGGCGACGGCTCCCTCCAGAAAACGGGCGCGAAGAATGCGCGATTGCGGCTTGAGCATGGCGCGAAGCAGAAAGAGTACCTCCTCTGGAAGATGCAGGCGTTTTCGCATCTTTTTCAAGGAAGGCCGACTCGTCTCTCTCGTGTACATCCGAAAAGCGGCGCGACATACGAGTACTGGCGAGCGCAATCAAATGCGACGCCCGCGCTCGGCGCATGGCGCGTGCTACTCTATCCAGACGGAAAGAAGCGGATTCCGGAAAATCTCACAGAGATACTCACGGAGCCACTCGGGCTTGCTGTCTGGTACATGGATGACGGGTATTATTATCCGAAAGACAAAAACAGCTATCTGTATCTCGGCACTGTTTCAAAGGACGAGGCGGAGATTGCGCGAAGCGCGGTGGAACATAATTTTCATCTTGTGTCGCGCATCTACGACAAGAAAAAGAAGGGCTTCGCGCTCTACTTTTCTCCGTCCGAAACAAAAAAAATGCATGATCTGATACGACGATATGTCGTATTGCCGCTATTCGCTTATAAACTAGGCGACATTCCTTGACCCCGTAACGACTTGCGCGCTCTGTGCGCGCAGAGTTCCGGATTGCGCCATGCCGAATTGACGCACCGGAGCTAACACGCCGTCCCCGCCTGCGCTGTTTCGCAAAGCGAAACAGCGCAGGCGGGTGAAGATATAGTCTAATGCTAGCCATACAAGTATTGAACAGGCTAGTCGTGCCCAAGCGTCCATAGCGACGGCACGGTTCGGCACCTCGATGTCGGCTCATCTTATCCTGGGGGTGAAGTAGCTCCCAAGGGTTTGGCTGTTCGCCAATTAAAAAGATACGCGAGCTGGGTTTAGACCGTCGTGAGACAGGTTGGTCTCCTATCTACTGCAGGCGTCGATTCTTGAGGAGATTTGTCCCTAGTAAGTAATTGCTACTTCACGAAGAGATTCGTGATGACAATATGGCTTATAACGGTGAAGTCTACGTCACATTCGGTTTTAGAGTTTGGTACGCGCCAGTCCTTGTGTACAAAACTCGCTTGAGGACCGAAGAAAGTGATACGATAATACCGTGGGAAGTCGACTTAATCTGAACAAAGCATATATAGCGGGTTTTCTGGATGGAGACGGCAGTCTGATGTTGCAGGTGAAAGTGCGCGACGACACAAAGCGCGGCGCACGCTTCATGGCAACAATCTGCCTCTATCAAGATACTCGCCACGAAGAACCTCTTCACTGGATTCGCAAAATGTTGAAGATTGGGTATATATCGCGTCGAAGCGATGGTATGTCCGAACTTCGCATCAACGGCTTTGAGCAGGTGAGAAAGATACTCACTGATCTCAAACCGTACATCCGCTTTAAAGCAAAGCAGACGAGCATGCTCATCAAGGCGTGCAGAATGCTTGAGTCTCGACGGATGAGCGAACTATCCGATATCGAACTTCGCGCACTTGTGACTCTCGTGTTTGCAATCAAGCAGGAAAATTACAAGAGTAAGAGTTCACTGACAGAGGATGTATTGCACAAACGATTAGGTTTGACCCCGTAACGACTTGGCGCATATGCGCCGGACTCATGTGAGAGGAATCATCCGCCAGCCGGCAAGATGACTGCTCACATGGGTAACATGCCATCACCCTCGTCTGCTTTCTAAGCAGGACGGGTGAAGATATAGTCTGTGCTCCTAGAAATAGGGGAATCAACGACGAGAGGACCGGGATGAACGAACCTCTGGTCTGTCGGCTGTCACGCCAGTGGCACTGCCGAGTAGCTATGTTCGGAATGGATAACCGCTGAAAGCATCTAAGTGGGAAGCCAACTCCAAGATGAGGAATCATAGTCCCCAGAGAGATGATCTGGTTGATAGGCACCAGGTGGAAGCATGGCAACATGTGGAGCCGAGGTGTACTAATCGGACGTTACTCTCGTAGGGAATGTTGAACGTCGCTTCATGCGTCAAAAACTGCTTACTTCCAAACGAGCGAGTGACGTGAGAATGCTAAAGCGAAGCGGAAGCGCTCTCATGTCCGAGCGAGTGCAGGAAGCATAACCGCTTTGCGGTTTTATACGATATGCAATTACGATCAGGGAAAGCCCTGAAGGGTTGAAAAGGATCGAATACTGAAAGTTGGTGGTTTGGCGGGAGGGGTCCACCCGTTCCCATTCCGAACACGGAAGTTAAGCCTCCCAGCGCCGATGGTACTTCGCAAGAGGGAGAGTAGGTAGCCGCCAACTTTCAGTATTTGATCCCGCGTCCTTGGGGCTTTTTCTGTTGCGCCGTCCTTGGACGTCATTTTTTCTCCCACATCGCGAAAATAGAGAGCGGAAGAAGCTTGCCCGAAGATTCATGGGGAAGCGCCAGCTCACCTGCGGTGACGACTCCGCGGTAGTCTTTCATCATGTCACCGAGCAGGTTGCCGAGAGAGAGCGACGATGATTCGATTGCGTATGTCGTCAACATGACGAAGACCGGATTCGGCGACAGAACCGCCCGACACTGTTCCAGCAAGACAGGTAGGTCCTCTTCTATTTTCCATACTTGTCCTTGATGACCGCGACCGTAGGCGGGCGGATCCATGACGATCGCGTCATATCCCACTCCCCGCGCGACCTCGCGTTTTACAAATTTCGTCGCGTCGTCAAGTATCCACCGGATCGGCGCCTTTTCAAGACCGGAGAGCGCTTGATTTTCACGAGCCCAGCCGAGGGCTGTTTTTGACGCATCCACATGTGTCACCGCCGCGCCGGCACGGGCGGCGGAAAGTGTCGCGAGTCCCGTGTACCCGAAGAGGTTTAGCATCGTGAGGGGTCTGCCTGCTCCGCGTATCGTCTGTTCGATTCGTTCCCATGCCCCGACTTGCTCTGGAAATATGCCGATATGTTTGCTTGTCTTGGTGCATTTGACGCTGATCGTCAGACCGCGCATCGAGACGGAAAAAGGTTCCGGCATGGGGCGCGTAAAGACCCACCGACCATGATCTTCCGTGCCGTAGTATGCGGTCGCTTTATTCCATTCCGAAGCGGTGAGTGCCGGCTTCCACCATGCGCGGGGTTCGCTTCGGACGATGGTGATACCGCCAATCGTTTCGAGCTTCTGCCGGTTGCCCGAATCGAGAAGCCGGTAGTTCTCAAGGAGATCCGACCATACGGTTATGGATTGTGTGCGCTGCGTATCCACGGTGTCGGTGCATCATAGCATACGAACATCGTTCGTATGCGGCGCCACACGGACGGTTGGCGCATCTGGTACAATGGCGGTATGTATCGCAGTTGGGCCTTTTGGCGGCGGGCGCAGTATATAGCGGGGGTTGCCGTACTCTTTGCGTTTGTTGTCGCAGGGTCGTATGTCGCGTTCTTTTATTCGCCGGCGGCATGCTCCGATGGCAGGCAGAACGGAGATGAGCGGGGTGTTGATTGCGGCGGTGCGTGCGCGCGCATATGCGCGTTCGATGTCATGCCGCCGACCGTAGCGTGGGTGCAGGCGTTTCGGGTGACGCCGGGGCAATACAATGCGGTGGCGTATGTGGAAAATCACAATCCCGGCGTCGGTACGCCGGAACTCCCGTACACGTTTTCACTGTATGACGAACGGGGAAATATTATCGCTACTCGCACGGGCATCACATTTTTGCCTCCCGACGGTGTCTACCCGATCTTTGAGGGTCGCATTATGACCGGAGACAAGATTCCGGCTCGGACGTTTCTCGAAATCGCGCCAAGTTTGGAGTGGCGCGCCGCCACTGCGGGCCGCGCGCAATTCGAAGTACAGTCACGTACGCTTCGGGACGCCGACAGCGCTCCGCGGCTCGACACGGTGATCTACAACACGTCGCTCGAAGAAGAGGACGATGTTGAAGTCATCGCCACTATTTTTGACGCGCGGGGAAATGCCTTGACCTCCTCCCAGAGTATTGTTCCGCGCTTTGCCGGCAGGGCGCCGGAGCAGGTGGTGTTCACGTGGCCGGAGCCGATTGCGAAAACGGTCCGGAGTTGCGAGGTACCGACCGATGTCATCCTCGCGATCGACCTCTCCGGCAGTATGAACAATGACGGCGGTACGCCTCCCCAACCGATTTCCTCGGCGCTTGCGGCGGCTGATTCGTTCATTTCATTGCTCCGTAAGGATGATCGCGCGGGCGTGGTGACCTATGCGACGGGTGCCGCGCTTGTACAAGGGCTCGACAGCGTTCATACAAAGACTCGTGATGTCGTGCGCCGTCTCGCGATTGATCCGAAGGAGGAGACCGGCGGTACCAACATCGGAGACGCGATCAAGGTCGCACAAGCCGAGTTTGCGACGGCGCGCCACAACCGAAATGCCCGCAAAGTACTCGTACTTCTGACTGACGGGAAGGCGACCGAGCCGGGGAACGATCCGGAAGAACACGCGCTCGCGGCCGCAAAAGCAGCGCGCGAGGCCGGCATTACGATTTTTACGATTGGGCTCGGCAACGGCGTGGATAACACATTCCTTGCAACCATCGCCGACGACGAGACACATCGTTTTCAAGCGCCGACAAGAGCCGACCTCGATCGTATCTATCGATCTGTCAGTAGCGCGCTCTGCGAGGAGGGTGCAGCGGTCATAGACGTAGTGCCGAAAATTCCGGTCGAGATGTAATGCGGATCTGTGCCTTGGTAGCTTTGCGTTACGTGATGCGGTGCGGTAGTTTCTATGTATGAAGTTTGCACGAATGCTGACGGGAGGGGTTGATTGGGTGCTGGTGTCTGCGGTCGTGGTGCTGTCGTGTATCGGACTCGTGACCATGTATTCGTATGTGGGCGACAATATCTATTTCGAGCGGCAGGCGATCTGGATCCCGCTTGGCATCGTCGTTATGATGGCCGCCACTCTGCCGGACTATCGTTTTTTGCGTACCGGCTCGGCGGGGCTGTGGTTTTACATAGCGTGCATTGGGCTCCTTGCACTCGTCCTTATCATCGGTGACATCGCGCTCGGCGCCCAGTCCCGCATAAACCTCGGTATCTTCTCGCTTCAGCCGTCGGATCCCGCCAAACTCGCACTGATCATCGTGCTCGCGAAATACTTCTCGAAGCGGCATATCGAGATCGCCCATTTCAAGCATATTTTCGTCTCCGGCCTTTACGCGCTTCTTATCTTGGCGTTCGTGTTTATAGAACCGGATTTCGGCTCATCGATCATTATTTTCTGCATTTGGTTCGGTATGGTGCTCGTGTCGGGTATCTCCCTGCGCCACCTGGCGCTTGTCGCCATCCTCGGAGCGGTCACATTCGGACTCTTGTGGTCGGTCGCGCTTAAGGATTACCAAAAAGAGCGGATCAGCACGTTTCTCAATCCGGTTGCTGATCGGCAGGGTGCGGGCTATAACGCGTTTCAATCAATGATTGCGGTCGGTTCCGGCCAGCTGTTCGGCAAGGGTGTCGGATTCGGCACACAGTCAAAGTTACAGTTTCTTCCGGAATACGAGACTGATTTTATATTTGCCGCCTATGCGGAAGAATGGGGTATTGTCGGGATCGTCGTGCTTTTTGCGCTCTTTGGAATTGTTATTTGGCGCATTCTGTATCATGCGCTCAAGAGCCCCGTCAATTTCGAACGACTCTTTTGCGCCGGTGTCAGTATCCTGATCATCAGTCACTTTTTTGTCCACGTGGGGATGAATATCGGCTTACTTCCGGTCACCGGTACGACCATCCCGTTTTTAAGCTATGGCGGATCACATCTGGTCACCGAATTGCTCGGTATCGGCATGGTCATGGGTATGCGGGCGGGACGGGGGGCATCACAAAACCCCGCCCTCGGGTACAATCCCGCGGAGCGCTTCCTGTGAGTGGTACGAGTTATTGTGTTGGCTCCGCCGGCATCATTGTTGTCGGCGGCACGGGCGCCGTGGCTCGACTGGGAAGTATCAAATAGACAGTGAGCCCGATAGCGATAATCGCGATGACAAGCATGACGAGGTTTGCCTGCGCGGTGTTCTTTGCGAGGCCGAGCTTCATGACAAGCTGTGTTACCGCCCCATATCCCTGGCGTGTCTGATTTTGACTGAATTGTTGTTCTTCGAATTCTACTGCCATATACCCGCCAGGGTAGCACGAGGAGCGAAGCCTTTCTAGTCGCCTGTGCACAGTCAACATCCTGTCTCGTAGAGGGCCATGGTTTCCGCCACCATATGGTCAAGCGAGAAAGCTCTCTCCACTTTTTTCTTTAAGACATCGGCGAGCCGCGACCGGCGACGGGCGTCTCTCGCAAGCTGTGCCAGTGCTTCCGCAAAGCCTTCCGTATCGTCAGGACTCTTGAGGATGCCGCTGATGTCATCTTTGATGATTTCCGGGATGCCGCCCACATTGCTCGCAACGACCGGCAGGCCCGCCATGCCGGCTTCGAGCAGTACGTAAGGGACGCCCTCCTTCCGGGACGGGAGGAAGAAGATATCGTACTTTCTGTACTGGTTCCTGCCTTCGGGCATGAACCCCAAGAGCGATATGAAGCCCATCGCATTTTTCCGCGCGATGTATTCCCGGAGCACCGGTCGCAGTTCGCCATCGCCCATGATGTCGTAGCTGATGTCGGCGCCGCGCGCACGCGCCGCGATTATCGCGTCGATGCCGATGAATAGATTTTTGTTACGATTGAGTTCGCCGATGGTCAGTACTTGTATGTGGCCACTCTGTATTTTAGGGAGAAAGTCGATTGACGCTATACCGTTGTAAATCCTGGCGACTTTCCTGCGTACCCCCGGCATCCTGCGGGTGGCTCGGAGGTCGAAGTCGGATATGCAGATGACATGATGCGACAGGAGTGCGGTCATCCAAGAGAAAAACCACATCGCCGCGCGCACGGGGAGCGGTCGCTGTTCCCAAAACGGCCAGCCATGGGCGGTAAAGACAATCTTTTTTACTCCGGCACTGCGCGCGGCGAGCGCTCCGAGGCCTCCCGCTTTTGAAGAGTTTAAATGCACGATGTCAGGCCGTTCCGAGCGGAAGAGGCGGAGTAGTTCCCCAAAACTGCCTACGTCGGCCAGGAGAGATATATCGCGTTGGAGCGAATGGATCGTATGGGTCGGAATGTGCGCCTGCGCGAGTCGTTCAACCAGGAATCCTTCGCCGCCGCAAGCAACTATCGCCGTATAACCTTGCTCGCGCGCTTCAACCGCGAGGTCATAGACATACCGTCCCGCACCCCCCCAGTTGGATTTGGTGATGACGTACAGTATGGTTTTTTGCGCCCCTTTTGTATCCATAGTGCATACTTCGAACCGCATTGTCTTGTTATACCACTTCCCGATGCGTATGATAGTTCCTATGCGACGGGCAACACGGAGGAATGCGGGTCTGCTCCTTTTGGGCGATGTATTCTCGTGTATGGCGGCGCTGTTCATTGCTCTCGTACTCCGCCATGGAGCGTGGCCGGATATGACTTTACTCTCGCCGCATCTCGGACCATTCCTCGTGCTCACGCTCGTCTCGGTACTGATTTTTTTTATCGCAGGGTTGTATGACACGCGCCTGGTGTTTGCGCGCAGGGACTTGCCCGACCTTGTCCTCAAAACACAGGTCATCAACATACTGCTCGCGGCGCTGTTTTTCTTCCTCTTCCCCGTTGGGATTACGCCGAAGACGATTCTCGCGTTGTACCTGATTGTTTCAACTGCGCTTATCATTTACTGGCGCATGTTCTTGTTTCCTTTGGTATCACCCGGTGCTGTTGCGCGTGCGGTGGTCATCGGAAACGGGGAAGATGCAAAAGTGGTGTCGCAGGCGTTGCACGCCAATGCCGGGTTGGGCTGTGTCTGCGTTGAGATGGTGGATATTCACGCGTATGGCAGTACCGCGCGGTTGCGGGCTAAGCTCACCGAGCTCGTGTCTGCGCGCGGCATTGACACGATTATTGCGGACATGAGCGACGAATATGCAAAACGGCTGGCCTCGTTGTATTACGACCTTGCCTTTCCCGGTGCTACGGCGTGCTTCATTCGTCTCCATGAGTTCTACGAGCAGCTGTTTTGTCGGGTGCCGCTTTCGCTCGTTGGCAAGGCATGGTTTCTTGAAAACATCAGGGCGGACGGGCCGCACTGCGGATATTCGTTTTTGAAGCGGACGATTGATATCGCAGTCGCGCTGTTGTTGCTGGTGCCATGTGTGGTTCTTTTTCCCATGGTTGCGCTGGCGATAAAACTGCAGGACGGCGGTAAAGTACTCTACAAGACCGAACGTGTCGGGCAATACGGCAGACCGATACATTTGTACAAGTTTCGCACGATGACGGGGATGGATTTAGGGATGACGCTTGATACAAAGCACGCGGTAACACCGCTCGGGCGGTTTCTGCGGAAAACGCGTATTGACGAACTTCCTCAGCTCTGGAATATCGTGCAGGGCGACTTGTCGTTTGTGGGACCGCGGCCGGAGCTTCCCGCCCGTGCACGTGTGTATGCCGAGACCATCCCGTACTACGCCATGCGACATCTCATAAAGCCCGGTCTCTCCGGCTGGGCGCAGATCAACAACTTCGAGGTACCGCGCGGCGAGGTTGACATTGCGCGCACGATTGAAAAACTCTCATTTGATCTCTACTATCTCAAGCGACACTCGCTCATTTTGGACTTGGAAATTATACTAAAAACCATCAAAACAATGCTCCTGCGAAGCGGCTCATGATGGTCTGTGGAGAATTGCAGTCACGCGACTCTAGCGTGATATAGTAGGCGGTAATGAGGAATAAGGGCTTCACGCTTATAGAACTCCTCGTCGTCATTGCCATTATCGGGCTTCTTGCGAGCGTGGTGATGGCGAACTTGAATAGCGCGCGAGCGAAAGGACGTGATGCGAATCGTTCCGCTAGTATAAATCAGGTTCAGACCGCGCTTGAACTCTACTACGACGCGAATGGGGCATATCCTGCCAGCGGCGACGTTCTCTTTCCTGGTCCGTTGACCACAGCACTCGTTCCCTCGTATATGAGCGTGATACCGCTGGACCCCGGTAACACCGGAGTGCAATATCACTACTATACCGCAGGTCAAGCACAGTGGTACCATATTCTGGTTTACTATGAGACAAAACCCGTCTGCTATAAATGTGCCGGTACTCTGTGTGGACCGAATCTTGGTTCCTGGGGCGTTAATATTTGCCAGTAATATAATCGGTACGTAGAGGATGTCGGAGATTGATTGCGTGGTATCATTGCTTCCTATGATTGTAGATGGCGTGCGGATTGCGCGGCTTATAGATGCAGAGGTACTGAAGTTAATACAAAAGAACGGAGAAATTCCCCGTCTGCGGATTTTTGCCTGCCAGCCGACATTTGCGACACAACGATTTCTTGCGCTGAAGAAAGCGCGGGCGGAAAAGCTGGGGGTGGCGCTTGAGGTGAAAGCATATCCGCCGAACAGTACGACTGATGAAATTGTTGCGGGCATCAAGACGGCGGTTGCCGAAGCGGACGGCAGTATCGTACAGCTCCCGTTCCCGCCGCATACTGATATGGAGCAAGTGCTCGCGGCGATACCAGCAAGTCATGATGTGGATGCGATCGGCGCGGAAGCCGAGAAACTGTTTGCCGACGGAAAGCCGCTCGTTTTGCCTCCGGTAGTCGGAGCGATTGCGGAAATAATTGCTCGTCACAATGTGGAAGTCAGAGGCAAGCGCGTGGTCGTGGTCGGAGAAGGTCGGCTCGTCGGGGCGCCCGCGGCAGTGTGGTTTCGGCAACAGGGTGCGGATGTTCGGACGGTGAACAGAAAGACCGAAGGCCTCGCGCGCTTCGCGCGCGAGGCCGACATTCTCGTACTCGGCGCGGGCGTGCCCGGCCTCATTACGCCAGACATGGTACGAGACGGAGTTGTCATATTTGATGCCGGCTCGTCGGAAGACGCGGGAAAACTCGTCGGCGATGCCGACCCTGCCTGCGCGGAAAGGGCCGCCCTCTTCACCCCGGTCCCCGGAGGCATCGGACCTATTACCGTCGCCCTTATTTTTCGGAATCTCCTGGCACTGGTATCCATTCGAGAAAAAGGCGGCGCGTAGACGTACAAGGCAAGACCTGCTATAACAGTGTGGTTATATGGCATTCCGTTTCCTTCTGCTTTTTCAGAAAGATTCTAACCGCAGACCCCGCCTGGCATCTATTTGGAGCCCTCTTTTTATGCGCATATGCCGGGCTCTTGCCGTACTTATAGCCGGCGGATTCCTTGGCTATTTTGTATATGTAACGACAGGTACAGGGAATCGGTTCGACTTCAAACTTGGGCTTGACCTATCGGGAGGCAGTCGGCTTGTGTACGAGGCTGACGTTTCCGACATCGAGTCCGGGGATGTGGCGGAGGCGATGAACGCTCTGCGGGATGTTATCGAAAACAGGATTAACGCCTTTGGCGTTGCCGAGCCCCTCGTACAGGTCGAGGAGGGAAGCATCGTCGCCGGCGGGAGCGCCGAGCGTCTGGTTGTGGAGCTTCCGGGTGTGACCGATATCAAAGAAGCCGCAGAGGCGATTGGTAGGACGCCGCTCCTTGAGTTTAAATTGGTAAACCCCGAAGTTCCGCTTGAAGATACCGAGGTTGACGCGGAGACGGCCGATGGCAAGCCGCTGAAGATGAAAAAGATTTCAACCGCAAGTCGGTATATCGATACGGGCCTTACCGGTCGCTATCTCGAACATGCGACACTGCAATTTGGCCAGGGACAGGGCGCGGCGGCAAACGAACCGATCGTGCAGGTAACCTTTAACGACGAAGGCGCGGAACTCTTCGCGAAGATCACCACCGAGCACGTCGGAGAACAAGTCGCGATATTCCTCGATGGCGAAATGATCACCGATCCGGTCATCCGTGAGCCGATCAAAGACGGCGTAGCGACGATCACGGGAAAATTTACGGCGGTTGAGGGCCGTGAGCTTGTCCGGAGTCTCAATCTCGGCGCGCTTCCGGTGCCGATCACGCTTGCAAGCACAGAGACGATTGGAGCGGCGCTCGGAAGCGAAGCGTTGAAAGCGGGCGTGACCGCCGGTGTGGTCGGCTTCATACTGCTCGCCATATTTATGATTCTTTGGTATCGGCTCCCGGGGCTTGTCGCCGTTGTTGCGCTCGTGCTGTACGTCATTATCATGCTTGCGCTTTTCAAACTGATTCCGGTGGTGCTCACGGCCGCGGGTATCGCGGGGTTCATTCTGTCGATCGGGCTTGCGGTTGATGCGAACATCCTCATTGCCGAGCGCATCAAGGAAGAACTTGCCCGCGGGAAGACGACGGGAGAGGCGATCAGGGAAGGATTCAGTCGCGCATGGCTCGCGATTCGCGATTCGAACATTGCGCATATCATCGCGAGTGTCATTCTCTTTTGGTTCGGTACGGCGCTCATAAAGGGCTTCGCGCTGGTGTTCGCGATCGGCGTATTTGTCTCGATGTTCTCGGCGATTACGATTTCCCGCACCCTGCTCCTTGCGCTTGGTATTGACGCGGAGAAGCCACTCGGGCGGTTTCTGCTCCGCTCCGGGGTGAAGTGGTAACACAGGCACTATGATTTCCAAATATCAAAATTATTTTTTCATACTTCCCGGAGCGCTCTCGCTCATTGCGGTCATTGCGATTGTCACGTTTGGATTGAAACCCGGCATTGATCTTTCGGGAGGGTCGCTCTTGCACGTTTCGTATATGCAGGATCGTCCGGATGCCGAAGACATCCGGACGGCGATCGAACCCTTGGACTATGGTCAGATCTTGGTACAGCCGAGCGGAGAAAAAGACTACCTGCTCCGCCAACGGGCGCTTTCTCCCGAGGAGAAGAAATCGCTTCTTGAAGCGCTGGGGAACAAGGGAGAAGTACAGGAGGTGCAGTTCAACTCGATCGGCCCGTCGATCGGCGCCGAGCTCGTACGGAAGGCGTGGGTGGCGGTGACACTCATCGCAATTCTCATTATTGCTTTTATCGCATTTGCGTTTCGAAAAGTCTCAAAGCCCATCGCTTCATGGAAATACGGTGTCGTTGCGATTATTACCCTTCTTCACGACATTCTTATTCCGCTCGGCCTTTTTGCATATCTCGGCTATATCCGAGGCGCGGAGCTTGACGCGCTCTTTATCGTTGCGCTTCTTACCATCCTCGGCATTTCAATCAACGACACGATTGTCGTTTTCGATCGAATCCGAGAAAACTTGAAAGAGAACGACGACCGCAATCGCCACGAAGCGTTTAAAGATGTCGTGAGCCGAAGCATATCGCAGACGATCACCCGTTCGGTCAACACGTCGGTGACGGTCATCATCGTGCTTCTGGCCCTCTTCTTTCTCGGTCCCTCGGCTACGAAAGATTTCGCGCTCACCCTCACAGTCGGCATGATCGCCGGTACCTACTCGTCTATATTTCTGGCGTCTCCGCTTTTGGTTGTCTGGGATAACTGGAGCCGCCGCAACACAGTATGATTATCGGCATCACCGGAACGGACGGAGCGGGAAAGGGAGTGGTGGTCGACTACCTTGTCGAGAAGCACGACTTTGTCCATTACCCTGCCCGCCAGCTTTGGGTGGATGAAATTAACCGCAGAGGTCTCGAAGTGAAGCGCGAGAACATGCGTATCGTGGCGAATGATCTGCGCAGACAGCATGGGAACGACTATTTGATTACTGCATATATCGCGCGCGTGAAGGAGGGTGGTGTGGGGAATGCGATTATCGAATCTATCCGCACGATCGCCGAGGCAGAAACACTCAAAACAAACGGCGGCATCCTGCTTGCTGTCGATGCCGACCAGCATCTGCGCTATGAGCGGATCGTCGGGCGTGCGTCCGAGAGCGACAGGGTGACGTTCGAGCAATTTGCCGCCCAAGAAGCGCTTGAAATGAACGACCCCGACCCCAATGGCATGCAAAAAGCCGCCGTCATGGCGATGGCGGACCATACCATCCTCAACAACGGCACACTCGACGAACTTCATACGCAGATAGAGAAAATGCTTTCTACGCTGGAAGCCTAAGAAATCTTAGTGCCGACAAATGATCTGTCCTCAAGGTAATTTTCGAGTT
Source organism: Candidatus Kaiserbacteria bacterium (assembly GCA_016204695.1). Classification (GTDB taxonomy): domain Bacteria; phylum Patescibacteriota; class Minisyncoccia; order Phycocordibacterales; family UBA918; genus JACQKD01. Next base: position 118,316 of record JACQKD010000008.1, read on the forward strand.
CGGTGAGTGTGTTGCCGTTGATGATCGCCACTTCTATGCAGAGTTTTTCCGCTTCGCGCGCGGCGATGGGGTCAAACGGGGACGAGAGTCCCGGGTCCCATTCTGCGGGGATGAGTTTTCTAAAATCGCTCCAAGAAATGCTTTCGATTTTTTTTGCATCCGGATTTTTCCGCGGGTCTTCGGTGTAGACATAATCCACGTTCGAGAGGTTGATGACCTTGTGCGCTTTCACTCGTTCGGCGATTTGGATGGCGCGCAGGTCCGTACTTGCACCCGGACGATATCCGGCGGCGACGATAAGCTTCGCGTCGCGCGAGATGTCGAGCACCTCGTCGGGGTTTTCAACCATCTTGGGGTGCGCGATATCGCGGAAGATGGTGCGCACCAAATGACCATTGAGCCGTGTCGAATGGATGCCGAGCCAGTCGAGGTCGTCTGGAGTCAGCCGGCTGACCGCTCCGGCCGCATCTTGGTACCGCCGCGCGGTCTTGCCACCCCCACAGATAATACAAAAATGCCGACCTTTTGCGGGGTCGGTTTCGCGGATGATGAGTTCTTTGAGGGCGGAGAGGAAACGGGTGTCAATCTGGTCGGGGACGATAAGCGACCCCCCGACCGAAATGACGATCGTTTCCTGTGCATCCGTAGCTTCTTGCATTAGGGCGATTGTACGCCTATTGACTGGGTATGTAAAACCCGTATAATGCCTCCACTGTTCGGTCTCTCGCTTTGGCGGCTGTGGCGCTTGTCGGAGCTTCTTGAGCGGGCGTGATTGCCGGACGGCGTTGTTTGAAAACAGAATAGCTATTGCATTCAGGCAAAAGCTAATGCATGCGTATGCATTCTCTTTTGCCGTATCCTTGAAAGTCCTCGAATGCTCCGTAAGGAATATCCGAGGCAGAACGAAATACAGAGCAATCTGTGTTCTCGTCTTATATTAGAGTTTGATCCTAGCTCAGGGTGAACGCTGGCGGCGTGGATGAGGCATGCAAGTCGAATGGGTTTAGGCCCATGGCAGACGAGGTAGGAACACGTAGGTACGTACCCCAAAGTCGGGCATAACCAGCCGAAAGGTTGGATAATTCCCGATGGTCTCGCAAGAGTAAAGATTTATCGCTTTGGGAACGGCCTGCGGGCTATCAGCTTGTTGGTGAGGTAATAGCTCACCAAGGCTACGACGGCTAGGGGAGGTGAGAGCCTGACCCCCACCGGTGGAACTGCGACACGGTCCACACTCCTACGGGAGGCTGCAGTCGAGAATCTTCCGCAATGGACGAAAGTCTGACGGAGCGACGCCGCGTGATGGATGAAGTCCCTAGGGACGTAAACATCTTTTATGGAGGAGAAACCCAG
>JACQKD010000010.1 GCA_016204695.1 Candidatus Kaiserbacteria bacterium
CATACTCGTTGGTGACGTGGGTGACGGCGGTGGTGGCGATGGGGGTGGGTGATGGTGGTGGTGCAGAAGGTTGTGCAACAGGAGTCGTGGTGACCAACACGTCACCGGTTGTTTCTTCTTCGCAGGGGAAGCCGAAGAGTGCGGTGGTACTGCAGTACAGGGTGGAGAAGAAGCCGGTGGTGGCGGCCTGTACGTACTGCATTTCCGCAATTTCATCAACTGTCTGGATGACATCTCCCCACACAGACGCAAGCATGCGTTGTGTGTCATGTACCGGCTGGGTGTACGCAACGAACCCGAACGTAACGCCCGTAGCAAGCGCACCGAGTGCGGTCGCGAGCGCACGGAAACGAGGCTCGAACTTGTCGAGTGTTGCGGCATGCCGATACGACGTTGTCGCCATTCGCCCAACAAAAGAAGGGGGTTCTTTTTTGAAAATACGCTTGAGCTTCCGTTCCGCGTAACGTTCCTTGCGAATATTTTCGCTCCGAAGCATTTTTTGCTTCGACATACCGGAAACAAACTCTCGGATAGAACGAGGATCAACGAGCCATTGCCGGCCGACTCGCGCGCTAACAATCTTACCCTCGCGTGCAAGTCTGGTTATGTAGTTTTCAGAATACCCAAAGAAATGCCCCGCTTCGCGAATAGGAAGGTATTCTTGATATTTATTTTTCGATTCAACAGAACCGGGGTCGACCATGCATTATGCTTCGTTACTATCTAGGAATTATATAGGTTTTCCTAATTATTTATGCACATATGGTGTGTATATGATAAGTAGAGATAACAGCAAAATTTGAGGACAAAATTCTACATATCCGGACGTCTCGGTGGATCGATTCCATCTCCCGCATTCTGTTTCAAATCGACTTTACTCACCGGACATTAAAATATCTCATCTACTCTGGCATAAGAGTGGATTTAAATAGTTTTTACTACTAGTGAGACCCCCCGAAGGAGAGTAGATTGTGTCTCCTAACAAAAGCGTTGCAACAAAAAAGCCGGATAAGAATGCGCTTGTCTTTTATTTCGCTACCTCATATTGCACTATACATACATATCTCGTATTGACGAGATATGTATGTATACTGGACGTATTTTACGTAATATCGTTTAGACGAGATATATGTTCAGATGACGGAAGGGGTATGACTGGAGTTATACGTTACCAAAATGCACCTGCATGAGGTGAGTGCCTTGGGGTTGTGTGACCCTACGGGGAATCGATCCTTACAGGATCAGTACGTCTTACAGATGCTGTTCAGGTTGTATGATACTTTCTCCCTTTGGTCGAAAGATATCGACAACCTTCTGAAACAGTGCCTGTTTCAGCCTTGCGGATATTTTGTTCGCGCTTCGCGCTCCAAACTATCTCGCAAGGTCTTCGATCCCCCTACAATTCCTTTCGCCAAAAACAGCCTGCGTAAAAACGCAGGCTGTTTTTGGCGAGGTGACCCTACGGGGAATCGAACCCCGATTTAAGGCTTGAAAAGCCTCCGTCCTAACCGTTAGACGATAGGGCCAAAATACAATCCTTGGACTTATCTTGGTTCGTTGCCATACTACCGAAAAAGAATGAGGAATGCTAGAGTTATGATCGTTACATGGAGGAGTGCCCGGAATTGGTAACGGACCGGTTTCGAAAACCGGCGCCCGCAAGGGCTTGTGGGTTCGAGTCCCACCTCCTCCGCAATGATTCGCAAGAATGTCTGGGAGACATTCGAGCGAAGCATCATTGCGAGATGGAGTGGAACGAGAACGGCGAAGGCGGTACACAAGACGACGAGCGAAGCGAGGAGTGCTTGTCGCCGAGCCGTGACCCGCGGCACTTATGAGCGAAGCGCAGTGGAGCGAATTAGTGACCGTCAGGTCGAGTCCCACCTCCTCCGCAGCGAACATAGTGAGCAAGGAGGAGGAGGTGGGACGAGAAAGCCGCAGGCGCGAGCACCGAAGGAGCGCAGCGGCCGAGCCGGGGTCGCGAGTCGTTATGAGTGTGAGAAAGCGAATACTTGAAGCTTCCGCAAGACTCATTGAGGGCTTTTAGGAGCGAAGCGAACTAAAAGACCCAATGAGTGGACAGTTCCTGTAAGGAAGCGAATTACGAACTCGTGACCGAGTCCCACCTCCTCCGCATACGGTCGATATATTATTCTATCCCGCTATGCAGACAGCCCCCCCTTGCCTTTCCGTCAAAGATGGTACACTTACGCACAGTACACGTTTTACACAGATAACCGATATCCAATACATACCATGGCAAAAACCAATACCCCGTTTATGAAGCCGCTGAACTTGAGTCCCGAGCTTGAGGAGGTTGTCGGCAAAGGCCCGATGCCGCGTTCGGAGATTACATCAAAAATCTGGGTGTATATCAAAGAACACAAGCTCCAAGACGCCAAGGACGGGCGCATCATTAACGCTGACGACAAACTCAAAAAGGTCTCCGGCGGCCAATCGAGCTTCAATATGATGAAGCTTGGGGGCTTTGTCTCCAAGAATGTCTCGTAGCCGTCCATCCCTCTCTCGTCCATGCGCTCATTCTTAAAAGGCAACTTCGCCGTATTTCTCGCGTTCCTGCTACCGCTTGTACTTGTGGCAGTCGTGGTAATCGGCACCTATCTTCCCTCGGCGTTCATCTCCACCGACTACGACTTTGTCTACGCATCCTGCAGTCAAGGGCAGAGCTATTCGTACGGATGCGGGGGATACTTACAGAAGTATTTTCCGGTCGTGAACAACAAGCTTGTCCGCGTCCCGGTAGAACCCGAAAAGGATTTCGACGGGGACGGGACCCTTGATGCGGACGAACAATATATCGTCCATTTCTTCCTCCACGATACCGAAAAAAACGAGAGTCATGAGATCACGGAGCAACAGGCCATGTCCTTCTCCCTCAACAGTTTGCTTACCTCTCCCGATGGGATAACCGTCTCAAACGGCTATGACCGGCAAGCTGATTTCTTTTTCCTGTTCGGCGGCGGATCTTCGTACGGCCAGTACCTCACCAAGGGAAACAGCAGAAAGAAGCTGAATCTTGTCGACAGCGGCAATCGATACTATTACCAGGATGATTTCCACTTTGTCGGATGGGTCTTGCATTAATGCGAGATCAGGTATCCGCCACCAATCCTATGGATAACGAAACTCTGCTCGAGATGCTCGCAACAAGAGTGAGCGCCGGAGAGATCAGTCGCGAGGAAGTGCTCGGCCGTGTCGGCCACATGCCGACCTCTCAATCCCCTTCGGGTACCGGACATCTCCTCGCAAATATGTCCGTCACCAAGATACTCTACGTACTTGGTGTGGCGATTGTCATCACCGGCCTCTTGTTCTTTGTGTGGCAGATCTGGGAAGATATCGGTTCGGGAAGCCGCATCGCGATCACACTCGGTCTCGGCATACTCACCACGGCACTTGGTTCGGTCCTTTTTGCACAAAAGCCGGGAGAAAGTATCGGCCCGATTTTCCACACAATCGGCGGCACCCTTATCCCCGGCGGCGCGTTGGTAACGCTCTACGAACTTGGCCACGATTTCACCTCCCTTTGGCCTGTCGTCTATGTCTTCGGGGCGATCTTCGTGTTTTATCTCCTCTTACTTACCGTACAACGCCATGCGGTGCTCGCCTTCTTCGCGGTTGCCAACGGTACCACATTCCTCTACCTGCTTGTCGGTACCATGCTCGCCGAAACATACTATTACGACAGCGATATATACGCCTATCTCACCATGGCGATAGGAGCCAGTTACATACTCTTGGCTTACGCGTCCGGGGACGGATGGAACAAGCCGCTTGCCGGATTGTTGCGTTTTTTCGGCGCTGTCGGTTTCCTCGGAGCCGCATTTTCCGAGGTATTTGATTCATGGCTCTGGGAACTTGGATACTTTCCGATTGTTATCTTCGGTCTGTTCCTCGCCGTTTCCATGAAGAGCCGCAGTATCTTGGTGGTGAGCACGCTCTTTCTCCTTGCACACCTCTCCTATATTACAAGTGAATATTTTGCCGATTCAATCGGTTGGCCCATCTCGCTTGTCATCCTCGGCTTCATCTGTATCGGACTCGGTTACGCCTCCATTACCATCAACAAGCGATATATACGGCAGACAGAGGTGTAGCATGATCATTCTCCCCTCCCGTTAAAGGGTAAAACGGCCACCTGTTGATTCTCACCGTTTCCGTTTACAGTGGTAAAATAGACGGAGAATGTCAGGTACCTTCATGTGGAGCTATCATTACTATCGGCATATAAACACACCATGATATGAAAATACTTCTCGGCATTGTTGGCCTAATCATTATCGTCGGACTGGTCGTGTACCTTACCAAGGATCCCCTCACGGTCATCCCCGATGAACAAAACACGGTGACAGACGCTCCGGCGAGCGGTACGCAGGCGCCGGTTGCTGAGACAACGGAGACACCGCAAGCCACAACCACACAGCCGACTGCCGGCACAGCCACAAGCACGGCATCCGACGATGTGCTCGCGGTCACCGTGCATGCCGCAAGCTACGCGTTTACACCCCAAACCATTACCGCGAAGCTTGGGCAAAAAGTGCGCATGACGGTCGTCAGTGACGGCGGACTCCATGATTTCGTTATTGACGAATTTGCGGGAGCGAAGACCGCACGCCTCCAGAGCGGCAAGAACGAGACGATAGAGTTCACCGCGGACAAGAAGGGCTCGTTCACCTACTACTGCTCGGTCGGCAATCATCGCGCCATGGGCATGGAGGGGACGCTCACGGTTGAATAAATTTGACCGGCAACTTCTCCCGCATGGCGCATATTCACGACAAGATTGACTGGACGGTTTCTGTCTTTATCGTGCATAAAGACAAGGTGCTCCTGCGTATGCACGAGAAATACCATACATTTCTCGGTGTCGGAGGACATATCGAGCTTGACGAAAACCCTCTCACTGCGGCGAAGCGTGAGTGCATGGAAGAAGTCGGCCTTGCGGTACATATTCCAGGAGAAGACGACCCGCAACTCTATCTTGATGACCGGTTTCAATTGCGCATGCTTCCCCGCCCCGCGCATATGAACATTCACCACATCTCGGACACGCATCAGCACTTGGACATCATCTACTACGCAACCACGGAAAGTACCGATGTCATCCCCGAAAACCCCGACGACGTATGGGAGTGGCTCACTAAAGAAGAGTTGGAAAAACGCACCGACATTCTTGCCGACATCAAGTTCTATGCGCTCGGCGCATTGGAGGAATTGGGAGACTAAATGTGGACACAAAACCGGAAGAATATCGGTGTGCGCACACAATCAGCCCCGCGGCCTTCGACCGCGGGGCTGATTGTTATTACACCTCCCTCCTCGCACGCTATTCCTCCTCCTGCAAAAATCCTCCCGCCTGATGTTTCCAGAGCGATGCATAGAGACCGCCCCTCTTGAGCAATGAAGTGTGCGTCCCATCTTCCACGATTGCACCCTGTTCCAAAACGAGAATCCGGTCCATCTCGCGAAGCGTCGAGAGGCGGTGCGCGATTGCGATAACCGTCTTCTTTTCCATGAGCATATGGAGCGCTTTCTGCACCGCGACCTCGCTCTCGCTGTCGAGCGACGATGTCGCTTCGTCGAGAATGAGAATCGGCGCGTTCTTCAGCATCGCCCGCGCGATTGCGATGCGCTGACGCTGGCCGCCGGAGAGCTTCACGCCGCGCTCGCCGACGAGCGTGTCATAGCCGTGCGGAAGCATGCAAATAAAGTCGTGCGCCTGCGCCATCTTCGCCGCCTCCACGACCTCATCCTCGGTCGCGTCCGGTTTGCCGTACGCGATATTTTCCCGAATGGAGCGATGGAAAAGCATTGGCTCCTGCGGCACCACCGCCATCGCCTTACGCAACGAGTCCTGCGTCACTTCCGCGATTGATTGCCCGTCAATGAGAATGGTCCCGCCGGAGAGCTCATGCTGACGCAACAAGAGCGACACGAACGTGCTCTTACCCGCCCCGCTGGTACCGACGAGTCCCACCCGTTCTCCCGGCTTGATGACAAGGTCGAGACCGGAAAATACCGCACGGTCCTTCTGGTCGCCATACGCAAACGACACATGCTCAAACGCAATCTTCCCTTCATACGCCTCAAGCTGTCGCGCGCCCGGCACGTCAACAATCTCATGCGGCAAAAGTACTTCGGACAACCCTTCTTGGATTTCACCGTATCGGCGAATAAACCCGTTCATGCTGTTACCGATAAAGAGCAGAGAACCCATCACCTCCATCAACAGCGTAAAAATGAGGACCATGTCGCCAATAGTCAACACTCCCTGCGACCAGAGATACAACACCGTAAACAGGGTCGCCGCTTCGAATACATTGATGATGAGATTATTCAAAACCAAAATCCACTCGCTCATTTGCCACTGATAGAGACTCTTCGTCCTCATCAGCGAGACGACCTCCCTAAATGAGCCGATTTCATAGTCTCCCCGGACAAATTGTCGGACTGCGGCGATGTTGCTAAACGTATCGACTGCACGGCCATTGACTGCCGTCACTTGCCGCGAGTGCGCCACCACATACGGCCGTCGTCGCTTCGAAAGGAAAATATTAAGGGGCACAAGAACGATGATGAGTCCCACAAACAAGCCGGCGACACGCGGACTCACGCTCGCCATGAGGATGATCGTAATCACGAGCGAAACGACCGTTGAGTAGTATTCCCAGAGGAATGATTGAACCAAATTTTGCGCACCGTCACTTGCGTGTCCGACAGCGGAAGAGAGCGACCCGGCAAAACGATTGGCGAAATATCCGTGACTATGTTTTGAAACATACGCAAAGAGTTGGTTGAATGCAGTCGCGTTCAGTCCGGTGGCCCAGCGCATCCCCAAGAAACCGCTCATCCGCCATGCGCCAAGCCCGACATTGATGACAACCACATACAGCGCTCCCCAGAACCACACCGTACCGAGCTCCGCATTCCCTGTTGCCACCGACTGTGCCGTATCGACGATCATTTTGTAAATATACGAAGTGCCGCCCATAAGCACTCGACCGATTGTCACACACACGAAAGCACCCACCGCCCATTTTAGGTGCGGCTTGCCCACATACCACACAAACCGCAACGGCGTGTTGGGAATGGCTTCGTTCTGCTGTTTTTCTATATCCGTTTTAGGCACGATTTAGTCGATGACGCATGAATCAACCCTTCCTTTCAAAAGGCATCGGTGGAGATTGCCGAGAGTATAGGTATAGGATAGTATACCAAAGTCCTTGAAATACATAGTTGGGGAGAACAAAAGTGTGTCCCGCACACTTTCGGGCGGCTAGCTCAGCTGGTTAGAGCGTCGCATTGACATTGCGGAGGTCACAGGTTCGACTCCTGTGTCGCCCACCATATGATTGAACTCGAACGGACATTTTTGGCAAAATCATTGCCGAGTGATTTGCATACGCACCCGAACAAGCGAATCGTTGATTTGTATGTCGACAACGGCACGCCGCATCGCGACCTGCGAATACGCCAACTCGGCGACCGCTGTGAGATCACCCGGAAGCGTCCGACGCACGGAACCGACTCCTCAAAACAGGAAGAGCAGACCATCGCGCTTGAAAAAATAGAATTTGACAGTCTTGCGCACACGCGTGGACCGAAAATAGAAAAGACGCGGTACTACTATCCGTACGGCGACATCACCGCGGAGTTTGATATATTCGAAGGCGCCCTAACCGGCCTCGTACTTATTGACTTCGAGTTTGATTCCGAAGAAGCCATGAGAACCTTCTCACCGCCCGAATTCTGTCTTGCCGACGTCAGCCAAGAAGCATTCGTCGCGGGCGGCGTCCTTGCGGGCAAATCATACGCGGATCTGGAGGGTGCACTCAAGGAGTACCGCTATCAAAAGCTTTCTTTTCTCCGGTAGGGCGCGCGGACTATTCAGTGTATTTTCCGAGATAAAACCATTCCTTGCCGACAGGCGGGTCATACTTCGGGAGGATCATGACGCGGTCTTCCGAAAGCACAATCGGTCCCCCTGATTTTCTCGTGCCGATGATGCGGCCTTTTTTAACCACTTCAAGATGCTTCCACTTTCGAGAAAACAAGTCGTCAGTATGTTCTTTAATGAAGAGCTCGGTCATGGTAATCACCCGCATCTTTTTTGACGCGCGCGTCGGGGTGTGGCGCGTCCGTATCAACCCGTAGTGCGCAAGCACGCGCAAAATCGTCCGTTCCGCAATCTTCGGAGCGCTTCTGTCCGCATGCTGTCCGCATTCCACCAGAAGACAATCCTTCCCTTCACTGTTGGCATAGACGGTGGTGTCATTCGAGACAAGCCGGTTGTCCTTGGTGTACAGCTCCGGCCAGCCCGCGATGGCAAGATCAATACCAATCTCCTTCGCGAGCAAGCGATTCTTTTTGGTCGGAAAGTCGAGAAAAACCGTAGGGCGACCTTTCGCGCCGGTCGAATGGAGATCGATCATCACATCGGCATGCTCGACAAGCGGACACAGCATGTTCGCCAGCGTTCGTTCGTATGTTTTCGGAACACGACTTTTTGCAAACACTCGATTCAGATCCTCATCGACATACCGCTTGTTTTTTGCATACGCGCCCGGATTGCAGACAGGCACGAAGATTACGCTTCCCTTTTCAAGAGCGAGCGCTCCCCTCTCGAGTTTTTTCATCACCGCATTGATTGCCACAGGGCCGCATGTTTCATTGCCGTGAATCGCGCCGAGAAACAGTACCGCCGGACCGTCTCGCAATGAGCGATATTCGTGAATGTTGATCATATCGTGGGTAGTATATTGAGAACGTGCCCCAAAAACAAATTGACCAAGAATCCCGCGGGACTCGTGGCCAATCGTACACCTCCTTTCCAGAAAAGTTATGCGGCAATCCGGTGACGCTTTGCTGTTGGGGCCGTCACCCGAAAAAAGCACAATCCCTCGGTACGCAGGGATTCGCCGAACGCAAGAGCGCACCGTGTCGGGCCATCCGGACCGATCTTCTTGGCCGGACAGGTACAGCTGGCCTGCCATACTTCCCGCGGCAAATCCTGGCGACGAACCATCACAAACCCAAAGGATTCGCCGATCCGTAGCATATCTTCGTTAGTCGTGGTTGCCAGGATATCTCTTTCTTCGTGTCGGGGAAGAAAAATGGAATACATCCCATGAGTGATACCCATGCGCCGGTAGTTCCGGCGCACCCACGTGCTCCCGAGTTCATACCAGTCTTGTGTCAGGAGAGTGAGACGTGTATGACATACAACGTTGTCATCCGCCACTCCGATAACGGACAACTCATTACGAAAGCTTGTCTCCAAGTCTTCTGGGCTTGGATGAAGGAGATGCGGCTCCGCAAGAAACGCCTCCGCGATCTCCACACACACCTTCCCGAGATCAAGATTGTGCGATTCCAGCTCGGCTGGTGTAAAGCACCACGATACCTGCATCCTATCACTCCTTTTCTGGATACCTACCAAAGAACGAAAACACCAGCCCGGGAGAGCTGGTGTTTGCGTTCTAGTGAGTGGAGTGTGTTATGTCGTGCGTGCTACAGCGCAAAAATCAGCCCTTCCGGGAAGGTTCGTCTTCTTGGACTTCTTAAGTGCTTGATTTATATACGCATCCATACTTGGATAATATCACAGACCGTTATCCCTGCAAATTGCACTCAAACCAAATCCTGCTCACAATACAAGGTCGTCTCCTTTTACTTTTAGCAACCGCGGAGTAGTGAGAGCAATACAGAGCGTCGCCACGATGGTACCGACGCCGCCTACGACCACCGAAAACGGCGCCGAAGTAAGCGCGGCGAGGAACCCCGCTTCGGCATCGCCGAGCTTCGGGCCGCCCTGCGCAAAGAGAATATGAATGCCGGTCATACGCCCGCGCATATGCGCGGGCGTAACAGTCTGGCGGATGTTGTTGCGCAGGATCGTGCTGATCATATCGCCCGCACCCGAGAGCGCCAGAAAGACCAGCGATAGGTGGAACGAGTACGAGAGTCCGAAGCCGATCGTCGCGAGCCCGTAGACCAGCACCGCTCCGACGATCACACGACCGTAATGGTGCAGGTGCTTCACTGACGCGAGCGCGACACCCGAACACACCGCGCCCGCGGATGTCGCGGCATAGAGAAGTCCAAGACCCCGCGCATCGACATGAAGCACATCGACCGCAAAGATCGGCAGAAGCGATGTTGCCGATCCGAAAAACGATGCGAAGAAATCAAGAAGCGCGGTCGAAAGAATAAGTTTTGATTTTTTCATGAACCGCACACCTTCCATGACAGATGCAACACTGAAGGAAGATGTTTTCCCATGCATCCGCGCCGGGATGGCGAGTGCGGTGATCGTCACAACAACAAGCAGAAGCCCGCCGGCGTTGAGATAGTAGATGCTCTCAACGCCGTAGAGCGCAATCATAAAACCCGCGATCGCAGGACCGACAATAACAGCCACCTGCCGTGTGAGCGTATTGAGACTGATCGCATTGAGAAGATGCGCGGGAGACACGAGATCGGGAATAATGGACTGCCGCACCGGCCCGAAGAACGCCATCGCGGAGAAATGGAGCGCTAAGAGGATGAAGACCAAAACAACCGAATCCCAGCCTGCCGCCGTCACAATGGCAAGCGCGAGCGCGACAACCGCGATAAACGACTGCGTGACAAGCAAGAGCGACTTCCGATCCACATGGTCTGCCGTGAGACCCCCAAAGGTCGAGAACACGAGCATCGGTACGAAGCTCACCACGCCGACAAGTCCAAGCACGACGGGCGAATGTGTAATCTCATAGATATGCCAATTGACCGCGATGAGTTGCATTTGTATGCCCATCTGGGAAATAAAGAAACCAAGCAAAAAAAGCCGATATTCCCTGCTCGCAAGTGACAAAAATGGAGAAAATCTTTTCATTTCAGTAATTCGAGACAACTATACCTTATGGAAGTCATGATGTCTCTCTTGTCTCTCTATTGGCATTCCTGTCGCCTGATTACCCGGTGATCCATAGTATTTTTCTCCGGGATGTTCATCCAGGCAATAATATCTCGGCTAGCCGAGATATTATTGCCTGGAGCCATTTATTTTTAATAACTTCAACAAGTAAAACCGGCCATCCCCGCCGCAAGTGGACGGAGCATTGGCGGGATGAAATATGTTGAGAGTATATTTCATCGGGGCGGTTTTGCTGGCAGAAGAGACGGCTCCGCCGTCACTGTTATATGGCGCCATTGCCTCCGCGGCAGAGCCGCGGGGCATTCTGGCGCCCAACCGGCAAAAGACTTTTTTTCCTATTCCACTGTATTTCTAAGGTACCGGAACATGTCCCATGAAAACCCACACCTACACTGCGATCCGTCTCTTTATAGCTCTTTAGATGTTTTTATCACTTCCCACGCCTCCTTCCTCCTGTGTCATTGTGTACACCGCACATATCGCCCCAAGGAGCTATTTTTGCAGATATGTAGACATTATTATCTTATTATTCTCATACATTAATTTGTGCACAACGAAGAGCACCTGAAACTGGTAAAAGCTATATAATTATAGGCAGTTACACATGCACAGACATGACTGCATCTGAGAATCATCACTATCAGGGCGAATATGCAAAATACGTACCGGCCGATGAGGCGGGACGCTTGTTCGGCTACACGGGTAATTATGTCAGACGTCTTGTTCGAGAACGAAAGATTATCGGGGCTCAAATCAAGCACCAATGGTTTGTCGACCCGGAGTCACTCGGAGCTTTTGTACGAAATATTTCGAGACAGAAAGTAATTCAAAATCAATCAATTCGAGAGGTGCGGATCGAGGAACAGAAAATTGGACATATCCTCTCTAAAGGTGGTCTGGTGTCTGAAAACCGTGCAACGCTAGCGGATTATAGTATTTTACAGCCCCAAACATCGACACCGACTTCGCGCTTCCGTCCCGTTTTCTCCGCAGTCGGAATCTTTCTTGCCGGAGTGATTGTTACCCTCCTCCCCCTCACCCATCCCATCACCCGCACCCAAGCACTCCTTGCCACCACTCCCGCCGACGCATACCACACACTCGCATCTCTTGCCGCCACCGCATACCACAATGCCCGCGCACTCAATGACCGTATCGAACAAG
>JACQKD010000011.1 GCA_016204695.1 Candidatus Kaiserbacteria bacterium
CCGCCACATCCACCTACGCATACGACCATACCACCGAGAGAATCAAAAAGACCGCAAACAGTGTCACCACCATCTACCCCAACGATCTCTGGAACAAAGCAACGAGCGGCGCAACAGCCACCACCACCCGCCATATCTTTGATAACCAAGGTACTCTCCTTGCAACGGTGGAAGGCAACGGCGCCGCCACCTCAACCAAGTACCTCCATCCCGACCATCTCAACTCCACCAACGCCGTCTCGGACTCCACCGGAGAACTCCTCCAAACCCTCGACTACTACCCCTATGGCGACGAACGCATCGCAACCGGTACCTTCACCTCCCAAAGACAATTCATCGGTGAAATCAAAGACCAAGAGACAGACCTCTCGTACCTCAATGCGCGGTACTACGATGGGAACAGGGGGCAGTTCACGAGCCAAGACCCGATGTTTTGGAGACTTACAGGCGACCTGCTCATTGATCCCCAACAGCAGAACTCCTACGGGTATGCAAGGAATAACCCCTTACGGTTCATTGACCCTACTGGGTTGTTCAATATCAAGACTGGTGAGATTGAGAAGGGCGACACTCTCAGTAAAATTCGCAACCAGATAAATAAGGAATATGGCACCTCGCTTTCCGTATCTCAACTTACGAAGGCTAACGGTATAAAAAACCCCAACAAGATTTACACCGGTAACTTTATTGTACTGCCGGGGCAGAATCCACGTCTAACATTCAATGGGCAATCTTTGCAAGTCTATGATAGGACATACAACACTGACGTACCGAGTTTAAATTGGACGGGAACATCGGGGGATTCGTCACGGGGGTACGCATCTATCCCCGAAGGTTTGTACAGAGCAGATCCAGCAAACGTACAGTACTGGAAAGATGTTGGTTTCGCGAACAAAGTGGGGTCTACCCTTAGCGAGCCTATCAGATATATGACATTTGGGATCAAGGAGAAAACAGGCTTCTGGCCTGGCGGTTCGTATGCATGGGGGGAAGCAAGAACAGAACTAAGTAATATTGATACAAGCACCGAAAAAACAGGCTACTACATTCATGGTGGCTCAAGGGCAGGCTCGGCGGGATGTATTGACTTGACCGATGACAACAACGCTTTCCATAGCTGGCTTTCTTCCTATGGGAAACCGATTGACGTCACAGTGAGCTATCCTCAATAGAATATGAAATCCTTTTTTAAAAATGGTCTTTTTGTGTTCTTAGGAGGAATAGCGGGTTCTTTTGTGGCGAGCACTTTGATGATGTTTTACTATTTCAATACTGGTGTCTACTCATCTATTTTAGATGGGGCGTTCTCCGCTCAACCTATCGAACTTAGAGACATAATTGTGACACTAGGTCGTTTTTTTTTCATTCTCACCAGCATATCGGTACTTAGTACTTCTCTTGTTTTTTTTATTATCTTTTGCATTTTTGCCTTTTTCAATAAGGGGAAAGTTATAAGTGAGTGGTTATTATTACTTTTGTCCGGTATCGGAGTTCTTTTAGTTGCGTCTTTAATTACAGTCTCCGACATAATGGTGCCTTTGGGTCAGCCTAGAATTAGGATCACGATAATAGGGTGGGTCATGTTTGTCATTTGGACATTAACTGTAAATTTTGTAATTTTTCATCGAAAGAAACTTTCTTGAGACTGATTTATCTACTATGCTTTTTGCGCTTTTGACATCAGTATAGCCACCTACGCATACGACCATACCACCGAGAGAATCAAAAAGACCGCAAACAGTGTCACCACCATCTACCCCAACGATCTCTGGAACAAAGCAACGAGCGGCGCAACAGCCACCACCACCCGCCACATCTTCGACAACCAAGGAACGCTCCTTGCCGCTGTCGAAGGCAATGGCACCGCCACCACGACGAGATACCTCCACCCCGACCACCTCAACTCCACCAACGCCGTCTCGGACTCCACCGGAGAACTCCTCCAAACCCTCGACTATTACCCCTACGGAGACGACCGTATCTCCACCGGCTCATTCACCTCCCAAAGACAATTCATCGGTGAAATCAAAGACCAAGAGACAGACCTCTCGTACCTCAACGCACGGTACTATGATGGGAACAGAGGGCAGTTTACGTCTCAAGATCCGGTGTTTCTGAACATTGGTGTCGACAAACGAACTATACAAGTTATCAGGGATCCCCAACTACTCAACTCCTATAGTTACGCAGGAAACAATCCTTTGAAAAATACCGATAAAACAGGAGAGCTTATTGATATCCCATGGATTTCAAATAGTACATGGGTGCAAGAAGCTGCTCTCGCGGCGTACAATCATAACGCTACATGGAAGTTTGCTATGGATCATCCACACATTACTTCAGTTGGTGTTGGGGCGTGGGGAAGACGGTGCATGGGGAGTTGCCGATGTACTCAAAATGGCGTCTTGCGTATGCACGCTCGAATCCGATCGATACCGACAACGGCTATCATCCGCAAAATATCTTTCGGCTGGTCTTGCGGAGCAAATGGCAGAATTACACACAGCAGGCGTATTTCCGCGTCGACCGGCATAACGCGAGCGCGAGCCCCAATCGCGCCGCCTCAAACGGTCTTCTCTTGTTTAATCGCTATCAGGACGGTGACAACCTCTACTACGCGGGCGTGCGAGTGGACGGCAACGCAGTCATCAAGAAGAAAAAGGGCGGGACGTATTACACGCTCGCCTCGAAAAAGATTTTGCCGGGGACGTACGATCTGACGAGTACGCCGACGCTGATCCCGAAGGATATGTGGATCGGTCTGCGGAGCGTAGTGACAAACGGGGTTGATGGCTCTGTTTTCCTCAAGCTCTATACGGATATTGGCAAGACGGGGCAGTGGACGCTTACTGCCGAAGCGATTGACGACGGAAAGTCCTATGGCGGCGCCGCGATCGTAAGCGAAGGGTACGGCGGTATTCGCACCGATTTCATGGACGTGAGTTTCAATGACTACCGTATGACGGCACAGTAGTCTCGCGCCCTGACCAAAACGTCTCTTTTGTCTCGGCGAAGGAGGCGTTTTGCGGCACGTCGTGGATAACTGCCGGTGGGATCTCCTTCTGAAACGCTGTACACTGGTACGGTACGCAACCTTAAAAGATGACTCACGTATTGTTATGAAAATCGAACAGAAAAAATGGACTCCGGAAGGAGGATGGAAGACGCTTACCGCTGAGCCGCTCGGCGAATCCCCCGATCTAGTCTTCGTCTTTGGCGGGACGGCGCTCGTGAAGGACCATGCGCGATTCGACGAGGTACGTGCCTGGTATCCGCAGTCGCATGTCTTGAGCGCCTCAACGGCGGGGGAAATTATCAGAACGGAAGTTTCCGACGATACGCTGGTGCTGACGGCGATCAAATTCGAAAAAACCACGCTCCGATTCGCCGAAGCAAGTATCACGGATGCTGAGGAAAGCGAGACGGTTGGTAAGTCGCTCACGCGGGCGCTTCCCAAAGATGGTCTTGTGCACGCGATGATTTTTTCAGACGGCCTGTCGGTCAACGGCACAGCGCTCGTCAAAGGACTCCTCTCCGAACTGCCGGAACATGTGTCGGTCACCGGAGGGCTGGTGGGAGACGGCGCGCGCTTCAAGGAGACGGTGGTTGGACTCGACGCGCTACCCGCGGAAAAGAAGCTTGTTTGCATCGGCTTTTATGGCGAACATATCAAGGTCGGCTACGGTTCGCTCGGCGGCTGGGATCCGTTCGGTGTCGCCCGGACGATCACGAAGGCGCAAGGGAATGTACTCTATGAGCTTGACGGCAAGCCCGCGCTCACGCTCTATAAGGAGTATCTCGGCGAGCTCGCGGGAGAGCTACCCGCAAGCGGCCTGCTTTTCCCTTTGTCGCTCAAGGTGAAGACCGAAACGGGGGAAGAAGTAGACGTCGTGCGTACGATCCTTGCCGTTGACGAGCAAGCGCAGTCCATGACGTTTGCGGGCGACATGCCGGAGGGGGTCGTCGTGCGTCTCATGAAGGCAAACTTCGACCGTCTCGTCGACGGCGCCTCCGGCGCCGCAGGCATGAGTATCGAATCGCAGGGCACAGGGAAGGCGGAGCTTGCCATTCTCGTGAGTTGCATCGGCCGGAAGCTCGTGCTCAAAGAGCGCGTCGAGGAAGAAGTCGAGGCGGTCATGGAGAAAGTCGGAGCGCAGGCGGCGATTGTCGGCTTCTATTCCTATGGCGAGATCAGCCCGACTGCTCCCACGGAGCGCCAGTGTCAGCTCCACAATCAGACGATGACCATCACGACCTTTAGGGAAACATAACAACGATGCATCACGTCCTTGGGCGACAGATCAGAAAGGTATGGGGCGAAACACTGCCGGCTTCCCCGGAGCTTGCCGCCTTTCTTCGGATAGTGAGCGACACGTATGACGACTACGACAGAGATCGCGAGCTTTTGGAACGATCTTTTGACATCAGTTCCAAGGAATTTCTCGAGCTCAACAACCGGGTGCTCACGCTCCTTCAAGAGTTGCGGATTGAAAAAGAGGGGGTGGAACAGAGAATTATCGAACGCACCAAAGAGCTTACGACGGCAAACGAACGTCTGCGCGAACTAGACAAAGTGAAGACGGAATTCATCTCGGTCGCGGCGCATCAGTTGCGTACGCCGCTTTCGGCCGTGAAATGGACACTCTCGCTTCTCATCGATGAGCATGCGGAAAACCTAACGTCACAGCAAAAAAGCTTGCTCATGAAGGGCTACGAAAGCAATGAGCGCACGATCAATCTCATCAACAAGATGCTCGTGGTCACTCGCATCGAGTCGGGGAAGATGCAGTATGAGTTGCAACAGATCCACATTGAAGATCTGATTGATACCGTACTTCTCGACTTTGTGGGAGAAGTGGAAACGCGTCACGCGACACTCTCATTCAAGCGCCCGATAGAGCAACTGCCGTATATAGAGGCGGATCCGGAGAAGATCCGGGCCGTAATCCAAAACTTCGTCGAGAACGCGCTCTACTACACCGGCACCGGCGGAGTCGTGACAGTATCGGCTGTGCAAGACGGCGACTCCATACGGGTGTCGGTGGAGGACAACGGCATCGGTATTCCGGCGGGACAGCAACTCGGTATCTTCAACAAATTTTTTCGCGCCGACAATGCCGCAAAAGTGAAAACCGACGGCTCCGGGCTCGGCCTCTTCGTGGCGAAGAACATTATCGATCGGCACGGCGGCACGATCGGTTTTCACAGCAAGGAGCACGTCGGCACGACTTTTTACTTTACCCTCCCGACATTGCCCCATGCGGCAGGCGGGACGTAGATGCTTGAGGAAGCGCGGGGTGAGGAAGCATGGGATGCTTCCGCAAGACTTATTGAGGGCCTTTGTGAGGAACGAAACAAAAGACCCAATGAGTGGACGGCGCCTGTAAGGCGCTTCCGCAAATTTCTCTCAGATGTACAGATCCAAAAAGGACCGGGAAAACCTTTATGATACAATCGTAACAGTATGGAAACTAAGAAAAAACAAGCGGAAAAAACGAGGGCAAAAATATTAATCATCGAAGACGAGGTCATTCTCGGCGAATTGCTTCTTGAGAAGCTGACCGCCGAAGGGTACGATGCGGTGTGGAAGGTGGACGGCGAGGAGGGTATTGCGGCGATGCGTGAGGCGCGGCCGGATATGGTGCTTCTCGATATCGTCATGCCGAAAAAAGACGGGTATGAAGTACTCGAAGAGATGCAGGCTGACTCTGGACTCAAAAGCATCCCGGTCATTGTGATCTCGAATTCCGGCCAGCCGGTCGAGATAGAAAAAATACTCGAACTGGGCGTCAAAGATTATATTGTGAAAGCGCAGTTCAGTCCGGCTGAGGTGCTCGAAAAGATGGCAAAGTGGCTGGGGGCCGGGGAGTCGTCGGAGCCGCCTTCCGAAGACGCTCAGAGGGCGAAGATTCTCATTGTGGAGGACGATCCGTTTCTCTCGTCGATCACCGTTTCTCACCTTGAGGAACACGGCTTTTTCGTGTCGGTGGCGACTGACGGGGAGCAAGCGCTTTCTCTGATCGAGAAACAGATACCGGATCTCGTACTCCTCGATATTGTCATGCCGGGGATAAACGGATTCGAGGTACTCCGACGCATCAAGGAAGACGACCGTACCAAGCAGGTGTCGGTCATTATGTTCTCCAATCTGGGACAGGAACATGAGATTGAAGATGCAAAAAAGATGGGGGCTGACGCATTTTTGGTCAAGGCGAAATTTACGCCGCGGGAAGTTCTGGAAAAAGTTGAACATCTGCTGAAGGAGAAGGGTGTGATATAAGAACCTATCTGAACGCTATGAGAAAACTACTGACGGTGCTTGTTATCATCGCGATTCCCCTGATTTATTTTTTGTATATGTTCCAAGATGATACGCCGATCGTGCCGCCACGGATAGGACAGGAGCCACCGCTCATCAGGATCGGCAACGTGCCTCTGCGTGTGGAAGTTGCCGATACTCCCGCATTACGGGAGCGAGGGCTTGGCGGGCGCGACACGCTTGCGCCGACGGAAGGCATGCTTTTTATCTTTGACAAAAGCGATTACCACAAGATCTGGATGCTCGACATGAAGCTCGTGATCGACGTCATATGGGTGGATGAACAATTTACGGTCGTGGACATCAAGAAGGAGTTGCGTCCGGACACGTATCCGCGGATATTTGAACCAAAAGTACCGGCGCGATTCGTGATCGAAACAAACCAAAATTATACCGAATCATTCGGGATCAAGATCGGGGACAAGGTGACCATACCGGACGACCTTATCCCCGAAGATCTCAAAAATACGCCCGAACAGCAGTAGATTTCCGGTTTTTGAGTTTTTATTGTATACTATCGGCGTACCGGATAGTTGCCTCGTCGTCAATGGCGGGGAGGAAAGTCCGAACACGCCTCGCCGCGCAAGCGGCGAGAGCAGGGTAGCGGGTAACGCCCGCCTGGGGAAGCCCACGGGATGCGAGCAGAGACGTCCGGAGCGAGAGCGAAGGACATCTCCCGGCCGACACGGTCGAGAGATGAGCTTTCATGGCGACATGAGAGGTGAAACGGCTAAATTCCTACCCGCGTGCAAGGCCGTGTCTTTTCTGGAGGCATATGCCCGGAAGAGAAGTGCCGCTTGAGATGTATGGCAACATGCATCCCAGATAAATAGCTATCGTCCCGTACGGACAGCTTCGTCCGTACGGGATACAGAATTCGGCTTATAGGTACATCGAGCGAGCACAAATACCGGCCTCCGTCAGGAGGCCGGTATTTTTCGTCTCTTCAACAGGTGTCAGATTTGGTTCTCTGTCGGCTGTGTTATGCTGTAGGCATCCCCGAGAGGGAGGTTATAAGTACACGCTTAATTCCATATGCCATCGCCTGAACATTTTTCCGATGATCCGATCGCGATGCGTCTGATCACCATTGCGCAATACGTCCTCGTTGTCGTATTCGGTTTACTGCCGATTTTCTTCATTCCTTCGCTTGCGGCGCCATTCGCCTATTCGAAAGTGCTCTTCGCGGTTGCGGGGGTGTTTCTTGCCATTATTCTCTACGGTTTCGCTCTTCTTCGCGGGGGGGCGTTTCGCGTACAACTTTTATGGGCCCCCATTGTTTTGTGGATCATCGCGCTCATCGCGCTGGTTTCCGCGCTGTTGTCGGGCGACTTCCGCGACGCGCTTATCGGCGAAACGTTTGAGGTGCACTCCGCGCTCTTTGTGGTACTGCTTGCACTCGTGGCATCCGCGTGGACGATATTGGGGACCAACAAGACCGCCATCATGCGCCTGTTTATATTCCTTTCGGGAAGCACGGTCGCACTCTCTCTCTTCCATATCCTTCGTCTCCTCTTCGGTGCCGACTTCCTTTCACTCGGGTTGTTTGCCGGCGATCCGACCCTCTCTCCGTTCGGGGGTTGGAATGATCTCGCCATTTTCTTCGGCCTTGCAATCATGCTTTCGCTTGTGGCCCTTGAGCAGTTGCGTCTGACGCGGCTCGGACAGATCCTGTTCGGATTTGTCGTGATTGTCGCTCTTGTCATGCTCGCTTTGATCAACTTCTTTGCCGTGTGGATCGTACTCGGTCTCGTGAGTCTGGTGCTCCTTATCTACGGACTGACCAAGGACCGGTTCGTGGACAAAACCGTACTTGCCGCACAAAAGCAGTCTCTCTCAACCGTCTCTCTCATTGTCTCACTGGTGGTTCTTGTCGCTTCGGTGGTGTTTATTCTCGGCGGAAGTGTGGTAGGTAACGCGATTGGTCGTGCGACCAACATTTCGTATCTTGAAGTTCGCCCCTCCTTCCGGGCAACGACCGATATTACCCGAAACGTATACAATTCCGACGCGCTCTTCGGTGTCGGGCCGAATCGTTTCGTTGATGCATGGCGTCAATATAAAGACAATTCTATAAACGAGAGCATTTTCTGGAACACTGACTTCATCGCCGGTTTCGGGTATGTCCCGACCTTCTTCGCGACCATGGGACTTCTGGGGGGGCTTGCATGGATCGCATTCTTCGCGCTCTTTCTTGTCGCCGGCCTGCGGATGCTTTTGCGTACCACATCGAATGATCGGCTCTGGTACTTTATCGGGACGACATCATTTGTCGGCGGTGTCTACATCTGGGGCATGACGGTGGTCTACGTGCCGGGTCCGGCGCTCCTGCTCATTGCCGCGCTTTGTACGGGTCTCGTGAGCGCGTCCTACGGCGTGCTCATGCATACCAAGACGTATGGCATTTCAAGCCAGGGTAGCCGCCAAATGATGTTCCTCTTCATCATCGCCTTTTTGGTGCTTGTCATCGGATCGGTCAGCAGTGTCTACTTTATCGGGAGGCATTATGCGGGGGTATATACGTTTAACTCAAGTGTTCCGCTCATTGCCGCAGGATCTTCGCTTGATGATATAGAAGCGAGGACCGTACAGGCGTACATCTTCTCGCGTGATGACGCGTATGCGCGCCGTCTCGCCGAGTACCAGATCGCCCGGATGAACAACCTGCTCAATGTCGCAGAGCCGACGGAGGAGCAGAAACAGCAGTTCAACAATGCTCTCAACAGCGCGATCAATGCGGCACAGGTGGCTGTTTCCGGGGACCAGAGTGATCCGCGCAATGTCAACATTCTCGGTACCGTCTATGCGACATTGGTACCGGCAAAAATCGAAGGAGCGTATGATCGCGCGGTCGAAAGCTTTACCAGAGCGAAAGATCTCGATCCGCACAATCCGTTGCGCCTTCTGACTCTTGCGGAACTCTCGCTTGCTTCCGGGAAGAACGATGAGGCGCGGCAATATGCGGAGTCGGCGATCGCCATGAAGTCGAATTACAGCGATGCAATCTTCTTTCTTGCGCAACTCGATATTGCCGCCGGCAATACGGATGCGGCGGTTGCCGGCACGCGCGCGGTTACGGTACTTGAACCACAAAATCCCGTGCGCTTTTTCCAGCTTGGCGTCCTCTTGCTTTCATCGGGCAAAATGCAGGAGGCGATATCGTCGCTTGGGCAGGCGGTCGGTCTTGATCAAAATTACGCAAACGCGCGCTTCTACCTTGCACTTGCGTATGACACGGTCGGAGAAAAGAGCAAAGCGCGCGAACAGCTTGATGCCGTTCTCGCTTCGAATCCCGGCAATGAAATCGTCACGAATCTCCTCGGACGTCTCGACCGTGGGGAACCCCTTCTCCAGACTGCCGCACCGCAGACTACCATTCCGGAATCGAGCGGAGTGAGCGCACAGGAGGGGGCGGTAACCGCTTCGTCGACGCCGGATACGCCACTTGTCACCCCGGTAAACACCCCGAATACGGGGGAAACGGCGCAATAGAAGATGTACCTGCGAATGCCCGTGGCAGAGTCGTGAGACGTTATCGGCAAACCAATAAACCCAATAAATCAATGCGATGGTGAGAAGAGTGCTACAGGCAATGTATCGGGAGATACGCGGTCTTCACGAGGCCGCGTATATTCTTGCGCTTTTTGCGCTCGGTTCCCAGCTTCTCGCATTGGTGCGAGACAAGTTGCTCGCATACCAATTCGGCGCGAGCGACCTCTCCGACATCTACTGGGCCGCCTTTCGCGTTCCTGACCTTCTCTTTGCGATCTTCGCCTCGGTGCTTTCGGTGTACGTGCTCATACCTTTTGTCGCCGAACGTATGCTTGAGAGCACAAGTAAGGCGCGCGACCTTCTCTCTGCGGTGTTTACTTGGTTTCTGTTTGGCTATGGCGCCGCGGCGGCGCTTATCGCGCTGTTTGCGCATACCATCATCGCGATGCTTTTCCCGGGATTTGACGCGGCGGAGCAGACCACGATGGTACTCCTTATGCGTGTTCTGCTCTTGCAAGCGTTTTTCCTTTCCCTCTCAAACCTTTTCGGCGTGGTGACACAGCTCCATCGGAAATTTGTCCTCTATGCGATAAGTCCGCTCTTGTACAATCTGGGTATCATCCTCGGCATCGTTGTGTTGTATCCGTTGTGGGGACTTTCCGGCATCGCACTCGGCGCCATGCTCGGCGCGGTTCTTCATCTGGGTATCCAAATACCGTTTGTTATCCACAGCGGTCTTGCACCGAGAGTAGTGTGGCGGGTTGATGTGCGAATGCTCGCGACAATCGCAAAGAGCTCGCTTCCGCGGGCGCTGGCGCTCACACTCCAGCAGTGCGTTCTTCTCGCCATCACAAGCATCGCGACGCTCATGGCGTCCGGTTCCGTGACGGTCTTGCAGTACGCGTACAATCTGCAAGCCGTTCCGCTGACCATCATCGGCGTGTCCTATTCGGTAGCGGCTTTTCCCACGCTTGCGCGACTCTATTCCGAAGGTGATCGAATTACGTTCCTTCAACATGTATATGCCGCACTCCGGCATATCATATTCTGGTCAATACCAATTACTGCGCTCTTTGTCGTTATCCGCGCCCAACTCGTGCGGGTGATCTATGGCGCCGGGGCATTTGACTGGAGCGATACGCGGCTGACCGCCGCCGTTCTTTCCCTCTTTGTCATCTCACTTGTCGCCCAATCGGTGCATCTCTTGATCGTTCGTGCGTATTACGCCGCGGGAAATACACGTACGCCGCTCGTGACGACCGCACTTTCTTCGGCGGGCATCGTCTGTGTCGCATTGCTTCTGCATGTATTCTATGCGCAGACGCCTGCGTTTGCGTTTGTACTCGCGTCGGTGTTTCGTGTGGAGAACGTGCCGGGCACCGAAGTCCTTGTTTTGCCGCTCGCGTTCTCCGGCATATTTCTTGTGCACAGCGTCATTTTGGTATACCTCTTCATGCGGCATTACGGCCGCGAAGCGCTCGGTGACCTCGTGCGGGTGCTTTTGCAGTCCTGCGGAGCGGGCATTGCCATCAGCGCAACCGCTTACATCTGCCTCAATATCCTCGTGGACGGATTCCGCACCGACACGGTCATGGGAGTTTTTCTGCAAGGGTTTATCGCCGGTACCATAGCACTTTTTGCCGGTGCACTGTTTCTCTTTGGTGTCGACAACCGGGAATCCAAGGAAATCTGGCGGTCGTTCCATCGCCGTTTTTGGAAGGTGAGCCCCATTGTCCCGCAAGAGAAGGAGTAATACGTTTATGAGTACCCCGGAAAGTACTGCAAAAGGCGGATCTAAAGATGTTTTGTCGCGTCGAGAATTTCTGAAAACCGCTGTCAGTGGCGCTGGCGCTACTGTGTTTTTCACAATGGAAGGCAGGCACGTATGGGCGGCTGAAGTAAAAGAAGGAATGTCATGGATCGAAGGGATTCGAGCATTGCGTAGTATCGTTTTCAAACCGGGAGCAGTCGAAGAATCCGCAATTTTTATAAAAGGGAAGTATGGCGCAGGTCGATGGAGCGTTCCTCAGGAAGGAAAGCAAGGCAACGTAGACATTGTATACGAAGATCTTGGCGAAGTGGCGGAGATGGTACGGAAAAACGAGCTTGAGGAAATTATGATCGCACATGTGCATGTACTTGATGGTGTTTCTCGCGGATATACTATGACAAAAGAAATCGAATCCCAGATGCAAGTCGGGACACAGACGCGCCTCGTCTTACCACCGAGTTATCACGACGTTGCGATAGCAAGAGCGCGCATGCCTCGTGTCGATGGCGAGGGGCTTGAAGAAATACCGAGACGGCTACTAAAAGAGGTGGTTGTCGATCCGCGTGGCGTTTGGATCTATCAACATGAGACAGATCCGAATGGCGCCTTCACAAAAGGGTATGCGGAAGCACTTGCACTAGCCGAACGATTCGCACCAGAGATGGAGGCGTTGTTGGAGAATTTTACGAAGAGTGAACTTCTTGCGTTTCTTGATTTGAAACGCTATAGAGGGGGTTCTTTAGGCACAGCTGATCCTGGAGATACGCTTTCCCATATACGTATCAAAGCGCAGGTGGCCGCTACATATGCACTTAGATCAAATAACCTATCATGGATTGATCTTGAGGACTCCGCTCCGCTCCAACGTTGTCTTGCAAGTGCAAGTGAGGCGACACGGCGGGCATATGACGATTATATCGTCTCTCTGAAAGAGTACAGGACAAAAGTCCACAATCTATATGATTCACAGGAGACATTTATCCAAAAGTCGGCGGAGAACACTGTTACGTCGGAAGATTACATCGCCTTGAAGAGAGCGTATTACGAGGTCAGCGGTGTTGCCATTGATTTTGTCTCTTACGATGATATAGGCCTTTAGTCATTGTCACTGAACAGTGCCTTTTATTGATATCTGGCCAAATCATCCGTCTTTCTGTACAGTTGCTCTCATGAAGCAGATCAGGAATTTTTCGATTATTGCGCACATTGACCACGGGAAGTCGACGCTTGCCGACCGTATGCTTGAGGTGACGGGGACGGTCGAAGCGAGGAAAATGAAAGAGCAAGTGCTCGACTCGATGGAGCTTGAGCGCGAGCGCGGTATCACCATCAAGATGCAACCCGTCCGGATGATGTATCATCCGGACAATCAAAAAGAGGATGGAGTTTTGTACGAGCTCAATCTCATCGACACGCCAGGACACATTGATTTTTCATACGAAGTCTCGCGTGCGCTCAAGGCGGTCGAAGGCGTCCTGCTTCTCGTGGACTCGACGCAGGGCGTGCAAGCTCAGACGTTGACGACGCTCGAGATGGCGCGGAGCGAAGGACTTGCGATTATTCCCGTGCTTACGAAGATAGACATGCCGCACGCTCGCGTATCCGAAGTGACCGCAGAGATTGTTGCACTACTCGGCTGTTTGCCGGAGGATGTGCGGCTTGTCTCGGGCAAAACAGGGGAGGGTGTGCGGGAATTGCTGGATGCGATTTGTGTGCGCATCCCGCCCCCTTACAGGGGCAGTACACCTTGCGGCTCTTTTGTTTCGCAAAGCTCACAAAACAGCTCGCAAGGTCTTGCGGGAGCGTCCCACGCTCCCTCACCGCGCCCTTCGGGCGCGGCGGCCTTCCGCGGACTCATCTTCGACTTTCAATATTCAAACCACCGCGGGGTGACGGTTTTTTTGCGCGTGTTCGACGGAAGCGTGAAAAAGGGCGACCATCTCTACTTCCATGCGGCGAAAAAGACATTTCAAGCGCTTGAAGTCGGCATGCTCACGCCTGCGGAGCGGCCGCTCGACGCGCTCGTTGCCGGAGAAATCGGCTATATCGTGACCGGCATCAAAGAGCCGGGTATTGCCTCGGTCGGCGATACGCTTCTGAATGAAAAAACGCGCGGCGAGGCGCTCGCCGGATACTTCGAACCGAAGCCCGTCGTGTGGGCGTCTGTCTTTACAGAAAGTCAGGATGATTTTACGCAACTGCGGCAGTCACTCGACCGGCTGAAGCTCTCCGATTCGTCGCTTTCGTACGAGGAGGAGTCCTCGGGCATCTTGGGCCGCGGATTCCGGTGCGGCTTCTTGGGCATGTTGCATCTTGAGATCGTCACCGAGCGCCTCAAGCGCGAGTTCAACCTCAATCTCATCATTACCGCGCCCTCGATTGCGTACGAAGTGACGTGGGAGACGGGCAAGGAACATGACAAAACCGAATTTATCTACGCTCCCTCGCGTTTTCCCGACCACGGCGCTCCGGCATCGATACGCGAGCCGTGGGTGCGCGTACGCATCATTCTGCCGCCGGAGTATCTCGGGTCCGTCATGACACTTCTCTACGACCATGAAGGCGAAATCGATGACACGGAGGTATTCGGTGAGGAAGCGCGGGGCGCTTCCGCAAGACCTTCCGAGGAATTTCTGGAGCGAAGCGAACAGAAATACCCGGAAGGTGTACAGCGCCGGTACGGTGACGGGCGCAATCTTCTCTCGGTCTTGATGCCACTTCGCGAGCTCATGCGTAACTTTTTCGACAAGCTCAAAAACGCGACCTCCGGCTACGCGTCCCTCTCATACGAAATGGCGGATATGCGTCCGGCCGAAGTCGAGCGGCTCGATGTGCTCGTCGCCGAAGAAATCGTGCCGGCGTTTTCGCGCGTGGTGGGCCGCAGACGGGTCGAACTTGAAGCCCAACAGGTGGTGGAGAAGCTCCACGGCATCTTGCCGCGCCAGCTTTTCACGACCAAGATTCAGGGCAGAGCGATGGGGCGCATTATTTCGTCTCGCACCATTTCTGCGCTCAAAAAAGATGTCACCGGCTATCTCTACGGCGGCGACATTACGCGCAAGATGAAGCTCCGCGAAAAGCAAAAGAAAGGCAAAAAACGCATGCAAGCGACCGGCAAGGTGAACATCCCCCCGGAGGTCTTCATGCAAATGGTACGGTCGGAGTGATGATGGGATTCCGCCCGCACTCCGTCGAGTGTGCCGTTATCGCAGGCGGTGTACCCGGAGCGGTTCGGATGGTGAGGTGGCAGGCATCCTCCCGGCCTATTGGCCGAATAGCGATCCTCCGGAATAGAAAAAGACCATGCTGATGATAATCACGACCGAGAGTACGGTCCACACCCACTTGATCACCGCCTTTGTACGCTTGTGGTAGAGCATTTTGGGGGATTGCGATTTTGAGCATATAATACCACACGTGTTCGACTTTCACGAAAAGCGGAAGATCAAGAGCTGGCTTTTTTCGAAGCCGATGATCGCGGTATTGTTGATTGCTTCGGCGCTTTTTGCAACGAGCGTCTATGAGCGCTATAAAAAGGAACGCGAGACGGCCGAAAAACACGCCGAACGGCTCATCGAGCTCGATCGTCTCAAGGCCCATGCCGCCGCGCTTGAGGCGGACGTCGAATATATGGAGAGCAATCGCGGCATCGAAGAAGAGATTAGAGATCGCTTTGATGCGGTGAAGAAAGGGGAACAGGCGGTGGTCGTGATGAATGAAGCGCCGGTTACTTCTTCCACCACGTCCGCGGCTCCGGTACTTCCGGAAGTTGTTTCAGCCGAGGGAGCTTTTTCGTGGCTCTTTTTCTGGAGATAACAAAATATACAAGAGACATATTGCGGGATTAGTTTAGTGGCAGAATGCGACCTTCCCAAGGTTGAGGCACCGGTCCGATTCCGGTATCCCGCACAAAAATAAGGAGGACAGTGCGGAGCGCTGGACGACTATATTTTTGTAGCGGGATACCGGAATCGGAAACCGGAGGCGGTATACAAGACGAGCGGAACGCGGAGCGTTACGCGACTATACACGCAACTATTCTCCATAAGGCGCCAACTTCCCATCCTTGAATTGATAGGTGAGCAGAGGAACGGAGACAGAGCGGTCTTGATTGAACCGGAAGCTGTGTACGGCGGTGTTGCCTGTTCTGCCGACGAGCTCTGTCACTATATCTTCCATGCGAAAGTCGCTCTCTTTAAGCAGGTCGAACAGGAGTGTTGCTGAAGAATGTGCAAGCGCCGCGAGATAGTCGGGCTCGATGCCGTATCGCTCTTCGTACTTGGCGATAAAGGCCGGATCGTACTCGCTTGAGAGAAGCGCTCCGAAATAAACGCCGGGTGCCTCTGTCCCGAAGATGTCACGCAGTCCGTCGTTGTTCACGTCCGTGCCGATATAGAGGGGGATGTCTTTGCCGAGCGGAGCATATTGTCGGAGCATGACCGCACCCTCGGGAGCGGCAAACATCGCGAATACGACATCCGGTTTTGTCGCAACCGCCTTCGCGATCTGTGTGCGAAAGTCTTTTGTCGTTCCGGAGACCACTTTTTCCACGCCGACGATGGTGATTTCGTCCGCGTACTCCTTCAGCAATGTCTCCGCTTGCAAGCCCAGTTCGCTTTGCTCGGTGAAAAAATACACGTTTTTCCAACTCATCCGTTTCATGAAGTCGACCTCGTGGCGCACTTGCTCCCGAAGCCCCGGGTAGATGCAAAAGAGAATCGGGTATTCCGTGAACCGGTCATCGCAAGTCGAGACGGCGATAGCGGCGGCGAGTCCGCTTGTATCGAGCGTAGGTGCCACGGAAAGCGTCTGTGCAGGACCAAGTGGGCCGATAATGATATCCGCGTGATCTTGTTTTGTTATCTTTGTGAACGACGTCACTGCGGCTGCCGGTGTGAATCCGCCCGTATCCTCGTATATGAGGCGAATTTTTTCGGAGCTGAAGCCGCTCTCTTCGAAAGCGATGTCAAGCCCGTGTCGGACGTTCTCACCGAGGTCTGCAAGTTCTCCGGAAAGGGGCATGACGAGGCCGATCTTCACCGGGTCATCGGGCATTTTGTCCGGCGGAGCCATCAACCACCAACCGAATAATGCGACAGCGACTACAACGAGCACGGGCCAAAAGTATTTTTTATTTTGCATAGGTTGCTTAATTACGGTACTTCCACTGTCCTCCCCTGAGAAGTTTTCGTCAAAATTTAATTACCAAAGGTGGATAATTCGATATAACCGCTTATTTCAAGCCGCACCATTAAATAAATTTCGACGTTCAGAACGTCGTTTATTTGACAGTCACATGACCTTTGGTAGTGTTGGGTCGTGAATGACACAGCAAAGCAACTCGCCGCCGTATTTCATCTGAGCGCGTACGAAGCGCGTCTTTATATGGCGGCACTTGATGAAATGGACGGTACGGTGAGCGATCTTGCCGAACGTGCGGCTATCCCGCGGACAGCGGTATATCCGCCGCTAAAGGCGCTTATTGCGAAAGGATTTATCACAGCACTCAAGTCGCACAGGAAACACACTCGCTATCGTGCGATTGAGCCGAAGTATCTTGAACATATCTTCGAACGACGCCGTGTCGACCTGAAAGATATCATCGGGCGCTTCAGTCAGGGCATCTCAAACGATTCGGGTGAGATGCGTGTTCAGTATTTTGAAGGGCGCGGCGGCGTGGAGACGGCAGTCGAGATATTTTTAAGTGAAGCAAAGTCAAAAGTATGGAAAACGTTTGAAAATCCTGCCTATGCCGAGTATTTCTTCGGGTCGCGGTACTTTGAAGACTATGTGGATCGTCGCGTGGCAAAAGGTATACGATGCCGCGTCGTTATTCCTTCGCGCGAGCATACCCCGTGGATGAAACAAATCATGGCTGTGGCGGAAGAGAAGTTGCTCGATATTCGCATCGTATCCCCGGAACTCTATCCTATTGAAGCCACTATTGCAGTTGGCGGAGACTGGATTCTCGCGGTTTCCGTGCAACAAAGGCCGTTTGCAATCATTGTGAAAAATGTTCCGCTTGCGCGCACTCTGAAGAGCCTCCACGATATGGTGTGGGATCGGTTTGCCGCGTAACTCGATTTTTAAGAAATAAAATATGCCCACTGTCCACATTCTGCTATACTATAGAACCTTATGAGATAATACATACGCATGAACGTTACTATCTACAGCACGCCAACTTGCCATTTCTGCCATGCCGCAAAAGAGTTTTTCAAGGAACATAACGTCAAATATGAAGACTTTAATGTTGCCGAAAATATGGAAAAGCGCAAAGAGATGATCGAGATGACGGGACAGATGGGCGTGCCGGTTATCAAAATCGGGGATGACATCATTGTTGGTTTTGACGAAGGAAAGATGCGGCAGTTGCTCGGGATTTCGTAGGTTATTGACAACGATTGTTCGCTCCCTGTATGAAATTTCTGTGAAATTTCATACAGAAGCTTCGCTCGGAGAAATAATGAAAATGTATTTTCATTATCCTCCTTACTTGCTCCCGTAGTTCAATGGATAGAACGGCCGCGTCCTAAGCGGGTAATGTCAGTTCGATTCTGGCCGGGAGCACCGGAAGGGTTTTTGCACAGTGCGCCTGTTTTGTTTGTGCTCGCGGAGGATATACTTGTCACGTAACTATGGATTTTTTAATTGAGTCCTTCAAACATTGGCCGACGATAGGAGCCTTTGCACCATGTTCGTCCGCCGTTGCGGAGAAGATGACCAGACCCGTCGATTTCTCTCGTGCGCGGGTGCTTGTTGAATTCGGCGGTGGCACGGGAGCGATCACCAAAACCATCCTTGCTCGGATGCGGCCGGATGCGGAACTGGTCTCCTTTGAGCTTTTGCCTGCGTTTGTTTCCGCGCTCAAGCGCATACCGGACTCGCGACTGACGGTGGTGCATGATTCGGCCGCAAACCTCGGAGCGTATCTTGCCGCGCGAGAAATAGAAAAAGCCGATGCGATTATCTCGACGCTCCCGGTCGGTACCATGAATAAAGCCCTCCGCGCACGCATCTTTGAGGAGGTGAAGGGTGCGCTTGGTACGGGCGGTCGGTATGTGCAAATCCAGTATTCACTGCTTTCTTGGAAGGAGATTAAACGAAACTTTCCCGAAACGTCGCTCGATTTCACGCCCCGCAACTTTCCTCCGGCGTTTTTCTACATCTGCGAGCGGTGAGCGATAGACAGGTCAGTGTGCGCCGGTGCGGAGATAGTCGGCAAACATCCCGATAACTTTTTTAGTGGTTGCGCCGACGAGGCCGTCTGCGATGGTGTTGTCTCCGACTTGCACTACCGGCACGACGTCTTTGAAACTTGAAGTGAGAAACGCCTCGTCGGCGCGCAAGAGTTCGTCAAGCGTATACGCTCGTTCGTCTACCGTGAGCCCCGCCGCGCGGGCGAGTTCGATGACGACATTCCTCGTCACTCCTTTGAGGATGTTGTCCGCCGCGGTCACGAGCGTGCCGTCTTTGACCATAAAAAAATTGCTCGTCGCGCACTCAAGCACGTTTCCGTTCCATGTGTACAGGATTTCAAGCGTGCCCGCCTCTTTCATCGGTTTTTGCAAAAGGGCGGTGGTGATGTAGTTGGTGGTCTTGTACTCGGGGTACTGGCGCAGGTGCTCATGTACGATGACACGCGCACCATCGGTGTAGTATGTCGGTTCAAGCGGTTTCCATTCTTCAAGAAAAATATAAAAAGTCGGCGTCTCGGGATCGAAGTCAATGCCACCGAGCGCTTGCCCGCCGGTGATGATGCATTTCACATTGAGCCGCGGCATCTCTCCGCCGTCCGGCATGCGATCGGATATATTTTTCTCGACAAGATCAAAAATGATATCTCGGATTTCTTTGTCGGTGTGCGGGATCGTGATGCGCAAAAAGTCGGCGGATTTCTTAAAACGGGCGATATGATCTTCCCACCGGAAGATCGTGCTGTTTACGAGAGCCATCGCTTCATAGATGCCGTATCCTCGCAGGAGTCCGATGTCGAGCACGCTGACCTTCGCCTCGTCTTCGGGGAGGATCCGGCCGTTGAGATAGCAATAACGCATCGGACCATGATAACAGAGAGAAAGGAATGCACAACAATCACCTCTTTATCACTCTTTTCGTGTATATGGGTGGTATACTTGCAGGTAATGCCTTCGGATCGACAAGAAGAAATATTGGCTCTTACGCGGGAAAACAATACACTCCTGAAGAAAATGCATCGCAATGCCGTGATTGAGATGTGGTTGCGGGTATTGTGGTACGCGCTTATCATCGGCTTGCCATTCCTGCTGTATTTCTATATTCTGGAGCCGTACCTCGGGACCATAAAGGATCAGATGGACCAATATGGTGTCGGTGTGGGCGCGTATCCGGGGATCGAGAAACTGGAATCGTTTTTGCGCCGAGGGGAATAAATTCTTTTCTTCTCGCTTGGGTAAACGAAGTTTGCTTCGACCGCGTTCGGACAAAATGAATGTAAACACTCACTTTGCTCCTCACTTGTCGAAGTAAGCAAATCTTGCCCAAGCTTCGCTCAAAGATATAATGCAAGCGAGCTTGCGTTATCCTTCTCACTCGCTTGGGTAGCTCAGTTGGTAGAGCACTTCCCTGAAGAGGAAGGGGTCGGCGGTTCGAGCCCGCCCCCAAGCACAGCCGCAAAAAGACCCGTGCGTACGCACGGGTCTTTTTGCGGCTGGCTCTATGGGGGCGGGCGAGAAGGCCGGAGGCGGTATACAAGACGAGCGGAACGAAGTGGAGCGAGGGCTTGTCGCCGAGGCGTGGTCAAGAGCGCTTATCAGAATGCGAATACTTGGAGCATTATGATTAGCGACTCGTGACCGAGCCCGCCGAATAAAAACGCGAACAGAATCGTTAGTGACTCGGGCCGAGCCCGCCCGTACTCTCAATGACCACGCACGAAAAGACTTACGAACTCGTGATCGAGCCCGCCCCCAAGCCATATTCGCCGACCGGCCAATACTTATGGTAGAGTATCGTTATTGTCATTAACGTACGCACTCGAACAACCGAGAAAATCACATGACGGTCACTCATATACTCTGCACAGGGGGTACATTCGATAAGACGTATGGAACTGGTGCAGGTGTAAAAAACTTCTCGTTCCCGACTGTCTCTGCGGTCGAGGATATTGTTGACCGTCTTGGTATTCAAAATGTTCATGTCTACTACGAATCAGCACGGGCGAAAGATAGTCTTGATATGACTGACGAAGATCGGAATTACATCGCCTATTGGTGTGCTGACAAATCACGAGATCATTGTGTGGTAGTACACGGGACTGACACCATGATCGATACGGCACGTGTAGTTGCGAAGTACTGTCCGAACAAAGTCGTTACTCTGACGGGTGCTTTGCAGCCAGCGCGGGTACGGGACACCGATGCAGAATTCAACCTTGGCGGCGCGATCATCGCCACACAAGTCGCTCCGCCAGGTGTGTATATCGTTATGAACGGGGTGGCGTACCAGTGGGACACCTGCAAAAAGAATCCTGTGACAGGGTATTTCGAGCCGCTGTAGATGAGGAGGCGTTTTAGGGCTTCCGCTACTTCGTCTTCACCTTCAGTCTTGCGCTCCTTGCCTTATCCACTTTTGGTAGGATAATCTCAAGCAGGCCGTGTTTTTCTTTGGCCTCCGCTTCGTCTATCAAGATCTCCTCCGGGAGAAGAATGGTGCGTGAGAAGCCGCCCCAGTAGAGCTCGCGGTGATAGTAGTTTTCGTCAGGTGCCTCGCGGTCTTCTTCCCGTGCGCCCTTGATGGTCACCATGTCTCGGGTGATTGCGATATCGAGGTCGTCCGGACTCACGCCGGCGATGAGTGTGCGAATGACGATGCTTTCGGCGGTCTGGTACATGTCGATAGGGAGTTCTCCTTCTTCCTGCACCTCCTCTTGGGCACCTTGCCACGAGGGATCTCTTTTTTCGTCTGTGGGAGCGTCGACTTCGAAATCGTCTTCCGGCTCGTCCTCATAGGAGCGCATGGACACCGAGCCGGCGAGTCGCTTAAACAGTGAAGGTTTTTTTATCATGATGTGAGTGAATTACGTGGTCGCTGTATGCGCTTAACTTTTTCAAAGACAAGGAAAAGCATGATGATGCCGAACCAGACGAACATGAAAACGGAGAGCAGTGTTTCTCCATGCGCATTCATTATAGAGAAGTTGAAAAGTGCATGCAATGCGATAGCTATGCACAACCCGATCGTCGCGTAGATGACGCGCGCGTA
Organism: Candidatus Kaiserbacteria bacterium; assembly: GCA_016204695.1. Taxonomy (GTDB): domain Bacteria; phylum Patescibacteriota; class Minisyncoccia; order Phycocordibacterales; family UBA918; genus JACQKD01. Next base: position 21,825 of record JACQKD010000011.1, read on the forward strand.
TGTGCCTTTGTAAAATGCGAATGCCATCATCGCGCCGACCGTTCCCGATGAAAGGATGTGCAGTAAGGTTGCACCGATGAAACGGAAGTGACCCGTCAGTATCGACTCGACGACGTTTCCGGAAGCGAGCGGACTGAAGATAAAGAGCGCATTCTCAAGAGCGGAAAAACCCAGCGCAATCGCGATCATATAGATGATCGCGTCGATCGGCTCGTCGACCGCTTTGCTCCAGAGTACGACGATGAGGGCGGCGCTGTACTTGAGAATTTCTTCGATGATGATCCATGAGAGCATGAGGTCGTCGCCGGAAAAGCGTTCCATGGCGAACTGTTGGAGCGGCAGGACAAGCAAGACCACCGCCATACCCGCGATGAATGAAGTCGCGATGAGCGATCGTGGTTCCGGATGGACGCGATCTTCGCGCAGGAGAAACCACAACCAGAAAAGCGCGGGAACCAGCCCGCCGGTGAGCGCGAGGAATATCATGGTCGGATGCATCAACAGCTATTGTATCAGACGCACAGTGGCTATCCGGGAGTAGTTGTGCGTGTAGAGCCGGGCCAACGGGCGGTCATGAGCATGTCGGCGTCTCGCATTTGTCCGGGCAGATTCTGCCAGATGGTTTCGGTGACAAACGGCATGAAGGGATGAAGGAGCTTGAGCGACGTGACAAGTGCGACTCCGAGCGTGTATTGTCGGGCGGCTTTTGCGTCTTCGTCCGTTCCGGAGAGGATTGGTTTCGATGCCTCAAGCACGTTGTCGGCGAGCTCGTGCCAGACGTAGTGATATGCTTTCTCGGCGGCCATATAGAGACGGTATTCTTCGACGTCTTTCGTCACTTCAGCGACGATGGCATCAAGATTTTTCAAAATAGCTTCGTCTTCGGAGGGGAGCAGAGACGGCTTCTCGAAGGAAGTATTGACGGTATTGCTCAAGATAAAGCGGGCGATATTCCAGAGTTTGTTTGAAAAATGTTTGTAGCCCTTTATTTTGTCTTCGGAAAGCGGAGTCGATGAACCGGGAGGATTGCCGACCACAAGCGACATACGCAATGCGTCGGCTCCGAATTTGTCGACCATGTCGATGGGGGAGACGACATTCCCTTTCGACTTTGACATCTTCTTATTATTTGCGTCGTTTACCATGCCGTGGAAATACACAGTCTTGAACGGTATCTCTTTGGCAAGGTACAGTCCGAACATGATCATGCGCGGTACCCACTTGAATACGAGATCGGCGCCAGTTTCCATGAGGTCAGTAGGATAGTATGTTTTGAAATCGGCTCCACTAGGGTATCCGAGTGTCACGAGCGGCCATTGTCCGGAAGAAAACCATGTGTCGAAGGTGTCTGGATCTTGTTCCCAACCCTCTCCCGGTGAATCGATTGAGGCCACAACATCGTTTCCCTTGAACCATGCGGGGATGCGGATACCCCACACAATCTGTCGTGAGATATTCCAGTCGATGGAATTTTTCATCCAGTGGAGCAGGATTTTCTTCTCGTATTCCGGAAGGATGTCAATATGGCCGTCGCGCTCCACGGCGTTTACCACAAGCTTCGTGAGTGGTTCCATTTTCACAAACCACTGATCTTTCACTTGCGGCTCGATCATTGCCGCGCATTTGTAGCAACGTTTGACGATGTTTTTATAATTTTCGTCTACATGTTCAAGCAACCCTTTCGCTTTAAGTTTTTCGACGATTTTCGAGCGAGCGTCGCCGATCTTAATGCTTGCGAATTCGCCTGCAATCGGCAGAAGCTTACCGTCCCAGCCGATGATCTGCTCCATGTCGAGCGTGTGGCGCGTCGCTATCTCGAAGTCCACTTGGCTGTGCCATGGCGTGATGGTCATGACGCCGGTGCCGAACCCCGGGTCGACGGCCTCGTCCTTGATAATGGTCGCCATGATTGGTCCGTTAATCCACTCGACCTCAAGCACATCCCCATGCTTGTACTGCTCGTATCGCTTGTCGTGCGGATGCATGACGACATACTTATCGCCAAATTTGGTCTCGGGGCGTACCGTTCCGATACTGAATGGCCCATATTTGAAGGTATAAAAGGGCGTGGTTTCTTCGACGCTTTCCGTTTCGACGTCCGACAGGGAGGTCTGATGTTTGGGACACCAGTTGATGGTGCGCTTGCCGCGATAGACGAGGCCATCTTTGTGCATCTTGACGAATGTGTCCTGTACTTGTCGCACAATGTCCGGGTCGAGCGTAAACTTTTCGCGCGACCAGTCGCAGGAAGTTCCGAGCCGGCGGATGTCGTCCTCCATATACTTCTTATTCTCGAGCGTGAATGCGTATATCTCATCGTACAGTTGCTTCGGGTCCATGCCGAAACGCGACCGGCCTTCCTTTTCGAGCTTCTTTTCATACACTACTTGCGTCTCAAAGCCCGCATGGTCGGCTCCGGGTAAAAAAAGCGCCCGTTTGCCGCGCATGCGCGCAAAACGCGTGGCGATATCCTTGAGTGTCATGTCAAGGCCATGGCCCGCGTGGAGGCGGCCGTTTGCATTTGGCGGAGGCATAATGATAGTGAATGGCTCCGTCGGGTGGTTGGGAAGCTTGTCCGGGTCGAAATAACCTGATTTCTCCCACATTGCGTAGATGCCATCTTCGGTTTCTTCCGGTTTGTACGGGGAAAGGAAGATTTCCGGAATGGCGGGGATGTTCTTTTTCTCCTCTTGCATAGTGTGTGCATGGTAGCATAATCAGAACATCTCTTCACGGCCATGAAGTTTTCCAGAGCGTCGATTGGTGTCATAGGATTCGCACTGTTTCTCTCGGCGCGGGTTGCGCTGGCCGACACGAGCGGGCCGAATACTCCCGTCTCGGCGGTAAACGACAGTTCGACCGGTGCGGGAACGATAAGTTGGAGCACGATCACGTCGCCGTTTACGATTGATGGGACGAGTTCCGCGTCGGTGTCACTTGCCAGCACGCGTACCACGAAGTACTTGAAATTCACTGATTTCGGCTTTTCGATTCCTGCGAATGCGACAATCGACGGCATTTCCGTGACTCTTACCAGAAGGACTACGGTAGTGGATGTCGTCCGAGATGCCGTCGTAGCGCTCGTTGGCGACAGCGCGACGACGACTTCGAAAGCCGACACGAGCATATTTTGGCCCATCGCTTTCACATCGAAATCGTACGGAGGGAGCGCTGACACGTGGGGACGCTCATGGACGGCATCGGAAATAAACAGTGCATCGTTCGGCGTGATTGTTTCGGCGGAAAACGCCGATGCGGCTTCATCTCGGACTGTGCATATCGACGGCGTGACTGTAACGGTGACGTATACGGTCCCTGTTTCAGATACGACTCCGCCGGTTATCGCCGCACGTGCGGATATTACGGGAGTGGAAGCGATCTCAAGTGCCGGAGCCGTGGTCACCTATACCGCACCGGATGCGACTGATAATGTGGATGCGACCGCTCCCGCAAGCTGTACGCCCGCGTCCGGCGGAACATTTGCGCTTGGGACGACGCAGGTGACCTGTATCAAAACCGATGCGGCCGGCAATGCCGCGACATCGACCGCTTTCGCGGTGACGGTGACGGATACGACGGCTCCGACCATTGTACTCAATGGTTCCAGTCCGCAGACGATACTCATCGGGGGCGCCTATACCGAGACCGGTGCAACGGTGACCGATGCGGCGGATCCCGCTCCTGTGTTGACGATTGACGGCAGTGCGGTAAACACCGGCGCACTTGGTACGTACGCTGTCACCTACAACGCCGTGGATGCAAGCGGTAACCACGCCGCACAAGTGACGCGCGCCGTGACTGTTGTTGACCAAGAGGCGCCGATTATCACCTTGCGGGGAGCCAATCCGCAGGTGCTCACGGTAGGGGAGCCGTATACGGAACTCGGCGCCGATGTTGCCGACAATCATGACGCCGGACTCTCGGCGACCATTGATGCGACTACTGTTGCGACCGGTATCGCCGGTACCTATACGGTCACCTATGACGCGACCGACTCTTCGGGGAATACTGCGACGCGGGCGACGCGTACCGTACAGGTCGTGCATGATACGACGCCGGAACCGTTCACATTTGTCGATCAAAACGGAGTCGCATCAGCGAGTGAGATTGAGTCGAACTCGATCGCGGTTCGCGGGATCACTACCGCCGTGCCGGTATCCGTTATCGGGGGAGAGTATGCGGTCGGCGGAGGCGCGTACACGTCTGTTACCGGCACGGTTTCAAACGGCGATGCGGTGACGGTGCGGCATGCATCGGGAAGTACGAATAATGCAGCCGTCGAAACCGTGCTTACCATCGGCGGAGTCAGCGATACGTTTACCAGTATTACATCGGCCGGAGGTGCGTCGGGAGGGGGAGGGGGCACCGCGAACACTTTCTCCGATGTTTCTTCACCGGAGATGCTCCCGCCGCCTGTTGCCGAACCCGTCCCCTCCGAGGAAGAAACACTGGGTGCGACGGTACCTCCGCCGGTCGACCCGCACATTCAGGCCGAGATTACGCTTCGTCACAAGCAAATTCTCGATCTGATGCGGCAGTGGGTTCTTCTGATTCAGGAACAAATACGCGTCCGCGGTCAATTCTAAGATTGCGTGTGGAGTGAAAGATTGCCGTCGGCGACGATTGTTGCAGGGTCACTGCCCGCGCCGCCACGGGCGGCGCGGGCATGGGCGGCAAGCGCGATCATAAGGGCGTTGTCGGTCGTGAGTCGCGGTTCGGGAAGATAGAGCGTTCGTTCGGGATATTCTCTCGCAAACAGCTCGGTGAACGCGCGGCGGATATGCGTGTTGGCGGAAACGCCGCCGCCGAGGACGAGTGTCTGTGCATTATGCGCGTCGAGTGCTCGTTTTGTTTTTGCGACGAGCACTTCGGCGGCGGCGTTTTCAAATTCAAGCGCCAGAGCCCGTCCAAAATCCTCATCTGCTTTGTTACGGGGCCCCTGCGTCTCGGTCATCGTATCCCCACATACGCTTCCCTCGCCGCTTTCCCCGTGCCTCGTATCTGAAAGATTTTGGACATACTCTGATTTGTAGTGTTTTCTAATTGCATAGAGTACGGCGGTTTTCAGTCCCGAAAATGAAAAGTCATAATTATCAGCCGCGATCATCGGACGGGGAAGTGTTACCGATGGCACGAGTTTTTCTTCGCGCGCATGCTCGGCCAGCTTCGAGATCTGCGGCCCGCCGGGATACGGAAGGCCGAGCATGCGTGCGACCTTGTCGAACGCTTCGCCGACCGCGTCGTCCCGCGTCTGCCCGACGAGCTCGTACTCATTCCAGTCGCGCATCAAGACGAGTTCGGTATGCCCTCCGGAAATGAGAAGTGCGAGAATGGGGAAACGGGCTTCTGCGAGCTTCCCGTTTCCAAAAAGTGAAATAAAAATATGCCCCTCCATGTGATTGACCGGCACAATCGGCACGTTCCATGCGAGCGCAAGCGCCTTGGCGAAATTCACCCCGACCCAGAGCGCCGGCTCAAGTCCGGGACCGTTGGTGACGGCGATGAGGTCGACGGCTGGTCTTTCTCCCGCGTCTCGGAAGTATGAAAGAAACGCCTCGGCGAGTCCGGGTTCGCGCTCCAATATCTTTTCAATCGCGGCCGTTTTTTCTTCGCTAAGACCTCCGCAAAACAATTTTTGAGAAGGGCTGTGACCGTGGGGTGAGAAAGCGACAGCTTTCGCAAGACTCATTGAGGGCTTTGTGAGACGAAGTCGAAACAAAGACCCAATGAGTGGACAGACCCTGTAAGGGTTGCTTCCAAAAATTGATTTTGCGGAGGTCTTCTCTGCTTGCTCAAGTGCCTTTTTGAGCATCGGTACGAGCGTTTTTGCATGCTCGCGCTTTGCGACCGCGGGGAACACGCCGCCGTACTCCTTGTGGATGTCCATCTGCGAGAAAAGCGCATGCGCGAGCACTTCGTACGTCGCATGTGGGAAATCACCCTCGGCTCGCACAATACTTACCGCCGTCTCGTCACAGCTTGTCTCGATAGAGAGTATCATCATTTCTTAAAGCGAAAAGGAATGTCGTCCCATGTTTTTGATCGAATGCTCGCCGCGTTCCTGTGTCCGCCCCCGCCATATTTTTCAGCTATGCGTGCGACATCGAAATCTCCGACACTGCGAAGCGAAATATGAAACGCGCCTTCGTAGTGGTACCAGACGATCGCAAACGGCGGACGCTTTTCCGCGAGCAGATTTCCCACGGCGGAACGGAACGGCCGCGAACAGTTGACCGCGTATATCTCGTGTCCCTCGAATGTCACCAGCTCCGCATACTCGGCAAGTTCTCTGACATGCGCATCGATATATGCTCGCAGTATGGCTCCCTTTTCGACGAGTTTTTGAAACGCGGTTTCGTCTTCAAAAAGCGCGGCAAGCGCATCCCAACTTTCAAAAGTCATCGCATATTCGCCGATGATTGCCGCGATCTCACCGCTGTGCGGCAAAGTATTTTTCCAGAGATCATGCTCTTCTATATACAACAGCAATTTCGGCATGGGCGCATCGGGATGAAAATACATCCACGCGAGGGTTGCACCCGAATGGTCATTGTCAAAAATGTTGTTCGGGAAAGAAGTTACCGCCGCTTTGCTTGTCTGATGGTGGTCTATGACGGTGACGGAACGATTCTTCGCCACGAGCTCTTCGAGTACCTCTTTCGAGTAGCTGTAGTCGAGGATGTATATCTCCTTGTCATCAAGCCCCTCCGGCGGCTCGAGCTGTGTCTTGCGACCGATATAGCTCACGCTCTCGCCAAACTTCTTCCATGCGGCCCACGCCGCGCTAAACCCATCTCGGCAATCCGCGTGGTAGATAACAACTATGTCTTTTAATTCCTGTCCGTCCATACGAAAGGAATCATACACTTTTTGTGTTTTTTCGCACCCGATTTACGTTTTGGTTCGATGGCGTACAATTGAGCTGTTATGTCACAGGAAATGATGCCGTCTGCGCCGCATAAAGATTTCGAGAATAACAAACATGTCGATAGGAGTGGTGTGGAATATTGGTATGCCCGAGTGTTACTGCCTCTTTTGGGCTATGAGAAGTGGGGGAAAGCCGAAGAGGTAATTGGTAGAGCCGCACGCGCCTGTATAAACAGCGGCCAGGATGTGGATAACCATTTTCACCGGACGGGGAAAATGGTCAAAATTGGCTCTACTGCAATGCGAGAGGTTGTGGATTACAAGCTCGATCGGTACGCGTGTTATCTGATTGCCCAGAACGGAGATTCCAATAAGCCAGCCGTAGCACACGCCCAGACATACTTTGCTCTCCAAACGCGTCGACAAGAAATTTTTGAACAGTTGCCGGCAAACGAAAAGAGACTGTTTATTCGAGGCGAGATATCGAGCCATAACAAGAAACTTTTTCAGACGGCAAAACGTGCGGGAGTCAGCAAGTTTGGGTTGTTCAATGACGCAGGGTATAAGGGTCTCTATGGCATGCCATTGTCAGATATCGAACGAACAAAAGGCATCAAGAAAGGGGAACTGCTCGATCGGGCAGGATCAACCGAATTGGCGGCGAATTTGTTTCGCATCACTCAAACGGACGAGAAGTTGCAGAAAGACAATGTTCACGGAGAGCGGGCGGCTTCGAGGACTCATTTTATGGTGGGTGGCAAAATACGGAAAACAATCAAAGAGATCGGTGGTGTTCTGCCGGAAAAGCTTCCCACTGAAACACACATACAAAAAGTCAAAAAGAAAATGAAACAATCGCCATTGTTGACTGATGAGAAGCCAAGGGGTAGAGAATGGTGAAGCGATTCTCTCCATTCTTGTCGCTTTCTGTAGTACGCATCGTCCCAAACCATCTCGGCAATCTACACGGTACATGACGAGCAGTTGACGAGAATACTTTACTTTGATAAAGTAGCGTCATGAGCTGGAAAAGCAAGGAAAGCAAGAGGTTAATTCAGGCGATTCTCGCCTTGAAAACGGACGACGAAGCTCGGCGTTTTTTGCGTGACTTACTGACGGAGAAAGAGATCGAAGAATTTTCCAAACGTTTTCAGGCGGCTGAAATGCTTACTAAGCAGGTGCCATATCTCGCGATTGAAAAAGAGACCGGTTTGAGCTCGACCACCGTCGCGCGGGTTGCAAAATGGCTCAATGGAACAGAAGGCGGATACCGAGCGGTCATCAATAAGCTCCATCAGCATACCCCCGCCCAATCACGGAGAGGGTTGTCTTGATGTATTTCAAACAGACATGAACATAACCCTCTCCGCGATTGGAGGGGGTTTTCGTTTGCCTACCCTGAATGGCGAACGTATCAGGAGTTAGTTCTTTGGGAGAAATGAAAATGCAAGACGTATCAGTTGTTACGCATGTTCCCGAGACGGGCGACATTGTTCTCACCGCGCAGTATGTGGAGTGTTTCCGCAGGGTGTATGCGGAAAAGCCGTGGAATGAGTGGCTCAAGTGTCCTTGTTGTGAAAAGTACTGGGGAACAAAAGATAAAGCCCTGCTTGCCTCATGGCAGTATCGGCACTGCGGCGAGACGCTCGTGGACTTCTGGTCGCGCGCAGATGTTCTTTCCGATTTTTACCAGGAGATTACAAGCGATGCCCTCTGCTCGCTCGCGATTGCGGGCGAGAAGGTAGTTGGATTCTGTTCAGGATATCCAATAGCGGTTTGTGATCTCGAACAGAAGATAGGTATTCGCTTTGGTGATACACTCGAAAATTATTTTGGCAGACAAGGGTGCATCGGCTACCAAGACGAAATCGGGGTTCTCCCAAAATATCAAGGCTTCAAAATCGGAAAGGTGCTGAATAGGCGCCGAGTACAACATTTGGAAGAAAAGGGGATGTCGACCATCGTCTCAAGAGCGAGACGAGCTCCGAATCCTTCCGTGACGTTTTTGTGGTATACCCAAAAATTAGGGTACCAAATACTCGCCGAGTATTCTCCGGAGGATGGCAGGGTAATTCTCGGGAGGCGCATCGAAGGTCTGGTTGACCTTCTGCATTAGTGACCCTCACACAGGGGACATTCCAGACGACCTAGCGCTCCTGTGCTAGGTCGTTGTTTTGTATGTCCCAAGAAGAAATGCTTCATCACCCGCTTTCTGTCTGTTCCCCGAAAAAAGAATGACGCAATCGCGTGGGGCATGTATTTCTTCTATGCCGTCCTGACCGATCAGTTGGCCCTCGCGTAATGTCTCGAAGTCTTCAAACGGTTTTGCGAGCGAAAAAGAGGAGGACTTGGTGACGTACATATAAAAGACTTGAAGACGAGACTGTTCTCTCGAAGATGTCTCGCGTGTGACATGTCCACGTGTTGCAAGAAATGAGAAGATACTTTTTACCGCCATATCGGTCGATTCAGGATCGCCCAGATAACCGCATTCGATGCAAACTCCGATTTTTCCGATCGAATTCATGTAATAATCCGTACCCCCCGGCTGTACTGCATCCAGTCCCGAAACAACAAGGTCCGCTGGCAGGTACTTGGCCGTGGGAAGGCCGTTGTCTTCGCATATGACGAATCTTCGACTGTGCTGTACACGGCTCGCGTGGATATCGAGCAGTGCGTCCGCTTGGTTGAGATACGTTTTCAGAAATTGCGCTCGTCCGTATTCGTAACTTTCTTTCTCTCTTTGCGAAAGCTGGTCGTCGGGTTTGAACATGCGATTCAGATTCGCTTCAGTGAAGCGCTGATTTGCCGCGATGGCTCGAGGGTTTCCATAGCCGATAAAGACCCTGCCTTTTTCTATGGCGAGATTCGGCAGAATGTTTCGTATCGCCTCGACGCCGCATGTTTCATTTCCGTGCACACCGCCAAGAATAACGCTCGTCGGGCCGGGTTCTTTTCCTCTGAATTCGATCATGTCTTCCAACATTGGAATACTTTACCAGAGTAAAGTACCGGCAGTCAAATCCGTGCATGCAGATGCCATTGCTTCTTTCCGTGTTGTATGGCTTTATACAGAGGATGAAAAATGGACTCATAGTGGGAGGGATTCTGATCGTAGTTGTTGCGGCGGGGGCGTGGTACCTGTCTTCTTCTCCGACTCAGACAGGGCAGGAGGCCGCCGTGTCGGCTGTGTCTTCGACACCAATCTTTTCGGCGATGGTTACGCCGATTGCGACGCAGGTGTTCGCACAGGCGACTGATGCGGGAGCGCAGTATGCGGAGCTTGCAACAACGACTCCCGTGGGGGAGGGGACGCGGGTGAAAACCTCGGAGAAAGGCCGTGCGCTCATCGAGGGGTCGCATGAGGCGTTTCTCGACTACGATACGGAAATCGTAATCGCATCCGCCGACGCGGGGAAGGGCACACACATTAACCTTGAAGGCGGGAAAATCTGGGCGCGCGTGAAAAATGTCGTCGATAGCGGCGATACCTACGAGGTTGAGACGCCGAATGCGGTGGCGGTCGTGCGCGGCACATCCTTCGGGCTTTATTATAAAGACGGCGATACGACGCTTCTTGTGACGGAGGGAGAGGTGCGTATGTCCGCCGTAGACCCGGAGACGGGCGAGGTGGTGCCCGATACTGAAGTCATTGTCACTGATGGAGAAAAAGCGGTGCGCGAAGAAGATAAGCCGATCGCCGAGGATGTTATCGCCGACAAAGACAAGGTGGAGGAATGGTTCGACTTTGGCGCTTCCGAAGGGGACGCAGACGAGTCGGAGTCCGGAGAGGCGGTCAGTGATACGGAGCCGGTATCTGATGCCGCACCGTCTCCGGAGCCGGTTGCCGAAGAGCCGCCGCAAAATCCTCCTCCGGCCGAACCTGTCCAAAACCCCCCGGCTGAACAAAATCCGCCGCTCGCCCCTCGCCCGGTACCTCCTTCCGGAGAGCGTCTTGCACTATCGAAGCTTGCTCCTGCTGACGGAGCGGAATCGGCGAATCTCCCGAACATTCCGATTGATATCTACGGCAGTGGCCTTGATACTGTGATAGGCGTCGCGGTGGATACGCATGTTGTCCGTGACTTCACCATCGTCGACCATATGCACATCAGATTCTTTTTGCCGAAAGGATTTGCACCCGGCATCTACACCGTCGGTGTCACGGATAAGGCGGGGAAGAAGGCATTTCTCTATGACGCGCTTGATATATACGACAAGCGGGCACCGGTGCAGGATGGGGGGTAAGAACCTGTCTGAAAAGTCCATCTGCGTTGTTGCGGAGCCTCTGCGTCTCGGTCATCGTATTATTCATACGCCTCCCTCGCCGCTTTCTCCGCGCCTAGCATCTGGAGCTTTTCCGACAGATTCTAAGTTTTTGACACAATATATTTATGAAACACATACTCCGCTCTCTCCTCGGATCTCGAATAGCGAAACTCTCCGTCATTGTCGCGGCGAGCGCGGTGCTGTCGACGGCGCTTTTTTGGTACGGTACGTTTGATTCATGGCAGGAGAAACTGCTCGACCGGTTTTTTGTCACAAAAGAGCCGGGCCACAACATCGTCATCATCGGTATCGACGAGCGCAGTATTGATGAGGTCGGTCCGTGGCCGTGGCCGCGCGCGACGCTCGGGAAGCTTCTCGAAGGGGCGCAGGACGCGGCGCTGATCGGTGTCGACATCAGCATGTCCGATGCGTCGCGCGCGGGAACTGCCGATGACGCGGCTTTTGCGACTGTGCTCGCGCGTATGCCGAGCCGCGTGGTGCTTCCCGTACAAGTGAGCGAACGGGGGAGAATTATCACCGAGCCACTTGCTCTATTTGGGGAGCGGGCGCGAGAAGGTTTTATCAATGTCAGTCCGGACAGCGACAGTATCGTTCGCCGAGCGCCTGCGGCGCTCGGCGAGTACCCGAGCTTTGCCCATGCGCTCGTCTCGGACGACACTCCCTCTCGGTATCGCATTGACTACCGCGGCCCCGAAGGGACATTTCTCACCGTTCCCGCGTCAGAAGTCCTTCGCGGTACCATACCGGCGAGAGTGTTTGCGGACGCGATTGTGTTGGTTGGCGCGACCGCCCCGAGTCTCAACGACACCGTACTCACGCCATTCGGCGAAATGCCCGGCGTCGAATTCCATGCCAACAATGTCGCGACCATCCTTGACGGTGCGTTCTATACCGAACGCTCGCTTCCGTGGAGCCTCGGGATGATCGTACTCGTCCACGCCGCAGTGCTTGCGTGCATCCTGTACATACGCCGATTTCTCTATCTTGGCCTCGCCCTTGTCGGCGTACTCGCCACGCTTTTTCTCGGTTCGATCGCGCTTTTTATCCACTACATCGTTCTGCCCGTGCTCTATGCGGCCGTCGGGTATGCGCTTTCACTCGTTACGACGCTTTCGTTCCAATATCTCACCGAATCGAAAGAAAAACGATTCATCAGGAATTCATTCCAGTACTATCTCACGCCGGACGTGATTGATGAGATCATTCGCGACCCCGGCCAGCTCGCGCTCGGAGGCGTGGTGAAAAAGATCACCGTCTTTTTCTCCGACATCAGGGGGTTCACCGCGATCTCCGAGGGACTCTCTCCGGCCGAGCTGACACAACTTTTGAATGAATATCTGACCGCCATGACGGACATCGTCATGGACGAGCACGGCGTGGTTGATAAATACATCGGCGACGCAGTCATGGCCTTTTGGGGCGCGCCGCTTGAAAATGCGCATCAGGCGCGCGATGCCTGTCGCGCGGCGGTGAAGATGTCTCGCACGCTTGCCGAACTCAACGTGGGTTGGGAGGCGCGGGGACAGAAGCCGATGCGCATCGGTATGGGCATCAATCTCGGCGACCTTGTCGTCGGCAACATGGGTTCGCAAAAACGTTTCAATTACACGCTGATGGGAGACGAGGTGAACTTCGCCTCGCGGCTTGAAGGACTCACGAAATACTACGGTGTCGAGTGTCTCATCAGCGAGTCGGTACAGCGAGAGATCGCGGACGTGCCGGAGTGCGTGACGCGCGAGCTCGATACTGTCGTAGTGAAAGGTAAGACCGAACCGAAAAAGATTTTCGAGCTGGTGACCCGGCCGCTCGGCGGCCGCACGCGAAAAGCGCATGCGCTTTTCGCGTGCGGCCGCGCCGCATATCTAGCGGGGAAGTGGGACGACGCAATCGTCGCGTTTCGCGAAGCCGCGGAAACTTGCGACGACGGTCCCTCCCGCGCATTTCTCGAACGATGCGAAGCATTACAACAGCATCCGCCCGCGGACTGGAAGGGAATATACGAATTCACGTCAAAATAAGCGTTGCGGCGGGACATCCTATCGTCCGGTCGACAATGTGGCCTTGAGTCGCAGAATGCGCGTTACCGATTCATTGATGCGCGACTCTGTGATCTCGCCGGAGCGGACGGCTTCGTACAGGCGGTCATAGATTGCAATTTGCACTTCGGGCGTATAGGTGCTGATGATCATGTCCGCTCCGGCCTTGATCGCCGCAAGCGATGCGTCTGCGGGGGAGGTGCCTGCGGAGATCATCTCCATGTCGTCGGTAATGATGACGCCGCGAAAGCCGAACCGTTCCCGCAATATCTGCGTCAGAAATACCGGCGAGAGCGTCGCGGGCTTGGTATCTATCTCGGGCACGCTGATATGCGCGGTCATGATCGCTCCTTCCGGATACTTCGAAATGATCGACGCAAACGGCGCCATACTCTCTTCGATCCCCGCGCGTCCGTCTTCGCGCATAACGCCGTTTCGGTGCGGATCGAGTCCGACGCTTCCATAGCCGGGAAAATGCTTCACGACCGGGATGACCCCTCCGCGCAGATACCCGCGCATCATCGCCTCGCCGAGCCGGCCGGTCGTCGTTGCGTTGGCGCCGAATGTGCGGCTGTACAAATACGAGTTAGGATTGGCGACATAATCCACAACCGGAGAGAAATTCGTGTTGATGCCGAGTGCGGCAAGCTCCGCTCCGCGCCGTTCGGCAACCGCCTCCGCTTCATCCTCGCTCTCTATGTCGCTCTCCGGCGTGAGCTCATCAAGAAATGAAAACCGCACGACAGCCCCGCCCTCCTGGTCGGCGGCGATAAAAAGCGGAACGGATGCAAGCGACTGGAGGCCGCTCGTCAATGCGCGCACTTGTGCGGCATCAGTGACGTTTCTTTTAAGCAGGTTGATTCCGCCGATGTGGTAGCGCGCGATCATTTTCGTGATATGCGCGTCGGGGACGGTTCCGCCAAAGCCGACGATGAGCATCTGTCCGATCTTCTCTTCAAGCGGCATCACTGCGACCTGTGCGGTGATAGGATCGGGATTTTCTTCTCGTGTCGTTGCAGTTTCATGTGTCGGCAGTACTGCCGGAACGACGGTCGAACCGACACTTGCTTCCTGTCGAAGCATGAAAAAAGCCGCGCCCGAAAGGACAAGAAACGCGAGAATGATAAAAATAATTTTCATGGCGTGCGTATGCCTAGGGCACGACGAATATGGAGTAATCGAACTCGCTCGACCAGTCGCGGCACGTCGGCGTGTTAATGCCCGGATGCGAGCCGCCAGTGCATGGCATCGGCCCGCACTGCGCCTTCGGAAACTTTGATTTGTCCACTCCTTCGGCGGCTCGAAAACCAACGACCGAAAATGGCCCGCTCCACGGACAGCCGTACCCGGTCCCGGAGGGGTAGTTGTAGTACATGTAGAAAAAGGTGCCGTCGGGGCGTGGATTAAACATGCTCGACGGCGGTCCGGAATTGATAGGATCGACCGGTACAGTCGGAAGGTACTGCCGGAGTGGCGCGAGGAAATTCGGGAGATAGCTTACCTTCCATCCTGCGAGATTGCCGTCGCCGCTTTCCGCAACCGCAGGGTAGTAGCCGTGGTCGTCGTAGTAGAGCGCAAGCGCATTCGCAAGGGTGTTCATTTCCGCGATCCGCTTCGCGTCACGACCTTTTGCCCGGGCGGTATTGAGTGATGCCATTACCACGCTCGCAAGGAGTCCGATGATCGCGATGACGACGAGAAGCTCTATTAGAGTAAAACCGCTTTGCAGTTTTGCTCCGACTGCACTCGGACAAAATGCCCGTAAACGCTCACTTTGCTCCTCGTTTGTCGGAGTGAATCCTCCGGAATGATTTTGGGAAAATTTTCGGCAAGACATATGTTAGAACGGTTGGACGTTTCGATAGACATCAAGTTCTTCGGTGCTCGGCCCGGGGCCGCCTTGTTTGACGTATGTTCTGCCTTCACGCAGAAGCAAGAATGTTGCGGCAATCGCAAAAATCACCAGCGCCACCATGACGTACCGTGCGCGCCTTTCGTCAGGCACCAGTCCGCCCGAGTGGGCGATGATCCAGCGAGCAAGACTTGACGTCCCGCTCCGCGCAAAGGAGCCGGGTTGTTGTGCGGTTTCTTCCCCGAATTGAACATGTGCGGAATCGGTAGGGTCCATACAGATATGTCTTCAGTATACCATCGACTCTATGGGGGTGGTCCTATGGCGTTGAGGTTTGGCTACTACTGTCAGCACTTGCGCTCTCTTCCGCTCCGCCGGTCGCCGGCTCCGAAGGAGCCGGCGACTCCGGCTCCGCAGGTGCAGTCTCCTGCGTCGGTTCGGAACTCTCCACTGTCGCTTCATCGACCGGCTGTTCGGAAGTAGTATCCGATGAAGCCGTGTCCGGGGCACTGCCCGTCGTCTCTATGGTTTCACCCTCCGCGTTTTCCGTCGGTATCGCGGAGTCATTTGACACCGACGATGAGTTATCGCCGGAACTTCCTCCTGATGGAGAAGTTGGCGTTGCATTCCCGCTCTCGAGCTCCCGGATACGCGCTTCAAGTGTTTCCACTCGCTCTTCAAGTGTCTCGGTACGGACAAAATATGCTTGTACTTGGCTCCACATCTCCTGCACCGCCTTCACCACCACCGACAGTATCGCCCTATCATCAATACCCGTAATAGCCCCCGCTTCATTATGCGTCGCCAGAATATCATCCACGTCCGCAGTATCTTCCGCAATAAATCCGTACCTCGTCCTCCCATCTCCTTGTTTATATATAAAGGAAACAGGGTCAAGCTCGGCAATGACATCAAGTGCGGTTGTCGAAGCAGTACCAAAGGAAAGCGTTTCGATATCTTTCTTGGTGTCACGAGTGGAAGAAAGACACGCATCACTCGCAGAGTTATAGACCACCTGCTTGTTGGAATCCAAGCAGAGAGAGCCTGCTCCGGTGCTTCCGGTCAATCCATCGAAGCCAACAGTACCTGTGACCGACAAAGTTCTCCAAGGACTCGTCGTCCCAATGCCGACGTTGCCGCTTGTGTTTATTCTCATTCTCTCTGTGACAGCAGGAGTTGTGTTGCGAGTATAGAAACGTAGGCTTCCTTGGTTAGCGTTATCTACGGCGCCAGCGATTTGGGCGTAGCTCGTACTGCCGAAATCAAAATTTATATATGCGCCATCGCCGCTGGCATCAGCGCCAGTTGCACCAATTCTCAAAACTTCATCAACCGAAACTCCCGCTGTGTCGGAAATCTGGACCTGCAGCTTCGCTCCTGGCCCCGTCGTCCCGATGCCGACGTTGCCAGTACTGTTTATCCTCATCCGTTCACCCCAGACAGAACCGGTGTATGTCCAAAAAGCAAGATTGCTTGCCGCCGAACTGGTGAATCCGGCAACAATACCTGTTTGGCTGGAGCTGTCATACCCCAGTCCAATGCCTTTGTTGTCATCGTCATCGGTGATTTTTGCCACATTGAGCCAGTTGCCGCTTGCAGTCGCCCCGTTCGTACTTACAGAGAAAGGCCAATCGGGAGAGGTATCCCCGATGCCGACGTTGCCGCTACTGTCTATCCTGACCTTTTCCGCCCCACTCGTATCAAATCGTAAATAATTATTAGTGGTGTCGCCCACAAACTGCACCGATCTGCTACCCCAACCAATAGCGTTAAGAGAATCCACGATGAAGTTACCACCTCCAACCGCAAGCTTCGCCCCCGGACTCGTCGTCCCGATGCCGACATTGCCGGTGCTTCCAATGAAACTCGCTATATAACCGTTCTTACCGTCATTGATGTACGTATTTCTAAACTGCGTAGTACCATTTTGGTAGCCCGAGTAGTTTAGGTGTAGGTTTGCACTCGCGTTCGTAGAGTAAGCTGCATTAAGTTGATTCCCTGTAAAATAAACACCGTTTGTTCCGTCACCAAGTACGGTATAAACACCGGAACCGACCACCTCCAGCTTCGCCCCCGGACTCGTCGTCCCGATGCCGACATTGCCGGTGCTTCCAATGAAACTCGCTATATAACCGTTCTTAC
>JACQKD010000012.1 GCA_016204695.1 Candidatus Kaiserbacteria bacterium
CTTTGCGCGAGACGCCGCCGACTTCATTTCCGAATACAACCACACGGTCCCCCGCGCCTTCGGCGCGGGGGACCTCCCTATAATCAACCGCTCGCTCATCCTGCTCCACGACGATGATTTCGCACCCCTTCTTCCGCATTTCATCCAAAAACTCCTCCGTTGTCTCAAAATATGTCCACGGCAGTACCTGTTCCGCCCCGAGCGCGGTCTTCGCAATATCCGGCTGTGCCCTGCCGAAACGGTCAACGGGCGCGGGCGTCGTGCCAATGAGGTAGAGCCCCGCCGCGCCTGCGCCGTCGACCGTGCGGAATATGGAGCCCACATTGTGCGCACTCCGTACATCCTCGAGCGCGACAAAGACGCGCCGTCCCCCGACTTCCCTCGTTGATTTCTCCGGTTCACCCATGCGGTGACATGATACACTGATTGGAAATCGCATGCTCAATCTCTTTCCGACGATGTTCCTTTCGCTCTTTGCACACGCGCTCCTGCGCATCGTCCTTGGCGGCATATTCATCTATCTCGGTTGTCGGCATCTCTTCAAAGACCGCGCCTCGCTCCAAAAAACTTTCGCGCAACACTGGCCGCGCCTTGCTCCGTTTCTTGTGAGATATTTCTGCGTGGTCGAGATACTGATCGGCGGACTTATCTTTGTCGGCGCATGGACGCAAGTCGCGGCGGTCGCCGCAATGGCACTCTCGGTCAAAATGCTCGTCTTGCGGAAACACTTCGCGCATCCTGCCATCCCCCGGCCGCTTTTCTATGTCCTCGTCATCGGCGTCTCCGCCTCCCTCTTCATTACCGGCGCCGGCGCCTTTGCTTTTGATTTGCCGTTGTAGGTTCTACGCGAATGAATCAATCGCCCGGCGCAATAACTCTCGTTTTTCAAGCGACTTTTTCCAGATACTATTCGACCGCTTTCCGTTAATTCTGACACCGGCAGAAAAATTAATTTCTTCCTGAAATCGCAACAAGTTTTCTCTTCCGCGGATCACTACTTCGTTTTTCCCCTGCACGGTCGCTTCTATTCCCAAATTATGCAGTAGTTTCTGTACAAGAAATAATATCTCTCTGTTTTTTTGATACCCGCGCACTCGCCGTAGGTTCCTTTGTGGTCGGAAATCCATACATCCCTCATCGTCAAAGAATGCTCGTAGAAATTCACGCTGGCAAGAGCGTGACAACAAGAGAATTTCTTTTAGCAGAAGAAGCGCTTTCTCTTTTATAAACGCGGCAAGCGCAACATTGTGATAATAAAGCTTGTGAACACCTGACCCCGTATCCGTGTACCGCTTCGGTTCGTAGATATATACTCTCCTCATAAGCTTTTCCACCCGAGCAATCAACGTCATACTTCTATTGTTATAAGCGCATCTTGTATTGGAGAGCTCACCATCAAACAAAAGATGCGCAACGAGCAAGACAATATCCTTATCCCAATGGACAAAAGGGATGAAGGAACGTGCGCTTATTCCCTTTCTTGCTCGTGCGATGGTGATCGCTCTTTGGACATTTGCCTCACTGATTTCTTTCCGCTTTTTCTCACTAAGCGGTATACTCTGTATATGGAAGTAAACAGAACTTTTTGACCGGCTCGTCAAAGCCATGATCTCAAGAAGCGTATGGTCTTGTTTTCGCAATTCAATACACTGTTGCTTGAATACGTTCATGTCCGCCCGGGAGGGATCGAACCTCCGAACCGTCGGCTTAAAAGGCCGCTGCTCTACCAGCTGAGCTACGGGCGGGTACCTTCATCTAATACTATACAGTAGTTTGATATTTCAAGAAACCGTCTCCGGTGCGCACTATATCACAGCTGTTCATCACATGTGAATGGCTTAAACACTCACGCTTTTTGAATTTTAAATGCCCAACACCCAGCGTTCGAGGGCGAGGTCTATGTCAAGTTTGCCCAAATGGGCATCGTGGTAGAGCGAGACGAGTGAGCGGGAGAGTAGGTCGAGCTCGCCCGGTTTGAATATTTGCGCGCCGCGTTTTGATTTCGTATAGACGAATGGTTTGAGGCCGGCTTCATCCGCATTTTTTGTTTTTGCTGCCAGCCGCATGGTTTTTATTTGCCAAAACAGCGTGCCGATGATTTCCTCCGATGAAAGCCCGGCATGTTGGGCGCGCAGAAGAAGCACCCAGAGCGATTTTTTGTCGCGACGGGCGAGCGCATCGGCGAGCGCGAATACGTTGAATCGCTCCCCCGGCGCGCTTCCCGCCACTTCCTCGTATTGTTCGGCATACTTTTTAAGTTCTTTCGCCTGCGGCGCGAGCAGTTTGCCTTCTAGAAGGACAAATATGTTCGGCGACTCGGCGAGTGCCTGTGCCAACGCCACAACCGCATCGAGCGCGTCCGCCCGTTCGCTCGGCGTATCGAGCAGTATCACTTCAGTCGCGCCCGGCGATACAAAGAGCGACTGCGCGCCACTGCGATCGCGAAGCAAGTCGGCGGTGCAGATGTCTGCGTCGATGCGTTCCACACGCGCGTCTTTTTCTTCTTGGACATCCAAAAACTCGTGTGCGCGAGCCCGCGTCGCAATGGCATCCGGTCCTGAAAAAACGTAGAGCATATTTGTATCCTGCACCCCCCGAAATATACCCGTAGCGTAGTCGCGCGCAGAGAGCGGAGGGTATGTTTCGGGGGTGCGCTTATTATAACTTTTCGAGGGTTCCCCAGTTGGTGCCGACCTTCGCTTCGGCGACTAGCGGGACGCCTTTGGCGTCCCGCTCGGGGAATGCCTGCTCCATTATTTCTTTCAATTTCGGAGCAACTTCGGCGACACGCGATTGTTTGACCTCAAATATCAGTTCGTCGTGCACTTGGAGAATCATCCGCACATCGTCTTCGAGCTTCGCCTCTGTGAGATATTTGTCAACGCGCACCATCGCGATGCGAATGACATCCGCCGCAGTGCCTTGGATGGGCGCATTGAGCGCCATGCGCTCGGCGGATGCGCGGATGAACGGCAGTGACGAGCGAATGCCTTCAAAATATCTGCGTCTGCCGAAGAACGTCTCGGTGTACCCGAGCTTGCGCGCCGCGGATTTCACATCTTCGAGATACTGTGCAAGCGTGGTGAAGGTGTGAAAGTACGCGGTCAAAAATTCCTGCGCCTCGGCGCGCGGCGTCTCTTCTCCGAGATTTTGCCGCAGTGCATTCACGCCCATGCCGTAGAGAATGCCGAAGTTGATGACTTTGGCGCGCCGTCGCATCTCTCGGTCTACATCCTTCTCCGGCACGCCGAACACGCGAGAGGCGACGGCGCTGTGCACGTCCTCCCCGTTTTTGAAAATTTCTATCATCTTCGGGTCGCCCGAAAGAATCGCCGCGATGCGAAGTTCAATTTGCGAATAATCAATCGCGACCAGACGATACCCGCGCTCCGCGACAAACGCCCGCCGTATTTTGAACCCGTCCTCCGAGCGTATCGGAATGTTTTGCAGTCCCGGGTTTTGCGTCGCCATACGGCCGGTCACCGACCCCGCCTGCAAGAAAGTGGTATGCAAGCGCTCGTCTTGTCCCACCATGGCGGGAAGGTTGTCTATGTACGTCCCGAGAAGCTTCGCGAGCTCTCGATATCGCAAGATATCCTTGATGACCGGATGCGCATCGCGCAATTTTTCAAGTTCGGACTCGCGCGTCGAGCGTTGGCCGGTGCCGGTGCGTTTCTGATTTTTCGGCGCAAGACCGAGCGTGTCATAGAGCACCTCCCCGAGCTGTTTGGGGGAATTGAGGTTGAATTCCATCCCCGCGAATTTGTATATGCGGGACTCGATGCCGGAAAGCTCCGTGTGCAATTCTTTTGAGAGCTCGCCGAGATACGCGCGGTCAAGACGGATGCCGACCACTTCCATCTTTCGGAGGATGGCAATGAGCGGAAGCTCCACCTCACGGTACAGCTTGTACACTCCGCTCGCGTTGAGTTCTTTGAAAATATATTCGCTCGCTTCCGCGAAGCTCTGCGTCTTTGCGTTTGAACGACCGTACTCGATGATGTCGTCGGCGGTCGGGTTGGTGATGTCCGAGCGCAAGAGCCAGAGCGCGACCGCCGTTTTGCGGAGAACATCATCCGGAATTTCTTCAGGCCGCTCCGGTGCGGCGGATTCGCCGTCAGGCGAATCCGCCGCACCCCCGAAGAGCTGTCGCACGCGCGACCCGAGCGTGCGGAA
This sequence comes from Candidatus Kaiserbacteria bacterium, assembly GCA_016204695.1. Taxonomy (GTDB): domain Bacteria; phylum Patescibacteriota; class Minisyncoccia; order Phycocordibacterales; family UBA918; genus JACQKD01. The sequence continues at coordinate 4,177 of JACQKD010000012.1, forward strand.
TCCGAATTCAGAAAACAGATCAAGTACTCTCGGCACGTCAAGCTGTACACGCCATGTTTCCTCCGGCAAGACAAACGCGATTGGCGCGTCGCGCCTGATGGTCGCGAGCATTTTTGAAAACTGCGCTTCTTCTTCGTTCTCTTTCAACAGCGCAATGATGCGCGGACTGATGCCCGCCTCGAGAAACGGCTTCTCACTTTTGGCGAGCTTCTTGTATATCGCCTCAATGCTCCCGAATCGCGTCACCAGCTCCGTCGCCGTCTTTTCACCGATGCCGACGATGCCGGGAATATTATCCGAAGGATCGCCGCGCAGACCTTTGTAATCGGCGATGTGCTCGGGACCGAAGCCGAAGCGTTCCTTCACCATCGCCTCGTCGTACATAATCGTGTCTTTGATTCCCTTGCGGAGCGTGTACACCTGCACTTTCTTTTTTATAATAAGCTGGAGCGTGTCCATGTCGCCGGAGGCGATCACGATATCAAGGTCCTTCATCTTTTTCGTCTGCTCGACGATGGTACCGAGCATGTCATCGGCCTCAAAGCCCGCATGGTCGTAGATGCGGATGCCGAACGCCGCGAAAATGTCGCGCGAGCGGTTAATCTGCGTGACAAGCGAATCCTCCGTCTTAACCCGCGTCGCCTTGTATTTTTCATACGCATCATGGCGATAGGTCGGCCCGGCCAAGTCGAAACATGCGACAATGTAGTCGGGCTTGAGTTCCTCAATGATTTTGAACAGCATCGCGACGAGGCCGTAGAGCGCGCCGGTCGGCTCGCCGTTTGGCGCGGCGAAGTCGGGAAGCGCGTGGTATGCGCGATGGAGGATGGCGTGCGCATCGAGCAAGACCAGCCGTTTTTTTTGTGATGGTGTTTGTTTAGCCATAAGTGACGGTACGAGAAGAGCCGTTCGGGGAGTGCGGGTCGTGGGTAAAGGTGACATGCAGTGCGTCCGGAGGAATATCATCCTTGATTCTCTCCGCCCACTCGATGCAGACAAGATTCGCCGGCTCTCGCAGTACATCCACAAGCCCGATAACCCGCATCTCATCGGGCGACTCGACGCGGTACGCGTCAATATGCACGAGCGTGGAAAAATCGCAGGGGCCAGCCGTCGGATACATTCGCATGACGACGAACGTCGGACTGGTGACCGATTGCTCGACGCCGAGCAATTTCGCAAGCACTTGCACGAATGAGGTCTTGCCCGCACCGAGCTCGCCGTGGAGCGCAAGCACGGTCGCCCCCGCGCGCTTCGCGCGCGGGGGCTTCACTTCCGCCAGCACCCGCTCGGCGAGCGTCCGCAAATCCCCCACTGTCACAATCGTCATTTCCTTCATATGCAATATGAGTACTGGCATTCTACCGCGAAACGCTGGTCATAAGAACAAGACGGAGTATGGTCGCACATCGACACATTCATGTCCTGCGACCACCTTTATTCTTTAGACCTTTGGTTTTTAGCGCATGGTAGTATACACGGGACATGCCGCGTTTTGACGAAACGGAACAAAATAAAAGAATCGGCGCCCTCTACCGCAAGGAAGAGGAAGATCTCATCGCGATGCTCGCCGGCAAGTACGGCCACCAGTACATCAATCTCAACGGCATCACCATAAACACCGACGCACTGCGGCTCATTGACGAAAGTGTCGCGCGGGTCGCCGAGATTGCGCTGTTTGAAAAAATAAACCGCAACGTGCGCGCCGCCATCCGCAATCCGAACAACGAAGAGACGCAAAAGGTGCTAAAGGAGCTCGCGGACCGCGGACTCACCGTCGAGATCTTTATGACCTCGACCGCCTCGCTCATCCACGCATGGGAGCGCTATGAAGACATCAGGCGCGCGACCGCAAGCCAGAAAGGCGTACTCGATATTTCCTCCGAAGAAGTTGCCCGGCTCGCCGAAATCATCAAGACCGCAAAGGACATCCCCGACGAAATGGATCGAATCGGACAGGAAAAAGGACTCCGTAAGGTGTCGGCAATACTTGAAGTGATCCTCGGCGGCGCGCTCGCGCTCTCGGCGTCCGACGTGCACCTCGAGCCGGAAGAACGAATGGTGCGCCTGCGTCTGCGCATCGACGGTGTCCTTGTCGAGGTGGCGAGCATCGCGCCCGACCTCTATCAGCTCCTGCACTCGCGGCTCAAGCTTCTTTCCGGTCTCAAGCTCAACGTCACCGACCGCGCGCAGGACGGCCGCTTCACGGTGAGCGTCGGCGATCGGCCGCTTGAGATCCGCTCATCTGTGATCCCGGGCGGATACGGCGAGTCGATTGTGATGCGCATCCTTGACCCGTCGACCATCGGTCTTTCGATGGAACAGCTCGGCATCAATCCGGCGCTCTTTGCCGTGATCGAAGAGGAACTGCGAAGACCGAACGGCATGGTCATCACGACCGGCCCGACCGGCTCCGGGAAGACCACCTCCCTGTATGCCTTCCTCAAGCGCATCCACCAGCCGGAGATCAAGATCGTCACGCTTGAGGACCCGATTGAATATCACTTGCCCGGCATCGTGCAAACGCAGGTGGGCGGGGAATATACGTTTGCGACGGGATTGCGCGCCATCTTGCGGCAAGACCCGGACGTGATCATGGTCGGCGAGATCCGCGATCGCGACGTGGCCGAGACGGCCGTGCACGCGGCGCTTACCGGTCACCTCGTCCTTTCCACACTGCACACCAACAGCGCGGTCGGCTCATTCCCGCGTCTTATCGATCTCGGCATCGACCCTCGCATGATCGGCAGTTCGACCAACCTCGCGCTCGCCCAGCGTCTCGCGCGGCGCCTGTGCGACACGTGCAAAAAAGAGCGGGAGGCCGACGTGAAGGAGAGACAGCTCCTCGAACTCTTCCTCGCCAACACCGCAAACGCCTTCGATCCCAAAAAGCCGGTGATGGTCTACGACTCGGTCGGCTGTGAAAAGTGCGGGGGGAGCGGCTTTCATGGACGCATCGGCATCTACGAAGGCATCCGCGTCGACAGCGCGGTGGAGCAAGCGATCATCGAAGATCCGCGCGAAGACATCATCCTTACGGCCGCCGCTCCGCAGAATATCCCGAACATGCAACAAGACGGGCTTATCAAGGTGCTCGCAGGCGTCACCTCAATCACGGAACTCTCACGCATCGTCGATCTGTACGGCGAGAAGGGAATCCACAGACCTTCGCAAGATATACAACATCCATAGGCACGGTCAAAATTGTTTCAAACAGCAGGACTATACCGCGCAATACAAAACGACCGGGCCTTTCGGCCCGGTCGTTTTGTAGCTTACTATCGCCTATGCTATAGTCAGCACAGCAGTCTCACGCTCACGTCTCATTTTGTATCTTGCACAGAGACAGCGTGCGTATACCTCCGAGACATAACCCTCTAAGCAAGCTTCTCGTTAAGAAAAGTGACTACGGGACTTAGGAATACCCCAGTAGCGGCACCTGAAGCGCCGACCAAAATACCCTCGCTCCTGTAACCATCAGTTGCTTAGAGGGTTATGTCTTGGATATGTTGCGGAGATCAGCCGGTCGCGGTATGGTTCTTTCCGCGAACGGCAAAAGTACAGATAGGTAGAGTCTAGCATGTTTATATCATTTTGTCAAGCCATTATTTTAAGACCGTCAGTATGAAATACATATTCGCCCCATTCCTCGCTCTCGTTCTGGCACTCGGCACACTTGCGCCGTATGCCGAAGCCGAGACCAGCCAGGCGGCTCTTTTGGCCCAAATTCAGCTCTTGCGCCAGCAACTTGCCGCCATCGAACAGCAGATTTTGAGTGCTCCGGCCCCGAGCGTCTCGACCGCTTGCTGGACCGACATCTACGGCAACCGGTATTGCCCGACGACAACCACGCAGATTTCGCGGTACTCAACGAGCGCCGGAGATATCGATCGTATTGAAGTCGATTTCGTCGGGAGGATGGCGCAAGTGCGCGTCGAATACGATGACGATGATGATGAATTTTTCGCCGTTGAGGCGGACACCGAGAGCGACGTGGCACGACTCCTTGAGCCCGAGCTCCGCGTCGCGGCAAGCACCCTCCTTCGCCTGATGGACGAGGTGGACGACTTCGATGACGATGATGAAGACGACATCGAGGATATCGATGTAGACTGGGACGACGATGATGCGGACGTGACCGTACGCTTTGAAGACAACGACACCGACCGCTTTACCCTGCACGATGTAGACCGGGATGAAGACGACGTCATCGAAGAGATCGCCGATCGGTACAATGAAGATGAGGACGATATCGAAGATGTGATCGACTTCGATGACGATAGGGATACCGACGAGGACATAGAAGACATCGACGTGGATTGGGACGGAGATGATGCGGATGTAACCGTACGATTCGAAGACGGCGACACCGACCGCTTCACGCTCTCGAATGTGGATCGTGACGAAGACGACGTCATCGAAGAGCTCGCCGACCGCTACGACATGGACGAAGACGACATCGAGGACGTGATCGACTTCGATTAAACGAAATCGTCAGGGAAAAAATCCCCCGCGGCCAAAGGCCGCGGGGGATTGTTTTTCTACTGCGCCGCCTTCCACAGCACCTCAAAAAGCGCACGCTGGCTCGCCACCGTCGCTGGCTCACGCACCCGCACCGTGACAATTTCGGGCTGATAGATATTGAAACTCACACTCCACGGCCAAATAACCACGTTGACAATATCCCCGATATTGGGAATCGTACGCGTCTCGTTTTTCACGATACTCTCATACTTGTTGTAGTGTTCGTCTTCCGTGGTGCCGATATAGCGAAGCTTGACCTGCTTCTCGTTGCGCAATTCCTCCCACTCATGCGCCCTATCGCCGACAAGCCGCACCCAATTCATTCCCGCCCCGCCGACGATGTCGAGACGGTCGCCGCGGCTTGCCCTGCGTATCTGGTCGAACTCGTCCTCAAGCACCGCCTCGCTCCCACGGATTATTTCAACAATGCCCGCAGGCGACCGGTCATAGAGTTGCATGAGCCGTCCGACCCCGTCGCGGACGTCAATTCGCTGTTTCTCCGCCTCTTGCAGAAGCGTATCGGGACTCGCCGCCATGTATTTCACCCGCCTACCTTCCCCGACCGCCATGACGAGCCGCTTATCCCGAAGCTCCGCAAGCGCATCATAGACATACTGCCGATGCAACTTTGTTTGAAAGATAATTCTCTTGGGCGCAAGCGCGGACTCCGCCTCAAGCAGGGCGACATACACACTTGCGGCCTTGGCCGAAAGCCCCGCCTTCAGCGCGCTTTCGGTATAGCTGTTTTTCGGATACGATTTTTTATCAGTCATAAAAATATGACTGATACTAGCACAAAGTACTTATATTTCAATCAAAATAGTCAAAAAGAGATAGAAACTAAATAATGACTATGTATTGACAAACCGCCCCGGCGACTGAATAGTGTGACAACGTATTTATTTAATTTAGCTTGGAGGCGTATGTATAAAGGAATCTGGATAGCAATAGTCGTACTGGTAGCGCTCGGGGCATGGTTTGCATACAACAAGAAAGAGCCGGCGGCTCCGACGGCCGATACCCCGATCAAAATCGGCGCGGTGCTTTCGCTTACCGGCATCGCGGCGGACTTCGGCGAGGCCGCAAAAAAGTCAATGGAAATTGCCGTCGATGAGATAAACAGGAATGGCGGTATCAGCGGACGCACGGTCACACTCGTGATTGAGGACGACCGGACCGACCCGAAAGCCGCAATTTCGGCGTTCAAGAAGCTGACCGATGTCGACAAAGTCGACGCGGTTGTCGGCGGCATCTTCGACTTCGCGACCATACCGCTCCTGCCGCTTGCCGACAGCGCAAAGGTCGCATTTCTTGCGCCTACCGAGATGCGCATCGAAGGCGGGCTTATCCCTTCCGAACACAGCTTCGTCATGATGCCGGATTTCAGCAAAGTGATTCGGGAACTCAAAACGTATCTCGCGCAAAACGAGACGAAAAAGCTCGCTGTGGTGCATTTCAAATCCGTGTTCGGGACGCAGATCGCCACGACCCTGTCGGAAGTGATGGGCGAGCTCGGTCGCGGCCCAATCGTTGACGAGTCATACAATGCCATCGGCGCGAATGATTTCCGCACGACAGTCGCGAAATTAAAGCAACAGGAAGTCGATACCGTGTTCCTCGACATGGTTGATATCGACCCCGTTACCTTCCTTTCCCGCGCGCGTGAGCTCGACTATCACCCGCAGGTCATCAGCTACTATGGATTCACCGACTCGTTTGCCGCGCAGGACAGAGACAAGAGCCTGCTCGAAGGAGCCGTAATACTCGACTGGGAATCAAGCTCGCCCCGTTTTTCCGAACTCTACGAGAAACGATACGACACCCCGGCCGTCCACTCGGCGGAAAAGAGCTACATGGGCATCTACGTCGTAGCAAACGCTGTCGCCGCAACCGAAAAGCGCGAGGAGGTCGCTGCCTACCTCGCTTCCCATTCATTTGAGACCCCGAGCGGAACCGTCACCTTCAACGCCGACCACGCCGTCGACTCCACAACCGTCAAAATCAACGTAGTGAAAGATGGCAAACTTGTACCACTTCCATAAGGATACGCGGACAACCCTCGGCCTTCGGCCGGGGGTTGCTTTATTTTGTACATTTTGTACAATATTCCTATGAAACTCATTACCACCACCAAGGCCCGCAAAGACATCAGCGCGATCATCAACCGCGTGAAGCATCACGGGGATGTGTTCGCGATCGGCAGACGAAACTCTATCGATGCTCTCTTAATCCAGTTTCCCGCCGTGTACAACGAAGAAGTCGACGACATCACGAACGTCAATGCTCACTCCAAGAGCTTCGATTTTCTCGCCGCCGAACCCGACCTGTACGGTGTGTCCGATCTGAAGAAGCGCTATGTCTAAGGGCGACATTATTCTCGTCCCTTTTCCATTTACTGACCTTACCGGCCAGAAGGTGCGCCCCGCACTTGTGCTCCACGCCGAGCCGAAAGGAGAGGATTGTATCGTCGTATTTATTTCGTCCGCCAAGCCCAGACGGTCTTTGCGCTTCGACGTAGCTGTCACGCCGTCGGCAGTCAACGGCCTAAAAGTGCCTTCGGTGATAAAAGTAAACAAAATCGCGACACTCCAAAAGAAAATAGCGATCGGCGAACTAGGCACCCTCGAAGCAACGTATCTCACGCAGGTCGACCGGAAATTGAAACAGCTATTGAGTCTGTAAGCGATTTCCTCCCTAAAAGCTTAAAAGACAAGTCTTGTCGTCGACCGTTACAACAGTTTCGCTAAACCTCCAGAGGAACTACTATAGAGGTGGTGTCTTCAAGTCTGATGGTTAAGCACATCATCTCTCCCCCCAGAGTAGTTCCATAATCTACAAGCGATAGTTTGATAGAGGTAACCCCGGCCCCAGATTTGATGGGATTTTGGATTATTTGGTTGTAAATTTGTCGAACTAGTTTCTTTAAGGTACCGAGTGGTGGAAATTCTATGGGTACGTCCCGAATGATCTCGATCAAATGATTACGACACGTTCTAAAGACCGTATCGTCGCGAAGATTATGGTTCACTCCGATCGCCCCAAGAAGCGATACGAGCTCAGAGCGGAAGATTCCGAATCCGATTGCCTCTGACATCTCCCTCCGTACAACATTTACAGGAGAACTTTTTATTCTGACCAAAACGTCATTTATTTTCGCCAAGATCTTTAGGCAATTCGAAGACTCGGTAAGGGAGATGTGCATGCTCCAGTTACAAAAGAGGCTCACCGTAAGATACTGGACCTTATCGGCCTCCGCGAACATCTCAACTCGTTGACGCAAAAGAACCATCAAAGATCTTGTCTCATCCTCACTGAGACAAGAAGCTTTATCGAGCAGTCTTTGAATTTTCGTTCTTAACTTTTCCTCCACAGTTTTGAGACTGGATTCTACGCATTCCTCGTTGCTTTGATTTCGGCGGTGATGTTGGCGGGGACTATTTCGTAGTGGTCGAATTCCATGGTCATGGAGGCGCGGCCTTCGGTCATACTGCGCAAGGTCGTCGTGTAGCCGAACATCTCGGAGAGCGGCACTTTCGCGGCGATCACTTTCACCATCTCGCGATCTTCGACGTTTTCGATCTGACCGCGCTTCGATGACAGGTTTCCGGTGATGTCGCCCATGAATTGTTCGGGAGAGGTGATCTCGACGCGCATGATCGGCTCAAGGAGGACTGCGCCCGCTTTTTCGGACGCTTCGCGGAAGGCATTGAGTCCCGCGAGCTTGAACGCGATTTCGGAAGAGTCCACTTCGTGGAAGGAACCGTCGAAAAGCTCGGCGGAAATATTGACCATCGGATAGCCGGCGACGGAGCCGCGTTCGAGCGCCTCTTTGATACCCTTCTCCACGGCGGGAATAAATTCGTTTGGAATGACGCCGCCCTTGATGTTGTTGATGAATTCAAATCCTTCGCTTCGCTTCACATTCTTCTTGAGTTCTTCGCCTTCGGCAAGGTCTTCAAGCGGCTTGATGCGGATCTTCACATGCCCGTACTGGCCGCGGCCACCGGTCTGCTTGATGTACTTATGCTCGGCTTCCCCGGGGCGGGTGATGGTCTCGCGATACGCCACCTGCGGACGGCCGGTCGTCGCGTCCACGTTAAACTCGCGCTTCATGCGATCGACGAGAATTTCAAGATGAAGCTCGCCCATGCCCGCAACGATGGTCTCCATGGTCTCCGGATCGGCCGTCACGCGGAAGGTCGGGTCTTCGTCGGAAAGCTTCTTCAGCGCCATACCCATGCGCTCTTGATCCTGCTTGGTCTTCGGCTCGATGCGCATGGCGACCACCGGCTCCGGGAAGACGATCTGTTCAAGCACGATCGGATTCGCCTCGTCGCAAAGCGTGTGCGAAGTCTTGGTATCCTTGAGTCCCACAGCCGCGGCGATCTCGCCCGCAAGCACCTCTTGCACTTCCTCGCGCTTGTCGGCCTGGAGGCGCACGATGCGGCCGAGACGCTCTTTCTCGTCGGTCGTCGAGTTATAAATATAGCTTCCCGCCTTCACGACACCCGAATACACGCGGAAGAAGGTCAGCTGGCCGACGAACGGATCGGTCTGGAGCTTGAACGCGAGCGCGCAAAACGGCTCGTCGTCAGAGGGCGTGCGTTCGATCGTCTCTCCGGTCTTGGGATCGATACCCTTGACCGGCGGCAGATCGATCGGCGACGGCAGATAGTCGACGACGGCGTCGAGGACAAGCTGGACGCCCTTGTTTTTGAGCGCGGAGCCGGTCATGATCGGAAAAATGTTGTTCCCGATCACGGCTTTGCGGAGAACCTTTTTGAGGTCTTCCAAGGACGGTTCCTTGCCTTCGAGGTATGCCGACATCATCTCATCATCATGCTCGACGACCTTCTCAATGAGTTCGGCACGGGCCGCTTCGGCCTCGCTTTTGAGCTCGTCGGGAATCTCGCCCTCCACCACCTTGATGCCCATTTCGCCTTCAAAGCGGTACGCTTTCATTCTGACAAGATCGACGACGCCTTCGAACCGATCCTCCGCACCGATCGGCAACTGTATGCGCACGCCCTTTTTCGAAAGACGCTTGAGAATACTCTCGTACGACCGCTCAAACGACGCGCCCGTGCGGTCCATCTTGTTGATGAAACAAATGCGCGGCACGCTGGCCTCGTCCGCGTAACGCCAGTTGGTCTCCGACTGCGGCTCCACGCCCGCGACGCCGTCGAAGACGACAACCGCGCCGTCAAGCACGCGCATGGAACGCTTCACCTCGGCGGTGAAGTCGATGTGTCCCGGTGTGTCGATGATATTGAAATGAAACTTTTTCTCCGGGCTCGTACGGTCCGGCTCGTCCGACTTCGTCCACGCGCAGTTGACCGCGGCGGCGGTGATCGTGATGCCGCGCTCTCGCTCCTGCTCCATCCAGTCGGTCACCGTCGCGCCCTCATGCACCTCGCCGATCTTATGGCTGATGCCGGTATAGAAAAGCACGCGCTCGGACGTGGTCGTCTTGCCCGCGTCAATATGCGCGATGATGCCGAAGTTGCGTACTTTATCGAGTGGATACGTGCGTGCCATAGTAATAAGAAGTAAAAATAATGATCACCGAAGTGTGGGGCAAAACAAAAAAGCCCGGGAGCTTCAAGTGCCGCTACTATACGGTATTTGGATAAAATGGGCAATGAGTTTGAGGAAGAAGCAAGCTGTTCAGACAATATACATGGGTATATACTCCCCGCCAGACAAGTAGTTATCCTCTCACCCAGAAGGAGGAGTGCGATGGCGAAACAACCGAAAGGCAAACGAGGGAAGGGTAACAAAAAGTTTTTGAGAGGGCACAGGACCAAGCCCTCAAACAAAAGTGCCTTTAGGAGCGGTCGTAGGACGTTCCCCCTAAACGGGGGAAGCGCGTACTAGGCCTTGAAGCCATCCGTCTCTCAACCTGCATCCCGCGCACACCCCGGAGGAGTGTGCGTTTGTTATTTACGTGAGGATTACCACGCGAAGTGGGCAAACGCTCTGTTCGCTTCCGCCATGCGATGCGTATCTTCCTTTTTCTTTACCGCGCTTCCCTCTTCGCGCGCCGCGGCCATGAGCTCGCGTGCAAGCGCTACATGCATAGGCGTCGCTTTCTGGCCGCGCGCGGCGGCGATGATCCAGCGGAGCGCGAGCGCGAGTCGGCGCTCCGGACGTACTTCCCGAGGCACCTGATAGTTGGCGCCGCCGACGCGGCGTGAGCGCACTTCCATCTGCGGACCCGCGTTGCGAATCGCCGTCTCAAGCACTTCTACCGGGTCGCCCGCGCCTTCTTTGGCGTTTTTTATTTCGTCAAACGCACCATAGACAATCTTGCGCGCCGTCTCCTTCTGGCCGCGTTGCATGACGTAGTTGATGAGCCGACCGACCTGCACGGAGTTGTATCGTGAGTCAGCGGTAACGCTCGGTCGTTTTTTTATCGGTCTTCGCATATATAAAAACTACTTCTTAGGCTTCTTGGCGCCATAGCGAGAACGTGTGCGCATGCGCTTGTCCACGGCCGTCGCATCGTATTTACCGCGTACGATCGTGTACTGAACGCCGATGTCCTTCACCTGTCCGCCGCGTACGAGCACCACCGAGTGCTCTTGGAGTGTGTGCCCGATACCCGGAATGTACGCCGTGATCTCCTGACCGTTGGAGAGCCGGACGCGAGCGATTTTTCGAATAGCCGAGTTCGGCTTGCGCGGGGTCTTTGTGGTCACGCGCGTACAGACCCCGCGCTTGAAGGGCGAATTGTAGCTGTTGCCGCGGTTCTTGATCAAATTGAAACCGCTCGAAAGAGCCCCGGTCTTCGACTTGCTGACCTGGGTGCGTCGTTTCCTCTTTGTGAGTTGGTTGATGGTTGCCATATGCTCGTTGCCCTCATGTGAGGACAAACAAAAAACCGCCAAATACGGTACACGTACTCTACTATTTCCCCCCTCCTTTTGCAAGCAAATGTCCATAGGGTTACCGAAGATTGCCTTAATGACAACCTCCCGCCCTCTGCCCTTCCTGATTTGTCACAATCCTCGTTCTCTCCTCCCAAGCGCCTTCCACATGATGTCGAACTGGAGGCGGTAGGTATCGGCGAGAGAGGCGCTTTCGATTACCGTCGCGAGCATGTGGGGCTCAAGCAAAATGATGGCGACGCTGTTGTCCCAGACAAGAATGTCGGTCGGAAAATCCTTTTCCCCGCCCTCGACGAAGCGGAAATCGTAATAGATGCCGATGGATGCTTTTGAAGCGTCGGCAATCGGCGCGGACGAGGGAGACAGGATATCGCGGAGAAAGATTCTGCGATCGCGAATTTCTTTTATGAAATACTTTAGAAAATCTCCGGGCATTGCGTCAAAGAGGCGCTTCGTTGAAGCGAATCCGACCGCCGACTTGTTCTTGGCGTACAACAGAGCTTCAAATATCTGTTTCACCTCCTCCGGACCTTCGTAGAAAGCGATCGTCGGTTTGTTAGCGGCACCTTTATAAAGCAACTCAAGTTCAGGGAGCGATTCCTGCATCGCTTCACGCTTTCGGTCGAGGATCCGCAGTGCCGCAATAGGATTTGCCGGTAGATATACATACCGTTTCCCTTTTTGTCGTTTCTTAATGAGCTCTTTTGCCACAAGCTCCTGAAGCACATGGTGTAAATTGCTCCTTGTCACACCGACCCCTTTGGCTATGACTGGCGGACCGGCGACCCCCTGTTGCAAGAGATAGAGGTAGACGTTTGCCTCAGTATGATTGAGGCCGATGGTTTGTAGCTGAGCCAGTAGAGAATCAGGCATGATTGTTGTAATTAAAATATAACATTTATACATTCAAGAATCAATACTTTTTGAAATTATTATGTAAAATATACAGTATCATATTGGACGTATGTCTGGTTTTATTGTGTAATTACGGCGCACCGTTAATCACTATCCGGGTGCATGTAAAAAACACACTATGTCTTTACGAACAAAGTTAGTGGGGATAATCATGGTTCTCGCTGTCGGTCTCGCATTCTTTGCCTTCTACGCAAACCGGTCCGTCGAAGAAACCGTCAAAATAGGATATATTGGCCCGCTTACCGGTAACGCGGCCGTCTTAGGCGAGGATGCTGTGAAATCAATCCGGCTTGCAGTCGATGAGGTCAACGCACGCGGCGGCGTGGACGGCAGAAAGGTCAAGCTTTTTGTCGAAGATGACCAATACGACACGAAGCAGTCGGTAGCGGCTTACAACAAGCTCGTGCATGTGGATGGAGTCGACACGCTCATCATGTCCACGTATGGAGGAGTATTTGCAGTGGCAGAGCAGTCCGAAAAAGACGGCGTGCTCATCGTGGATCCGCTTGACTGCGATACTGCATTCTCCGAGGCGCCCGCAACGGTCTTCTGCATAGCCAAAGAAACGGAAGACTTGGGGTTCGTGATCGCCGATTACGCGGCAGATTCCGGCAAACAAGCCCCCGCCGTACTCCATGCCACCGTCGATCAGTTTATGCCGTCGGTTGGCACTGCGTTTGAAAAACGTTTCGAGGAGCGTACAGGTGGAAGCGTCACCGTTGCAAGCTATGCCCCCGGCACGACTGACTTTCGAAGTATCTTGCTTCCGCTGAAAAACGCCGACGCGATCGTCTGGCTCGGCTACGATGAGATAGGCCTTGCGATGAAACAGGCGCGTGAGCTTGGCATCGATGCCGAATTCCTCTCCGTTCCGTCGGTGGCAACCAGCGCCGAGGTAGAACGGGCGGCAGCCGGCTCGGCGGAAGGCATGAAGTTCTCCTTCTACACAGCTTCGTCCGCAAACGAACAAAATGCAATCTTTCGGAGAAAATTCGAGAGTATCTATGGCGCTCCTCCGGTTTTGCCGATCGTAAGCGACCAGACGTATGACGCCATGCAGATATTGTTGACCGAGGTGTTCCCGTCAATCAAGGAAAATTCCGGGAAGGAAAGAACTGGAAGCGTCATAGCAAAGCTATTGGGCGTCAAAGACTACCGCGGTGTAACCGGCACGCTCACCATGACACCGGGCAAAAGGATCTCGGGTATCGCCCTTGTGCTCTTCGAGCTGAAGAACGGTGCGCCCGTCCCATTCGAAAGTCGGTAGTTCAAAAGAAACTGATGCCGGTGATGAGAGAAAAGATAGTATTGATGAGCTGGCTGAACGGTTCCTGGAAGACGCGGATGACGAGGAAAATGAACAGGAACGGACCGAAGAACCCAAATTGCTGAACCTGCAGGGAGAGCTCGTGAAAACGCATTTGGCCGCGGATCGGAAGGAAGGCCGTGAGCACCTTCGAACCATCGAGCGGCGGGATGGGAATGAGATTAAAAAACGCGAGCACAATGTTGCTGTATACGACAGACGCAATGACGGCATACGCATCGAGGCCGAATACGGAGTCAACGCCCGACATACCGAAACGCAAGATGAGTCCGAATACGACCGCGATGAAGAGGTTGGTGCCCGGACCTGCGGCGGCCACGAGCGCCTCGCCCCATTTCCGGTCGCGCAAGTTATACGGATTGTACGGCACCGGCTTCGCCCAGCCGAACATCACCCCTGCGCCCGAAAGATACAAAAGGCCGGGAACGACGATCGAGCCGATCAAGTCGATATGCGGGATCGGATTGAGAGTCAGCCGCCCGGCAAAGCGCGCCGTCGGGTCGCCGAGCCAATTGGCCACATAGCCGTGCGCGACCTCGTGCGCGATGATCGAGAGAATGAGCGCGGCGATGACAAGTATTGAAAGCGGATCCATGAGGTCTATCCTACCGCCTCTTGCGGCATAGGCAAAACATGGTAGGATTGCCGCTACGTATGGCCAAGCAATGCGACATCACCGGCAAGTCCTCCCAGGTGGGCGGACGATACTCCAACCGCACCCGCGCGGCCCACTTCAACCCGGGCGGGAAGGTGCGTCGCCAGCCGAATCTCCAGAAAAAGCACATCTATGTGCCCGAGCTCGGCAAGACGGTGACCGTCACCGTCTCGACCAAGGGTCTTCGCACGCTCGCAAAGAACGGCGCGCACAAAACCTTGCAAAAGGCCGGTTTGATTTAATCCTCAAGCCGGAGACTCGAACCGTCGGACACTATCGTGATACTGCCTTCCTCGGCGGTGTTTTTTGTTATGACACCGGCCTCGGCGAGTGCGGCGAGCACCTCTTTGTGCGGATGTCCGTAGGAATTATCCTTCCCGGATGAAATGATCGCGTAGGTCGGCCGCACCGCATCGAGAAACAATTCGCTTGAAGAGGTGCGCGAGCCATGATGACCCGCTTTCAGCACGTCACTTTGGAGCTCGCTCCGCCGACCGGCGGACGGAATATTCCGATCAAGCATCACCAGATGTTCTTCGATAGCCTGCGGCGAGTCCCCGGTAAAAAGAAATTCACTGTCGCCGTAGACAAGGCGTGCAACGATCGAAGATGTATTACTTTCGAGCAGGGAAGGGTCGCGGTCAGGAAACAGAATGGTCAATATCGCGCCGCCGCCGAGATCGTATTGCATGCCGCGACGAGCATAGGTAACACGCGCTTGCTCCGCCTCCGCACGCTCGAAGAAAGCTTCGGCGGCGGCGCTTTCTCCCTTGTTTTCGGTCATGACAATCTCGGCTACCGCATACCGTTCAAGCACATCGGCAAGACCGCCGATGTGGTCTTTGTCCGCATGCGTCGCGAGCACGACATCGATTGAACGGTCGAAAAACCCCATCTTTTGCGAAAGCCGTCGCAAGACCGTCGCATCCGGACCGCCGTCAATGAGCATCTGCACACCGGTCGGAGACTCAATAAATATCGCGTCGCCCTGGCCGACATCGAGAAAGGTGACGACCATTCTGTCCCCGCCACGCTCAAGTGCGGGAACGACATACATCACGACCGCACCGGCAAGCAATACGAACAACAGCCCCCACCGGACGATAACTCCCCAAAAAGAAATCTGCTCCGGCGGTTTCGGAGGCATGCGTTAGAAACAACCGTGAGCCAGTTGTCTGATTCGTCCTTCATACCCCAAGGACCATGTATTGCTGTCGTCCTCGTCGGTAGATTTGTACTTCGCGCATCGGTCGGCTGTATTGGCATCGTCGGCTTTCCCCGCAAGGTCTATCGCCTGTTCACCGGGATTCGCCCGATCAAGGAGAAGAAACGCCCACACAATGAGACCGAGAATCAGGAGAACGGAAAAAGTGCGATGCATACTATATGTACCAGTATACCTCCACGCTCCCTGTCATCTGCGCGGAATACACAGTTTGCTATACTGTCTCCATTCCTACCCGTTAATACACCGGACTTATGCAATACACCTCCAAAAAATTCGATTTGCCGTCGCTTGACGGCATCTCTGAAAAACAAATTGAGGTCCACATCGGCCTCTACGAAGGCTACGTCAAGCACATCAATCTGCTCCGCGAGCAGATTGCAGAGCTCACCGCGCTCAACAAAGAAAAGTACGCGTACGCCATCACGGAGACCCGTCGCCGGCTCGGCTTTGAATTCAACGGCATGCGCATGCACGAACTCTATTTCTCGCAATGGGAGGGCAAAAAAACAGACTCAAATACCGACGGCGCGCTTGCGCGCGCCGTCGCGGAAAAGTACGGCTCGTGGGAGCAATTCCTCGAGCATTTCAAAACAGTCGGCATGAGCCGGGGCATCGGCTGGACCATTCTCTACTACGACCCGGAAGGAAATTCGCCAGCTGGCGAAGTACATACGGCATGGATCACCGACCATGAGCTCGGACAGCTCGGCTCGTTGCCCGTCATTCTCGCCATGGACATGTGGGAACACGCCTACATGGTTGATTATCTCCCCGCCGAAAAGAAACAATACATCGAGGCATTCTTCAAAAATCTTAACTGGCCGATGATCGAGGAGCGGTTCGCCAAGGTTGCCTAAGTTTTTACGACAGCAACCACCGGCTCCTTCGGAGCCGGTGGTTTTGTTTTCATCCTCTCGTACACGCGCCACAGCACCACAGCAATCAAAAGATATGAAAGCCCGACAATCCAAAACGGAAACGCCGGGACGGAAAACGCGGCAAACGGAAGACCTGCAAACCACTCCACAACGCCGATGATGTATGAGAGCAGAAGATGCGCGCAAAACGCAACCGGAAGCGCGATAAATCCGCTGACAAAGCCAAGTATCGTCGAGATACACACGAGTAGCATCGTGAACGGCACGACCGGGAGTACAAGCACGTTCACAAAAAGCGCGACGACCGAAAGTATGCCGGTCGAATACAAGAGGAGCGGAAGAACCAGGATCTGCGTAGCAATCGTGGATGTAACAAACTCGCGAATCTGAAGCTGAGTCGGCATCCGTATGAACTTCTTTTCAAGAATCGGCGCGACAAGCACGAGTCCGAGTGTCGCGAGAAAAGAGAGCTGAAATCCGGGGTCGAATACAAGCAATTTCGGGTTGAACAGCAACATCACGACCCCGGCAAACATGAGCGCGCGCATAATGTTATATGTCCGTCCTGTTGCACGCGCAACGAGAACAAGTCCCGCCATGAGAGATGCCCGAAGTACCGTGGCGGAAAATCCGACCGCGAGCGCAAACGCCGCGATTGCCAGCGCACCCACGACGACTCTTGCGCGCAATCGCATACATGCAAGCAATCGCATGACCGCTTCGACGACAATCGTGATGTTGTACCCCGAGAGCACGATGATGTGAATCACGCCCGTGTCGCGAAAGGCATTCTCAAGGTCTTTTCCGAGCGCACGCTTGACCCCCAGCACAAGTCCTTCCGCCAATCCCGCCTGCGGCTCGGGGAGAAGCATTTCGATCTGCCGCATAAACGCGTGTTTTATATCCAGCAATGACGCAAGTATTGGGTTCCCCTCGCCGTACCGGCGCTGTTCAGGTTGTATGACAGTTTCTCCCATTCGGTCGGAACCGTCGACAACCTCTTGCGAAGCTCCAAGTATTCGCTTCTCACCGTTTTCGATTTTTTCAACTTTCGCAAACGGCATCACATAGGTGATGCCCCGTACGGACAAATATCCCGGGTAGTCGAACGTTCGCCCAAGGTCGGTTTCAAATGCCTCCGGCTTTTCGAGCTTGCCCTCCGCTCGCACACGGTCGCCGTACCCAAATTCAGGAAATCGGTCGGCAATAACGAGTACGAGCCGGTCGACAGGCACGCCGTCGACCAACTCCGCACGAATCGTAAGGTGCGCCGTATTCGCTCGCTCGTCCACTTCGCGGACGATCACGCCGTCCAGCGCCACATTCTCGCCGAGACGCGCCTCAAACAGAGCATCCCGTTCATTCCATGTCGAGAGATCAAAACGGAGTATACCAAGTGCGACACACAAACACACCGCGGCCAGACCCAAATCGCGCGCCCCCTGCGGCGGCCGCCGACGCCCCCGCCCCGAC
>JACQKD010000014.1 GCA_016204695.1 Candidatus Kaiserbacteria bacterium
GGACTCACCGTGGGGACCAATCAGTTTGTGGTACAGCAGACGAGTGGGAATGTGGGGGTGGGGACGGCGGGGCCTTTACGATTGCTTGATGTTAGCGGGGCTACGGCCGTGGCATTCATCGGGACCGCAACTACCACAAATCCAGATGTTAATGCACTTCCGAGGTTGCTTGTAGGAACCTCGGCGACCGCTGTAGGTGGCAGTATCAACATTGTCTCGAATGATACAACCAGCGGTAACGCCATCGGTTCGCTTTTGTTTGGGAATTATGCCATCACCGCAGCTGAAAAACGTATTGCCACCCTTGCTGGTATCCTCGACGGTGCGAGCAATAGTGGGGCACTCACCTTCACTACAATGAATGCGGGGACATTAACGGAACGGGTCAGAATCACCAGCACCGGCAACGTCGGCATCGGGACGACGAGTCCGAAGGTAAGGCTTGAAGTGCATGGTCCCCATGTGAGCGGCTATGGGGCGTTGTATGTCAGCGGGGACGACCTGGGATATATCGGTGTTAACGCGGAGGGGGACACAAGCAACTCTGGATTGTTGATAAATAATCAAGACGTGACGAAGTGGGCAGTAGCGAATATCGGATCTTCTGATGCGTTTAGAATAGCTGGTGATGGAGGAATTGGAGTGGATGATTTTGTCACAATTTTACAAAGCGGCAACGTCGGCATCGGGACGACTGCGCCACTGCATCCTCTTCAAGTATATGGGACACTTAAAGTTGGTGGAGCTGCAAATCAACAAACAGGGACGATTGCGTTGGGAGATGACCTTTCAGCGGCACAAGTTAATGTGGGAATGTTCAGAGGAACACTCGCTGGTGCGGTAGGTGGAGGCAATGTGTTAAACATTGGTGGTTACGATGGAATAAATCTTGCGACAGGCAATGCAGTTTTTGGTTCTCAGACAAAGGTTATGACATTAACAACAGCAGGCAACGTCGGCATCGGGACGACGGGACCGGGGGCGAAGTTGGATATTTCACATGGCGGTCTGACGATGATTGTTGGAGCGGAAAACGACTTGTCAACACGGACAAATACAACACTCAAAGTTAGCCGCATTGGAAACTTTCATTATACAAATACAGAAGAGCCAATGGCGATTTTGGTCGCTGTCTCTGATACTGCCGCTAACTCTCTCTCAGTTGGAGGCGGGACCAATCAGATGAACGCTGCAACGTACGTCAACTTTTTCACTGCCGCAAATACAACGACGGTGACTGGTACGGAACGGATGAGAATAGACAGCACCGGCAACGTCGGCATCGGGACGACGACGCCGGGTGAAGTTCTTGATATAACGAGAACAAGCGCAACCGAAGCGGGCGGATTCAGATTGACTAACCTTCAACAGGGGGGCAATGGCAACGCGCTACGGTTCTATAGCACCCAGCAGACGTTCGGAACAGCGACGGTAGAAGCGGCTAGAATCGGAGTGGTCGGCGAAGGTAACTGGACTTCTGCGGCACAGGTAAGTAGTCTGATGGCATTCAGTACCGTCAATCAAAACACGCTAGCTGAGCGAATGAGAATTACAAGCGCCGGCAACGTCGGCATCGGGACGACGGGACCGGGAAATCTTCTCCATGTCCGTGGCGCAGACAGCACGGGTATTGTGACTGGCCTTCGTGTGCAGAATGATAATTCTAATACGGGAGTCGCTGCCGTCGGTTTTTCAAGCGATGCTACATATATGAAAGCTGGCATCGGGTTCATTCGGAATGATGTAAACGGTGCTGGCAACTTACAATTTTATGTGGACAGCAACACTGACGCAGCGAATTATGCTACGGGTGACGAGAAAATGGTAATTACAAAAGCAGGCAACGTCGGCATCGGGACGACGGGTCCGGTGAATGTGTTGGATGTTCGAGGAACGGCTCTTACGCAAGGGGACGCACGTGATTTGATTTTTGTCATTGATTCCTCCACTGCGGCCGCAGGCGTAGGAGGAGGTATATCATTCGGCGGGAATTATAGTGCCGCAGGAGATGTCGCCGCACGTTTTGGGAGCATAAAGGGGATCAAGGAGAACAGCACTGACGGAAACTTTGCGAGTGCTATGGTTTTTTCAACTCGTGCAAATGGTTCCAATCCTGCGGAACGGGTCAGAATAGATAGTTCGGGCAACGTCGGCATCGGGACGACGGGGCCGGTTGAAAAGTTCCATGTAGCAGGTGCTATTAAGTTCACATCAGGGGCAATGGCTGTGAATACGGCCAGTGCCGGTGGTTTGGATTGGCTTAGTGGCGTGACGAGGATTTTTTCTTGGGGGGCTGATGATGCAACAAAGGGTGGCTTTGAGTTCCGTTCAGTAAGTTCCGCCGCCGCATTAAGTACAATTCCAATGGTAATTTCAACAGCCGGCAACGTCGGCATCGGGACGACGAGTCCCTGGCGTACGTTGTCGGTTGCGGGGACAGTTGGCTTCAACTCTTCTCTCGGTACCGGAGTCGGCGGCAACTACCTCTGTATCGACACCACTACCTATGAAGTATTGCGGGGCAATGGTTCTGCCTGTACCGCTTCTTCCCTGCGCTTCAAGGAGAATATACAAGACCTTGCCTATGGACTGGATGCAGTGCTTGCTCTGCGTCCTGTCTCGTATGAATACAAGGAAGGGACCAACATGGGAGAGGGAGTCAAGCTCGGGTTTATTGCGGAGGAGATGAATGACATACTACCCGAGGTGGTGACGCGGGACAATGAGGGTACCATCTTTGGACTTGACTATCCGGTGCTAACGAGTGTGATTGTGAAGGGGGTGCAGGAACTTTGGACGTACGTCACAGACCGCTTCAGCCAACAAGACGAGCGTATCGAAGCCCTCGAAGCCCGCATACAACAACTCGAAGGACAGAATGGCGCAAGCAGTAGCTCATCGTCATCGGATTCCGGAAGTGATACTGCCGAGAGCTCCGCAACAGAGCCGGCTACCGACTCGGACACGAGCGATGCAACCACCGACACCGCAAGCGAAAGCGACGCGGCAGAGAGTACGGAAGAAGCAGGGGACGTGACGGAGACGAGTTCGGAGACAACATCGGAAACGGGGACGGTTGCGGAAGAAAGTCCGGCGCAGGCGGAGCCTGCGCCGGAGGAGAGTACTGACACTTCCGAACCAACTCCTTCTTCCGATAGCTCCTCGGAATCCGCGTCGGAGGGAGGATAGCGCGTGTTACAGAACTTGCCTTATTGACAGCATACCGCTATCGTCAATGGACGTATGTTTTGGGAAAGGCTGAAAAAGCCGTTTTTTGCGCTTGCGCCGATGGCGGATGTGACCGACGCGGCCTTTCGGCGGATTATTGCGAAGTATTCGGCGCACCGCCGTGCAGACGGAACAGTCGGCGCGGCGGACGTGACGTGGACGGAGTTTGTCTCCGCGGACGGGCTGGTGTGTGCGACCCAAGAGGGGAAACAGAAACTGTTAGCCGACCTCATCTACGGCGAAGAAGAGCGTCCGATTGTAGCCCAGCTTTTTTCCTCCAATCCCGCTCACATGGAGGAAGCGGCGGCGCTCTGCAGGGGGCTTGGCTTTGACGGCATCGACATCAACATGGGCTGTCCCGACCGGAGTATCGAAAAGCAGGGGTGCGGGGCGGCGATGATAAAAAACCCGGAGCGGGCGTGCGAGATTATCGCGGCGGCAAAGCGCGGTGCACCCAATCTGCCGGTGTCGGTAAAGACGAGGATTGGATATACCAAAGACGAGCTGGACACGTGGTTGCCGGCTCTGCTTTTAGCAGAGCCGGCGGCGGTGGCCATACATGCCCGCACACGAAAAGAAATGTCGAACGTACCGGCACAGTGGGAACGCATCAAGCGGGCGGTGGAAATCAGAAACGCATGCGACTCGAAAACGCTCATCATCGGGAACGGTGATGCTGTCGGTCTTGAAGACGCGCGCGCGAAAGCGCGCGCGTCCGGCGCCGACGGCGTTATGCTTGGTCGCGCCATCTTCGGCAATCCGTGGCTCTTTCATCCGGAAAAGGATGCAGTGAACGTCTCGCTCGAAGAAAAACTGCGCGTGATGGTGGAACACACCACGCTCTTTGCGGAGATGCTTCCGCATAAGTCGCTTGCCATCATGAAGAAGCACTATAAGGCGTACGTGCAGGGCTTTGACGGCGCGCACGCTCTGCGTGCGCGCCTGATGGAGGCCGAGAACGCACGCGAGATAGAGACGCTCGTCGAGGCATTTATACACGACACACCGCGTGCACTTCTCGACTCTTCTGCTACACTATGAGCATGGATGAAGTCTTATTGACTAATCTGTTTTTTGTCATTACCGGCTCGGCGGTACTCGTCATCACGGTCTTTGTCTGTGTCGTCTGTTGGCATGTCGTCCGGCTCGTGCGGCACGCTCACCGGATACTGGATCATCTTGAAGACGGCGCCGAGTCCTTTATGGAGGACGTGCGAGCACTGCGGGATCGCATCGGCGACTATTTTGACAAGGGGAACATTTTTGGCAAAATAGTTTCTGTGATCGCGGGAGCCGTCGCCGGTGCGCGTCGCCAGCACCCGACCGGCGGATCGCGACGGGCAAAAAAAGAAATCACGTAAGTTGGCGAGGAGGATGCTTGAGGGAGTGAGTATTTCTTTGAGCGTTGCTTACACATACCCTGCTTAATAATCAGAATTAGCACACATACCATGGCACACGCAAAAGCCAAACCGGCGCGAAAAGGATTGTCGACCGCAGAAAAGACAGCTATCGGAGTGGGACTGACGGCGACGGCGCTTGCGGCGGTCGGCGGATATTTCTTTTATGGAAGCAAAGATGCGGCAAAGAACAGGAAGATAGCGAAGAGCTGGATGCTGAAGGCGAAGGCTGAGGTGCTTGAAGGCCTTGAAAGCGCCAAGCATATGACCAAAGAAGAGTATGAGGATTTGGTACAGAAGGTGGTGAAAGGGTATAAGACTGCCAAGAAAGCGAGTGCCGCAGAACTCATTGATTTTGCCAAGGACATGCACGGGCATTGGAAAGAGATCGAGCGTGCCGCCGCGCACAAGACCGCGAAAACCGCGCGAAAAGTTGCCGCTACGGCCTCCAAGATTGCGAGCAAGAAGAAGGGGTCGAAATAATTACAGACACACATCCGCAGGCAGTTTTTCAAACTGCCTGCGGATTTGCTATACTCTACTCGAAATGAGAGCACTCCTTGCGACAATTCTTTTTTCTTCCGTAGGGCTTTTATGTTTTGTTCCCACGTCCGCCTACGAAACGCCGGCCGGAGATGCTCCGTCGTATACCACCGACGGTACAAAGATCGCGGAAGTGAGCGCTCGCGCATGGGGCATCTTTGACGCGGAGTCGGGGAATCTTTTGTGGGGACACAATGAAGACACCGCATACCCGATTGCGTCGGTCACCAAGCTCATGACGGCGCTTGTGACGCTCGATACGCTCGATCTCGAAGCGACGACCACGCTCTCTCGCAGGGCGATAGCGACCGAAGGACGAGCGGGAGGACTTGCCGCCGGGGAAGTGTTCAGCATACGGGAACTGCTGTTTCCGCTCATTCTTTCGTCTTCCAACGATGCGGCGGAAGCGATCGCCGAGTATGAGGGTCGCGACATCTTCATTGCGGCGATGAACAACACCGCGCAGTCGCTCGACATGGTACACACCGGCTACGATGAGCCGAGCGGCCTGTCTCCGAGAAGCGTCTCGAGTGTGTCGGATCTCGCAAAGCTCGCGCTCTATCTTGTGCGAGAGCGGCCGTACCTCATGGATGTATCCCAGCTCGATACCTATGTCGGCGAAGATCATGCGTGGAGAAATATCAACCCCGCGTCGCATCTGGCGACCTACCGCGGCGGCAAGCACGGCTACACCGACGAGGCCAATCGCACGCTCGTTTCGTTTTTTGAAGAAGAAACCGCTTCCGGCGCTCCCCGGATGTTTTTAGTCGTCTTGCTCGGTAGCAATGATCTCAAGGCCGACATGGCGACGCTCCGTGCATATCTGCAATCGGACGTCTGGTATGAATAATATCGTGAAGAGATCGCGGTCTCTGATATAATGCGTTCGCCATGGAAACTACTCACACCGCGCTCTATCGCAAATATCGTCCGCACAGCTTTGCGGACGTTCGCGGCCAAGAGCCGATCGTCAAGGCGCTCGAAGGGGCGATCCTCTCCGGGCATATTCCGCACGCGCTTCTTTTTGCCGGCTCGCGCGGTACCGGCAAAACGAGCATGGCTCGCATTTTTGCGACCGCGCTTGGGACCAAGCCGGTCGACATCTATGAGATAGACGCGGCCTCCAACAGAGGGATTGACGACATCCGCGACTTGCGGGACGCTGTACACACCCTCCCGTACGAATCGCCGCAGAAGGTGTACATCATCGACGAAGTGCACATGCTGACGAAAGACGCGTTCAATGCGTTTCTAAAAACGCTCGAAGAGCCGCCGCCGCACGTCGTTTTCATACTCGCGACCACCGAGCCGGAGAAACTCTTGGATACGGTCGTGTCGCGTTGCCAGGTATTTCGCTTCAAAGCGCCGTCGCGCGCGCTTCTTCGCGATACCGTCCTCGATGTCGCGCAAAAAGAGAAGTTCGCACTCACGGCCGACGGCGCCGACCTCATCGCACTCGCGGCCGACGGCTCATTTCGCGACGCGCTCGGTATCACGCAGAAGGTGATCATGGCGAGTGTGGACGGCAAGGCCAACGCTGACGAGGTCGCCGGCATCATCGGCGCACCGCAGTCTGGGCTTCTTATGGAGGTGGTACATGGACTCCATGAGCGAAACACCGCTCGCGCTCTTGCCGCCATAGCGAGCGCGCAGGAGCAAAACATAGAAATGAAATTGTTTGTCCGGCTTGTGCTTGAGCGCGTGCGCGCCGTACTGCTCTCGCGCCACGGGAGCGACCCGGAGCGCGAACTCGTGCATCTCTCGGAAGAGGACCGGACGGCGCTCACGGCGATCGCCAAAGACGCATCCTCGCTCATCAACTCCGCGCTCCTTTCGCGCCTTCTGCTCGCCGCCGAACAGACCGGCCGCACCTATCTCCCGCACCTTCCCCTTGAGCTTGCTGTCATCGAACTTACCACAAAATAGCGAGGTGGCGGTTATTGTTTCCCTTTCAGAAATCCGGTGAATGCCTGAAGTGTTTCAAGCGGGATGGTGAAGATGACGGTATTTGAATCGTCGGACGAGAGGTCGTTGATCGCCTGGAGCGTCCGCAGATGCAAGGCGCCGGGCACGGCTGAAAGAGTCTGCGCCGCCTGCGCCATGTTTTGCGAAGCCGCAAGCTCGCCTTCGGAGGTGATGATGACCGCGCGCTTTTCGCGTTCCGCTTCGGCCTGCTTTGCGATCGTGCGCTCCATATTTCCCGGCAGGCGCACGTCTTTGAGCTCCACGCTTGAGACATCGATGCCCCATGCCGTCGTCACTATTTCGACAAGCTCTTCGATGCGCGTTGCGACGCGCTCTCGGCTCGCGAGCAGTTCGTCGAGCGTCACTTCGCCGACGACATTGCGCATCGTGGTCTGCGCATACTGCATAATCGCGTACTGGTAGTCCTCGATTTCAAGTATCGCTTTGTCCGCCGCATTGACTTTGTAGTAGATCACCGCGTTCACGTTGACGGGCACATTGTCCTTGGTGATGGCATTTTGGTCGGGCACATCGGCCGCCTTGGTGCGCAAATCGACTTTCTGATAAGACTGAATGATGGGGAAGACGAGCCGCCAGCCCGGGTCCATCATGCTGTGGTATTTCCCGAACATAAACTTGACCCCGCGCTCGTACTGGTTGATCTGTCTGATCGACACCAGGATAATGGCTCCCGCGATGAGGACGACGCCTGTAAGAATGAATGACATAGAAAGGTTTTTAAAAGGATAATCTTGCCGTGAATATACAGCACCCGCGCCCGTTTTGGTAGTGCCCGTCGTGCAAGAATTGAAAAATCTGGTAGAATCCGCTCATACAAACAGCAGTTTTGCGGGATCATCTAATGGTAGGATACATGACTCTGAATCATGTCATCTTGGTTCGAATCCAAGTCCCGCAGCATACGACAAAATCACCGGCTTCGTGCCGGTGATTTTGCGTACATGCTGGCGGGAAGTCTTGGATTCGAAAGCCGGAAAAAAGATGCTGGGAGCATCTTTTTGAGGCGGGGTCGAGAATGCTTAGTATTTTACGAGCGAAGCGAGTACAATACTTAGCAATTCGTGACCGAATCCAAGTCCCGCAGCTTGAATATTCTCGTTCAGGTTACTGGACGAGTTAAAATATCCTGACGCACATAGATATGTCCGCGAAACAAGAGAGGAAAATAAACTGGACCCAGTTTAAATTAAAGAACGAAAATCCAAGGGAATCGTTTGAGGCTCTAAGCTACTTTCTTTTCGCACGCCGTTTTGGCATAACAAACGGCCTTGCTCGTTATAAGAACCAAGCAGGGCTCGAAACGAAGCCGTGTTTGGTAGAGGGGGTGTGGACAGGTTTTCAGGCAAAATATTTTGATAGCGAGATTGATCAGAATCAGATCATTGCCAGTCTTAAAAATGCTAAGAGCAAAAATAAAGACCTAAAAAAGTTCCTCTTATATACAAATCAAGAACTTTCAGAAAGTTCTAAAAAAGGTAAACAAATAGGAAAAAAGGAGAAAGCTATTTTTGATGCTGCCAAAGCTCAAAAACTTGATTTCGAATGGTTCTTCCCAAGTCATTTTGAGGTATCTCTTTCTCGGCCTTCTAATCTTGATCTTGCTCAGCTATTTTTTGGTTTTGGAGACGAATTCGGATTTGTTAAGAGTGGTACCAGCCGAGAAGTTCAAACTTTCCTTGCGTCTGCTGAATACATTGATTTACCCTTAATGAATAAAGGTGAGATTGTTCGTACTCCTGTGCGGAGTATTCGCAGGAGCGCCAAAAAGACCTTCTTATTGGTCGGTCATCCGGGTTCAGGGAAAAGTATCTTGATGCAGAAGTTCTTTTCGGAATTCGGTGGTCTCAACAAACGAACTATTAAAGAGATGGTCGCAGTCCTAACTCGAAATGAGGCAGTGCCGATGCTCATAAATCTTAAGAATTGTGTATCTGAAGAACTTGAAACGATAATCAGAGAGCGCCAGAAGGACAGAAATGTTTCAGGTAGAAATCTAGGCTTTATCTATTTGCTCGATGGTCTAGATGAATTAAATGAAGAACGTGCCAATCAAGTCCTTTCATATATTAAAGAACTTGAAATTGATGATAATACCAAGAAGGTAATAATCTCCTGTCGGGCTGGAAACTTAAATAGATCTAGGACCCATACATATTTCCCAGATGTTATTGAGTATCAAATTGCGGATTTAGATGAAAGCCACATAGATCACTTTTTCAAAGGTAAAGCAAAGCCTGATCGAATAAAAACCTTAGACCGTTTAAAAAAGAGCAACGCCCCTCTTGTTTCTGAGGCAAGGGATATCCTGATGATTAGGCTTCTTTGGGATACCATTGAAAAACTCGATGGGGACAGCATTATTACCGATCTGATGGGATTAAAGATATCTTTTCTCCTTAATGATCCACAGCATGCAAAAAACATTGATGAACTGAATCTGTTGGATGTAAAGTCCGAAGCTCTTGCAAAGTTAAATCAAGAAATATCATTTAGATTTCAACAGAAGTTTCAGTTTAGATTTCCCAGAGAAGAGCTTCAAAAGATTATTCTGGATACTTTTCCCAGGTGTGATTATCGAGGAGCCAACAAGATATTAAGCTACCTCAGCAACTTATTTTTCGAGCATAGTTACCTAGATAATGACCCGGGCGCTGGTCCTGGTTTTATTTACAGGCATCGACGATATCAGGAGTTTTTCTTTATTCAAAAACTTAAAATAGAGTACGAAAAGAATCCTAAAGTTTTAAGGGACCTAGACATACTTTCAGCGAGAGAGTTCTTTGAAAACTTCTTTTTGCCCTACGTAAGAAAGATATATGAGAAAGAGAATAATGTTACCGGTCTTCTCGATCTGAATTTGATCGATGTGTATCTTGGAAAACACAGTGGATACGGTGTGACGGACGCATATCACATGAACTCAAGTGAGTTCGTGACATCCCTCGTTGATCTTGATTCAGATACGTTTGATGAGTTTTTGAGTAACGAGAATCTGCAGATTAGCAAAGTTTTATGTGTTGATATCAAGAAGCTGAAAGAATATTTCTCAATTTGGGAAAAGGATAAGAATAACTTCAGAACCAATAATTATCTGTCGTCTATTTGGACTGGCGGAGTAGGAAAGCTTATAGAGCACATTGCGTTATTTAGACGCGCAGGCAAGAAAACAGTTGTAAAGTTCCTGGTTGAAAATCTAAAAGAAGTTCAAAAAATATATGATGATAAGAAATATTTAAATCAAATTGACCCAAAGAGTAGACCAGGAGACCCGTATTGGGACAACTGGCAAGATTGGCTATACATACGTTTGACTATTTTAGGAGGTGGCCCCAAAGAACTTCTCGAGCTAGTAAGAAATAATTATCTGCACTTCTCCGATAAAAAGGATATTCCCTCTACTCAAGAATCGGGCAAAGAGAAGTTAGTGAAATCACTCTTCAGGGCAATTCTTCTTAGCCGACCCGCAGGATTACATTCAATTCTCAATGAGTTAGATCAGTTTGAGTTTGTGTCACTTCTGGACACCGTGCGACTATTTGGGTTCTTAAGGTTCTTTACACAGGACAAAAGACTCCAGGGGAAAATTAAAAAGCGTATAGAGTCCGAAAACATAACCACAGATGAAGCAACTTATTTTGTTGGTTTTTATAAAAAGTATCTAGAGATACCTCTTACTACCGAAGAGCAGAGTTTCCTTAAGGGTGAACTTGATCGTTTGGCCAAAGAAAGGGAGGTTGATTGGTCTATGCGTGACTACCACACAAAGTTTGTCCTGCTCGCGTATAGTCTTGGAAGCTTTACCTTCAGGAGTTTGATAGCAGAGTCAAACGAACATTTTCGTTATTATCACGAACGTGGAGTTTATGCAGCCTTGTTTCAAGCTTATATTTGTTTATTGAACGGGCAATCAACTCTGT
The DNA here is from genome assembly GCA_016204695.1 of Candidatus Kaiserbacteria bacterium. GTDB lineage: Bacteria > Patescibacteriota > Minisyncoccia > Phycocordibacterales > UBA918 > JACQKD01. The sequence continues at coordinate 11,075 of JACQKD010000014.1, forward strand.
CTGAAATATTACGTGATTTTATTATTTATGTTCGTCACAATAATGAAAGAACGAGCCAGCATCTTAAGTATCAAAGTTCTGTTTTGTGGGCTGACCTATTTTATGAGGCATCAAAGTCGCTCAAATTAGAGAGATTGCTCCCATTAAAGGTCCGTTTGCTTGAGGAGGCGCAAGTTATAGCTGCATGGCCATTTTATTCGAGTATTAAAGAACAAGACGCTAAGCTCTTTGATAAGTTGATAAATGAAACAGAGCTATCTTCGTTCGAAAATCTGCTCGACAAGGATGATTATCAGTCTTACGTAAATGGCTGTTTTACGCTAGCCTCCTTTTTCTCTGGGATTAATAAAGAAAAGGCTCGATTCTTCTTCCTTAAGGGAATCAAGGAGGGGATGCTCAGACATGGTTGGAGAAAAGATTCGATCGTAAGCTACCAACTGGTTGATGCTTTAGATATTCTTTGGAGAAATAATTGGGAATCTAGAGAAAGACTTATTGAGTATACAAATCAAGTTTTCAATCTCGCCCTTAGGGTTTCAGATTTTACTGACGGAAAAGGTACATGGCGCGGTCCTTATAACGTGATTGAACTTGCGGCGAAATACGATATAGATCTTGCAATGGAGTTGCGTGAGAAGTTAAAAAAAGCAAAGGGATATGGAGTCCAAGACAATTTGGCGCTTGAAGCAATTCTGTTAGGTAAGGTAAGACTCGGCATATCTTTAGTCGATCTTGAGAAAGGAATGAGTGACATACGGAGCGACTACAATTATGAAAATAAACTAAGGCCCGAAGCCTTCGAACACAAATTCAAGATTTATCTTGAGATTGCAAACTCTGATTTATATACGGATGAAGAGAGATCAAAAGCGTTTGAGGAGGCTTACGGACTTGTAGAAAGAGTAAAAAAGGAAGTGGTAGATTACTTCTTATTGGATCAAGAGTTTCGACCATATAAAATACTGTATCTGGGTTTTTGTAAGAAATACGGCAATGAAGAAAACTTGATTCTTGAAGAGGAGAAGTATCCACCCGAACAAGCAAAGCCTGAAAATGACTTTTTAAAGAAAGTTCGTGCTGCAAAAACAAAGTCCCAAATTAGCGGAGTATATAAGCAGCTCAATAACTATAAAAATCACTTTGTTCTTTCAACAGAAGAGGCTTGGAATCTGCTTTTGGAAAAAACTTTAAAGATACAAAAGAATATAAAACCTTTTATAAAATATCTAGAACAGAATAGTTATCCGCACACCGATTTTTTCACTAGCAACTCTCGTCATCTGCACATTCCCCTTGCCATAGCCCTCGGTAATCCTCAAATGAAACCCGAGGCACTAAGACATCTTCACAAGAACACTGGCCACGGTGGTTTTGAGAATATGATGAAAGTTTACGAACTGCTTAGGGACAAAGAAATGGCAAGAAAGGTGTTTGTACGATATCTGCAATTATGCGACTTTCTTTCAAATTAAAAACCCCTATATTGTGTCGCTTTCATAGCCGGTACGAGATCAGACATTGTAACATTGGACCAAAACACCAACTTCGTGCCGGTGATTTTTCTAGCGCACACAGCAAACGATTCCTTTTTCTTTGCCAGAGTGACGGGCGGAAACTATGGGAGTTGTATATTACATCCCCCCAATTCCGTCCTTAGATGCACAAGTCGAGCAGGTGATTTTGGGGTGAAAATTTTGTACAATGGGCGCATGACTCCGTATAAACACACGCAAATCGGGTATCTGATGCTGGTTGTCTTGCTTGCCGTGCTGGTGCTTTTCACATGGATGCAAATTACGGCCCGTGCCGAACTTCCCTCATACAACTCCGGCACGAATTTCGCCGTTACCGCTGTCATGGCGCTCATTCTGCTTGTTCTTGCGTCGTTTACAACGCTCTGCGTATCGGTGGATGCAAACTATATTCGAGTCAAATTTGGCTGGGGCATGTTTCGCAAAACATTTGCGGCGAATGAGATTGCGTCAGTAGCGCGGGTGAAAAATCATTGGTATTACGGCTGGGGCATACGGCTGTGGTGGTGGCCGCGCATGTGGATTTTTAATGTCTCCGGCTTTGACGCGGTGGAAATCAGAATGAAAAACGGAAAAATCTACCGCATCGGCACGGATGAGCCGGACAAACTTGAGAGTGCGGTCAAGCAGGCCATACATTCCTAATCGATGTGTTGTATACTTCACAAACAATAAAACCTTTGCGATTTTAATACCATGCAAAACGATAGCGTACGCAAAGAGGCCGTTCGCAAACACGCGCTCGAATTTCTAAAGGGCAACCACACAATGGTGGTCTCGACTGTTTCCCCGTCGGGAGAACCGCATGCGGCGACAATGTATTATATTGCGGACGACGATTTCAACATCTACTTCATGACGGCGTCTAAAAGCAGAAAGGCCGTAAACTTGCGTGCCAATGACCATATCGCGTTTGTTGTCGGTACCGGACCGGAAGTTGTGACCATACAAGGCAGTGGCACCGCGATGCCGCTTGACGAGCATGAGGCGCTGGTGTTCTACGGGTTATTTGAACGCATCGCTCCGGAGTCGTCTCCCCGGCAATGGCCGCTTCTGCGGTTGGCCAAAGAGGGAGACGGGTTCTCCACATTCCGCATTACGCCCGCAAGCATGGTCCTGCTCACGGTAGACAAAGAGAAATATCCCGACATCGCCCATGACGAATTCCATATCGTCATTTGATATAAAGGAGACATTGATTGCTATACTGGGCGGTATTGGGAAAATAGGGCATGAATCATCGAAAGAGATTCAAACAATCACGACACGTAATACATCTTTATGATTACATTTAATGAAGTTACTTGGTACTCCAAATTGGCCACCATCATTTTCTTTATCGGGGTCCTGCCGTCTCTGACGTTTTATCTTGGCGTACGATATGAAGAAGTCAGGCGTATATCTGATATGCAAACGGTGCAAAACATTCCAACGTCAGCATCTTCTGAAAAGCCGCCTATTGCATTTATTAGATTTTCGACTGAAGGATGTGTTGAGATAGCCCGTGAATATCTTGCAAAAGGCGTTCGGAATGAAAGGATGTGCGCCCTTACAATGTCTGATGACCGGCTCTACACTTTTCGTTACGACGGAGAAACAACACTGGAAGTGTACAAAGATAACGCTCTTCAACGAACAATTACAATGCCCGTTGCACCACTTGACCCGGGCAGTATAACCGACTTCATGGTTGCCGCGGACATTAATTTTGACGGATGGAAAGATCTGGGGATTAAAAGTTCTGAAGGGGCAACGGGGAATCGGTCCTATGATTACTATTTGTTCAACGCACAGACGGAAGAATTTGAGTACAGTAAAGAATTCACCGACACCCTCGGTTTCCCCAATGCTGAGACTAAAGAAATCAGGTCACACTGGAATGAAGGTTGTGCGGGGGGCTGTTTTTCAGAGCGAACATACAAGGTAGAAAACAATACACCCGTTCTCATCTTAGAGGTGGAGCAGAGGTTGGTTGATGTCGAAAACGAAACCTTCATTAAGATCACAAAAGAACTCAAAGATGGCGTGTTTGTCACTTCCACTTCGACCGTTACCTATTAGCGCTCCGGCGAGACATCAGTAGATGTAAAGAACTATCAATCATGGCTTCGAAAATACCCGCTCCGGCACCTCTATCCCAAAAACCTTCTCCACTCGCAATCATGGGGTGGGTAGTGAGCGTGGCCGTACTTGTTATCGTCGTTGTCTCCGCATCAGAAAATCTAGTCGGACGCGACGCCACAAAGGAGTCCGTTGAGGTCGAAAATACGGAATTGCCCATTTCAGATTCTTTTGAGCTGAAAACGACGATCAAAGACCGGGGGACCACGAAAAATATAAAACTGACGTGTACTCAAAATAGTGATATGGCGGAGAATCGGGTAGAAGGACCTTTGTATATAACCTGCCAATCGAGTATCGACGATGCACCCCGGTTTTCCGGAACATTGTTCTCTGACGATTACAAAAGGGTGCATTTCCCCAGCAGGATGAAAATGGTCGAAGCGACTCACCGTTACATTCTCTTTGCCGGCTACATAGCATTGTCCGCCACTGCTGATCCGGAGTTTCCCGATAGTTACTTCATTCTAAATGACCACGGCCTACGCGAACTTGAAACATGGGGCGGAGCTTGGCCTGTCGAGTATGTCGGAAGATGGAACGACGATCCGGTATTCTTCGTGTCAGACGTCTGGGATAACGAAAATGGTTTGGCGCGATTCTATTCCCTTAATGATGCGGGCAACATGGTCTACCAAGACAGTAGACCGATCGGCAGATTGACGGATGTGCCCAATGCGCGTTTTACCAAATACGCCTACATGCCGCCGCGTCCTACTATTTGCGATGAGGATATCTGTCCTGTGGGAGATAACTGGCAGAAAACCGTCGGATACGTCATTACATTCTCTGAAGATACGGGCACGGTGACATTACGGATAGAAGAGGGCCCGGGCGGACCGCAATCTGAAGTAACCTACACGCTCAATCCCTCATATCTTTGGCGACATGAATAGAATGCAAGCATATACATCAGACGTGAAAAGATATTCTATGGTGCCTGAAAACGACCTTGAGTCATGATGCTGTTTTTGGACACATACATTGCAAAACCATTGCAAAACTGACGGCACAAAACAGGCAGGTCGTACATTCTTCATCGGTGTGTTGTATACTTCACAAGTAATAAGACCTGCAGTTCCAATACCATGGAAAACGATACCATACGCCAAGAGGCCATCCGCAAACACGCGCTCGAATTTCTAAAGAGCAACTACATAATGGTGGTCTCGACTGTTTCCCCGTCGAGAGAACCGCATGCGGCGACGATGTATTATGTCGCGGACGACGACTTCAACATCTACTTCATGACGGCGGCTAAAAGCAGAAAGGCCGCAAATCTGCGGGCTAACAGCAAAATTGCGTTCGTTATCGGCACCGGACCGGAGGTGGTGACCATACAAGGTAGCGGCACCGCCATGCCGCTTGACGAGCACGAGGCTCTGGTGTTCTACGGATTGTTTGAACGCATCGCTCCGGAGTCGTCTCCCCGGCAGTGGCCGCTCCTGCGCTTGGCCAAGAAGGGAGACGCATTCTCCACATTTCGCATTACGCCCGCGAGCATGGTTCTGCTCAATGTACACAAAGAAAAATACCCCGACATCGCTCCTGATGAATTCCATGTCGTCATTTGATATACCGGTCTCTTATCGACTGTTCCATAGGGTTTTAAAAAAGAAGACAGGTGTCGCATGTACCGATCGGGCATATCATAACGGTACATCTCCTTTCTGCCCTTTGCAGGTATGCTCCGGTCTTTAAACACATACATAGAAAAACTGACGGCGCAAAACAGGCATGTGTTTGTTTTCCTGCTGTGCGTCACGCTCTTTGCGTACGGCACTATTTTATTCGGCACATTTGTCTTTGATGATAACACCTTTATCGAGCACAACGCGCAGATACGCTCGCTCGGCAATATCGGCGACATCTATGCGAGCAATACGACCGCGGGCGCGGGGCTTGTCGGAGACAACTTTTACCGTCCCAATCAGCAATTTATTTTTGCCGTTCTGTATTCGCTGTTCGACCTTACGCCGTTTTTCTTCCACCTGACATCGCTTGTCTTCCACATACTCAATGGCTGTCTCGTTTTTCTCTTGTTTCTAAAAATAGGACTGCGGCGGCGTACGGCTTTTTTCGGCTCGCTCGTCTTTCTGCTCCATCCGATTCTCACCGAGGCGGTCAGCTACATCTCCGGACTCTCGGACCCGCTCGTCACCTCCACCATTCTGCTCACGCTTTTTGTTTTTCTTGAAAGTATCAGAACGATGCCTTTGCGGAGGTATCTGCGACTGCTCCTCCTTGGCGTCGCTATTTTTTCATTCGGACTGTTTTCAAAAGAAAACCAGATCGTGTCGGTCGGCCTGTGCGCGGCGCTTGCTCTGTTTGCATACAAACGCGGCCGCCTTCCGCGCGTGTTTCCGGCAGTCGTGTTCATCGGAGTGCTTGCTATCATCGCGTCGCTCTATGTCTATGCGCGACTGACAGTGCTTGATTTTATGGGCGTGGTCGGACTGACTTCGGAAGTGAGCGACTATACGCAAAGTGTGTGGGTGCGGCTGGCGACGTTTGTCCATATCGTGCCGGAATATTTCAAGATGATGCTCTTTCCGTGGCACCTCAACTATGAAAAGCCGTATGTTGTGCACGGCTCGCTCATGAACATCCAATCCGGTGTCGGCCTGTTGATACTTCTCGCCATCGGTGCGGTCGTATGTGCGGCGCTGATACGAAAGCGTCCTGTGGGGAAAACGCTCCCGGGCGTTGCGCTCGGACTGTCATGGTTTGTCATCGCACTGCTTCCGGTGAGCGGACTCATACCCATCAATGCGATGTACTTGGAGCACTGGCTCTATCTGCCTATCATCGGGATGATTCTCGCAGTGTGCTTTCTCGGTGAATTTCTTGCGAGAAAAATACCGCCGGTCGCCGGAACTATCGCGGTGATTGCGCTGTCGGTCGTGTTGGTACTGTGTATCGCGCGCATCATGACGCGCAATGTCGAGTGGAGCAATCCGATACGGTTTTATGAAAATGAACTGCGCTATACGCAGACATCGGCGCGGATTTATACCGACTTGGGCATGGAGCTTGCGGCGCGAGGTGACTGCGATACCGCGATAGAGCACTATAAAAAAGCGGTTGCGCTCAATGACATCTACCCGCAGACGCATCACAATATGGCGCAGTGCTTGGTGCGCGAGCGCAAGCCGCAGGAGGCCGCGAACGAGTATCTCAACGCGCTCGCCATCCAGCCCGGCTTTATATACAGCATATCGGGGCTTGCGAACTTGCTCGCCTCCGTCGGCGACGCGCGAAGCGCCGCTTTCAGTGAGCTTGAAAACAGAGCGGCGCAAGGGCACACGATTACCCATAAAGATATCGTCAACGCGCTTGCCGAGCGATAGGAGGGCTATGCGGTCGGGTTTACTAGGTTCGCGCTATACAGCATAATCAGCAGATGTCAGAGCGAACTATTAAGAAAGTGGTCTACTTGGTACGACATGGAGAGAGTAAGGATAATGTGGCTCCGGTATTTCAATCTCCCGATTCGCCGTTGAGCGAAAGGGGATTGCAACAAGCTGAACGGATTGCCGAACGGGTCTCCAAGCTTACGTTTGACGCACTCGTCGCGAGTCCGTTTCTTCGGGCAAAAGAGACGGCGGCGGCCATCGGCAGAACGACTCGGAAGGAACCCGAATATTCAGAATTCTTTGTCGAACGGATTAAGCCAACCGGAATATACGGCAAAGCGTATGACGACGAAGAAGCAAATTCCGTATGGAGAAAATGGGAAAAAAGTTTGTATACGCCGGAACTGCGCGTCGAAGACGGTGAAAACTTCACTGATATTATCGAGCGTGCGGATAAGGCATTGGATTTCCTCACCAGCCGGCCGGAGCAATCGATTGTCGTTGTCACTCACGGCTACTTTCTGCGCACCATGGTGGCTCGCGTGCTTTTCGTGGATCTTCTGACGGGGGAACTGCATAGGAGTTTTCAAAGGCATGCCGACCACGAGAACACCGGATTGACCGTACTTCGCTACCATGGAGGTTTCGAAGAAGAGTCGAGTTGGCACTTGTGGATGTATAACGATCACGCGCATCTGGGCGAGTAGCGAGCCATTCTCCAGACCCCCTGTGGAGGTGTATAATCTCCGGTATATGACAATCACTCTGTGCGGGTCGATGAAATTTAACGACCGGTTTCTTGAGCTTCAAAAAGAGCTTGAAGCGCTCGGACACACGGTGTTGATGCCGACCGCGGTACCGGGGGTAGACTATTGGGAGGAAGACGGCACAAAGCGTCAGGAGGCAAAGAAAGCTCTGCGGCTCGTCGAAAAACACCTCGACAAGATCAACGAATCGGACGCGATTCTTGTCGCCAATTACACGAAGGACGATACGGAAAACTACATCGGTGCGAATTCTTTTCTCGAAATGGGATATGCAAAATATAAAGGCAAAAAGATCTTCGTACTGAACCCACTGCCGGACCAACGGTATATCCGCGACGAACTCGTCTCCTTCGAGCCGATCGCGCTTAACGGTGATCTGTCGTTGATTGTTTGAATATACATGGGAAAACATTTCATTCTTTTTGATTTCGACGGGGTAATTCTTGATTCGTACAAAATCGCGTTTGCGGCGCAGAATGTTGTGTGTCCGGATTGCACCGAGGAACAATATCGCCAGCTGTTTGAAGGTAATATATTCGAGCAGATCAGCATGGGGTCAATACATACCAACCGCTGCCACCATGCGGACTTTTGGGATCATTACATTCCTCAGCTTAAAGACGAAGGCACGCTTGTCCCAGGCATGGACGCGGTCATTTCCGCGCTTGCAGAAGTACATCGAATGATCATTGTCTCATCCGGCCAGACGCCGTTTATCGAAAACTTTCTTGCGGAGAACGCATTGCTCGAATATTTTTCTGCAATCTTGGGTAATAATGTACATAAGAGTAAGGAGGAAAAGATACGGATGGTATTCGAAACACATGGTGTCAGTGCTTCGGATTGCGTCTTTGTCACCGACACGGTTGGTGACGTACGAGAAGCCGATAAAATGGGCGTGGGCGCCATCGGCGTGACGTGGGGGTACCACGAGCCGGAGCGTTTCTCAAAGGTTGACCATTTCCGGCTTGTGCACACACCGGAATCGCTTCCGTCGGCTATCGACGACTATTTCGCACGTACACAGACGTCAGTTTCTATCAGATAGGTAATTTTGTTTTATGGATATAGAAGCACTGCGACAATTTCTCATCGATTCGAACAAAGCCGGCTACGCTACGGGGGAAGCGAAGGAATGGATCAAGGAGCAAGATGGTTCGACTACCATTCCATTTGTACTGGGTGAATGGAGATCACACGATAACTTTTTCGGTGGCGAACCGTATGGCGGCAGGGTAGTGGTGTTTTATGCAGAAAAGCCGGTATGGATGATGGTCTACTACGGCTATGTAATGGAAGGGATTGCGGTAGATCCGGTATACAAAATATTGCGTGCGGCACTCATGCAGATGCCGGATGAACACCCGTATCGCGGACCGAAAGAATATCGTGACGGAACGTACCGATATCAAAACATATGGGAAGGGACTTTGAAGGATTTCTCCGGGAAGGAGAAGATTTTTGACGGAGAGGCGCTGATATACGAGGCCGACTATCGCGGCGGCCTTGTCGACCGGCGAAGCGGGCTCTAGAAACTACCTCTCGCTACACTTTCTCGAGTTGTTTCTCCAATTCTTTTTCAATCTCATCGCTTTCAAGCTCCTTGAGCATCTGCCCCACATCGGCATCCGTCGATATGTCAATGCCGTTTTTCTTCAACAGAAGCGTTTGCAGGTAGATCAGCTTGGTGATCTCGCGTTCCGCGTAGGTATTGATATAGAGCTCGACTTCTTCGCGAAGTTCGGCGACCTTCGCCTCTCTGTTTTGCGATATGAGCACGATGATCGCCAGAAAGATCGCCTCAAGCGACACGATCATGGTGAGCAGACCGAAAGGAAACGGGTCAAAGAGCGGGACATCCGAAAAGAGGCCGATGTTCGATGCGATCCACAGCATGAAAAAAAGCGCATTGAGACAGAGAAATGAAATGGTACCGAAAATCCCGGTCAGCGAGTCGGCGATTTTGTCGATTAAAGAGCGCCGCTCATTCGCCTTCGCCTTAAAGCTTCTGACGACATTGCGGGTGCGCAAGGTACCGCTCGCTGGCGGGATATTTTTTGTTCGAGCCATGCGGCCATCATAGCATCCCGCACCGATAGAAAAGAGGGAAGGAGTGGGATATACTGTTCTTGTATGAAACAGGTCGGCACGATTCTCGGACTTGTCATTATCCTCTGTATTCTCGTCGTGGGCGGCTTCTATGCGTACACATGGATGAAAAAGAGTGCGCAAACACAGCAGGACGCCTCGTTGCAGACTGATGAAGGGAAAATACGCGCGCTGGTCGAGGAATTCGGCACACAGCTCCAACGTGTCGATCTCTCGCAGGAAGAGGGTGTGGCGGAAGTGATCAAGGAAGCATATCAGCCGTATCTGTCGTCTCGCTTGCTTACGGACTGGGCGAACGATCCGCGGGAGGCCCTCGGGCGTCGCGTCGCGTCGCAATGGCCGGATCGAATCGAAGTCGAGAAAGTCCAGCAGACGACAAAAATCACATATCGTGCATTCGGTACGCTTGTCGAAGTTACGAATGAAGGTGGCGGCATCGGCGAAGCGCCAATGGAGGCCTTGCGGCGGCCGATTCAGATGACACTGCGCAAAGAAAAGGATGACTGGCGCATCGCGCGAGTGGACATAGGTGCGCATGCGAGCGATGGTAATTGGGTACAATCACCGGTGGCGGCGCAAGGGGTCACCTTTTTGTATCCTGATCCCCTGCCGACCGTGTACATCGAAGCGGGGACGTGGCCGCCTCTCGTCGAGCTTTACTCCGGTACCTTTGCATGTGTCGAGGGTACGAAGACCGATAGCGGTGGACGCGAACAAACGACCGAGCGGCGGCGTATCGGAGATCGTATCCATTGCATGACGCTCACCGCGGGGGGAGCGGCGGCCGGTAGCACCTATCCGACGTATGAATATATCACCGCGCAAGACGACGCTCTGATACGCATCGTGTTCACGCTTCGCATTCCGCAGTGCGCCAATTACGATGAGCCCAAACGAACCGCCTGCTTCACCGAAGAAGAGGAGTTCGACGCCGACGGTCTCGCCGACCGCATCGCCGCAAGCGTCCACAAACCGTGAATTAACGTCTGTCAGCCCACCATACCTCGCTGTTGGGATCGATCGTTACAGATATCGAATACGGTCGGAGTATCTTTTCGACTACAGTGCCTACGATTGCATAATCGTGCCCGCAGAGCAGTCCTTCCGGAGCAAGACGGCGGAGCCACGCTTGTACATCGGCGGTCACTTTTTCCGGACTGTGGTCTCCGTCGATAAAAACAAGTGCGCACGATTCTGCAAGATTCTCCGCGACCGCGACCGAATCGCCGCGCAGGACGGTCACGTAGTCGCGCAATCCGAACTCGATGCTGTGTTTCTCAAACACCTCCTGCAGTTTTCCGCCGCAATCATGTACGACGCCAACCCCCGGCGTTCCTTTAAATGTATCGACCGCATATACGCGCAATCGCTTCTTGATGATTTGTTCGGCAATCGAGCAGAGTGAACGTCCCTGCCAGACACCGACTTCAACGAGCACACTCTCGTCGGGTATCTGTTCCGCAAGACGCCGGTAGGCCGCAATGTCATTCGCGGAAAACCATCCGCAGGGAAGACCGAGATCGCAAGACGGGGGTACTTCAAGATCAATATTCATGGTTTCTTCTTATGTGTGCGGGAGACAGCCAAATCGCTGTCCCATTCCAACGATCTACGCATCAAGAACGATCGTCTCGTCATGAAAGGTAAATCTCACTGAATCGGGGAATATTTCCATCTTGAGCGCTTCTCCTTTTTGCACTCCGTCCGCAAGACTCGTAATTTCTTTGTTGAAAAAAATCTTGAGTGCCGAGTCAAGCCACTCGCCATGCGTGGTGATGATCACTTTTTCATTGGGAGCCGCACCGCGCTCGTCGAGCGCGGCCTCTCCGCGCTTGCGTGCGATGTCAGCGAGACGCAGAAGAAACACTTTTATTTTCTTTTTGTATTCTTCGCTATTTTCCGCAAAAGGGATTTCTTCTCCTCTCAGCCACCCCAGATACAGGTCGGGACCCGCCTCCAACACCTGCCCGAAGGCGGCATCCATATCTCTTTTATAGGCCGCTTCGATCTCGGCATCGGTCCCGTCTCCCCGGCGGTCATAGATATCCCGTCGCTCGTTCTTGTCAGTCTTGTCTTCCTCGTCTCTGTATAGCTTCCAATTCCGCGTACTGTTTTTAGCTCCCTTCAGATATTCGACAGTATGCCCTTTCGCCTCCAGCGCCTCGGTGAGCACTTGCGCGCTGTTTTCCGCCCGGACGCGCGGACTACTCATCACGTACACCGCATCATTCGGCTCAATTTCGTCATTAATCTGCTCAGCCAGACGTTGCAGTGATTTGACTCCTTCTTCAGTCAGGTCATGCTCTACCACTTCGGGAGATCCGCGTTCTTCTCCATAATTGGTAGTGCCGTGACGCACCAGATATACGGTCGCGTAGATTGCAGGTGCGTGTTCCCTTGATTCATGCGATTCACCTTCCGGTTTTTCCATACTGAAAGCCATGTTTTGTATATGTGTACCTTATGCTTGTAACGCCGACAGTCGCGCGTCGGCAAAGATGAAATAGGGCTGTATGAGTTCGTGTCGTTTGATATGGGTGAAATAATAGCCCATCACGAATGCATTATACGCCTCGTAAAAATCCAATATTTCCTTGGGCGGCAGTGTTCTTTTGCGCCGATACGTATCATACATGGCGCCGGCAAGCTCGTCTCCGCCGAATATCCGGACGCAGGCCGCAATACGCGCGGTGGCAAGCGCGTGATCCACTATGCGGAACGCAGGCATCGGCCAGTACACATCCATGAACACCGGTTTGTTTTCTATGAAGACGATATTCGCCGAATGGCCGTCAATCGTGACGGAAGCCGAGCTTTCGGGAAGTTTCTTAAAATAAGGATGCGATGCGTGGAAGTGCACCAGTGCGTTCGCACGACTATCGGTCACCTCCTGCGATATCCCGCTCGCACTCCGGGCAAAGTCTCTGAAGTTGGACAGGCGGGCAATCATACGCTCGTAGACACTCTTGCCGAGCTCTCGGTTTTGCTCATCGAAATATTTCTCGTTCGCTCTATCGAGATTGATTAAAAGCTTTTCAGTTATCCGTACCACATCCTCCTTCGTCACTTTCTTGTTCCAAAGACGATTGATGAGCGTGTCGTCGGCATCGATTCGATTCATCAAAATGAAAAAATCATCCGCAGTATTATGCTCCGAAGGTTTCCAGCCGCCGTTGATTTCCCGCATGCCTTCAAGAGACGTATAAATCTCCGGAGCGAATAGATTGTTCCAGGCAAAATCGGCGCGATAGAAATTCTTTCTCTTTAGAGGATCTACAAAATCACCGACAGCTTCGTCCGATACATGCTTGGTCACCTTACGTCCAACATCTTCATACAGGAAAATATCAGAGAGCCATGTCTCTATATGGCGCTCGGGCTTTGGAATGCCGTCTACCAGACCCTCCTTGAGAGCTTCCGCCAACTGCATGGAGAAAAGTATACAGGAAAGCAGATGGTACAAAAATACAACAGCCCGAGCGTCGTGAGGAACGACGTCGGGCTGGGGAGGGGAAGGAGCAGGAGGTAGGATTGGTGTCGAAAGCCTAGGTAGTAGTCAACGGCCGCAGAGTTCGCAGATTGACGAGGTGGCCGTCGCGAATGTCGAGTTTATATCCCGCACATTCGTCAAAAGAAATACTTGAGAGGATATGGTCGGCGTTGGGGCTGTCGGCCGCCACGCATCCAAATGCGGCGATCAAGACGGCGTGTCCAACGACAAGGATTTTGCAGTTCTCATCGAGCGCCAGATGTTTGATCCATTCTTTAACAACACGCCACGCTTCGCGCGCGTGTTCGTCAAAAATGGGGCCACTACGCCTACGATAAGCGGCAAGTGGTTGATAGAGCAACGCTTCGAAGGTCTCTCCAAGAACGTCGTTGAATCTCGTACCGGGAATCCAGCAGAGTTGTGGCAAAACGATAATAGGATCCTGACAGACATACCCTCGAACAAACTGGAGGGTTTGTAGCGTCCTCACCATTGGTGAGGACAAAGACAGGTCAAAGTGAGGGTACCCAAACAAGGCTCCACGTTCGAGTGCTTGTCTCTGACCCAATGGAGTCAGGCACCTTGCTGCCTCTACTTCATAGGGCGACCCGTCAGGTACCTTTTCTGCATTGCCGTGGCGAAGGACAAAGAACTCCATTGTCCATTCCTTCATAAAAGATTGTGGTACACTTGGCCAAAAGCGGCCGGTTCCCCTGAGGATTTATTACCATATTTTATATCTTCTGTCAAGCTAAAAACAAGCATATGACCGAAAATATCAAACTGTTTTCAGAGATTTCCAAGGACGATGCGGCGAGTGCCGGGGGGAAGGGTGCGTCGCTCGGTGAGATGACACAAGCGGGGATACCGGTGCCGCCGGGATTTGTGGTACTCGCTGGGGCATTCGAGCAGTTTCTCGAGGAGACGGATCTGCTTGCGGAAATAGATACGATTCTCCATACGGTACAGAAAGAAGAGATGCATACGGTGGAACATGCATCCGAGAAAATTCAACAGCTTATCTTGGAAGCCAAGATGCCTGCCGACATTGCCGCAGAAATCGAGAAACAATTTAAAGGGCTGGACACCCCGTACGTCGCAGTCCGATCAAGCGCGACCGCCGAAGACAGCTTGAGCGCCGCGTGGGCGGGACAGCTCGACAGTTATCTCAACACGACTGCCGATACGCTTCTTCAGAATGTTCAGCGCTGTTGGGCGTCACTTTTTACGCCGCGCGCTATCTTCTATCGTTTCGAGAAAGATCTGCATACGACGAAAATCTCCGTCGCAGTCGTCGTGCAGAAGATGGTCGAAAGTGAAGTGTCGGGCATCGCCTTCTCGGTGCATCCGGTGACGGAGGATCGCAACCAGCTCATTATCGAAGCGGGCTTCGGCCTCGGCGAGGCGATCGTGTCGGGACAGATCACGCCGGACAGCTATGTGGTCGAAAAGAACCCGCGCCGCATTATCGATGTCAGTCCAAGCACGCAGAGCCGCGCGCTCTACCGGGCGGCAAACGGCGGGAATGAATGGAAAGACATTGCCGAGCCGGAGGCATCCTCGCAGGTGCTTACCGAAGAGCGGATATTGGAACTGGCCGGACTGATTCTCAACATAGAAAACCATTACGGTTTCCCCTGCGACATCGAATGGGCGTTTGAAAAAGGGACCTTCTATATTGTCCAAAGCCGCCCCATTACGACACTTTCTTCCGCATCCCAGGCCACCTCTTTGCCCTTGTCTCTTGATCCGAAGAACTACACCTATGTCGGTTTATACAAATCACCGCCGTCCGCTCTTTGGTATTGGTCATCCTGGTATGACGCCGAGCTATCTAAAGAACTGGATATCCCCGAAGAGTTCGAGGCATATTTCGGATTGCGCGGGGGGTACAACTGGTGCCTAAAGAAGACAGAGGAAGGTTTTAAAGAATTGGTTGCGGCCAAAGTGGAGGCGGGCGATGTCGGGTACTTCGATTCGATCTATGCGACGCTCGACCGGGAATTCGAGCATGCAGAAACATTTGCTAAAGCCCTCGGCACGAAAGTCGAGCGCACAAGCTACGAGGAGTTGGTGGCGCATGGCCGCAAGCTCGCATTCTTCTGCTTTATCAACTGGCAGATTTCGCAGCAGTTCGATCCTATTTTTAAAGATGCAGCACAAAGTGCCGGGATCAGCGAAGACGCCATACAGAGCTATGTACCCCTCCCCAAGACGCGTTTGAATGAGCAGCATGACGACGTCGTGGAAATAAAGAAGATGATCGAGTTGAAGGGTCTGTGGGAGCTTCTCAAAGAAGATGCGACCAAAGCTATATCGGAAATGCAGTCCGATTCGGAGTTGCAGGGACGGATAGACCGCCATCTCAAGACATATGCGTGGCTCAATATCCAAAATTGGATCGGCGAGCCGCTGACACTTGAAAAGCTCCTGGAGCAAATGACGCTCATTACCTCACACGAGGCAGATCCCATCAAGGCTGCTCCGTCTGGATTCGAGAAATATGTACATATCGCCGAACGGATCGGCAAGCTGCGCAATGCCGGGATCGAGGACTTCTCCATCTATATGCACGCCGTCATGCCGCATCTCGAGCAACTTGCAGAACGCGCAGGTATCACGTACCGAGACCTTCTTCTGCTCACGCCGCTTGAAGTATTTTCCGGAGATTCGCTTGCAACGGATATGCGCGAGAAAATCTCTCGTCGACAAAACGACAATTGGTGCGTCTATCCGAATCTGGAGACCCGAAGCGTGGAGATAACCGACGACACGGAGGTGATCGCCAATATCGCCGAGCGCTTCTTGCCGAAGGTCGAAGTCTCCGAGGATGGCAGTATCAAAGGACAAGTGGGTAACAAAGGGAAGGCGATCGGTCCTGTTCGCGTCATTATTGCCACCGATGATTTTCATAAGATGCGACCGGGAGATGTGCTTGTCACGCCGATGACCACGCCGGACTTCGTACTCCTCATGCAACAGGCGGCGGCAATCGTGACCGACATGGGCGGATTGCTCTGTCATGCGGCAATCGTCTCGCGCGAGCTCAATAAGCCCTGTGTGATCGATACGAAGTTTGCGACACAGATTCTCCGCGACGGCGATATGGTGGAGGTCGACGCCGACAACGGCGTCGTGCGCCCGCTTATAAACGAGATCACCACCATCGACTGGGAACTGTGGATACGCAGGCAAGATCAGCCGCCATTTCTTATTTCACTATGGATGCCGATGGAAGGACCGATGATGGCGTCCCGCATTGGCGGAGGATTTACAAAACAGCTCTGCTTGCGATACGCCGACGACACCTTGTGGATCCGCTCGTCTTCGGACATGAAGCAACTGATGCGGAATATTCGAGAATTTCTCGCCGGTCAGTCTTCGGGTGCTCTGGCAACATTGTTTGCGACTGCAGATACAATCGCAGAACAGACTCCGGAGTTTATGAAAGAAGTACAGAGGTACCCGGAAGAAAAGTTACTCTCCGATTTTGAGTCGCTCATCAAACGTGTGGTGGAGATAGCGTTCTATACCACTTCGATGCCGTATTTCGCCATGGAGGCAATCGGCACAGATGAGGTCGAGATACCCAATGCGGAGCAGATACGCACCGGAGCCGAGAAACTCCGCGCAACGTCCTTTTACGTCGAACTTAAGACAAAAGTACTCGACCGGATAGTCCGGGCATTCGCCAAGAAATATACTATCGACGCACATTTGGTGTTCTCCATGACAGTGGACGAAATGCGCGAGACAATGAAAGCCGGTATGCTCGCTGTCGCCTCAAGTGAGCTGGTATCGCGAGAAAATTGCGCCCATTGGTACATGGGCGACAAAATAGTTTTTTCGACCGATCCGAAACTGATGGAAACGCTCCGAAACAAAGTCATCGACGTACCGGATGACGCGAAAAGCACCCGGTCCGTCAAAGGCGCTGTCGCTTTCCCCGGAAAGGTGACGGGTACGGCGCGGATCGTCATGGTGCCTGCAGATATGGCGAAAGTACGAAAAGGAGACATTCTCGTGGCGCCGACGACCAATCCTACGCTTATGCCCGCGCTTATGACTTGTGGCGCGATCGTCACCGACGAGGGCGGCATCGCAAGCCATGCCGCGATCGTCTCGCGCGAGCTTCGAAAGCCCTGTGTCGTGGGCACCAAATACGCGACACATATCATCGCCGAAGGAGATACGGTGGAAGTCGACGCGGATCAAGGTATAGTGAGAGTATGCCTACCAAGTACATAAGTACCGACTACTATTTTCATTTCCAGACCGGCAAGGTGCATTTTCTGCTTGCCGACATGTTTGCGCACTATTACAGCGACTTTGACGGCGTGATGCTCTCCGGTAAGGATCAGTACTCTGACTACATACACAAAAGCGGCATTGCCGAAACCGAACGAGTATACAAGGATTTTTACAAAGACAACGATTCCCTGCGACAAATCGGTGACACGTTTGATCGCGCGGAGAAAGAGCTCCTCGATCAGCAGTCAGCCATCGCAACGACAGAAAAGATCACTTCTGCCGACTTTGAGTCGTTTATCACATCAGCCGCGGCCATATTGGATGCATATGCGGCGTTCGACCATATTTTCACCGACCATTTATTTAAGGACAAGCGGGAGGATATCGAAGGACTCGTTCGGGTCGCCACAGAAAAAAAGAACGTACTGCGCGAACGCATCGACCCGATTCTTTTTGGCGATGGCACGTTCGTCGCGCTGGTGCGGAAGATCGCGAGTCAATACGGCGTTCCCGAGGATCGTATTTTCGCCGCGTCGATAGACGAAGTGCGCGAACTGCTCGCTTTCGGAAAAATGCCGGAACGAGACATACGAAACAGCGACTATGTCGTGGTCCGGGATCATGACACATATACGTATTACTTCGGAGATGAAGCGACCGCGTTTATCGCAGGATTTATCGTGGAGGAGCATCACGGGGAGGTCGGAGAGTTGAAGGGCGTATCGGTTTCCAAGAAAGGCGTCTATACGGGAACGGTGAGAAAAACATCCGTCGACTATACAAATCTCAAGGGAAGCATCGCGGAGTTTGAACACATTCCTGCAGGAATGATTCTTGTCACAGAAATGACCGTTCCGGAGATGGTCTCGTTGATGGCTCGCTCGAAGGCAATCGTTACCGACATCGGCGGTATGCTCTGTCATGCGGCCATCACGAGCCGCGAGCTTGGCATCCCCTGCATCATCGGCACGAAGCTCGCGACCAAAATTCTCCAGGACGGAGACGAAGTGGAAGTCGACGCGGACAAGGGGATTGTAACAATACTTACACAATAACTACACAAGAATGTCTCACGTTACGTATAAGGGTTTGCAGTTCGATCTTGCCTTTAAGGAATTCCATCCCCCATTACCGCTTTCGTTCTGGTCGAGTGACATATTTCTTCAGACGTATCAGCGGATAAGCGGTACCGACGTTGGTTTTATATATGCGGTAGTAGATTCTGAACTTACTGGCTATATGGAGACTGGCGGGTCGGAGCGTATCTGGGCAGCGTTGCAGGCCACACTGACGGAGGAATGGCTCCGTGGGGAACTAGAAAACTTTACACGGCAGTTCGCACATCTGAAGGCGCTTGTCGATCCGGCTCGCACAAGCGTCTATTCACGAGGAGCACTAGTTGACCTTTTCGAATCTCTTCGCAAAACACTCGGAGAAATCTACCCGTACAGCAATGCGTTTTACGTATTGAGCAGTGAGATTGAGAAAAACGTACTTGAGAAACTCAGCAGCGCCTACGGGGAAGAGAGGGCGAACGAGATACTGGCGCAATCGAGCAGGCCCTCCCCGTCGACATCTTTGGTCACATACTGGGAACGTGTACGGTTTCTGGCCGATCGCATAGCGGGTACGCACGGAAAGGTCAAGGAGAAAGATGTTGCGGACTTGTGCGAGAATCATGACGACCTCCGAGACGAACTGGAAACCATTCGAAACGACTATTTTTGTCTGACAGCTTTAAATGCAGAAGAACGGACGGTCGCATCGATCCTCCCGGACATTGTATCCGTGATGGAGACGCCGATGCATGTAGCGGCGCCTGCGCGACCACCTGAAGTCGAAAAAGATCTATCTCTCCTTCGCACGATGATCTACTTCAAAGATGAGATATCGACCTTCATTATTCCGTATGTCTTTCATGGTCTCAAGAAACAATGGGACGCTACAGCGGCCCTGCTTGCGATTACTCCGAAAGATCTCGAGCAACTACTCATGGAAGAAGTGATAGGCGCTCTGAAACATCCCACCGAGCTGACAGAACTCGTCGAAAAAAGAAAACGGGCGACGCTTTTCTTCCATGCTCCGTTTAAGAGCACGGAAGTTATCGAAGGCACCGAAGCATCGGACGTAATCGCTTCGCTCGCCTCACAAAATCAGACGACAGATTACTCCACCGTTACGGAAATCAAAGGAAAGGCGGGCGCTCCCGGCACGGTCACCGGTATTGTCCATAAAATCATGCACTCCAATGACATCCAGAATTTTAAAGAAGGACACATTCTGGTGACGGTGTACACTGCACCGGAATTTGTTCCCGCCATGAAGAAGGCACGGGCCATCGTGACCGATACTGGAGGAATTACCTGTCACGCGGCCATCGTCTCACGCGAACTCCACAAACCCTGTGTTGTAGGCACAAAAATCGCCACTGAAGTGCTCAAAGACGGAGACGAAGTGGAAGTCGACGCGGACAAGGGGATTGTAACAATACTGCACAATGAGTGATCGGCCCTTCCCCGCAGAGGATTGGACATTTGAGTTCCAACAGAGAGGCGCTCATCCCGTCGTGATGGCCGATATCTGGTGTCGGGCGGTGTATTTCAATTTTCCCCGAGCCATAGATCTGGGTACCGTGGGCTACGACTATCTGATGACTTCCGAGTACAAGGGTTATTACCGGGCCGGAGCGCGGGAGCAAATGTTGGAAATATTCAAGGAACGGCTACAGAGTGACCCGACGTATCTCAACTACATTCTCGATTCAACCGAAAGAAAAGCCGGGGACTTCAAGTCGTATGTGGCAGGCGGTGAGTGGGACTGGAATGCGTTTATTGAAAAGACACTCGAACTTGTCCCATGGTTCTACATACCTTGGTACGTAATGGAGTTCAACATACTGTCCGACCGAGTCGTCGGGGGTCTTGAACCGTATCGCCATACCATTGAAAACATCGTCGACTTCAATACTGCGAGCATGTTGCTGATGTTCCCCGATAAGGAAATGGAGTTCCAGAGAGAACAGGCCGCGTTCTATGCGCTTGTAACAGAAGTGAAGGAGGGTAGAGACATCGATCCTCGATCGTATCTCGAACGATTCGGCTGGATGAAAACCTTTATCCTTGCTCCCGAGGAGCCGCTCACCGAACAGGAACTAAACAAAAAGATTAAAACTGCCATTGCAGAGAGGAGCGATGAAACCTACGAACTCCAGCGGAAAAGGAGAGACGGAGACAGGGGGACGATTGTCGAACTCGAATCGCTCATCGCCGGAGACAAAAGATTGCGCCGAAGCATAGATGATGCTCGCCATCTTGGGTGGCTCCTCACCTGGAGCGTGGAAACTTCGATGCGGGCTTTCGCGATGGGCATTCCCCGGTACAAAGAGATCGCAGACAGAATCGGACTTCTATATGATGATTGGGTATACCTCACGACTACCGAGGTTGAGCAATCTATCGCCGAAAGAAAATGTGTTGTCTCTCGCGAAGAAATAGATGCCCGCAAAGAAGCGTGGATCGTGTCGATACACGATGGTGTATTGGATATCGTGTCCGGAAGCAAAGCGAAAGAAAATATCGAGCAATTGCATATGAAGGAGACATCGAATGTTCAAAAGGATACGCAGGAAGTCGTCGGAAAACAGGCCTGCGCAGGGAAAGCAAATGGTCATGTGAGAATATGCTTGACCGCAACTGATGCGGAAGCGGTACGAGAAGGAGACATTCTGGTATGCAGTATGACCACCCCCGATTATGTCCCGGCCATGAAGCGGGCCGGGGCGATCGTCACCGATGAGGGTGGACTGCTTTGTCACGCGGCGATTATCTCTCGCGAACTCGGGAAGCCATGCGTGATCGCGACACGGATCGCGACGACCGTATTCAAGACCGGGGACGAGGTGGAAGTGGATGCCGATAAGGGGATTGTGAGAAAAGTATGAATTCGCGCCCGTATACCAAACTGTTCACGCGCGACAACGGCCTACTGGTCTTCGAGCTGTGGTATGAGAGCGAGGTAAACCATTTGGAGAAATGGTTGGGATGGGCGCCCAAGAGCTATCTACTGCACGCGGTCGAAGGCGTCACCGAAGTCTATTATGATCCGGCTGATCTCGAAGAACTGAATCGCCGGATTGCCGCGAAGCTGAAAGACACCGACTTTCTTCCAAATCTCATTTCCTGGTACAAAGAAGCGCTTGTGCCGCTTCAACGTGCGTGGAAAGAAAGGAAACCGTTGGGGAGCACGAAAGCGCTCGTCGAGCTTTTTGATAAGGGTGCTCTCGCCTGGTCGGGACTCGCGATCACGTACTTGATACCGAATCTACCGGAAGGCGAAGCGAGTCGTGACCAGACCTCTGCGGCACTCGCGGCGCGTACGGAGACGGAGAATTTTTTTGATGATACCGACCAAGTCTTCCTCATGACACTGCGAGCGTTATTTCCCAGTCTCGGTACACGTTCACGATATATTCTCGCAGACGAATTACGCAGAGACGCCATTCCGGAAGAAGATGTGCTCGCGAAGCGCGAGAAACATTTCATCTTCTACCGCGGCACGCTATATACCGACATGACTCTGGAGATGTTTGCGCATGACCACGACATCCGTCTCGAAGAAGAAACCATATCGCAATCCGGCGAGATCAAAGGACAGATCGCCATGGGCGGAACCGCTATCGGAAAAGTCCGCGTAATTCTGAAAAAACAGGACATACCGCAGGTCGAAGAAGGAGAAATATTGGTCACCACCATGACAACTCCCGACTACCTCCCCGCAATGAAAAGAGCGGCGGCGTTTGTCACCGACGAGGGCGGCATCACGTCGCATGCGGCGATCATCGCGCGCGAATTCAAAAAGCCCTGCATCGTCGGCACCAAAATCGCGACGAAGTTCCTCAAGACCGGCGACACGATAGAAGTGGATGCCGACAAGGGGATCGTGCGAATTTTGGAAAGATAAGTCAACGAATAGAGTGACTTCACTATGTGCGGACAAGGAGTATCATGGAATCGTAAACATTAAAATGATCGATTGGAACGCGAAAATCAAAGAGGCGCTTGATCGGACGGAGTTTATGGCGATATCGACCATCGGCGAGGACGGAAGCTGGACATGCCCGGTGCAGTTTGGCTACAGCGGGACGCTCGACTTGTATTTCAAATCAATGCCACATTCCAAGCACGTCCAAAATCTGCTAAAAGACGAACGGATTTCGGTCGCTATCTATAAGACTGATCGGTTTCCCGGTTCGGAACGCGACGTGCTCGGCCTCCAACTTGCAGGCACTGTCCGGCTCCTGACACAACGCGCCGATGTCGAAGAAGCGGCCCGCTGTTACTACGGCCGCGATCCACGCAAACTCGATTATAAGACGAAGATCGACGAACATGTTGGAGGAAACGCCGAGTGGAACTTTTTCAAAATTACTCCGACAGAATTGTGGTGTTTCGACTCTCGCATATTTGGAGAAGAGCGAGAGAAAGTTGATCTGGAAAATTTGTATATCCAAACATAAAGTAGCGCCTCCGTCTCACGTTCAAAATAGCCCACGCGCAACGGCATCTGGCAAGATGCGCCGCGGCTGACGCGTCGTGGTATACTGGCGGGGCATGACACAAATGTTCTTGCGGATTGCCGCGGCGGCATTCTGCATTCTGGCGGTCGGTATATCCGTACCGCTTGGCGCGCGAGCGGACGATGGATACTCCGACAGCGCCTATCAATCAGCAATCGAAAAACTCGGCGGGAAAAAAGTGAAGCGTCTGCCCGTCCCCATTCTTTTCGGCGTACCGCGTTCGGCAATCATACCGAATTTCGGCGCTCCGCGCGGCGGAGGTGCGCGCACGCATGAAGGCGAAGATATCATGGCGCCGCAAGGCGCGCCGATCGTCTCTCCCACCAAAGCGATCGTCGTAGATGCGGGTACGGGACCGAGCGCCGGCAATTATGTCACGACGATGGGTCCCGGCGGTGAACGTTTTGTCTATATGCATCTTGATACCATCCTTGTAGAGAAAGGAGACGAGCTTCGGGTGGGGGATTTC
This sequence comes from Candidatus Kaiserbacteria bacterium, assembly GCA_016204695.1. Classification (GTDB taxonomy): domain Bacteria; phylum Patescibacteriota; class Minisyncoccia; order Phycocordibacterales; family UBA918; genus JACQKD01. Next base: position 34,745 of record JACQKD010000014.1, read on the forward strand.
ATCGGATACGTCGGCAACACCGGCAATGCGTCGGGCGGCCCCGCACATCTGCATTTCGAGATTCGTCAGGACGGAGTGGCCGCTGATCCGTTTCCGCGCATTGCGCGAGAGTTCTCGCTCAAGAGCAAGGTTGAGTATCTCAAGCGAGCGCTTGCGTATCTAAAGGAGAAGAAACCGCTGGTGCAATTTGTTACCGTACACTACCAGCAAGAACTTGCGCAGGCGCAGTCAACCGGTCTCACGCTTCCCAAACAGATCGCAAAAGCGATGAAAGATGCACCCTTACTCGCGCAAACAAGCGTGCCTTCTTCCGGCGAGTCGGTGCTTGGCTCGCACAAACCGCTCGTCTCAAGCCTGCAGAAACTCCTTATCTTAAAAAACACCGGGCCGGCGGCCAAGGCGCTCGCCGCCGCAGGCCCTACGGGCAATTTCGGGCCGATAACGCAGAACGCACTGATCGAGTATCAAACTGTTCTCGGTATGCAACCGGCGGACGGACGTCTCGGTACGACGACAGTTGCATTTATACTCGCAAAAGAAGGGAAGCGGTGATTTTAGGCAGGCCTCTAGCGTCGTGGCCGTTTCCACTCGGTGAGTGTGCCGGCTCGTATTTCAATACTGTCAGCCGGACGTAATCGTAGCGCATGAGGTGCGATTTTCTCATGTGGAGCCGCGACGAGGTTATCGTGCACTCCCCAAAGAGGATGCTCGGCGATGAGCCAGTCATCGTCAAATTCGAGAAGATTGAGAGGATTTCGTGAATACGCGCGGAGTGTTTTTTCTCCGGTATCGAGAAAATATTCGTGAAAATACGACATCACAAGTTCGCGCACGCTCGCATACACCGGATCGCGATACCGCAGTACCGCATGATTGGTTTTGCTCACTGCGCCCCAGTGCATCCCCTCACGAAACGGCGCTATGACGTGTGATTCGTCATGTGTGCCCGTTTCAAGGTCGATAAGAAAGGGAGGACGGCCGTGATACCAAAAGATGGCGGCCGCAAGGACCGCTCCCTCGAAGCAGTGCGCGGTTCCATGCCGAAGTGTTTGGAGCGGCGATCGACATGTCTCACCCTCCGGTTCGAAGTTGATCGGAAATGAATTGAGAAAATCCTGCGTCTTTGCAGGCGTAGTCAGCGTTTTGAAAATCTGAAATTCTGCAAGATCCGGAAAAGAAAATTTCCTCATTCGGCCAGTATAATTCTTTAGGACACTTCTTGCGACAAATGTGCCAAAGGAGGGTATACTTTCACTAAACTTTAATCATGAGCTGGTACACTGCGAATATACGACCAAGTCCCGTCTACTGGCAGACCGGGCGATCGGACGGTCTTGAGCTTCTCTATCCGCCGTTCGCGCTCGCGATTTTGACGCTCTTCGTACGGGCGCGAAGCGAGGGATTGCCGGTGACGATATACGAAACGTACCGCTCGCAAGAACGCCAGCTCCAGCTTTTTAACCAAGGCGCGACGAAACTAAAGAAGAACGGCATGCACCACTTCGGTATCGCCGCCGATATTGTATTTCTGACGCAGAGCGGCAATCCGAGTTGGGCCGAAACCAACAACTGGGCGCGGATCGGCGCCATCGGCGGAGCGCTCGGTCTCGAGTGGGGCGGCCTCTGGAGCGGATTCGTGGACAAGCCGCATTTCCAGCTTGTGCCGGCCACCGTGAGCGCGCAGGCAAAGATCGTCGCGGGAGAGTATCCCGCATATCCCGCATCCGTTGATACGAAACGTACCGGACTTTTGCAGGCCTACAACGCCGCAAAAGCGAGCGGCTTTACCGCTTCACAGATCTCGAAATTGAGTGCGTCTCTCTCGGCGCCCGCATCGGCGGCGCAGTCCTTGTTCCCGCGCACACTCGTGCAGGGTATAAAGGGCAAGGATGTGCTCCTCCTGCAAAAGGTGCTCAACGCCGATGCGGCGACGCGCATCGCCGCAAGCGGTACCGGTTCCCCCGGTAAGGAAACCGATTACTTCGGCGGACTCACCAAGGCCGCGGTCGGAAAATTCCAGATAAAATACGGCATCGTCGGTCCGACGAGCACCGCGTTCGGCACGGCAGGCCCGAAAACACGCGGTGTATTGGAACAGGCGGCGGTCGCGTACAGCATCTACTCATAATTACCACTGCATGTACAAAAATCTATGAGATTTGAAAACAAAGTGGTCCTAGTCACCGGTTCGAGCCGCGGAATCGGCAGAGCCACCGCGCTCGCTTTCGCGCAGGAGGGCGCACATGTGACAATAAATTACGAGAAGAACCGTGCTGATGCAGAGGACACAGTAGCCGAGATCAGAAAGATCGGCAGGGATGCTATTGCAATTCAAGCAGATGTGGCTATCGAGGATGATGTCAAAAGAATGCTTCAGGAGGCCGTAGCGCATTTCGGCGGCATAGATGTTCTCGTAAATAACGCGGGCATCGTCTTTGATGTGCCAATACTGGAAAAGACGGTAGAGCAGTGGCAACGTACGCTTGCTGTTAATCTGATCGGGACTTTTCTGTGTATCAAAGAGACGGTTCCGTATCTTACCGAAAGATCAGGATCGTCAATAGTTACTATTTCTTCAAATAACGGCATCGACACCGGCAGTCCGGAATCCGCCGACTACGACGCTTCCAAAGCGGGTATTATCAGCCTAACTAAGAATTTTGCTCAAGCGTTGGCTCCCAAAATCAGAGTTAATTCCGTCGCTCCCGGTTGGATCGACACGGACATGAACAAAGATCTGCCGGTAGAGTTTGTGGAAAGTGAGACGCAAAAAACGGCCTTGAAAAGATGGGCAAAGCCGGAGGAAATAGCAAAAGCCGCCTTGTTCTTATGCTCCGATGACGCCAGTTTCATCACTGGTTCCATTTTGGTAGCAGATGGCGGTTATCGGTAAATACAGTATGGCAACTAAAAGTCCATTCATCATCGGAGTCAACGGGTCGCCGCATACGGATGGGATCGTCTATGAGTTGCTCAATGCGGTAATGGAAGCGGCCGCAAAAGCGGGAGCCGAGACGCGGATCATCAATCTCTACGAGCTCTTGATGATTCCCACCCCCGGCAACTACAGCAGGGATCATGCCTCCGAAACAATCGAGAACGCGCCAAAGGACGACATCACCGCGCTCTATCCGGAGATTCTGCGTTCGGATGCGCTTGTCCTCGCAACGCCCGTCTACTGGGCCAATATGAGTGCCGTCATGAAAAATTTCATCGAGCACTTGACGCCGCTTGAGAGCGACGGATTTCATCTTGAAGGCAAGCTCGCGGCGGTGATCGCCGCATCGAAAGAAAACGAAGGCGGTGTCGAAATGGCCGCTATGGCGATGGTCGCGCCGCTGATGCAGATGGGTATGCTCATGCCGCCGAACAGCGTCATGTGGTATCCCGGCCAGTGGATGGGCGGGCGCACCGACTATACCGACTGGGCAAAACGCGAAGCGCCAGAAGTCGGCCGAAGCATGGTGGAGCTGATCAGTCTTTTGCGCGAACATCCGATCGAATGGACCCACTATGAACCAGGATTTTGATAATCGGATCATCCTCGTGATACGTCACGATCTCGCGGGCTGGCAAACCGCAAACACGATCGCGCACATCAGCGGCTACCTTGGTAATCGGCTGGAGAGACGTTTCGGCACCGGCGATTTTTTCGTGACAAGCGACGGCGTACGCCATCCGCGCAACTCCCAATATCCGATCATCATCAAGCGCGCGAAAAGCAACGAGCAACTCCACAACCTCATGGAAAAAATACGGACGGCGGAAGTCTTGTACCACGGATTTGTGAGAGAAATGATCGACTTCAACGGAGACGCCGACGTACAGGAGTGCTTTGGTAAAAAGCTGGACGCGGAAGTGGAATATCTGGGCATCGGCGTTTTCGGCCTCAATGACGTCGTAAACGCACTCACCAAAAAATTCGGTCTGTGGGAATAACATACCGCCCGCGCCTTTCGGCGCGGGCGGCGTGTCTTTTATTCACTTTCTACTCTTCAGGAGTTTCCGCCTCTTCTTCGTCATCGTCCTCACCTTCATCTTCAGGAGCTATTACCTCATCTTGCATCAGATCCGGATTGGTGTCTGTAGTGTCGTCCATCATAAGCCATTTGACGATTACTTGATAAGAATGCTAACAAAACGCGCGGAGCACCTAAACATTACACGCGTCTAACATACAGCTACGACCGATGGCACATGGCCGCATCAAGTATAGCAAGCGATACCAAGCCCGCAAGAGCACATGAAAGATGGCCGGATGGCCGCGACACGAACGGACGTATGGTATACTGACTCCGTATGGAACGCGGTGGCGCACCACGAGGGCTGTTGTCAATCGTCGTGTCGGCGGCGGTAACCGCCGCCGTCACGACGATTGCCGTCTTCTGGTTGATCGAAACGCATCCTCAATCATTCACACAGCTTTTACGCATTCCGCCCGCGAACACCGAAGAAACACTCGGCGTCGATTCTTCCGACACCGCCGAGACGGCAGTGATTGACGCGGTGAAGAAAACAAGTCCGGCCGTCGTTGCGATCACTATTTCGAAAAACGTTCCGGTCTACGAGCAATACTATGAAAGCGTACCGAGTCCTTGGAGCGACTTCTTCGGGGACGGCTTCAACTTCAGCGTGCCCCGCATGCGTGAGAAGGGGACCGAAAAAAAAGAAGTCGGCGGCGGGTCGGGTTTCCTCGTTTCCGAGGATGGCTACATCATTACCAACCGCCATGTCGTCTCGGACGAAGAAGCGGAATATATGGTGTTTATGAACGACGGCAAGCAATACCCCACGACCGTCGTCGCCCGCGACCCGGTACTCGATCTTGCCGTCATCAAGATTGAACCGGAAACATTAGGGGGCGGATTCCCCTACCTTTCTTTCGGCGACTCCGATGCGATTCAGGTGGGACAGACCGTCATCACGATCGGCAACGCGCTCGCCGAATTTCGCAATACCGTATCGGTCGGCGTGGTATCGGGCCTCGCGCGCTCGATCGTCGCATCCGATCATAGCGGACAGTCGGAAGCTCTCGACCAGCTTATTCAGACCGACGCCGCCATCAACCAAGGCAACTCCGGCGGGCCGCTCCTCAATCTCTCAGGCGAAGTGGTCGGCGTCAATGTCGCGGTCGCGAGCGGCGCGGAGAATATCGGGTTTGCCGTGAGCGGCAACAGTGCCAAGAGCATTATTGAGTCGGTACAGCGGACCGGCAGGATTGTACGCCCCTATCTCGGCGTACGATACGTACCGGTGACACCCGAGCTGAAAGAGAAGAACAATCTGCCGACAGACTACGGCATGCTTGTCTCGGGCGGCGTGAGATCCGATGAGCTTGCGGTCATTCCCGGCTCGCCGGCGGACAAGGCGGGCATCGTGGAAAATGACATCATTCTCGAAGTGGATCGTATGAAACTCACTCCCGACAAAAATCTCGCCGCCATCATACGCGGCAAAAAGGTGGGCGACACCGTCGATCTCAAAGTACTCCACAAGGGAGAAGAGAAAAACATCCGCGTCACTCTCGAAGAAATGAAATCCTGACCAAATTGGACATCTGACCTTTGTGGTCATGCGGCTATCTATCCACATTGATTTTTCTTATCGGACGTGTAAGTGGTACTATGAGCGTATTCATGTCACATCCCATCATGCTTTCATCACCTTCGTATAATCGTCGCGAGCTTGCGATATCCTTCATTATTGCCCTTTTCCTTCTTTTGGCATGTCTTACTCCAGCGTATGCCGTCGCGGCGGAACTCGAAGTATCCGGCTGGATCCCGTACTGGAGCGGAACAAAAGGTCCGAAGGATGTACAAAAGCATCTTAACGCGCTCTCCGAAATACATCCGTTCGGCTACTCGATCAAAGAAGACGGCACACTGCACAATCTTGTCGATATCGAAAACAGTTCATGGGAAAAGCTCATTCTGCGTGCGCGGGAGGGAGACGTACTCGTATCACCGACCATCACGACAAGCGACGGCGCGCTCGTGCACGAGCTTCTTTCGGATGAAGAAAAACGCGAAAAGCACATAGCGGAGATTATTGAGATGGTAGAAGAGGGCGGCTATGACGGCGTCAATATCGACTATGAAGGCAAAAAGACTGAAACCAAGGAGTATTTCTCCCTGTTTTTGCGCGAGCTCAAGAGTGCTCTGCGAGAAAAACGCTTGAGCTGTGCGATAGAAGCACGGACACCGCCGGATTCTCTCTATAAGACAGTCCCTGAAAATCTCGAATACGCCAACGACTACAAGCAGATCGGTCTCTCCTGCGACGTGGTGGAGATCATGGCGTACGATCAGCAGAGAGCGGATATCAAACTCAACAACACCCGTCGCGGCATGCCGTATATGCCGGTCGCCGATGTCGATTGGGTGCGCAAGGTGGTCAATCTTGCGGCGATCACCATTCCCGAAGAAAAAATCATCCTCGGCATCCCGACCTACGGCACCGAGTATGAAGTCACCGTCTCGCCGAATTGGTTCCAAGACTACAAACGCGTTCGCGCGCTGAATCCCGACGCCGCCACCGCACTCGCAAAAAAACAAAAAGTAAAAATGAGTCGTAACAGCGCGGGTGAGATGGCATTCTCATACGCCACTGACGCGACCTCATCGAAAGTGAAGGGCTACAAGGTGCCGAGCAGGACTCCCGGCGGAAACAAAGTCGCCGCCCAAGCACTCGCCTATGCAAACAAAACGGGGAAGACCACTTATTTCAATGTCGTCTCATGGAGCGATGCGGACGCGATAGAAGCGAAGGTCAAGCTTGCCCGCGAACTCGATCTCCGCGGCGTCGCCATTTTCAAATTTGACGGAGAAGAAGACCCCGATCTGTGGGACCTTTTTGAGGAATAGTATTTTGCATGGAAGTCGTGGTAGACTCGGTGCGGAGTTAGAAAGGAGGTGTAAGAAGAGAGACCACTACGCGTCGCTGACAGGTTGCGCGTAGTGGTTTTTAATTTTCATATTACAGTATTACTCCGTTCGCGAATCGGCAAAAAACGGCTCAAAATAAAGGTTTTGAAACTACATCGGAACATAATGCTTGACAATATGTCAAGCATATGCTAATGTGCTAGGAGGTCAAAAGTGTCCTGCAAGCCGCATGTTGCCTCCCCAAACCGGGAGCACAGGCTGCGGCAACCGCAGGACAAGACAAGGTCTCCAAATGCGACCATGGCAATGCCGGGCGCAAAGGGGAGCGATCATGTTGAACCGTTTTTTTGTCATTGTTGTAGCGTTGTTGATCGGTTTGAGTTTGGTAGGCAGTGTTGTCGCTCAAGAAAGCCGACTTCTCGGAGATGTGGTAGTGACCACCGGGGGTGATATACAGTCCCTCTCGAGTGGGACCATACCACAAGCGACCCCCGTTCCACCCTGCCCACCCAGTTCTGGTGGAATTGTTGTTGACGGGTGTACCGATGACTGGATTGGCATCGAGCCGATTGTCGTGGACCCGAAGGGTGATTTTGATTCGAGGGCAGATGTCGTTCAGTTTTCCATAATGAACGACTCTGAAAATGTTTACGTCCTCTTTCAATTTTCAGTTCCGCCGACGTCTGCCACGTTTCTTCTCATCAACGCTGATGGGAAGCGCAACACCGGTTGTGATCCCGGCCGACTCGGAATGGATATTGGGGTGACCTTCGACCCCAATTTTGGAGCGTACGCGGGCGATGCCCGAGACTGCGGTTGGGGATCCGAGGAATTCCCCAAGGCAGTCAAGATGGTGACTCGAGGAAAGTTTCTCGAGGCGTCCATTCCAATCTCCTTACTTAGGGCAGTTGTGTCTGGGGTGAGGATTCTTGAGATCACCGGGGCCAATGATTTTTTTGGTCCCGTGAGGTACGAGGTTCGAGTACCAGCGATAGTCGGTGCCACTGCAGGACAGGGACTGGACTTGCTGGTTGCCCCCATTTGTCACAACCTAACGACCAGCCGGCGTGTCGCCGGCAAGCGTGGCAGTCTGGAGATAGACTGCCGGAAACTCGGGTTGGCAATCAGACCGGGGGACGTGGTTGAAATACGTTTTCTCGGCTTAGTGAACAAAAGGAGTCAGGGAGACGAACCAAGGGGCTAGGATCACCGGCCGGAAGTGGTGAGCATAGGGGGTGTGATCGGCGCATGTTTGCGCGCAACGATCACACCCCCTTCTGTATTTTTGTCTCCCATTCTGTTTTTGATTTAAATTGTGCTACCAGTACACACGGCCGGAGACAAAGAAAGGAGGTGTCTCAAAAATTAAGAAAAAGCTGCATAAGCAGCAAACGGACGGATCGCCGCGCGCAAAAAATGCTTGTCGAAAGCCCGCGGCGATTTTTATATTTGACAGTGCCTGTTCTTGTCACGTCATGGTGGCATATTCCTCGCGTGTGGTGTATTGCACTCATCCTTTTCGGTCGCCCGGTACGCGTGCGAGGATGTAAGAGCACATTATCCTGGCGTATAATCATAAGAGAGAGTGTGAAAGAAGTGACCAAGATACTTGCCGCATGTTTGTGGCAAGTATGGCAGGAAAGAGCGCTCTGAAGGAGACCGGAATGAAGACTTTGGTCATTGTGTTGATAGGTTTGACATGTGTGGCGTATGAGCTGATTAACGGCATATGGGCGATGCACCTGCTGTTTTGTTTTAGACCGCGTTGTGTTTGCTCCAGCCGGTAATTTTGTATAATGAGAACTCATGTCAAATGCCGTTGAAGTAAAAAATCTGGTGAAGCGATATAAGAAAGCGGAGAGAAATGCTGTCGACGACGTGTCGTTTTCCGTCAGCGAGGGAGAGTTTTTCACACTGCTCGGTCCCAATGGCGCGGGAAAGACGACCACCATTTCCATACTCACGACCATGCTCACCAAAACCGCCGGCACGGTGACGATCGGCGGATATGACATAGATAAGCATGAAAAGACGATCCGCGAACGCATCGGCGTGATTTTCCAAGCGCCAAGCATAGACATGAATCTCACCGCCGAAGAAAACATCCGCCTCCACGCTTCACTCTACGGCCTCTATACTTTCATGCCCATGTTTTCAATAATGTCGGAAGCGTACAAAAAGCAAGTGCTCATGCTCGCCGAGCTGATCGGCATAAAGGATGCGCTGTTTGATCCGATAAAAACATTTTCCGGGGGCATGAAGCGCAAACTTGAGATCGTACGCGGACTGATGCATCGGCCCGCCGTGCTCTTTCTGGATGAACCGACGACCGGCCTCGATCCGGTGAGTCGCCGGACGCTTTGGGAATACCTCCACGACGTGCGCAGACGCGAGCGCACCACCGTCTTTCTCACGACCCATTACCTCGACGAGGCCGAGAACGCCGATCACGTCTGCGTGATCGATGAGGGGAAGGTGCTCCTCTACGGTACGCCGCGCGACATGAAAGACCGGCTCGTACAAGAGTATCTTCTGCTTGACGCGGATGACCGCGACGGACTGCTCCGCGATCTCTCGGCATGGCGGACGCAGATCGTCGACGAGCACGCGCGTCCTCTGCGGATCCGTCTCCGCAACAACGAACAGGCGCAAGAGATCATTCGCGCCGCGGGCGTATCGTTTTCGCACCTCGATATCGAGCATCCGACACTCGAAGAAGCGTATGTAAAACTTATCGAAAAAAGCACGGCGGAAACGCCCGCAACCGTATGAACGATACATCTGCAAAAAACTTTTCGGAACCTCCGGGATACGAAGCGGCGAAAGAGGAGAATCCGAGACATACGCCCTCGCACGACGACGGCTTGAATAACGAAAGCAATGAAGCGGACAGGGTTTCCGGGGAGTTTTTCCGAGAGGTTAACGCCGTCATGACTATCGCGCTCCGCGATCTCACAAAGCTTTTCCGTGACCGCCCGCGACTCGTAGCAGGGCTCATCTTCCCGATCATTTTCATCGGCGTCCTTGGCGGAGGACTCAACGCCAGCTTCGGCAAAGTGCTCGACTACGACTTCTTGACGTTCGTCTTTACCGGTGTTCTCGCGCAGACGATGTTCACCTCGACCGCTTCGGGTGTCATCTCGCTCGTGCAAGACAGGGAGAACGACTTCAGCAGAGAGTTGTTCGTCGCACCGATCTCGCGTTATACCATCGTCATCGGCAAGATCGCCGGTGAGTCGCTCGTCTCGCTCTGGCAGGCGATCGGCGTGATGGTCTTCGGCCTCATCATCGGCGTACCGCTCACCGTCATACTTGTCCTGAAGCTCCTGCCGATACTTCTCATCATCAGCTTTCTCGGCGGCGCGTTCGGCATTCTCGTGCTCGCCAATCTCGGGAGTCAGCGCACGGCAAACCAGATTTTTCCGTTTCTCATCTTCCCGCAGTTTTTCCTTGCCGGCGTGTTCAATCCGATCACCGCGCTCCCGCTCTACCTGTCCCTGCCGTCAAAGCTGGTACCACTGACCTACGCCGTCGACTTTCTTCGAAGCATCTACTTCCGCGGATCTCCCGCGTACGAAGAAATAGTCCTCTTTTCGCCCGTCGCGGACTTTGTCGTCATCGCGGTCGTCTCTCTCATATTTCTTGTAGCCGGCACCTACCTTTTCGCCCGCAGTGAGCGGAACAGGTAGCGGCGTACCGAGCAGGAACCATACGTATGATTTCCTCGCGCTCTTTGTGTTTGTCCCCACGGAGCAAGCGGGTACGCCGCGGACCGTAGTACCATTGGAGGTGTTCCCGACTGTCATTTGTTCTTCCGGCTCTCGGCGGAGAGAGCGAGACGGTGACATGCGTAATCAGCCGATCGTTTTCCCATAATCTCTTCGCATACATGCAGAAATACATCTCTTTCGTACTTGTCCTTGCGGTACTGCTGTTGCCGATGAGCGCCGATGCTCGGGTCCCGCAGGAACTTGACCTCGACTTTCTCTTCGAGGAAGGCCCGCATCTGCCGTCATCAATACTGCAGAAAATTTTACCGCTTGGGAAAAGTGTGCTCGGAGCGTCAACGCAGACCACGGTCGGTTCGGTCGTACCGAAAAAGCTGGGGAGTACGTTCACCAGTTTTTTCGGCGACATCTCAATACGGCATCCGAAAGGCTGGCGCACGTACGAAGACTATGACGAAAATGCCGCATATACGCTGATAGCGAATGCAGACCTCACTGCGAGTATCAGCGTCACGCGTTTTGACGCGCCGGACACCACGGTGGAAGAGCTGACGGATTATGCCGCGAGCCGCTGTGCGGACTGTACGTTCGAGGTGTTATCGACCGGCAAAGCCAAGCTCGGGCCGGTAAAAGGCACATACCTCGACCTCACAAGCGGCGTCTGGCATAAAAAAGCATATATCCTTCTAAAGGACGAGGTCGGTTACGTCATCGAGACAACCGCATATGAAAATGAATGGAGATCGTATCGCTCGATTCTCGAAAAAAGCGCAAAAAGTTTTAAAATTTTGGAATAACCGTCTGGGGCGGAACATGCCGCGATCACTCCGTATACCGTATGAAGAAGTCCGATAGCGTACAACAATGCTGGCCGTGGGAGTTGACCGCTTTCGTCTTGGTTGCCGTCATCGGATTTGAGGTGACGACGCTTCTGTCGTTCGGGTACGCGCCGTCCGGAGAAGAATCTCTCGCAAGGATCGTCCCCGCGGAGCTCGTTTTTCTCGCCAACGGCGACCGCGAGAGATATGGCGCCGCGCCGCTCATCGAAAACCCGCTTCTCGCGCGCGCGGCGGAACTCGCGGCAAACGATATGGCCGCACGCGGATACTTTTCTCATGCGAGTCCCGAGGGAGAGCCGCCGTGGCGTTGGCTTGAGCAGGTGGGATACCGGTACGCCGTCGCGGGACAAAATCTCGCCATCAATTTCAACGATTCGAAAGACGTGGAAGATGCGTGGATGAACTCTCCGCCGCACAGCGCAAATATTCTCGACAACGGATTTACGGAAACGGGTAGCGGTGTTGCGTCGGGCACATATCGCGGCCGAGAGATGACTTTCGTAGTACAATTTTTCGCTCGGCCGCTCCCGCCGAAGGAAACAAACTGATTAACCGATCACTTCACCACACACTATGGACATACGAACACTGTCGGAGAGAGCGATGGAGATACGCGCAAAGTATAGAGCGCTTGAAAAAGAAAAAATTGGAAGAGAGTGGACGAGAAGCGAAGTTGCACAGGGTCTTGTGGGAGATGTCGGCGATCTCATGAAGCTTGTGATGGCGAAAGAGGGTCTTCGCGACATTCCGGATGCGGATACGAAGCTCGCGCACGAGCTTTCCGACTGTCTGTGGTGCATTCTCGTGCTTGCGGAGAAATACGACATTGATCTCGAAAAAGCGTTTTTGAAAACAATGGATGAATTGGATAAAAGGATTACAAGCGAAAAAGGACAGTCGGCGTGAATACGTATACGCTCTTGTATTTGTACGACTCGAAAGCGCGCCGGATTCTGCTCGCGCTGAAAAAACGCGGGTTCGGGGAGGGAAAATGGAACGGTATCGGCGGAAGAGTGGAAGAAGGAGAGACGGTGGAAGATGCGGCGGTGCGAGAGGCGCAAGAGGAGGCAAGAGTGGAGGTCAGTCCGGACACACTGGTACGCCGCGGCAGTATTCGTTTTTCATTTGAAAACCGTCCGGAACTTGATCGGGACGTGCATATCTTTTTTACGGAAGAATGGAAGGGAGAACCTATCGAAACCGGGGAGATGCGGCCGCGGTGGCATGACGCCGCCCGTCTTCCGTATGAAGAAATGTGGATTGCCGACAAAGATTGGCTACCGAAGATGCTTGCCGGAAAAGTAATAGCGGGACGCGTCCGCCTCTCCGGCTCGGGGGACCGGATTTTGGACATGGAAATCAAAGACTCGGTGTAGTATATTGAGACGCGCGGAGAAGCCACCTTAGCTCAGTTGGTAGAGCACCACTTTCGTAAAGTGGGGGTCCTCGGTTCAATCCCGAGAGGTGGCTCCGAGAGTGCGAGCACAGAAAAATCCGCGGAAAAGCGTAGGTGGGGTAAACTGCTATTATGATATGGTAGTAGTATGCTGATTCTCACAAAAAACATTCTGGAGAAAGAGTACTGTAACAACAAAAAATCAGTCGCTGAGATAGCTAAATTTTTTAATTGTTCGCAACACAAAATAAACTATTGGCTGGGTAAGTATCACATTCCTAAAAGAAAAATTTCGGAAGCGATGTATATCAAATGGAATCCGAGGGGTGATCCTTTTGCCTTTAATAACCCACAAACCTTAGACAAAGCATTCCTATGGGGATTGGGACTCGGATTATTTTGGGGAGAAGGTAATAAGAAGAACACGGACTCGGTCCGACTGGGTAACGTGGATCCCGGACTTATACGAACGTTTTTAAAGTTTCTTGACGAGATCTATACTATTGATCATGCACGACTGAGATTCGGGCTTCAGACTTTTACCGACATTGGTGAGAATGCGGCAGTCGCTTATTGGTGTCGGGAGTTGCGAGCAAACCGCCGACAATTCTATAAAGTTACAGTCACGCGCTCTGGAAGTCTTGGAACATATCGAGAAAAAAGTAAGCACGGAGTTCTAACTATCTATTTCCACAACAAAAAACTTCGTGATAGTATCGTCAATGCGATTGGGGAATTGGGTTCTGGTTCCATTCGCAAAAGTGCCATCTTAGCTCAGTTGGTAGAGCGCGTCCATGGTAGATCGCAAAAGATCTCTGCCCTTTGGGACAGAAACGTCCCATCGAATCCCGAATAACGGTCAACGGCCTGACACCGGTTAAGACCGTGGCCTTCTCTCAATAGAAGGCCCGAACGACTGACACGGGAAGTTTCATTCGCCGACGGGTGAAGATGCTTAAGATACAGTCTAGCCCTCTTATAGTGTCTGTCGAAAAAGAGGTGTAAGCGAAGGACGAGGTCCCCGGTTCAATCCCGGGAGATGGCTCAATAGATCCATAGGCGGAAGTTATAACGGCTTAAAGAGTGCTTGGAGCGCTTCTTTCTTTTCAGGGTACAGCTTCGCTTCATACAATACCGGCGCGATCTCTTTCTCGGAGAAATGTTTACTCGTGCCAATCTCAACAAACTCATCGAACGTAACCGGCTTGAGTGTGATCCTTTCGCCGGCATCGAGATGCATGTCCGCGATTTTGGTGAGACCTTTTGCGATGAAACTGAAAACGACGTAGTCAATCTTCGAGGTAGGGTGGTGAGCATCCCATAGGGTAAACTCGGATGCTTCATATCCGCTTTCTTCGAGGAGCTCGCGCTTTGCCGCGTCGAGGATATCCTCACCCTCATCAACCCGACCTCCGGTTGCCGCAATAAAAGACGCTTTCCCGGGCTGTTCTTGCTCGGTCAGTACGATCTTCCCGTCGTCGAGCACCGGAAACACGACGACCGTGTCGGCTCGTTTCAGTTTTTCAAACATTGTTTTCGTGCCGTCGAAAAGCTCCTGCTCCCATTGGTAGACATCGAAGATGACCCCGTCAAAGACTTTTTTCGCATGATCAGGGATCGGCTGATCCGACGGCGGTCGAGAGATATGCATAGCAAGGAGATTGTACCACTACAAGAAGAACGGCACCCGCGCATGCGCAGGTGCTGTTCAAAGATAGTTCTTACTGGGTCTGATCACTTCGACAGACTTTCTGGCCTTTATGATGTGACAGGTGAATTTCATTAATGTCACACGCCGACAAAAATTACACCAGCGTCTGATGTAAGGAATCGGCGCTCCGTCGGGTTTAAACATACCTTGCTCTTGTCCAACATCAAGGAAATGATCGCACCGGGTACAGGTAAATCTCAACAGGGGAACCGAGATGCTCATCTCTGCCACTCTTTTCTCCTAAAGAACTATATTTTCACCTTCGCCATACGGAGCAGTTTCAAATGCGCCGCATGAAGAAGAACCGCGAACCACGCGACGACGATCGACGTGGCCGCAAGTACGTTCCCCACGATGCCGAGAACGGCATGATAAGGAGCGAAAACCAAAAACATTACCGCGACCCACATGAGCAGGAGGCGGACGCGGTCGAGGATGAATTTATAATCCTCGTCTTCGTCCGTGTTCAACAACGTACCGTTGGAGAGTTTGAATTCTGCCATGCGCAGAAGTCCGAGTATGCCCCAGCTGATCAAAAACCAGAGTAAAAATTCCACCGCCAGAATGTGATAGACCACGAGTGCGATGCCGATGACAATCGACATTGAGAGATCGCGTATCCAATCGAGTTTTGCACCAAGGACCGTCACCCTGTCATTGTTTCTCGCAAGCGGACCATCGAGCATATCGGTGAAGCCGGCGAGCAGGATGCCGACAAAAATGACTTCTACCGGTACGCCGATCCAAAACAAGCACGCAAGCGCGGCAATGAGCAGAAAGCCGAGATACGTCACCGTGTTCGGGGATATTCGCTTCATGCGGCGCGTCAGCGGCAAGAAAAGTCGGTCGCGGCGAGCGGCCTCGATCTCGGTCGCGCGGGAGAAAAAGAACGCCAGCGTCTCTTTGTGAGCAAATCGAGCGCACAGGAAATACCCGGCCGGAACCGCCAGTCCGAAGAAAATGATGCTTCCTGCAACGGAATAGAAATCCATTTCGCGTATACTAGCATACCTTTGAGAGTGCATATACCGGTCCCGGAAACGGCATGTCGACGCTCGTGCCGATGGGGCGGTTCCATGGTTATTTTCGAGATTGGCTCTATAATGACCCGTATGGAAAAAGAGGACATCAACGCACGCATAGCGACACTTGAAATCGCGATGACGCGAGCCGATTTTTGGAGTGATCCGAAGGCGGCGCAGGCGATGATCAAAGAACTCAATACGCTCAAAGAGCAGGCGGCGGGAAAGGAAAAATATGATCGCACCAACGCAATCTTCACCATCGTCGCGGGCGCGGGAGGAGACGACGCTGAAGATTTCGCCCGGATGCTCGTCTCGATGTACCAGAAATACGCTGAAAAACGCGGCTGGAGCGTCAACATGCTCGATGAGAATAAGAACGATCGGGGCGGTTACCGCAACATCGTTTTTGAAGTGGCGGGGAAGGACGCCTACGGGATGCTAAAACGCGAGTCGGGCGTGCATCGCCTCGTGCGAATGTCGCCCTTCAATGCATCGGGAAAACGACAGACCTCGTTTACGCTTGTGGAAGTGTCGCCGAAAGTCGAGCCGGGTGAAGTGAAGCTCAATGAAGAGGATCTGGACGTGAGTTTCGCCCGCGCCGGAGGCGCGGGCGGCCAAAATGTCAACCGCCGCGAGACCGCCGTGCGCATTGTGCACAAGCCGACCAACATTTCCGTCCACGTCTCCTCCGAGCGCAGTCAGCAACAAAACCGCGAACGGGCGCTCGCACTCCTTGCCGGCAAGTTGTACACATTCGAAGAAGCGCAACACAAACGCGAAATGCAGGGTCTTTCCGTCGAAAAGACCGTGAAAATCGAGTGGGGAAGCCAGATACGCTCGTACGTACTCCATCCCTATCAGCTCGTCAAGGACCACCGCACCGACACCGAAGTGCGCAATGTCGACGCCGTACTGGACGGCGATATAACAACTTTTCTAGACGCGGAACGAGAGCTGGGATAGAATGGAACGCGTTGTATACGGAAGCTTCCGCAGTTGGCGCTTTTCTATGATCTACTTTGATAAAGTCTCGAAAATCTACGGAGAGGAATCGATAGCCCTTGAAGACGTCACCTTTGAAGTCGCCCCGGGCGAATTTCTTTCCATCGTCGGCCACTCCGGCGCAGGCAAGACGACACTCATAAAAATGCTCATCGTCGAGGACCGGCCGACCGCCGGTACCGTCTATTTCGAATCGAAAGATGTGCACGCCATTCCGCGCCGCCAGCTCCCGCGCTATCGCCGCAAGATCGGCACGGTATTTCAAGATTTCAAATTGCTCCCGCACAAAACCGCCTATGAAAACATCGCCTTCGCCATGGAGGCCAACGGCCGCAGTGACGAAGAGATAGAAGAAAACGTGCCGCAGGCGCTCGGACTCGTGGATCTCGCGGACAAGATCTGGAATTTCCCGCACCAGCTTTCCGGCGGCGAAAAACAGCGCGTCGCGATCGCGCGCGCCATCGTCAATCAGCCCGATCTCATCATCGCCGACGAGCCCACCGGCAATCTCGACCCGATCGCCACGTATGAAGTCGTGCAGATCCTCAAAAAAGTCAACGACCTCGGTACCACGATCATCATGACCACGCACAACAAGGGCGTGATCGATGCGCTCGGGAGACGCGTCATCACCATGGACCGCGGACGCATTGTGCGAGACGATAGCGAAGGCAAGTATGTGCTGTAGAATAAGATTCTATGTGGACTGCATGTAAGCGGATAATAAAAGCGGGAGTGGTCGGATTTTGGCGCGATGCGTTCGTCTCCTTCACCTCCGTACTTGTCATCACAGTCGCGCTCTTCATGGTCGCCACCACGCTTTTCAACAATCACGCCCTCGAAGTGGCGCTCGAAGACCTTGAAGAGAAGGTGGACATCAATATCTACTTCACCATCACCGCCACCGAGGAAGAAATTACGGCGTTCCAAGGATTACTCGAAGGACTGCCCGAGGTCGCGGAAGTCACCTATACGTCGCGCAGTCAGGCGCTTGAAGAATTCCGTGCGCGACACGAGGGTGACGAGCTGATCATCAAGGGACTCAAAGAGCTTGACGACAATCCGCTCGGCGCGTCGTTGTCCGTCCGTGCAAAGGAGACGTCGCAGTACGAAGGTATCGCGACATTCGTCGTCGCCCAGCATGAAAATCCGCCATCGGGCACCTCTATCATCGACCGTGTCAATTACAATCAAAATAAAAAAGCGATCAGCCGCCTCAACGACATCATCAACTCCACCCGCAACGACAACACCACCAAAGCGATTCTCCTCATCGCCATCGCGCTTTTTGTCTCGTTCAATACGATCCGGCTTGCAATCCACAATGCCCGCGAGGAGATCGGCGTCATGCGGCTCGTCGGCGCAAGCAACACGTTTATCAGTATGCCGTTTATGGTATCGGGCATCCTGCAGGGGCTGATTGCGGGAGTGCTCGTGGTGCTTCTCCTGTACCCGGCGCTTATTTTCTATGAAAGCGCTTTCTATCCGTTTCCGTTTTTCGACGAGGCGGGATACGGCAAGCTTCTCTTCGGCTATTTCGTCATCAACTTCGCCGCCATATTCTTCACCATCGTCGGTAGCGGCATCCTCATTGGAGCGATTTCCAGCTTTCTCGCGGTGCGGCGGTATCTCAGAATATAGCGTACGAATATGACGGCACGACAGCATACGGAAGAACGGAACACCACACGAAAATACATCTTTGTCGTCGGCGGCGTAATGTCATCGGTCGGCAAAGGCATCGCGACGGCCTCCATCGGCAAAATACTGCAAGCGCGCGGTTACAAAGTCTCGCTCGTGAAGTGCGACATGTACGTCAACATCGACGCGGGCACCATCCGCCCGACCGAGCACGGCGAGGTGTTCGTCGGTGAAGACGGCATCGAAGCCGACCAAGACCTCGGCAACTACGAGCGCTTCACCGACCAGACCTCGACCGCCCTCCATTACCTCACCACCGGACAGGTCTATGCCGAGGTCATCAAGCGCGAGCGCAACTTGGAATACGGCGGCGAGGACGTGGAAGTCGTCCCGGATATCCCGAACGAAATCATCCGCCGTATCAAGCTCGCGGGAGAGACGGACCAGAGCGACTTCGTCGTCATCGAAATCGGCGGCACTGTCGGCGAATATCAAAACGTGCTGTTTCTCGAAGCCGGACGCATGATGAAGGCGCGCCACAAAAACGACGTGCTCTTTGTCCTCGTGAGCTACCTGCCCATTCCGGGAAAAGTCGGCGAAATGAAAACCAAGCCGACCCAATACGCCGCACGGACGCTCAACGCAACCGGCATCCAAGCTGACTTCATCCTCTGCCGTTCCGAACACATGATCGATGAGAAACGCCGCGAGAAGCTCGCGCTCTTTTGCAACATCGAACCGGAGGATGCCATCGCCGCGCCGGATGTGGACTCCATCTATGACGTGCCGGTCAACTTCGCGCGCGATGGACTCGACCTGCGCATCTTGCAAAAGTTCGGGCTTGAACCGAAAGCGGACAATCTCGGGCAGTGGTCTGCGCTCGCGGAAAAAATCAAAACCCTTACGGATACCGTCTCCATCGGGGTGGTCGGCAAATATTTCAATACCGGTGACTTTACGCTCGCCGATTCATACATTTCCGTCCTTGAGTCCATCAAGCACGCGGCGTGGGAAGCAGGCGTCAAACCGAAAATCTCGTGGCTCGATGCCGAAGCATACGAAAAAGACCCGTCAAAACTCTCCGAGCTTTCCGGCTACGACGGCATCATCGTCCCGGGCGGCTTCGGCTCGCGCGGAGTGGAAGGCAAAATCCTCGCCGTCGAATACGTCCGCAAAAACAACATCCCCTACCTCGGCCTCTGTTACGGCCTCCAGATGGCCGTCATAGAATACGCCCGCAATGTCTGCGGGCTCGCGGATGCCAATACCACGGAAGTAAACAAAGACACCCCGCACCCCGTCATCGACGTCATGGTCGACCAGAAAGCAAATATCGCAGAAAAGAAAATGGGCGGCACCATGCGTCTCGGCGCCTATCCCTGTGAGCTCAAAGACGGCACCATAAGTAGGGAAGCGTATGGAAAGAAAAACATCAGTGAACGGCACCGCCATCGCTATGAAGTCAACAACGAATACCGCGCACAACTCGAAGAGGCAGGTCTCGTCATAGCCGGCCGCAACCCCGACCGCGACCTCGTTGAAATCATCGAGCTTCCGCAGTCGAAACACCCGTTCTTCGTCGGCGTCCAATTCCACCCCGAATTCCTCTCCCGCCCCCTTGCTCCGCACCCCCTCTTTATGGCATTTATTAAGGCGGCGACAAAGACAAAGTAATCGTTCCAATCTACCAATGTAGGAGGAATACGAGTGGCGACAGTAATTCGAGAGCTTATCTCTCACTACAAATTCGCTCTGATAGTTTCCCGAGCCGACTACCTCTATACCGGCGACCAACCGGTCCAAGCGGGCGATAGCCTACGCCTCATTCCATGGAACGAGGCAACGGATTGTCCTGCAGGAGACGGTGTAACCCGGCTTATACGAAAAGCGGCTCCGGAAGGGAAATGTATGCGGCTTACCTGGTATATGGACATTATATAGGTACGTCCAATGCCAGGAACATACCTATATGCTACAGTATGGACGCATCAAATGATGCGTCCACCTATTTTTTGCCGGGTCGTCTAATGGTAGGACTCGGGACTTTGAATCCCGCTATCTTGGTTCGAATCCAAGCCCGGCAGCAATATGTATTGGAGCTTTGCCGTAGTAAATAATAGATTAGCGGAAGTATTCTTTGATAAGACCAAAAAGGGTACGACAAAAATCCACGGACATTGCTATGTCAAGAAGGAAGAATATAAAACCAAAAAAGAACAATTGTGGATCAAGAAAGACTGCGAACGAATCCGTCTTGTATACAGAAACAAAAAGTATCGTAAAATAGGATAGCTCGCTATGAAATTACTTCTCACCTCGTCCGGGTTTACGAATACATCGATAACAAATGCCTTGCGGGAATTACTTGGTAAAGACTTCAAAGACACGAATCTTGTATTTATCCCGACCGCCGCCAATGTCGAGACAGGCGGCAAAGAGTGGCTCATCGACGACTTTATCGCGTGCAAAAAACTCGGCTTTAAGGAAATCGATATAGTCGACATCGCGGCCGTCCCGCAAGAAGTATGGGAACCTCGGCTCAAGAACGCGG
Source organism: Candidatus Kaiserbacteria bacterium (assembly GCA_016204695.1). Classification (GTDB taxonomy): domain Bacteria; phylum Patescibacteriota; class Minisyncoccia; order Phycocordibacterales; family UBA918; genus JACQKD01. The sequence continues at coordinate 55,522 of JACQKD010000014.1, forward strand.
ACATCATCATGGTCGGCGGAGGCAACACCTCATACCTCATGGGACAGATAAAAAAGTCAGGGCTGGGAACCCTTCTGCCCGACCTGCTGGAAACACGCATCTATGTGGGCATAAGCGCCGGCAGTATGGTAACTGCGCCGAAGTTGCAAGAAAAAGAAATGCAAATGCTCTATAACGAACCGATTTTTGATGACGAAACCAATGAGGGTTTGGGCTTTGTTGATTTTCTCGTCGTGCCGCATATGAATTCGCCGCACTTCCCTCGTGTCGCCGAACAGATAGACGAAGTTGCCAAAGACACCGATGTCCCGTTCTATGCGCTGGACGACCAATCGGCCGTGAAAGTTACTGACGGAAATGTCGAAGTCGTTTCAGAGGGGAAGTGGAAGCGATTTAATTAGTTCCTTTGATTGACCACTTTTGCTGATGCGGTAGCCCAGTTTTTGATTCCTGTGATCGCACTCACTTTCGGTACATCTACTCCCTGTGGCGTCATCCAAGTCTTCGTCCTCGTTTCCGCCATATCAGCCCTCCTCTTCCGCCAGACAAGTCAAACGGGTACAATGCCCAGCATTATGTGGCCAGACCAATGCAGAGCAACAAATGGCGACTTGTAAAGATCTAAAAACAATTGCAAAAGCAAGACTGCGGAGTGCAGTAATTCTAATCGATGCTGGCGACTGGGATGGAGCGGCTTACATGATGGGTTACGTCCTAGAATGCGCTCTTAAGGCTGCTGTATGCAAGTCGCTACGGTTGACAGACTACCCTCAAAATCGTAAAACTGATACCCATTTTCTCACACATAACTTCGATCAGCTCGTTGTTTTATCAGGGGTATCGGACTTATTTGATTCCAACGCAAGCTCAAGTGTGTTCCAAAATTGGTCCGACTTTACAAAGGAGTTTTTGGGTGATTGGCCTGCTATGAGATATAACATTCAACACCAACAGACATTTACTGAAATCAAAGTGAGAGACCTGTATACTAACCTTACAGACAAACCAGATGGAATTCTCGCCGTGATAACTAGAAAAAAACGATGGTAGAAAAATTTGAAAAAATATTAGAGAAAATCAAATCCGAGAAGGGGCCTCTGACCTTCTTTGGTATATTCAAGATGGATGAATTAACAGATAAATGGTCCGTCCTATTGTCCGCTACATGGGCATCGGAACACAGCAAAAGAATAGAGGCATTTGAATATCTTTTAGATCTCTTAAGAAAAAATTTGACCTCGGAGGAAGCACGTTCAATTGCTCGCATCGGAGTATTCTCAAACGATGAACATTTGATCGATTTACTATTGAATTTCCAAAAAGGTTCAAGGATCAGAGAACAAAGTATCAACGGAAACATCATACACGATGGCTATGTGTTAGAAGCCAATCGAATAGTCGAATCAGAAATTGTCCCTATACCCGATTATTAGTTTTATCATTACTTCTTATATGCAAGAACAACTGGATACTGCGGGGGAGTTTTCGCTGGTGAGGCGGGCGAGGAGTTTTGTGCATGCGGGGAGGGGCATTTGGGTATTTTTGAAAACCACGCCGAATGCATGGATTGAAATCACCATATTCATCGGAGCGGTAGCGGCCGGTATCGTCGTCGGCCTCACCTATATCGAATGGATCCTGCTCGTATTTGCCGCAGGATTCGTTCTCGTGTCCGAGGCCTTCAATACGGCCATAGAAATAGACATCAACCTCACCTCTCCCGAATACCATCCCTATGCCAAAGATACGAAAGATGTCGCCGCAGGCGCGGTGCTCATCGCCTCCATCACCGCCCTCATCATCGGTCTCGCCATCTTCGGCCACCATCTGCTATAGTTCCATATCCACCGCATGCAAAAAGTATTGTCCATATCTCTATATTCGGCCCCGATCATTTTGATGATCGGATTGATCCCTTTGATCCGGGACGACTATGTGCTCACCGCAGTCTATATAGTGATTATTGCCGTATCTCTCAAATTGATTACGGCGAAACGAAACGACCTTGTTGTCCTCATATTCGGTTTTTTCGCGATGATTGTCTCCGAATACATCTTCATCAGCACGGGCGCGGAAACATTCGTCAGGAATTCCTTGTTCGGTCTCATGCCCCTTTGGCTACCATTTCTGTGGTCCTATGGTTTTGTCGCGATAAAGAGGGCGATGGCAGTGCTTGGAACAGACAGGTAAGGCAGAGATATATCAAACCGCATGAAAATCTTCGCTATATAATTCATCCGTATATGGAACGACCGCCTGCAATCAGATTTTCAATGTTTGAGGACTTCGCCATACGGACGGAACGGAAGGAGAATCCCCGCACCATGCCGTACGTCCTTTGTTCCGTATCCGCGTTCAGCGGTCAGCGAGAACGGATAAGTCGCATGCTGAAGGACGATATGGAGCGCCTTTTCCGCGAATCTTCCACACAAAAAGAAGTGGTGACCGTAGAGCCGGCACGTGAGTTTTTGCAGACCGTGTGGCAAAGAGACAGTTATCTTTATTTTAACGGCGTCTACTTTCCTTGGCGATGGATCGATACAAAAGGCCAGAACCGTCCCGAGCGCGAAGCATATGTGCTAAAGATGATGGGGATGAAAGATAGCGTCTCTCTTGAAAAAGTACTGCCGCGGATACTGACTGACAGGGACGAGGGAATGTTTGCCATGGGTGAAGGGGGGCTGTATTTCCCCGATCACGACAATAATACGCTGTTTATTTCTCGAGGAATCGTCGCTGAAGAAGGTACTCTCTCTGAAGAAGAACTTACTAAACGCCTTACAGATATGCATAAGCACATTTTTGGCGACGACATCGACGTCACGGTATTGCCGCAACCGGATACGACTCCGCATCTTGATACTCATTTTTCTGTTATTCCTAGGACCAAGATTGCGCTATTTGAAAACGGATACTATGGAAAAGCCGAGGGAGCCGGTGCGATGGAGACATTGGATCAGCTGGGATACGAAAGCGTTCAGACACCGCCGAGCGTTCTCTCGCGTCCTCTCAATATTTTCTATATGGAAAACGATGCGGGTACGGTATGTGCGTACGTCTATCCGAGCATCAATGAGTCAGTCCGAGACCTCTTGCACCAGAACAACGTAGAGACATACGATATGTCGCCAGCTCTTGGCAACATCCTCGACGCACAGGAAGGCGGCCCGCGATGTATCACCAACGAAGTCCACACCAAAGACCCTGCTTTCATCAGGAACCTCGGGTTTAAAGCTCCTTCCTTATGAATGCGCAAAAATATATCATGTCTCAGCTTCAGGTTCTCAAAGAGCCGATATTGCTTGGGGTAAAACCAAAGAGCGCCGAAGAAATGGCGAAAGCTATTTTTACGGCTCTTATGTCAAAAAAGTTTAGGAAGTATTCCGTGCCTGAAAAGAATCAGGTAATAATCCGTGGAGCCATAGAGAAAAACATAGCGAATGGTGAACCCATAAAGATATCATGGCCATTTGGAGGTTATAAGCTGTGGCGCTTTGAAGAAACTCCGGAGGTAGACTGGGCAGAGTTATTTTCTATCATGTATTTTGTTCGTTGGCTCAAGCCGGTGTGTGCCCTCTATCAGAAAGGGGTCGAGTTTACGTTTTGGGTCGACGAGGTAGTGATAGCAAAGATGAATAATATTCCTCAGGCAGACCTGGACGCATACCAAAAAAGTTTTGCCGACCTTTTGAAGTTCGTCAAACCGTGGTTGCCCTCCAACCTAAAATTTGAAGTCTTTCTTGAGAGGTTACAATACGAAAGTAACGAAGCTTTCGAAAAAGGACTGGCAGTGGAGATGGAAAAACTAAGCAACGCCAGGGCCGCAAGTCCACAACCCCTGTCTGAGGCAGCCATACGCTCGATTGACATGAATGTAAAATTGACGCCAAGACAGGCCCAAGATCCATTCTGGCGGGAGAAGGTGGATCTTATGCACTACGCCTACTACAACTTACAAGAGCAGCAAAACCGTATCCGGCCGTCTTATACAACTGTAAATATAACCGCATTTACGACTTTCTTTGAACCGAACGTGATTCCTGTCGGCACCACTAAAACCTCCATTGCGAAGTTTTGGGTCGGTGTTGGAGCGCTTCAGAGACGCGGGGATAGATTTATAGAAACTATCTTTTCTCTTTCACAAATCGACAAGGCACATGCTGTATGGGAATCTGTGAAGATTGTTGGGTTGCGTGGAAAGAACTTCTCAAAGATTAGAGTCGTCGGGTAATCCTCAAGGAACTGAAACTGTCTTGTTTGGCAGGAATCTCATACAGCCATATGGGTTTTGTACGTCCGGGGTTCTGTGACTGAACAAATAGACAGGAGAAGATATCCTGGATACTTCATCTTGGGAGCGAAAAACAGTGCACTTGATTCCAGAACCAGGATCATTTTCGATAGGAGTTAGGTATACTTATTCCACGACGAAAATGCAGAAACTGCCCAAGCTGGAGAAGGGGGACAAAGTAGCGATTTTGTCGCCGTCGTTTGCGGCAGGGTCGGCCTCGCCATCTTCGGCCGTCATCTGCTATAGTTTGTCCAATATGCGAAAGCTTGTCGTACCACTGTATCTGCAAGCACCGAAATCAGTGGATTGCGGACCGGTATGTGTCCGAATGGTGTTATCCTATTTTGGCATCCGCCGAAGTTTGGCCTTCTTGCAGAAAAAACTCCATTACGACAAAACAGGGACATCGTCGTACGACAACGGCGCATTACTCCTCGATGAAGGATTGCGGGTAACAGCCGTCACCGCCAACCCGATGCTTTTCCCGCCCGACATTGTCCGCTCGCTTAAGAATAAGAAGCACCTCCAAGAGTTGATCACTAAAAAGAGCAAAACGACCCCTAAATATAAAAAATGTTTGAAGACTTTAGAGAAATTCCTGGAAAAAGGAGGTAATTTAATAATTGAAATCCCGAACGCGAAACACGTACGCGCCGCGATCGACGCAAAGCGACCGATTATCGCATTACTCTACGGAAAAGCAATGGGGAGCAACGAAGGAACGTTCCACTTTGTTGTGGTTACGGGATATGACGGCAAACACGTCTTCATCAACAACCCGTATCCGAAGTCAAAACGGCAGTGGAAATGCCCGATGGATACTTTTCTCTATGCGGTCCATTCCTCAAGTGTGGGATATATAGACAATGCAACGTTGTTAATTATCTCTAAATAAGCTCCAGATACTATTCAAGATATAGCTATGAAAACAGAAACAAACGGATTTTCTTTCATTTTGAAACCGTCGACAATCGTCGAGGCGGGAATCGGGGTATTCGCACTGCATGATATCGCCAAGGGCACCCATATGGCATTGTTTCTGAAAGACTTTGAGGAAATGATGTATAAGCCGGAGGATGTGCCGGAAGAATTGCAAGGATATTGTCTTGACCTGCCCGATGGGAAGCTTCAATGTCCAAAATATTTCAACCGAATGGACATCGGGAACTATCTAAATCACTCGGAAAATGCCAATATACGGTGGGAGGGAGAGAAGGGATATTTTGCCGCCCGCGACATCCGGAAAGGCGAAGAAATCCTCGCCGACTACCGCCAGCTCGGTGAGCCGGAAGACACCTGGGCGGAGTATTATAGATAGGGAATAATTCACTCCATGACAGAAATGCGGAAACTGCCAAAACTACAGAAAGGGGACAAGGTGGCGATTTTGTCGCCGTCGTTTGCGGCGCCGGGAAAATGGCCGCAGGTGTATGAGCTCGGACTCACGCGAGTGCGGGAAGTATTCGGCTTGGACCCGGTCGAATTCCCGACAACCAAAAAGATTGGTGCGTCGGGGGAGGAACGGGCGAAGGACATCATCGACGCGTTCACGAATCCCGAGATTAAAGCGGTAATTACCACGCTTGGCGGCAACGACCAAGTCACCTACATCAAGAATCTTCCCGCAGAGCCATTTGTCGAGAACCCGAAACCGTTTTTCGGGTACAGCGACAATTCGCATTTCTGCAACTTTCTTTTCCTCAATGGCATTCCGTCATACTATGGCGCTTCACTTTTTACGCAGTTTGCAATACAGGGTGAGATGGATGCCTATACCGTCGAATACATCAACCATGCACTTTTTGACGAGGATGAATTCGAAATCAGACCGTCGGAAGAGTACAACGACAAGGGTCTTGATTGGAACAATACTGACCTTCTCGGGACCCGCCGCACCTACTGGCTGAACGAGGGGTGGCATTGGGACGGTGAACAGAGCGCGGAGGGACTCCTGTGGGGAGGATGCATCGAGTCGGTCGATGAGATGCTCCGCCACGGCGTGCCTATTCCCACGCTCGAACAATTCACGGACATCGTACTCATGCTTGAGTCGTCAGAAGAAATACCGCCCGCACAGTATGTATCCCGGATACTTCGGGCGCTCGGCGAGCGGGGGATACTGAAGCAGGTAAAAGGCGTGCTTGTCGGCCGGCCGAAAGCATGGGAATTCGACAAGCAGAATACCGATGATGAAAAGAAAGCGTATCGCGCGGAACAGCGGGAAATTGTCCTCAAAACAGTCCGTGCGTACAATGTCAATATCCCCATCGTCCAAAATCTCGACTTCGGCCACACCGACCCGCAACTCCCGATGCCCTACGGCGGAAAGGTGCGTATAGACTCCGAAGCCAAGAAGATTTTTGCTGACTTTTAAATTATGTTAGAGACTATTCATGATTTTAAAGAAGATGCAAAAAGGTACATCGACCTTTTTAATGCGTTCACGGGAAAGCATAACCTGACCGATAAAGCACAAGCGGACCATATCTGCTACAAGTGCGGTTCGAAAGAATCATTCGAACAACTTCGAGTTTTGTTCGAATCAAACAGTAGCTGGATATATCAGTCAATAATCTCGAACCGCCGCATCGCATATATAAAGCTTGCGGAAGGTATCGAATCCGCATTGGGCACAATCCATTTCCTCGAGCTGTCGGACCAGAAACCGGATGGTTCACAACATGACGGTTTTGACCACATAGAGGCCTATCCCACAGCATATTCCTACGAAGAAATGGTGCGAGAATTGGAATCCTCGGAGAAGGTACTGAAGATAGAACGCCCGCACCATACCACACATGACATTGATATCGGCGACAAGTTCTTATTTCGTTGCACCCAGGGTCCCCTCGTGGAGAAGATTAAAAGTACGGAAATGATTTGATAATGACAATATGAGCACACACATCACATATTTCGTCCATGGTACGACGACGGATAACGAACAACATATCTCTTCGGGATGGAAGGATGTGGAGCTTTCGGAGCTTGGTATCAAGTAGGGAAAAGAGCTCGGCGAGACCACCGCAGACAAGCGCTTCGATGTGGTATTTTGCTCCGACCTCAGGCGGGCCGTTGGTTCGGCACAACTCGCATGGGGTGACAAATATCCGATCATTCCGGACGAACGTCTGCGCGAGTGCAACTATGGCGACCTCAACGGTGCATCTTCGGATATTGTTGAACCGATGCAAGAAGAGGAATGCATCGCAAAGCCGTTTCCGAACGGAGAAAGTTATGGAGACGTAAAAGCTCGGATTGCGGACTTCCTGGAGTTTCTAAAAACAAACTATGACGGAAAGCATGTCGCGATTGTAGGACATAAGGCACCCCAACTTTCTCTCGACGTCCTCTTGAAGAGTAAAACATGGACGCAAGCTTTGGCCGAAGATTGGCGAAAGACGAAGGTATGGAAACCTGGCTGGGACTATCTTCTTGAGTGAGATATGACAACCAAACAGAAAATCCTCCAGTCTCTTATACCGCTTATTGAGGACCTGCAATTCGTGATAATCGACGACAAACGTGTACAAGAGGTCGCGAAGGAGTTGCTTTCGGCTGATCTTCCTCCCTGGGACAACGACCTTCAACTGCTCGGAACGCCCGAAGAAACAGCGCAATACTATTTCTTTGTTGACAGTATCAACTTCTGTTTTTGGGCACCAAAAGGCGAAACCCGATGGGAATATGAGATTAACGGCGCATGGGTCGGCGGGTACTATGCCTATTCCCGAGCTATCAAGGATGCGTTCCTTAAGAGCCGTCATTTTTTCGATGCAAAGTATCTGCAAACTATCCCGGAAGATGTTTTTCGTGCGATCTTTGAAAGCGGAAGAAACAAGCTTTTGCTTCTTGAGGAGCGACTGCAAATCATACGAGAAAATTTCTCTATTTTGTCGGATCAGTTTGATGGTCAGGCAATCAACCTCATCGAGCAAACGGGGAAAGACGCGGACAAAATCGTCGAGCTTCTCACCGCGTCGTTCCCCTCATTTCGAGACAGTGCTCTTTGGGAAGACAGCACGCTCTATTTTCTCAAGCGGGCGCAGATTTTTGCATCAGATGTCTCATATACCGGCCTGCCGGAACTCGCCATCGCCAATCTCGACCATCTCACCGTATTTGCCGACTATAAGTTGCCGCAGATACTTGAATCATTCGGCGTGCTGACATACGCACCCGAATTGGATGCCGATATACGAAACGAGGTGCTTATCCCCCCGGGATCACGTAAAGAAATAGAGATCCGCGCATGCGCGATCACAGCGGTCGAACGAATACGCGACGAGATGGAGCGGCTCGGCAGAGCGCTTTCAAGCAACGAGCTCGATTGGATACTCTGGGTCAAGGCAAAGCAGACGACATTCATAAAACCTCACCACAAGACCCTCACAACGTTTTATTAACGCTTTCCAAGATTACATGCAACACCACAACACTCTTTTTATCCTCTGCGGCGAAGCGTTTTCGGGAAAGTCGACTCTCGCCGACCATATCGCCAAGCACTACGGAGCGCATATCGTCGGACGCGACCTGATCTATTTTTCGCTTGCCGACGCATTGGCTCTCGAAGAGACGCCGGAAGAGGATGATGATGCTTTCTGGAAAAACATGTGGCCGATCGCCATGCAAGGCGTGCGGAATCTTTTGCTGACAGGCCAGTCGGTGGTATTCGACGACAACTGTCTGCTCTTTCGACAACGTGAAGAATTGCGTGAGATCGCAACCGCCTGCGGCGCGCGGAGTGTCCTGATCTATCTCAATGTACCCGCGGATATTCTCAAAAAACGAAAAGACGCGAACAAATTGACGCGGGAACGGCATGATGTCCCTTCTGCATGGCTTGCGGATGATGCGCGACTTTTCGAGCGACCGGAAGAAACTGAAAAAATTCTGCCGTACACCCCTGACGAACCGGCTGAAATGCTCTGGAAGAGAATTGAGCAGATCTGATCACAAACCGCTTATTCTTCCCCGGATGGCTTTTCTGACTGCGCCGAAAGTGTGCTTGTGAGAAGAAAAGTCGCGTTGCTATACTCTTAGTCATGCCGGAACACTTCAAATATATTGCCGCAAGTTACTTACTGCTTATCAATGATGGGAATATTTTGTTGCAGCGCAGATACAATACCGGCTTCATGGATGGTTGGTATGGACTGCCTTCCGGACATCTCGACGGAGGAGAAACCGCACGAGAAGGAGGGTCGCGTGAATTCAAAGAAGAGCTCGGTATCCGTATTGACCCCGAAGACTTGAGCATGGTGCATGTGATGCATCGCAAAGCGCGCAACGATGAACGAATCGACTTCTTCATGACCACGAAACGGTACGAGGGAACGATAGAGAATCGGGAGCCGCACAAATGCGATGATCTCCGCTGGTGTCCTCCGGATGCGCTTCCTGAAAACACTATTGATTATATCGTCACAGCGATCAAGGCGTTTCGAGACGGGGAATTCTATTCTGAGTTTGGGTGGTCCCGGCACACAGGGTAAAAACAGGAACGCGATGGTCACTATCCGCGCATAGACCTAATTCAGCTACAGTTGTTTGGGGAACAAGGAATGATACTTTATACTTTACTTATGGAACGTAAAACTCTCAAGGAACTCCAGAGGTTCTACGCGGAGAAGTCAAAAGAACGGGGCTTCGATAAGGAAACAGCACAAGATGCGCTCTTACTCATGGTAGAAGAAGTAGGCGAACTCGCTCGGGCGGTCAGAAAACAAGCGAGCATAAAAATAGACGATAAGACAAAAGTATACGCTGTTGAGGAGGAGCTTGCCGATATTTTCAACTATCTGTTGCATATTTCAAACATATTGGGATTAGATCTGGAAGAATCGTTTTGGAAAAAAGAAGAAGAGAATAAAAAGAGAAAGTGGACATAAGTCCCGGACGACGGGTATGTTTAAGAAAATCTTATACGGCGTCGGCGGGGTAGTTATCCTTATAGTCATATTCAGCACGATTGGATACAAAGACAACAAGACAGGTCCTAAAGACATTTTTAGTTTACAAGAAGCTATCGTAACAGGACCTTTCTCCACGAACACACCAGTATCGGGAGAACAACCGGTACCAGGGCAAGAAGAAAACGTCACATATTATCGAGTAATCAAAGTGGTTGACGGAGATACGATTGCTGTTGATATGGACGGGAAAACGGAAACGATACGACTGATCGGGATCAACACGCCGGAGACGGTAGACCCGCGAAAGCAGGTGGAATGTTTCGGTCGCGAAGCGTCGGACAAAGCAAAAGAATTACTCTCCGGCAAACGCGTACGAGTAGAGACGGACGCCACGCAAGGAGAGCGGGACAAATACGGCCGCCTCTTGGCGTATATCTATCTCGAAGACGGACTCTTTTTCAACAAGCACATGATCGAGGAAGGATACGCATACGAGTATACGTACAATCTGCCATACAAATACCAAGCAGAGTTCAGAGCGGCACAACAGTCCGCGCAAGCCGGCGAAAAAGGTCTGTGGACTAAAGGAGTATGTGACAGCAGATCAACAGCGACGCCGTCTCCGTCAATTCCGGCATCTGTTTCCTCCGACTATTCATGTGCGGAAGATACCTACAATTGCGGCGGCTTCAAAACGCATGCCGAGGCTCAATCCGCATACGAGGCCTGCGGCGGGACGGGAAACGACATCCATCACCTCGATCAAGATGGGGATGGGTTGGCCTGCGAAAGCTTACCTTAAGCGTCCGTTCGTCGATTTCTACCGAAGCAAAAAGCGCCGCCGCCGGGGCAAAGCCCCGGCGGCGGCGCTTTTTGCTTCTCACAATCCCAAATGGTACTCTTATCCGCAGAAACTGGAGAATACTGTTTATCCGTATATCGTTACATATGATTAATTCAAAAAAGATTATCTGGGGTGTAGTAGTGCTCATCGCACTTGTTGCCATTGCTTTTTTCTCAATGAAAAAGAGTCCGGAAGCGCCTGACACCGCTACCAAAAACGAGGATACGGGTCCCATAAAAGTCGGCGTCATACTGCCGCTGACCGGAGATGGCGCAGTATACGGCGAGCCCGCGAGAAACATCTACCAGATGGCGGTCGTGGAGATCAATGCCGCCGACGGTGTTGGAGGCAGGATGCTTGAGCTCGTCGTCGAAGACAGCAAGTGCACCGGGGAGACGGCAGTAAGCGCCGCACAGAAACTTATAAACGTCGACAAGGTAAAAGTAATTATTGGCGGATTCTGCAGTAGCGAGTCACTTGCCGCAACACCGGTGGCTGCAAACGCCAAAGTGGTGCTCTTCTCGCCCGGCTCGTCGAGTCCGGATCTCACGGGTGCAAGTCCGTTTTTCTTCCGCAATTATCCGAGCGACGCATCACAGGGTACTGTACTCGCGCGAATCGCATACAACGACAAAAAGTATAAGACCGTGGCATTTATTCAGGAGCAAACAGACTATGCGGCCGGAGTATACAAGGCCTTTAATGAAGAATTCACCAAGCTCGGCGGTACGGTCACAAACGAGAGTTTCCCGACGAAGAACACCGATTTTCGAGCGATTGTTACGAAGATAAAAGACGCGAAGCCCGATGCGGTCTTTATTGACACGCAGACTCCGGCAGTCGGAACCCGGATCATGCAACAATCAGAACAGCTTCAATATAAACCCGCCTTAATCGTCAACGATGTTATTTCAGGCGACCCCGATACCGTCACGCAAAATGCCGAGTTTCTGGAAGGGGCACTCACGGCGGAGTTTGGCATTGATCCGCAAAATCAGAAATTCCAGCACTTGATAACGGCATACAAGGAAAAGTACGGGCAGGAGCCTCCGTACCAAAGCTATGCGCAGACCGAATACGACGCGGTCTTCATGGTCCGCGACGCGCTCCTCGCAAACGGCGAGGATGGCGAGAAGATCGCCAAGTGGTCGCGCACAGTGAAAGACTGGGAGGGCGCTTCGGGAAAGATCACCATTCTCCCCAGCGGCGACCGCGACGGCGGCCACTCGCCGAGAGTGATTAAGAGTGGTAAAGTGGCGCCGTATACCAAATAACCAACCGGATTATGAACAACACAGGCAAATGGGTGGGAGGGGTGGTAGTGGTCATCGCCCTTATCGCGATCGTCGTATTCGCGATGCGGAGCGGCAAGAGCGATTCGACCGATACGAACGCGACAAGCACGGAAAAGAGCACGATAAAAATCGGACTTTCGTTACCGCTCACCGGCGACCTCGCCTTCATCGGCGAAACCGATCGCAATGCCGCACAGCTTGCGCTTGAGGAGGTCAATAAACAGGAGGGGCTTAAGCATAACTATGAGCTCGTGTTCGAAGACGACTCGTTCAATGCGGCGAAAGCGGCGAGTGTCATAAAAAAGTTTACGAGCATAGACAAAGTTGATGCAGTCATCAGCATTGGCTCAACGGCAGGGAATGTCGTTGCGCCCGTTGCCGAAACCAATCGCATTCCACACATCGGGGCGGGTGCTTCTGATTCGACTATCGCCAAGGGCGATTACAATTTCATTCACTGGACGCGACCACAGGAGGAAGCGGACGCGATGCTCAAAGAACTCCAAAAACGAAAAATAACAAAAGTCGCGGCCCTGGTAGCTAATCAGCAAGGCCTCCAGGCAATGAATACAGAACTCAAAAATAAAGCCGGGGCCGTTGGCATTACTATTACCGATGAGACATTCAATCTTGGACAGACCGATTTCCGCACAACCATCTCAAAGATTGAAAAGGAAAAACCGGAAATATACCTTCTGGGAGCATTTGACCCTGAAGTCGGCATCATCGCAAAACAAATCCGTGAGCTCGGTATCAAAACACCGCTGACTTCTATTGAATCGTTCGCGCTCACCGCCGACTTGAAACCGTTTGAGGGACAGTGGTTCGTCGATGCGGCCGTTCCGACAAGCCAATTCGGCGGCACATACCAACAAAAGTATGGCAAAGAACCCGGGCCTGCGGCGGCAAATACCTACGACGCGATCCATCTCTTGGTGAAAGCGTTTGAAGCAGTGCCGGGAGACGGAAAGCCGGCGAGTGACCAAGTTGCCAAAGCGCTTGGCGGGACACAGGGATACAGTGGGGCGCTTGGCCCGCTGTCGGTCAACTCTGATGGGATATTCATCTCACAGGCGGCAATAAAAATCGTTAAGGATGGAAAAGCGGTAGCGGTGCAAGAATAGCGCAAAGACTCCGAAACCCACAAAAACCGCTCGCGGATGAGCGGTTTTTGTGGGATAGTAGCCATAATTCCGCCATGGACATCATCCCTCAACTCGTCGTCAACAGCATCATCGCAGGCGCGATATACAGCATGGTCGCGCTTGGCTTCAATCTCATTTACGGGACGACCAAATTTTTCAACCTCGCGCACGGCACTGTCGCCGCCATCGGCGGGTACACCGTCTTTTACCTTTCAAAATCTCTCGATTTTCCCGTACTGCCAAGCGTCATCGTCGGCGTCTTATTTGCCGGATGCATCGGCTATCTGGTCGACAAAAGCGTGTTCCGGGCGTTACGAAAAAAGAAGGCCTCGGGCATGGTCTTTCTCGTGGCTTCGCTCGGCGTTATGACAGCGCTCCAGGCACTGGTCGCCATACTCTTTTCGAGCCAATTCCAAACACTGTCCGTCGGGTCTGCAAAAGTCTACCAGGTCTTCGGAGGCGTCATCACGCAGGTGCAGGCAATCATCTTGCTCTGCGTGCTTCTCATCATGGCCGGATTGACGCTTCTGCTCCGGTTCACCCGCTTCGGCAAAGCGGTAAGAGCGACGAGCGATGAAGAAGAAGTCGCCAAAATCGTCGGCATCAATACAAACAAAATCATCGGCAGAGTATTTTTCCTCGGTTCGGCAATTGCCGGACTCTCCGGCATACTCGTCGGCTTTGACACCGGCATTGAGCCGGCAATGGGACTCTCGCTCTTGCTCAAGGGTGTGATTGCTTCCATCATCGGCGGCATCGGCAACGTCTACGGCGGCGTACTTGGCGCGTTCCTTCTCGGGTTCATTGAGAACTTCGGCATCTGGAAAATTTCCGGCGAATGGAAGGACGCAATCGCTTTCGGCGTATTGCTCATTTTCCTCCTCTTCAGGCCGCAGGGACTCATTAAAAAATAGCTCTCTATGGAATACTTCATCCACCTCGGCATACTCGTCGCCATATACGCCATTCTCGCGCTCTCGCTCAATCTCGTGATTGGCTACACGGGACTGCTCTCGGTAACCCAAGCCGCCTTCTACGGCATCGGCGCGTACGCGACCGCCATCCTCATCACCTCCTATGATGTCAATTTTTTTCTTTCAATACTCATCGGCATGGCGGCGACAGGCCTTGCCGCCTTTATCATCGGATACGTGCTGTCGAGATTCGACGGAGACTACTTTGCGCTCGGCTCGTTTGGGTTCAACATCATCATCTTCAGCATATTCATGAACTGGCAAGAGCTGACGCGAGGACCTTTGGGAATCCCGGGAATCGACCGGCCGTCCCTTTTCGGGTTCGTCTTTTCGGATAACACGCCGTTCCTCGTCCTCGCGGCGCTACTCGCAGTCCTCGCTTACTTCCTCTGCCAATTCATTGTCCATTCATCGTTCGGCAGAGTACTTAAGGCCATCAGGGAAGACGAGAAAGCGATACAAATATTCGGATACAAAACCGGCTACTACAAGCTCGTCGTATTCATAGTCGGCGCAATGGTCGCCTCGGTCGGCGGGTCGCTCTTCGCATCGTATATTACTTTCATTGACCCCTCATCGTTCCACCTCAACGAGTCGATATTCGTGCTCGCAATCATCATTCTCGGGGGACTTGCCAACAATAAAGGAGCAGTCTGGGGAGCCGCCTTCCTCATCCTTCTCCCCGAAGCCCTGCGCTTCGTCGGCTTCCCCACCGACATCGCCGCTCAGATGCGCCAGGTCGTCTACGGCCTCATCCTCGTCCTCCTCATGCTGTACCGACCGCAAGGCTTGATGGGAGAGTATAAATTATGAAGTTGTGGTAGATTACCTTTATGAAAAAGACGCTTATTGGTACGGCCATTATCCTAGTTCTTGCAAGTCTCGTTCTGGTAGTTGCAAAAAATAACAAGCGGACTACAGATGGTTCTGTAAAAGTTGGTGCTGTCTTGTTTCTGACCGGCAATCAAGCGGTATTTGGCGAGGAAATACGCAATTCATTACTCCTGGCAAACGAGGTATATAACGCCGACGCAGACACTAACGTCGAACTTCTGATCGAAGATAGCCAGGATGACCCGAAGGCTGGAATAAGCGCATACAACAAACTCAAACAGCAGGGTGTGTCCGCGATGATCTCTGCCGGCGATCAAGTAAGCTACGCGCTTTCTCCGCTTGCCAATAACGATAAATTACCTCTTGTGATGACGGCGGCTGCGGCTGGCGAGATCAATGGAGACTACACATTTCGATCATTTATTACTGCACGGAAGCAAGCGGAAGTTGTGGGCAATTATGCGGTAGAAGACCTCAAAAGCAAAAACATCGGTGTACTCTACATAAATAATATCTTTGGAGAGTCGTATCTAGACGCTCTCAAAGCGGCACTCCACGACAGAGCTGCAGTCGTTTCTGAGGAGGCGTTCAATATAGCGGACAGTGAATTGCGAACGCAGATAACAAAAGTTATCGCGAGCGAGCCTGATGCGATAGTGATTTCCGGTTTCGGGCCTGGCTATACGACTGCTTTCAACCAGCTTCGGCAATACGGTTGGCGAGGAAGTATCCTGACGGTAAATACGCTTTCCATTCCGTATGTGTTCAATACCATCGCCCCCGCTAACCTGCACGATACGTATTTCACTGACACCAATTTTGACATCAGTGAGCCTGCGAACGCAAAGACCGCAGAATTCATCAAACGATATAAGGAAAAGTACAAGACTAATCCAAGCTTTATCGGGGCATTCGCATACGACATGTATACGGTATTGGGCTCCGCGATTCAAAAATGCGGCTCTGACCCGGAAGAAATCAAAGATTGTCTCCTAGATATACAAGGTGTGGATGCAATGCTCGGCGATATTGATTTCTCCACCCACGAGATGCGCGTCCCGCTCTACGTTAAAAAGGTTGAGGACGGCACACCAGCCATTGTCAAAGTCATAGAGTAAGACCTGGAGTACTGGTCATATAGCCGAGAGCCCCGGGATTTGGTAGGATGGATTTTGATATGAAAACAATAATCGGGATACTGGTGATTATCTTACTCGTAATCGGCGTTATCGTATTTACCAAAAAACCGGCATCGGAAGAAACGTCAAATGGAACAATAACGATAGGAGCTATTATCTCGGAAACGGGCGTCGCGGCCGCATTCGGCGAAATGTCGCGCAAGGGCATCGAGCTTGCGGTGAAGGAGATCAACAACACAGGCGGTGTAGACGGCAGGATGGTGTCAGTGGTATTTGAGGACGATAGGACAGACCCGAAGGCGGCATCAGGCGCGTTTCAAAAGCTCACGAGCGTAGACAAGGTCGGCGCAATCATCGGCAGCAATTTTGATTTCGTTACACAACCTCTTTTTTCTCTGGCAGAAACGAACAAGACCGTTGTCGTGACTCCGCTCTCTCCCCGGATCGCGGGAGCGTTCGACACGAATGCGTACTCGTTCACCATGATGACCGACTTTTCGGACATCATCAGGACATTTGACGGATACCTGAAAGAAACGGAGTATGACCAGCTCGGCATCGTCCGCTTCGAAAGCGCATTCGGCGAGGAAATAGAAAAGACACTGAACGCCATGCAGTCGGAAATGGGCAAGAAGTCGCTTATCTCCGAAACATATCAGCGAATCGGAAATGCCGATTTCAAAACGACCATTCTCAAGCTCAAGGAAGCAAAGGTCGATATGATCTTTCTCGACACGGTAGCGACCGACACAATCACGTTTGTCACACAGGCAAAGCAACTCGACTATACCCCGCAGATCATCACCCACTTTGACGTTGAAGATACGGTCAAAATACAAGGCGTCGATACGTCCCTTTTCGAAGGTATCGTACTGATTAACTGGGGCTTCGCGCCGACGTCGTTTGCGGAAAAGTTCAAGAAAGAATACGGGATAGAGGCCGGAAAGGCGGCTGACCGCGCATACGATGCGGTCTATGTCCTCGCCCATGCGATTGCAAAAACTCCAAACCTCTCCGATCTTCCCAAGACACTGGAATCACAATCATTCAAAACTCCGAATGTCGAGTTCGGGTTCAATCCGAACCACGCCGCCGCAACCACGCCTGTCGTCGTCCAGATGATAAAAGACGGTACGGTAGTTGGGTATAAGAAGTAACCGCGACCAACAAGGCTGTGCCCACTCTCGAAACAAAAAGCATTTCAAAGCGTTTCGACAGCATCAAGGCGGTCGATAACGTCTCCCTTTCGTTTGAAGCCGGAAAGATTACCGGGCTCATCGGACCGAACGGGTCGGGCAAGTCGACGCTGATCAACCTGCTCACCGGATTCGTCCCGTACGATGCGGGAATGCTTGTGCTCGGAGAGACGACCAGGCTCTCACGGGTGCGGCCGTACGACATCGCCACATACGACATCACGCGCACGTTCCAAGACGTGCGGCTCTTCGAGCAGATGTCGGTGCTCGACAATGTGCTTGTCGTGCTCACCGAGCGCAATGTCTGGAGCGCACTCTTTGAGAAGCACAAAACATACCATCTCGAAAAGGCGAAAGAAGTCTTGGAGCGAGTCGGGCTGTGGGAAAAAAGAAACCAGCTTGCGGTAAACCTCTCGTACGGCCAGCGCAAGCTCCTCGAGATCGCCCGCGCAGTCGCGATGGATGCAAATATCTATTTCTTCGACGAGCCGTTCGCGGGACTCTTTCCAGAGATGCGCAAAGTGGTAACCTCCGTACTCAAAGAGCTCCGGAACAAAGGCAACACGGTCATTCTCGTCGAGCACAACATGGATATCATCCGCGAGCTCTCCGACTACTGCGTCGTCATGGATTCGGGCTCGCTCCTTGCGCAAGGCAAGCCCGAGGTCGTCCTCTCCCGCAAAGACGTCATCGAGGCATATCTTGGCGAATAATCGGCACTCCTGTTGCATCCCGTGATATAGTCTGGTACAGTCCTCTCCCCGTTAATAATATTGATTCTATATATGAGCAATACAGCCAAATTGATACTCGGAATAATCGCTCTGATGGTAATAGCCGGAGCGATAATCTTTTACGGAAAAAACCCTGACGAGAAGAATAATTTGGTTGAAGGGGAAACTCTAAAAATCGGATGGGTCGGTCCGCTCACCGGGCAAAGCGCCGCAATGGGCGAGCATAGCTCCACTGCCGTCCAGATCGCAGTAGATGAGATAAATGCGGCCGGGGGAGTAAACGGCAAAAAGATCGAGCTGTTCGTCGAGGATGACCAGTATTCGGCGGAAAAAACTCTCTCCGCGTACCGGAAGCTCGTCGACCTCAACAAGGTGAAGATAATCCTCCTGCAAAACTACACCGCCATATTTACGCTCGCTGAAAAGGCGGAGACCGAGGGCGTGCTACTTTTCGACGTCGTCGACTGCAATGACCGCATCGTCGCAAGCGGCGACAACACCGTGTGCCTTGGTATCGAATCGGAAAGCATTTCGCGTCCGCTTGCGGATTACTCGGAGAAACAAGGATTCAAAAAAGTCGGAATCGTCCACTTCAACAGCGACCAGTTCTTTCCGTATGTGAAAGATGTTTTTGTCGAAGACTTTGATGGGCAAACGGTTGTGGAGGGATATGTGGCAGGAACAAATGACTTCAAAACCATCATGACGAAGATGGTCAAGGAAGATGTCGAAGCCATCGTGCTCCTTAGCTATGATGAGGGAGGTCTTGCGATCAAGCAGGCGCGGGAGCTTGGTTTCAAAGGACCATTCCTGATGGCAGGCACCGTCGCAAGCCCGACACTTCAGGAACTCGCCCAAGGGAAAGCGGAAGGTACGATTTTCACCTTCTGGAACGCGTCTCGTGACGACGAAATGGTGAAGAAATTCAATACCGCCTTTGCCGCAAAGAAAGGACACGAACCGTTCCTCGATTTCTCGACCTATCCCGCCTATGACGCCGTACGTGCACTTGCTAAAGCGCTTTCAACATCGAAAGACACGAGCTTTGATGGCGTAAAATCCGCACTTATTTCCCTCAAAGAAAAAGGATTGACCGGAGATATAGACTTCAAAGAAGACGGCGGCGCCCGGGTACCGTACAGTCTCTACGAACTCAAAGGCGGCATGCCGACAAAATTGGTCGAGTAATTATTCTCACACAGAAGGTGTAAGATGGGGGCAATGAAAGAAGCGACGCTTTTGGAATTGCGGGACGTCAGTGTGCAATATGGCGGAGTGAAGGCGCTCGCCGGGGTGGATGTGACTATTGACGAGGGAGAGGTTGTCGCCCTGATGGGTCCGAACGGCGCGGGGAAATCGACAGTACTCAAAGCAATCTTCGGGCTTGCGCCCATCGAATCGGGGCGTGTGATTTGGGAAGGAAGCGAGATCAAGCTCGCGCCACATGAGATCGTCGAGCTTGGCATCTCATTCGTACCGCAAGGGCGGAGGGTGTTCCGGCATCTCTCCGTGTACGAAAATATCGAGATTGGCGGGCATAACATAAAAAACAGAGCGGTACTCAAAGAGCGGATTGAGGAAGCATTTGAGATTTTTCCTGCACTTAAAGAAAAAGTGTCTCAAAAATCGGGACAGCTTTCGGGAGGCCAACAACAAATGGTTGCGCTCGCGCGCGGGCTCGTCACGGACCCGAAGCTTCTCCTGCTTGACGAGCCCTCGCTCGGACTTGCACCGAAAGTCGTAAAGGAAGTCTTCGCGAAGATCAAGGAAATAAATGAAAAGCGAGGCACCGCAATACTTGTCGTCGAGCACAACATTAAGTCGATTCTTGAAATCGCCACGCGAGCGTATGTGCTCGATAAAGGGAAGGTGGTAACAAAGGGAACGGGAAAAAGCTTCACCCAAAGTGACATTCTGGAGAAAGTGTTTATGGGAGTGGTGTAAGACTATTGGCCGGTAGCCGTATATTTTGCGATTTTTCCGCGTGCGACTCGTTCAAGGTAGACGACTGTGGCGACTTCCGCGACAAGCAAAACAATCACAAACCAGAACATCCCCGCGCTGTTGCTCGCAAGCGAGAGGTCCACGAGCTCGCGGATGATGGCGATGACCCACGCCAATTGCATGATACGCACGTCTTTGTAGAAGAGCGCAAAGAGCAGTACGAGTGCGCCGCCAAGCTGTCGTCCGGCGACCATGTATGAGAGTTGGTCCACGGCATGCCCGGCACCGATACCCGGTACAAATTCCGATAAGTTAGTGAAAAAATTGAAAAAACCGAATGCGTTGATGAGCAATATCACGCAACTGAAAAGTACGATCACGAGCGGAAAGCGCGCGACAGTGGGGACGAGCGGGCGCATACCTCGCATACGCCTACTTTCTGAAGATTGAGTCGGGCCAGGATATGATGTTTCCATATGTATATACAGTACCAACGAATAAGCGACAAACGCATCTGCGCACAATTTTATACTGGCACCCCCTCGAGTCAACAAACTAATCCACCACCACATACGCATACTCGACAGTAATGGATAGCAAAACGGCGGCTCTTCTTTTATACTATCTTGCATGAAATCAAAAAGTGGCCTGCGCGTCGGCATCGTTCGTTTCCCCGGTTCCAACTGCGACCACGACACGCTCAACTATTTCACCGCCTTCGGCCATCGACCGTTGTTCCTGTGGTTTAAGGATACGCGCATACCGGCGGTCGACCTCATTGTGCTACCAGGGGGGTTCGCGTTCGGCGATCGTGTATATGCAAAAGCGACCGCCTCCTACACGATCGACCCCGGCAAGCTCGCGCTCACCTCGCCGATCATGAAGCCGTTGCGTGCCCTCGCGGAGAAAGGCATGCCGATTCTCGGCATCTGTAACGGCTTTCAGATCCTCGTGAAAGCGGGCATGCTCCCGGGCGTGTTGCTACAAAACGATTCAAAGAAATTTTTCTGCGACTATGTCGACTGCACAGTCACGGGAAATTCTTTTTTCTCGAACAACAAGCTTCTTGGCAAAACATTCTCGATTCCCGTCGCCCATGGATACGGCAAATATTCGGTGTCAAAAAAAGAGGCCGCGGCGTTGCGCCGGAACGGGCAGGTATTTCTCGAATATAAGAGTATCAACCCCAACGGTTCGACAGACGACATCGCAGGCGTCTGCAACAAGGAGCAGACGATATTCGGCATGATGCCGCACCCGGAACGCTCGCCACGGCGGGAATATTTTATGCATGCAATCGAATCATATGTCCGCAAATAGAAACAACCCCACGGAGATTCCGAAACTTCTTGCCGAAGCGATGGCGAGCGAGCATACGAGCTACAAGAGTACGAAAAAGTTTCTCTCCAAACTTCCCACCAAAGGCAGACATGTCATCCAAGGGCCGGGAGAAAACGCGGGTATCGTCGACCTCGGTGGCGGATGGGCGCTCGCACTGCGTATCGAGAGTCACAATCATCCCTCCTTCATAAAGCCCTATCATGGCGCGGCCACCGGCGTCGGCGGCATTCTGCGCGACATCTTCACTATGGGCGCGCGACCCATCGGCCTCTTGGATATCCTGCGCTTCGGCACCGACGCCTACTCCAAACGGCTCGTGCCGGAAGTGGTGCGCGGCATTGCCGACTACGGCAACTGCATCGGGGTACCGGTCGTCGGCGGCGATGTGTATTTCGACAAGACCTATAACCATAATTGCCTCGTCAACGTCGCCGCCTTCGGTCTCGTCAAAAAGAAAAATATTATTTACGGAAATGCACTGACGACCGGGAGCGACCTCATCTATGTCGGCGGGCGCACCGGCAGAGACGGCGTCGGCGGAGCGCAGATGGCATCGGAGTCGCTCGACTCCATGAATGAGGCGGCGATTCAAAGCGCCGATCCGTTCCTCGAAAAGCTACTCCTTGAGGCATGTTGGGAGCTTGCGGAAACCGACTGGGTGGAGGGCATGCAGGATATGGGAGCCGCAGGCCTGTTATGCTCGACCTCGGAAGTGGTACTCCGCGGCAGAAAGAAAACGGGAAAGAATCTCGGCGCACGCGTATTCCTCAATCGCGTGCCGGTGAAGGCCGCACGCATGACGCCGGTCGAGATGCTGCTCTCGGAATCGCAGGAACGGATGATGATCGTAGGGAAGCGGAAATACCGCAGAAAGATACTCGCGCTTTTCAAATATTGGGACCTCGAAGCGGTGGTCGTCGGCACGGTCACGAACGACGGCAAATACACGATTGTCTACAACGAAGGCAGGAAGAAAAATGTTACATTGCCGATGAACTTTGAAGAGGTATTCCCCGATCTCGAAGAGCACTGGGAACTCACGAAGTGGAAGGCGCAGAAAGGCGCGCACAAGAAAGCCGCGACCTCGTTCACTCGTGACATCTGGCACCAGTACGACTGGATGGTGGGGACGAGGACACACAAAGGCCCGAACTGTCCCGGCAACTACGCGATTCTCGGTCTTCCGGAGATCAAAAGCGAGCTGGTGGTGTCGTGGAGTTCCGATGAGGGCCGTTCTGACCAAAATCCGGCACGCGGCATCGAGCATGCATTCGACCGATGTCTTGCACGAATGAAGCATCTTAAAGCAAAGCCGCTCGGCTTGACGAATTGTCTCAATTTCGGGCATCCGCGCGATTCCATGGGGGCGTTCGCACAGACGACCGAAGCGCTTGCAAAACGATGCAAGAAAACCGGTATACCGGTGATTGGCGGCAATGTCAGCTTATACAACGCGCACGAGGGTCATTCCATCAAGCCGACGCCCGTACTCGTCATGGTCGGCGTACGGAAGAACCGGATTCAAAAAACCTAGCCGAATATACACCATGAAAAGCGCATACGCACAGGCAGGAGTGGACGTCGACATCGAAGCGCAGGCCTCGCGAATCATGTATGAAGCGGCGCGTACGACATTTGAAAACCGCCGCGGCAACATCGGCGAGATCATCACACCATTTGATGACTTCTCGGGCATCCGCGTCGTCGACGTCGGCGGATTGCCGAGCGGGAGCATGATGTGTATGTGCTTCGATACCACGGGCACGAAAGTGGAACTTGCGCACCGCATGAACAAACACGACACGATCGCGTACGACCTCTTCGCGATGGTCTGCGACGACGCCGTCTTGCGCGGCGGGGAGCCGGTTTTGATCGGCAGCAACCTCGACATCCAGTCGCTCGGCACCGATGAACGATTCATTCCTGTGATACGCCAGCTCGCCGAGGGCTACACTGCCGCGGCAAAGACGGCAAATGTGGCGGTCATAAACGGAGAGATCGCGCAGATGGGTGAACTGGTTGCCGGCCACGGCGATTTTCCATACCACTGGGGCGCCGCACTCGTGTGGTTTGGCAGGCGCGAAAAACTTTTTACCGGAAGAGAAATTAAGACAGGAGACGCGGTGGTGATGTTGCGACAGGTAGGATTCAGAGCCAACGGCCTCTCGCTGGTCCGCAGGATCTTTGGAAATGCTTATGGGGAAGACTGGCACCACACGATGTTTGAAGACATGCCGCTCGGCCTTCATGTGCTTGAACCGTCGACCATCTACAGCGCGCTTGTCGTCGCGCTTCATGGCGGATTTAAAACGAAAGGATCGGCGGAGATCCATGGCGTCGTTCACATCACCGGCGGCGGCATTCCCGAAAAATTTTCCCGCGTATTGCGCCCGAGCGGTCTGGGTGTCCGTCTCGCATCACTCTTTTCTCCATCGTCGGTGGTACTGCATTGTCAAAGACTCGGCGGTATCTCCGACCGCGATGCCTACGGTGCCTGGGGCATGGGCCAGGGGATGGCGCTCATCACGCCCGAACCGGAGAAAGTCGTAGCGGCGGCGCCCTCGTTCGGGATCGAAGCCCAGATAGCCGGGGAAATAATGCCCGAAGCGGGAGTCATCGTCGTAAGTCAAGGAGCCGAACAGCCCGGCACAGAAATTGTATTTGATGCATGACATATCCGTATCGCGGGGATTTTCGCGCGATGGTGTATAGATCTCGTTGATGCCGGATGGGCGGGGATATAATACCGATACGGATTTATCGATAATCATCACCTGCGTATGGTCACACCAAAACAGAAAGTTGCGGCAAAGCGCAACGTCAAGAAGGCGCAAGCCGTTTGGAAGGGAATGACGAAGCGCCAGCACTCGCTCGCACAACCCGAAGGACGAGCGCGGAAAAAGCCCGGCACGACCGGAAAAGGAAAGTTTTATCGCATTGAGATTCGCCCCAAAGGGGAATTCAAGACATTTCGAGTGCAGGATGTCGGGAAGAAGGGCGGGCTTGAGCGGCTCGCCGGCAGGCGGTCAAGCGGAAGCTGGGACACGGTGACATGGCTTGTTGCGAAAGAAGAAGCGCACGTCGGTCCGAACGGACAGCTTGTGATCGACAGCCCGCGTGCGCGAACGGCACTCACGCAGATTGTCGGACCGATTGTGCATGTAAAGGGCGATGTTTTCAGAGCGCATCCGAAAAAGAATGTGCCGGAGTCGGCAAAGCCGACTCCGGCAATGCGCCGCGCCCAAAAAACCAATATCAAGAAAGCCCAGGCCGCCCGACGAAAATAAGTAAAACCGACCGCCCGTCGATCCCCGTTGCAAGCAGACGGGGCATTCTGGCATCCGCAAGTAAAAGGTGCACAGGCACCGGATTCTATTTCGGATGATCCGACGTACAATGCTACACGCCGAGCTGCCCATCTGTGCTACCCTTAAAATACACATGCCAAAAGAAGAAAAAACGATTGTTGTCTCCGAACTCTCAAAGAAATTCACGTTCCCGGTCAAAACCGAAGGGACGGGATGGTTGAAGAATCTGTTGCGACCCGAGATCAGGCATGTCAGGGCGGTGGACGCAATTTCATTCTCGGTCACCAAAGGGGAGCGGGTCGCTTTCATCGGCCCAAACGGAGCGGGAAAGTCAACAACGATAAAAATGCTGACAAGCATCTTGTTTCCGACGTCAGGGACAATACGGGTCCTGGGACTTGATCCGACGACAGACCGCAAAAAACTCGCGTACAAGATCGGCACCGTCTTCGGTCAGCGTTCCCAGCTATTCCCCAACTTGCCGATCACCGATTCTCTCGAATTTTTCGGTGTGATGTATGACATGACCGATATACAAATACGGAAACGTGTCATTGAGCTTGCGGAGCTCTTTGAGCTTAATTCGTTCGCCGATCAGCCGGTACGAAAGCTCTCACTCGGTCAGCGTATGCGTGCCGAAGTGGCCGCATCGCTCATGCACCGACCAGAAGTCATTTTCCTCGACGAGCCGACAATCGGGCTTGATGTTATTGCCAAAAAATCCCTTCGCGATTTGTTGGTCAAAATAAACAACGAAGAACAAACTACTATTTTTCTGACTTCTCATGACGTCGGCGATATCGAATCCCTCTGCAATCGGACAATCATCATCAACAAGGGAATATTGGTGAAAGATCTGCCGACCCAAGAGCTTACGCGGACGTTCGTGTATGAAAAATACATTGATCTCGTGCCCCCCGTGGCATTTGAGACGTTTCCCGAACTGCCGGACGGCATCCGCTATGCGACGAAGGGGAAAAATAAGATCACAACAATCGTCGATCTCGATAGAATCAGCGTACGAGACGCGCTCAAAGCGCTCCTCGACATCTTCGAGGTGGAAGATGTCGACGTCTACAACACCGACCTTGAGACAGTGATCAGACATATCTATGAAGCAGACTAGACTGGCGCAAAAAATAATACGAACGCAATTCAAAGACCGCATCTATTATCCGAGCCGGCTTGTGGTCGATACGATACGCGTCATCGCACGGTGCGGGATTTTGCTCATACTGTATTCGTATGTCTTCGAGCTCAACAATGGAACAATAAACGGCGTATCATATGTCACCGCCGCGTGGAGCATGTTTTTCTATTTTGCGTTCTCAGTCCTCGTCTTACGCCATATCTCCCAGGCAATCATGGAGGATGTGCGGCGAGGCACCGTGGAAATCCTTTTCAGCAAGCCGATCTCATACCTTTCGTACCGAATGGCGTTCCAGGTGGGAAAGGGACTCTACTCGTTTTTGGTTATCGGCGTGTCGGGAGCACTCGTACTCGCACTTCTTGTCGGCTTTCCGGTAACGGCAACTTCCATGATTTTCATACCCACCATGATCGTGACTTTTGTCCTTGGAGTCATTCTTTCGCTTCTTCTTTATTCGATCATCGGGCTCCTTGCATTTTGGATCGAAGACATCAATCCGATATTTTGGACTGTCGATAAAGCTGTCATGATCCTGGGAGGATCGTATCTTCCGGTGGCGTTATTCCCGACCTACGTATACGCCCTCGCCTTATACAGCCCGTTCGGCGCCACGCAATTTATTACCCACACCGTATACCACACATGGCAGACCGAATGGTATTTCAAAATCGGCATGCAGGTATTTTGGGTTATTGCGCTCGGCGCAATCGTACACATTGTATTCCAAAGGGCAAAGCAAAAGGTTTCCGTAAACGGAGGATAATCCTATGATAAACGAACTATATTTTGCGCTTTACGCGATCAAGAAAAATGTCCAGAGTAACGCGGAGCTTCGTACGAGCTTTATCGCCAACATCATCGGCATGATGATCAATAACACGTCCTTTCTTATCATATGGATATTCTTTATCCGGTCGGTCGGCATCATTAACGGCTGGACAGCTGCGGATATCCTTGGTTTGCAAGGATTTTCCGCACTCTGCTTCGGTATCGTATTTTCCGCCGGAGGAGGCATTCGGCATACAGCCGAGTATGTTTCGAGCGGATCCTTTGATCGTTTTTTGCTTTCTCCCAAAAATCTGCTCCTGCGCCTTGCGACATCGTCGTTCGGCGTATCGGCAGTCGGAGACATGCTGTTCGGCGTAGCATGTCTTGCTATCTATGCGACTCTCCTGCACACAACCCCGTATCAGGTCGCCTTCATATGTGTATTGGTGATTCTTTCGACAATGGTATTCCTCGCGGCGGTCGTTACCGTGTATTCTGCCAGTTTCCTGTTCGTCGATTCCAATACGGTGGTAGACGGGCTTTTTGAACTGTTTCTGACTCCGGCATTGTTTCACGGAGGTGCATTCCGCGGGGGTATGCGGTTCATTTTTACATTTGTTATCCCCTCGCTCTTGATCGGCACACTACCGGTAGAGGCGGTACGGAACGCATCATTGGAAAAGTTGCTTCTTATCACCCTCCTTTCATTCGCATGGCTCCTCATCTCATTCAAGCTGTTCTATGCGGGCGTTCGGAAGTACGAAAGCTCCAATTTCATGACATTCGGAAGTTAATGATATGATCACTGCATGAAAACGGTAACGATTTGTTCGAGCAATCGATTTGCGGGGGAGGTGGGGGAGTTTGCTGAAAAGTTGAAATCCTTGGGAGTACCGGTCTTGGTGCCGCACTATTACACCGCCAATTACGGTGGGTTGGAGGCAGTGGAAAAAGACCATGACAAAAGATTCATTGCGATGGGACTGACACTTGATCATTTCCAGAAGATACGCAAGGGCGATGTCATTTTCATCTACAACAAAGACGGCTACAGCGGCAACAGCACGACGCTTGAGATCGGCTACGCGACCGCACTCGGCAAACCGATCTATGCACTCTCCGACAAAGATTCGGAAATCTGCCGGGACATTCTCTTCGAAGGTTACGCCGCAACACCGGAAGAACTTGCCAAAGTACTTTAGTCTTCTTGTCTCATTTGCCAATATCCATGTTTATCGCACTCACCGGCACCATCGGCTCCGGAAAAACCACGGTAGCGGAATACCTCATCACTCAAGGTTTTTTGTTCGCGTCCGGAAGTGAGCTGATAGCTACAGAAGTGACGCGCCGAAATCTTCCCGTTACTCGTGAATATATGAGAGCAATCGCCAATGAGCTTCGATCACGGGATGGAAACGCGATTATCGACGCGACGATCGTACAGGTTGCCTCCGGTCCGAATGCGGCAATAGGTTTTTTGCGAACAAAGAACGAGATTAAAAGATTGAGAGAAAAAGTTCCACATGCCTTCCTTCTCGCGATCGACGCACCGGTGGAGATCCGTTACGACCGTATAACAAAACGGGGAGAAACGAAAGATATGCTCAACTTTGAAGACTTCATCCTTTCTGAAAATCTTGAGGCGACATCCGACGATCCCGACACTCAAAATACCGCTTATTGTCTCAAGCAAGCGGATGCCATCGTCATGAACGATGGATCATTGGACGATTTGTATCAAAAAGTCAGGGCGCGCCATCGAGAGGTGTTTGCCAAGTTTTTTCCGGACGAAACCGAGAGATATCGACAGCTCCTGGAAGCGTGAGATGGTTACCAATAATACGAAGATGATATAATTAGCCCTTAATGGAACATATCCTTTCGGCGGAGCAGTTTGACCGCAAGACGATCGAAGAGATTTTTACCGTTGCCGATACCTTTCCAAAATCGGGGGAAACCCCACTCTCCGGCAAAATATTGGCCTCACTTTTCTACGAACCGAGTACCCGCACTCGGCTTTCTTTTGAGTCGGCGATGCTCCGGCAAGGCGGCGGCGTGATCTCCGTCGAGAACGCGAACGACTCCTCCTCCGCTATCAAAGGCGAAACGCTTGAAGATACGATTCGCGTCGTCCATCACTACGCGGACATCATCGTATTGCGACATCCGGAACGCGGAGCGGCCGCACGCGCGGCCGCCGTCTCGCAGGTGCCGGTCATCAACGCGGGCGACGGTGCGGGACAACACCCGACGCAGGCGCTTCTTGACCTCTATACGATCCGGCATGAGATCGGGAAAATCGATGGCATCCGCATCGCCTGTGTGGGCGACTTACGCAACGGCAGGACGGTACATTCTCTCCTCGGCCTCCTGACACACTATGATGATGTTTCCGTTACGCTCATATCTCCGGAAACGCTTCGAATCGGCGACGATATACGCGCTACTCTCACAGAGCATCACGTCATGTTCGAAGAAATGACGGCGTGGGATGGAGTATTGGAAAAGGCGGATGTCATCTACCAGACCAGGATCCAAAAAGAGCGCTTCGGGAGCGCAGAAGAATACGAAAAAGCAAAAGGCACTTACGTTCTCACGCAAAAAGAAGCCGCGCGGATGAAAAAGGGCGCCATCATCATGCATCCTCTGCCGCGCGTCGATGAGATCGCGCCGGAGGTGGACGCACTGCCGCAGGCGGTATACTTCAAACAGGCGGGGTACGGGCTACTCGTCCGCATGGCACTGCTCCAACGTCTACTCGGATAACATTATGAGTATGTGCGATCATACGAGTGTCGGGATATTTGTTTGGAAAGACGGAAAACTGCTCTTGATCGAACGAGGCATGCGACCATGGGGATTTGCGGTACCCGCGGGACATGTCGATGGTGACGCAACATTCGAAGAAGCGGCGACGCGAGAGCTAAAAGAAGAAGTGGGGCTTGATGCTCCGGAGCTGACATTGCTTGCCGAAGGGAGAAAAGAGAATCAGTGCAGACGTACAAACGGCACCTGGCATTATTGGAAGCTCTACGAGGCAAAAACAACGGGCGAAATAAAACGGAGTGTGGACGAGACGAAGCGCGCCGGATGGTATTCGAAAGAGTATGTTGGCGAGCTTGCACGAAGAACCGAAGCGTATGAGAATGGACGGATCAGTGAACCTGAATGGGAAAGGGGACCGGGACTTGAGCCGGTGATGTACGAATGGTTTAAAGAATTGCGCATCATATGAAACTGACAATTTGCGGAAGTATCGCGTTCTATACACAAATGGAGGAGATTAAGAAAACGCTTGAAGGAAAGGGGCACGAGGTGAAAATTCCGGAACTGGCGCTTGAAACTCCGGCGGAATTTGGCGGGAGCAAGAAAGTATACTTCGGCGGATACATCGAAGAGAACGGCGGAATCGACGCGTTCCCCGCAGAACATGAGATCTGGAATATGAAAGAAGGAGCAATTCGGGACCACTTCGAAAAGATCGACTGGGCGGAAGCGATCGTGGTGACTAATTATGAAAAGAGAGGTGTCGAGGGATATATCGGCGGCAATACGCTGATCGAGATCGGCGTTGCGTTTTACACCCGCAAGCCGATTTATATTCTCAATCCGATCTCCTCGACGCTCTCGTATAAGCAGGAAATCCTCGGTATGAAGCCGGTTATGCTTGATGGAAATTTAGATAGGATACCCCGTACATAAAAGACAGGCCTCCGCGTAGCACACACCATGCGCGGAGGCCAGAACTTGTCCACTATCTTCGGCGATATGCCCCCATCCGCCAGCGAGAATAACAGACATATAAATCCCAGAGACCACACAGAAGAAAGACGGTTAGAATGAGTGGGACACCTAAGAAGAGGCAGAGTATCGTTTGCTCTCGATTAGGGGCAATCTCAATACCGTCTCGGAAAAGAATGAACAGATAAAATCCGACATTCGCAGCCAGAAGCAGGATCAGTAATTCCATAACTCCCCCAGGGAACATGTTTTTGTCGTCAATCCTTCTTCACACTTTTTTGTTTATCACACGAATAGCGTACAATTGTCAATCACTGCGACTGTTTCGAAACAGCATGAAGTGTACGCCGCAGGCCAATCCGATACCGAGTAGGGAACCAATGATGACATCAACGGGAAGGTGTACATGGAGAAACACCCGGCTCCATGCAACAGCTACAAGCAAAAAGGCGCCGACGATGACCGAAGTGGTCCTGATAAAAACCGAGCGTGTGAGCGTGAATACGCCTATGCACACACTCGTCAAGAATGCGCCCGCAAAAAGCGCGTGCCAGCTCGGGAATCGGTATCCCGCAGTCTCAATGAGCATCGAGTCCGGGCGCGGCACCGCAAAAAAAAATTTGAGTGCGGCACTGAAACACAACGCGGCGACCAACGAGAGAAGGAACGCCGCGACATGCTTTTTCGAAATCAAGAACAGAGCGGCCGCGCTCGCGGCGACAAGTACGAGCGCAAGCGGCGGATAGCCAAGCGCGTCGATAACAGCGACGACAGTATAGAGCGATTCGGTCATGTCGGATATGATTGTCTCATACTGTATCATGTCGGTATCGCCGTTTTTGATTTCCCCGGAGTGTGCCCGAGGGGCCGGTACTCTCCGGCGTTGTATTTTGACATAGGTTCTAGTATATTTCCGTGATTCGTAAATAGTACAAAGCGATCTTCCGCCCGTTTTCTCCTCCATCGTCCATTATGAAAAAGAAGAATATCATTGCTTTCGTCAAGTCAATCGGGGAAGACGCCGTGGCGGGAATCCATGCACACGGCAAGCGTACCCGCCGTCCTCTGCGTGTGATGCTCATTCGCGATTCCCGCATCCCGAGCGACACCAAGCGCAAAGACCTCGACATCGTCGTCGCATGCGATTTCAGCAAGCCCGACAAGATCGCCGAGTGTCTCCTGCCGTACCAGGAGGATCTGCTCGCAATCTCCTGCAGGTCTGACTCAAATATGGAATGGTTCGCAAAAGTCATTCCGCACGTGCCGTATTTGCGTACGCCGTCGACCGAATCGATCTACTGGGCGACGGACAAGCTCCTCATGCGGCGGCGGTTTCGGATGTTTGATCGCAAAGGTACGCCGGCCTTCACCGTCGTCCGCGACAATACGAAAAAAGAGCGCGCTCGCATCGCGGCAAAAGTCGGCTTCCCGCTCATCATCAAGCCGACCAACCTCGCCCAGAGCATGCTGGTATCGCTCTGCTACCACGAAGAGGAATTTGAGCGCACGCTTCGCAAGGCATTTGCAAAAATCCGTACGCTATACGCGGAGAAGAAATATGATCGGGAACCGACGATCATCGCCGAGCAGTTCATGGATGGCGACATGTACTCGATCGACGCGTACGTAACCGCCCGCGGAAAAGTGTATTGTTGTCCTATCATCCGGGTACTGACCGGAAAGAGTCGCGGGCGAGACGATTTTTCAAACTACCTTGCAACAACCGTACATAACCTCAAGAAAGCAAGTGTCGCCGGTGCCGAATATGCCGTAGAAACCGCCGTGCATGCGCTCGCCCTGCGCAGTACGACAGTGCATGTTGAACTCATGAAAGTTGACGACGACTGGAAAATCATCGAAGTGGGACCCCGCATCGGCGGCTACCGGCAAAAGCTCTACCAACTCGCCTATGGTATCGACCATTCGGTGAATGATGTCCTCGTCCGCATCCCGGAAAAGCCGATCATCCCCAAAAGACAAAAAGCTCACGCGACGGTACTGAAATACTATCCCGACAAAGAGGGAGTCATTATGGAATTGAAAGGAATCAAGAAGGTGCGAGAGCTGAAGTCATTTCGCAGTATCTCAATGTACAAGAAGGTCGGAGAGAAGTCGGTTTTCGCGACCCACGGGGGCACTGCGGTATTGAGCGTCGCGCTCGCCAATCCCGACCGCTCGAAGCTACTGGCTGACGTGCGCCGAGTTGAGAAGTTACTGAAGGTCATGGTTGTCTGACAAGACATACGCCGCGCCCTTCGGGCGCGGCGTATGTCTTGCTTTTTTCTTTTTGGGTTTTTCTTTCTACGGTACGTCCACGCTCGTGGTCGCGCTCGTCGTACTTGTCACCGACGCACCGGTCGTTGTCGCCTGTGCGTTGAGATTGAGCGTTGCCTCAATATCGGCCGCAATGCTCTCAAGTGCTTCTTTCGTCTGCACCGCCGCGGCCTCGCCTTTCGCGGAGAGGCGCGCCTCTACTTGGGCGATCTGCGCTCGAAGCTTGTTGAGCTCCATTTTCGCTTCGGCATCGGCCGACGCATACACTTCGGCGATATCCTGCTTTACATTCGCAAACGCATCAGCCGACAATTGCGCCTTGGCGTCAAGAGCAAGCTGTGCCTGCAGATCGTTCATTATCGCGGCCGCCTCCTCCTTGATGGCGCGTATCTTCGCGGTTACTTCCGCCCGTACCGTCGCAGTACTTTCTTTCTTCGTCTCGACCGAGGTTTCACTGTCGGTATTGGCGGTTGTCCGTACCTCCTCTTTGGTAGAGACTTTATACGCCACCGCACCTCCGAGGAACAGAACAGCCAGTATGGCAACAACCGCCACCAAGCCGAAACCGTCGCTATACGTATCACATGTTCGTTTCATACTATAATCGTTGGTTGATTAACGACCGGATAATCCGAAAGGTACGCTCCCGCATACCTATCTGGTACAGACGTACGAAGGAGCGTATTATTAATGGTATCGAATCGGGCACTGTTGTCCATGGTCCCCGATACATATGCTGATACCTATGAAAAAATTTTTCATCATCCTCATCATTCTCGGACTCGGCGCTCTTGCGTTCTATTGGTACACCAACGGGCGTTTCTTTGCGAAAGACGTGTGTCCTGACGGGCCCGATTGTGCTCCGACGTCTCCTGTCACCGAACAGCCAAAGGACGATCATGAAGAAACGTTCAGTATCGACAATGTCACCCGCGCAACCGTCGTGGTTATGGACGGCCAAAAGACGGTCGAGCTTTCGCGCACGGGAACGGACCGTACGCTTCATGCGCAATTCAGCATGGACGATATCCCCACGCCGGGCAGTGTCGCACTGCTTGAAGAACAGGCAATCTACCAAAGCGGCACCGGGGATATCTTCATACCCTCTGTCGCCAATTACGGGGGGAGCGGCTCGTTCGTCTCGATTGACCTGTTTTCGCAAGAAGGTAATGCCGCCATTATACAGAAAGATTCGTACGCACTTGGTGACCGCGTGCTGGTGCGGAAACTCATGACAGAAGGGTCGGATGCCGTATATACGCTCCGAGTGCAGTTTCTCGATCGAAAAAAAGATGAGCCGATGGCTGCCGAACCGACAGTGCTAAAAGAACTGACCGTCTCGGTCGCGGATCACCAATTCGGGATGGGAAATATCCAAACTCTCTCAAGCGCCTCTCCGGACACATACAAGGATATGATCGTTGTCGACACGCCAAAGAAGGGTGAGAGTGTGTCTTCACCGCTTACTGTCCGCGGTAAAGCCCGGGGACAGTGGTATTTTGAAGGAACTTTTCCCGTTGTGGTCACCGACTGGGACGGAAAAATAATCGGCGAAGGGTATGGGGAAGCCAAGGGAGGGGAGTGGATGACACCGGAGTACGTCCCGTTTACGGGCACGATTTCCTTCACTGTCCCGTCCGATACATCGTACCGATGCTGTCCACTCACTGGACTTTTTGCTTCGCTTCTCTCGCAAAAATTCTCAGTGAGTCTTGCGGAAGCATCCCATGCTTCCTCACCATATCGCCGCGGCACGATCATTTTCAGAAAAAGCAATGCGTCCGACCTCCGAGAACATGACGATGCTTTTGAGGTGCCGGTGGTCTTCCAATGAGCCGCTCCCGACATGGTATACTGGCGATAATTAGCAGATAAGCCTTCTTCTATGAACCAACGAGCAATCATCGTCGCAGTCGTGCTTTTTGCCGTTATCGTACTCGGCATGTTTCTCTACGCCCGTTTTAAGAGCGATACGTTACGCACCGCCGAGCCCGCACCGGTTACATCGCCAGTCAATCAGCCGTCCGGTATCACCCATGTGGACGCGAAGCACTTCTTCAAAGACGGTATGCACACCGTCGCCGGAGAGATCATGATGCCGACCCCATGCGACCTGCTGGAGGTAAGTCCTATCTCGCTCGAGTCATCGCTCGACGAAGTGACTCTCGCCTTTCGAATCACCAACAGCACGGAAGGGGTGTGCGCACAGGTAGTCACCCCCCAGCGTTTCAAGGTATCGTTTGAGGCAAATGAGGGTGCGACCATCAAGGCCACGTTCAAAGGCGAACCGGTAACACTCAATCTTATTGAAGCGGGTCCTGACGAAAATCCCGACGACTTCGAAGTCTTTATCAAAGGTTAAGTGTCGGAAGATGACGGCCGCGGCGCAGAGCGCCGCGGCCGTCCGCCCCTCTACCATGTCACCATTCGAACAAGTCAAAAAGCACATCACTGACGCGCTGGACGCGATCGGGGTCACCGACGCCGAAGCGGAGATAGTGATGACTCCGAACGCCATCCGCGACGCGACACTCGAAGTCGAAACCAAAAAAGGCCCTCGGAAACTGCCGGCCTATCGCGTACAGTTCAATAATGCCCGCGGACCGTACAAAGGCGGCATCCGTTTTCATCCGAACGCCGACCTCGAGGAAGTCAAAGCACTCGCCGCGACGATGGCGGTAAAGTGCGCGGTGATTGATGTGCCGCTCGGCGGCGCAAAAGGAGGCGTGGCATTCGACCCGAAAGAATACGACCGGGACGACATTGAAAAAATCTCGCGCGCATACATTCGCGCCATGCACCCCTATCTCGGCATTGACATTGATATCGCCGCCCCTGATGTGTACACAACGCCCGAAATTATGGGCTGGATGCTTGATGAATATGAAACCATAACCGGAAAGAACGAGCCGGGCATGATTACCGGAAAGCCGCTTGTACTCGGCGGAAGCGTCGGACGCGACACCGCGACCGCGCAAGGCGCCGTCCACGTCTTGCAGGCATATGTCCGAGAACAAGACCTTGACCCCAACAATCTCCGAGTCGCCATTCAAGGGTTCGGCAATGCTGGATCAGTGATTGCCAAACTCCTGCATGAGGCGGGGTACACCATCATCGCACTTTCCGACAGCAAGGGTACGCTCCACGATACAAACGGTCTTGACCCCGACCGAGTCGAAGAAGCGAAAAAGGCCGGGGGAAGCGTGACGGCCGCGGCAGGAGGCGGGGCGGAAGCATTGGATGGCACTGCAATACTCGCGCTCGACTGTGACATCCTCATCCCCGCCGCACTCGACAATCAGATACGCGAAGACAATGTCGGAAGCATACGGGCAAAAATAATTTTGGAACTCGCCAACAATCCGACTACGCCGGAAGCGGATGCCATACTTGCCGAACGCGATGTGACCGTCATCCCCGATGTGCTTGCAAACGCCGGCGGCGTCACCGTCTCGTACTTCGAATGGGTGCAAAATCGCCAACAGTACTATTGGACGAAAGAGGAGGTAGACGAACGTCTCAAACAAAAGATGCTTGCCGCGTATGCCACACTCTCGGCGCGCGTGCACGCCGAGAGTGTGAGCTACCGCGATGCCGCCTACCGTATCGGCATGGAGCGCATCCACCGCGCCATGGCGCAACGTGGCAGATACGAAACGCACTAGTACGCGACCCCCACTACCGACTTTTTTCAATATAACACTTCTCCTTCGGGAAGAAGGGAGATGTGCGTTCGGGTGCTTTTTGCGGCCGATACATTTGCTATACTGAAGTCAAACAACTATTCGTATGGCCAACAGCCGCACCGTTGAATATGTTTTCTTTTTCGGGATTCTCGGCCTGGCGGCGTATGTCATGTGGCAGATTGTCGAACCGTTTTTCGGATCGCTTGCGGTCGCGGCAATCATCGCCACTGTCGGGTATCCGTTTTACCGGAGGATTCTTGTCCTGATGCCTCGGCAGAACAGGGGTCTTGCGGCGCTTGCCACGACACTTCTTATCGGCCTGCTGGTCGTAGTGCCGCTTGCCGTACTTGCGTACCTCATCTTCGAACAGACGTTTTCCCTCTATACGTTTCTAAGCCACGACGGCGCGACGACGGTCAACCAGTCGATTTCCCACATAGAGTCCTTGGTGCACGGCGTCGTGCCATCGTTTACATTCGATGCGGGAACCTATGCGAGACAGGCGACCGAATGGCTCGCCACGCATATCGGCGCCATTTTCGCCGCCACGACCTCAACGGTCTTTTTCATCTTCATCGCAACGGTCGCCGTCTTCTATTTCTTTCGCGACGGCGAGCAGTGTATCGCCTACATAACCGAGATCAGCCCGCTTCCCAAAGAGGAGAATGCGCATATCTTCAAGGCACTTGCTCGCTCAATGCGCTCTGTGGTGCTCGGCACCCTCGCGGTCGCCATCATACAAGGCGTCCTGACCGCCATCGGGTTTGCGATCTTCGGCATCAGTACTCCGGTCCTCTGGGGAGCGGTAGCGGCAGTCGGTTCGTTGATACCGGGAGTCGGCACCCTTATCGTATTCGTGCCGGCCGTCGTCTATTTCGCCCTGCAAGGCTCGTACGGCGCGATGTTGGGACTCGTTATTTGGGGAAGTGTGGCGGTGGGTATGATCGACAATCTGCTCG
This sequence comes from Candidatus Kaiserbacteria bacterium, assembly GCA_016204695.1. Taxonomy (GTDB): domain Bacteria; phylum Patescibacteriota; class Minisyncoccia; order Phycocordibacterales; family UBA918; genus JACQKD01. The sequence goes on from JACQKD010000014.1 coordinate 93,060, forward strand.
GGCCATATCTCATGAGCCGCGGCGCGGCGCTCCACCCACTCCTGGTGCTCCTCACGGTCCTCGGCGGTATCGCGGTATTCGGACCCATGGGCTTTATCCTCGGACCGGTGACATTGAGCCTGCTTGCGGTGTTGCTTGAGCTTCACGCCGCACGTGCAAAATCAGGCCTTCCGACCGAACATCCTTCGGTTTCTTATGATGGATAAACGCTTCATAGACTCATACCTCCGTATTAACAACGTAGACGAACGCGCTTCGGAGGCGACCGTACGCAAGACGCTTGGGGACGCCCGTTGGCCGAAGGAAGAGATCGAGGAAGCCATTCTCGTGCGAAACGGCGACGAAGCGGCAAAGGCGCGACTCATACAAAAAGAAAAAGAGCGGACGTTTCGACCGGACATGGACTGGTCGTCAACCAAACTTTCGACACTGTTGGGTACCGACGTTGTTATCGATCCGAAATTGTTCCAGACATATGCGCACAGACAGGAGCAAGCGGGAGGCGGCGTCAGGACAATACTGTTCGGACTCTCTATTGCCGCGATTGCGACCATTATCGCCGCAGGCATAGGAGTGGCCTTGTTGTACTTTCTCGAAATGGGCCCTTTTTACACTCAAGCGCAGGACATTATCTAGCGGAAAGCAGTTTCGCTCATCCCTCTTCGCCTGTTTGGGATTTGAAATAGAAACCGATGATAAACCCGAGCGGGCCGGAGAGTATCGCCGAAATGGCGGTGATAAGGTCGATCAAGCTGTTGGTCTCCATTTTACCCGCGCCGAAGAGAATCATCGCAAAGAGCAAGATGCCTAGAAACCCGATGACATATGCAAACGCAATCTTGGAGCGCGCATCTTCTCGCTTAACGGCTACGCTCCCGACAACTCCTTCCAAAACCGCGCTGGATCCGACTTCAATTTCTCCTGCCGAAGGGATTGAAACGAATTCATCATTTGTTGACATAGAACCCTTTTACCTCGTACATATTGTCATGCTTTTCAACCTCAAGTTCTTTGCCCGCCAGCGTCGACAGATCAACGCCGCTGATTTTTACGCCGTGCGAGAACATGGCGTCCCGCAAGATGACACCGCCAATCTTTATCGGCCCCTTGATCGTGAAGGTGCCATCAGGATTGATACCCATTATTGATGATGCTCGTATTCTCATAGCGTTAATGATAACAGATTCCGCACCCTAGACAAAGAACCAAAAACAGGTGATGATGCCGACCATTGGTTATGTCTCGTAGCAAAAAGCAGTCCGGGCGTGATTCTCTGGCGCCTAAAGGCGCACGAGACCATGCTCTTAAGCGGTATGTCAAGAGTGAGCTGTTTTGGCTCTTGGTCGTCTGCCTCGGCGCGGTCGCCGTATTTGCGCTCACCCGATCTATCCCGGCAAGCGACGAGACCGCCATTACGGGGGATTCAATCCTCTTTGTGGGAGATGTCATGCTCGCGCGCAATGTCGAGCGGTTGATGAACGAACACGGCTCGTATTACCCGTACAAGGGCGTGCGCGACATGCTCGCCGAACATGAGCAAGTCATCGGTAATTTCGAGGCGAGTATACCGGAGCTCCATCGCCCGACTCCCAGTTTCACCTTCAGATTTTCCGTTTCTCCCGATATCCTCGCGGCGCTTCCGCGTGTAGGATTTACCGCTATGACGCTCGCCAACAATCATTCCTACGACTACGGAGAAGGCGGATATCTCCACACCCGCGACACACTGATACGAGAAGGACTTGCGACGGGAGGCAATCCAATGAAGATTTCCGCAGACGAGGTACTCTACCGAAGGATAGCGGACACGGACATTGCGATCATCCCCATCCATGCGACCACAGTGACACCCGTCGTCGCCGACATACGGGAAGTGCTCGCGCTGACTGCGGAAAAAAGTGATCTGCAGGTCGTCTTCATTCATTGGGGCACCGAATACGAATCCGTCTCCGACAGTGCCCAACAAACATTCGCGCATGCGGTCATTGATGCCGGTGCGGACGCGATCATCGGACACCACCCGCATGTGGTCCAAAATATCGAAGAGTACCGCGGCACGCCGATCTTTTATTCGCTCGGGAACTTCATCTTCGATCAATACTGGAACACCGAAGTACGAGAGGGACTCACAGTCGCGATATCGTTTGAGGAAGACAGGGTACACTACACGCTTATCCCCGTCTCAAGCATGGAAACAAAAAGCCAACCGCGGCCCATGAACCGCATTGAACGGACGCAGTTCCTCGACGTCCTTGCGGCAAAAAGTGAGGACGTCATTGCGGACGCAATCAGGAACGGATCCATCGTGGAACCGTTCGCTCGAAGAAAATCAGAAACTTTGATAGACTAAGCAGGCTCTACCATATGAAATCACTTACAAAATACGAAGCCATCGGAATCGGAACCGCTATCGTCATAGCGGCGATAGTCCTCGGGTTTATGCGCTCCGCACCGTGGAATACCGCCACAAGCACGAACAATGTTGACGATATCGTTGTAGCGGACTCGGAGGCGAAAAACAGAGAAGCCGCACTGGCGGACGCCATCAGGAAAGCGAGCAACACCAGTGGGCAAGTGCGCAAACTCATCGTCAATGATGTTTCGGTGGGAGACGGAAGGGAAGTGAAAGTCGGAGATACCGCCACGGTGCATTATATCGGCATGGTCAGGGATGGAGCGGAATTCGACAACTCGTATAAAAAAGGACAGCCGTTATCATTTAAGGTCGGGGCGGGAGAAGTTATTGCGGGATGGGAACAGGGCATCATCGGCATGAAGGAGGGCGGCAAAAGAATACTCATTGTTCCGCCGGAAATGGGGTATGGCAATGCCGTTGTCGACCCGATTCCCGCCAATGCCACCCTGCTGTTTTCGATCGAGCTTCTCTCCATAGAGTAACAAGAAGCCCGGCTCCTTCGGAGCCGGGCTTCCGCCTTTCCCATGACTCCATTCTCTTTCTCCATTACAAAAAAGCTGTCCGGCAAACTCGGCAGAGTGGGCGTTATCCATACGCCGCACGGCGACATCGAGACTCCGGCATTTACCGTTGTCGGCACCAAAGCGACGGTGAAAGCGCTCTCGCCGGAGGACGTACGCGACCTTGTCGGCGCGCAGGCCGTACTCGTCAACACCTACCATCTCTACCTCCAGCCGGGCGAAGCACTTATCAAAGATGCGGGCGGATTGCACACATTCATGCACTGGGACGGGCCGACACTCTCCGACTCCGGCGGCTTCCAGGTCTTTTCGCTCGGCGCGGGCCTGGAAGGAAAGGGTGAGAAGCGAATACTTGGAGCTTCGCAAGACTCATCGAGGGCTTTTGTGAGGGACGAAACAAAAGACCCGATGAGTGGACAGCGCCGGTACGGCGTCACCAAATTCACCGGCGAGTTCGCGGACTCCTCCGACGACATGCGTCCGCGCCTCTATAACAAAGAGATTGCACTCCAGCACGGCAAGCTCTGCATCCTCGACGAAGAAGGCGTGACGTTTACCTCGCATCTCGACGGCTCGCTTCACCGCTTCACCGCCGAACGTTCGATCGAAATACAGCATGCCATCGGCGCGGACATCATGTTCGCGTTCGACGAGTGCACGTCTCCGACCGCCGACTATGTATACCAGAAAGAGGCGCTTGAACGCACGCACCGCTGGGCCAAGCGCTCGATTCTTGCACACAAACGCGACTACAACGCGCTGAAATCGCAAGCGCTCTACGGCATCGTACAGGGCGGTCGTTTTGAGGACTTGCGAAAGGGGAGCGCGACCGAGCTTGCAAAAATGGATTTCGACGGGTACAGCTTCGGCGGCGCGTTCTCAAAGGAAGACCTCAAGACGCTTGAATGGGTCAACGCCATCCTACCGGAAGAAAAGCCTCGGCATCTCCTCGGCATCGGCGAACCGGAAGATCTCTTCATCGGTGTCGAGAACGGCATGGACACCTTTGACTGCGTCCTCCCGACCCGTATCGCCCGCACCGGCACCATCTACACCCATCACGGAAAAGTTAATCTACTGCGAACGGAGTACCAGCGCGACCTCGGAAAGCCCGACGACACCTGCGACTGCTACACGTGCACCCACTACACCCGCGCCTACCTCGCCCACCTTTTCCGCGCAAAAGAAATGCTCGCCGCCCGCCTCGCCTCCATCCACAATCTCCATTTCATCGTCTCCCTCATAAAAAACATCCGTCGCAACATCCTCGACGATACCTACCCACAATCCAAAGAAAACTTTTTACGAACGTATCGGGTTTAAATGCACACTCTTGTCGTTGATATGTCGATCTGATTTTAATCCTATCGCGGTATATTCATGTTTCATCACGTCCATGCCTTGCGCTACCTTGTCTATCGCTTCCAGCAATACGCCCGTCATATTTTCTAAGTCTGTTTTTGTAGCAAACTCATCAAGTCGAGTATTGAGTTCAGCCCTTGTAGGGAAAACAACCATCAGTTTTTTAATATCGGTGTCCGTGATCATATAGAAATGATACGTCTCAAGTTTTCTTTGTCAAACAAAAAGAAAACCGCCCCTTGCATGGACAAAGGAACGGTTTTCCTTTGTCCACCGGAGTGGACGGCTACAAGCTTTCGACAAATTCCTTGACGTCTAGGATGGAATCGGGAGAACGTTCCTCCATTACTGTAAATAGCTGGGAGAGTTGCGGAGATACCGCAACTCGACAAACAAGAAAAAGACTACCCTCAATCTCTCTAACCGACACGCCACTGCTACGCAAATTTTGAAATCCGACTCTGCTATACTCGCGACTTCGGAATCGAACCATTAGAAACTTCACATCGCTGGGATCCAATTCCGCCAACAAGTACAACGTGCCGTTCATCAGACCAAGCTGACCGATGGCGCCACCGGTCATCTGATCGAAAAGATTCCTGACAGTCTGGTTTTCCGGAACTAACGAATACACTCGCATCTCTTTTTCCTCCACACGAAGAAGAAATCCGCTTTTTCGAGTAGACTGTCTATATCATACATCTACGAAATGTCAATGGTGTGCTATAATTTCGCTCCATGAGCGGGTTTAAACTCTCTACAAACTACACCCCCGCGGGGGACCAGCCGAAGGCGATTGAGTCGCTTATAAAAGGCGTCAAGCGCGGCGACCGACACCAGACGCTTCTTGGTGTCACCGGCTCCGGCAAGACGTTCACGGCGGCAAACGTCATCGCGGCCATACAGAAGCCGACGCTCGTCATCGCACACAACAAGACGCTCGCGGCACAGCTCGCGCAGGAGTACGCGGACTTCTTTCCCGAAAACGACGTGCATTATTTCGTCTCGTACTACGACTACTACCAACCCGAGGCGTACATGCCCATTTCGGACACATACATCGAGAAGGAGGCGATGATCAACGAGGAGATCGACCGCCTCCGCCACGCTTCGACGCAGGCACTTCTCTCGCGAAGCGATGTCATCATCGTCGCATCCGTCTCGTGCATTTACGGCCTCGGCTCGCCGATAGAATATGAAAAAGTGCACAAGCGCATCGAAGTCGGTACGGTCATCACGCGGCGCGACATGGTGCGCGCGCTCGTGGCATTGTATTTTGAACGTACCAACGCCGACCTTGCGCCCGGCCACTTCCGCGCACTCGGCAACACCATAGAAATAATGCCGACAAACGAGCGCGTTATCTACCGGCTCTCCTTCAGCGGAGACGCCGTGGGAAAGATAGAACGCATCGACGCGGTCACACGGACAATCATCGCGGAAGTGCCGACATTTTTCCTCTTTCCCGCAAAACATTTCGTGACACCCGAGCTGGAACGCAAGCGCGCCATCGCCGACATTACACTCGAGCTCAAAGACCAGCTCGCAAAATTTGAAAAAGAAGGGAAGATTCTCGAAGCCGAGCGCATCAAGCGGCGCACCCAGCACGACCTTGCGCTCATACGCGAAATCGGCTATTGCAACGGCATTGAAAACTACTCCCGCCATTTCGACGGCCGCAAGCCGGGGGAAGCGCCGTACACCCTCCTTTCATACTTCCCGCACAAGCCGGACGGCATGCCGGACTTTTTGACCATTATCGACGAGTCGCACGTCACCATCCCCCAGCTCGGCGGCATGTACGCGGGCGACCGCTCGCGCAAGGACACGCTCGTCGAGCACGGATTCCGCCTGCCGAGCGCCGTGGATAACCGGCCGCTGACGTTTGACGAGTTTGAGGAGCGCGTCGGCGAAACCATCTACACCTCCGCGACGCCCGGCACCTACGAACACGAGCACAGCACGCAAGTCGTCGAGCAGATCATCCGTCCGACCGGACTTGTGGACCCGGAAATTATTGTGCGTCCGATTGTGAGTCAAGAAGAAAATCAAGGAAAAAATACTGAAGCGTACCCCGGACAAGTACGAGATTTCATCGCTGAAACAGAAAAGGTAGTAAAAGGCGGCGGCCGCGTGCTCGTCACCACGCTCACGAAAAAAATGGCCGAAGACCTCTCCGAATTCCTCAAGGAGCAAAGCGTGCAAGCCGAATACATCCATAGCGAAATCAAGACGCTTGAACGCATCGAAATACTCACCAACTTTCGCAGAGGGAAGTTCGACGTGCTCGTCGGAGTCAACCTGCTCCGAGAAGGACTCGACCTTCCCGAAGTCGAGCTTGTCGCCATACTCGATGCGGACAAAGAGGGTTTCTTGCGTTCAGAAACATCGCTCATCCAGACCATCGGCCGCGCCGCACGCAATGTCAACGGCCGCGTCATACTCTACGCCGACGGGATGACCGGCTCGCTTGAAAAAGCCATCGGCGAGACCAACCGTCGCCGCGCCATTCAAATCGCATACAACACCGAGCACGGCATCACCCCGGCCACCATCAAGAAAGAAATCAAAGACATCACCGAACAGCTCCGTACCGTCCATGAGGAGACCGTAGACACACTCCTTTCCATCGACCGCGACCTCTACAAGAAGAACCCCAAGAAACTCATCCGCGAAAAGAACCGCCAAATGGCGGAAGCCGTCAAACTCCTCGACTTCGAAACCGCCGCCATCCTCCGCGACGAGATCAGAGCGCTGGAGGACAGAGGAGGTAGATAGTGTGAAGAGATAATTCCTTCTCTGATAAGATTGGAGATATGACCGATGATGAGATTCGCGAGACGGCAATCGAGTTTGCAAAACGAAACAAAAACCGCATTGCCCGAGAGCTTACCGACAAGACAACGTATGCGCCGGACACTGCACCGGTTTCCATTTTTATGGCTGGCTCGCCCGGAGCGGGAAAGACGGAATTTTCAAAAGCATTGATAACGCTTTTGGAAGTGCGCACGGGGCTTCGCGCGGTACGAATCGATAACGATGAGATACGTCCTTTAATTCCCGGATACACCGGAAGTAACTCATACCTATTCCAAGGAGCAACGACGCTCATTGTCGAAAAAATGCATGACCTTGCCCTACATAACGGACAAAGTTTTATTATGGACAACACGTTCACGAATTTTGAAAAGGGTACTGATAATATCAGACGTTCCCTTGGAAAAGAACGCCCGATTTTAATTTTCTACTTGTACCAAAAACCGGAGGTTGCGTGGAGATTTACGCAAGCGCGAGAAGCGACAGAAGGCAGAAATATCCCGAAAGGGGCATTTATCGAACAATTTTTAGGTGCACGTCATACGGTTGCCAAAATCATCGATAGATTCGGAGACCGAGTCATTGCTTTTCTTGTCAAGAAAGATTTTGAGAAAAACACCTTGGAAGGCATCTATCGTGTTGTCGAAAGCCAAGAAATTGACCGGTATATACCAGAGGAGTACACTGAAGAGAAGTTGCAAGAATGCTTATGAAACTACGCGCCATATTCTCTTTATTTCGAGACAACAAGAAAGGAGATTCTTTTTCCGATGTTCTTTTGCGTGCGCCTGAAGGTCAAAGGGAAGAATTATTCAAGGAAGCGGCACGACAGGCCAACGAGGAGCAAAGAAAAATATTTGAGCAGTCCCGCGTGAACACTCCGGCTTCTTGAAAACCGTCAAATCCGGCGGACTCGACTTCGAAACCGCCGCCATCTTGCGGGATGAGATACGAGCGTTGGAAGAAGGAACGAAAAAGTAGTATAATCACACCATCGTGACCAAAGCTACCGTCACAAAAAGACTTACCGGCTTGGAGGCCGAGATTCGGATGCTCAAGACAGCCGTACGTACGCGACCGAATTTCGTCGTGGATGACGCAAACTGGAAAAAAATTAAACCTGCTCTAAAGAAAGTGCGCAAACAGGTTTCCAAGCAGACCTATGGCTAAGCCAAAGGTTTTTGTAGACTCCAGTGTCATCATTGCTTCGCTTCTATCCGCAACAGGAGGTAGCGCGTATATTCTCAACAGCTATCACGAAAACTGCGAGTTTCAAACGAATGAGCACGGCTTGGCGGAAATTCAAAGGGTATTAAAAGATAAATTCGCCGATCAACCGGATTTACAAAACCAACTCTTTCTACTCCTCGGCACGGCTCGGATAGTAATATTACTGAATCCTACAAAACGGGAACGAAACATTTGTGCCAAATATATTTCCGAGATAGACGCACCCATTCTCGCCTCGGCAATCAAGCATAGTGACTACTTGCTCACTCTTGATAACGAATTTTTAGGAAAGAGTGTGGCAGAAATCGCTCGAAAGAATTCTCTAACCATCCTAAAACCAAAAGATTTTATAGAACAATTCGAAACATAAACATGGAAAATATTATTGATTCTATTTCTAAAGCAATTAGAGACAAAAACTGGTATTCAGCACTGGCTGTTTCACTCATGATCCCGGATATTTGTACTGCGCTCGAACACGAAAGAACTAACGGCGGCAGATACGCTGATTGGTTTCAAGAAAACTTGATCCAATATGATGGCTTCCTTTCGGGAAACGATTGTTATGCATTAAGGTGTTCTTTATTACACGAAGCGAGAGATGATATTACAACTCAAAGATGTCGCGATGTCTTGGAACGCTATTTATTTACGACAAGTGGCTTACATTTAGGTCTATTTACAGAAAATTATCTGAACGGTGAGAGGATACCTTCTATACTAGTATTGAATGTTCAACATTTTTGTGAAGATGTATGTGCCGCCGCTACGAAATGGCTAGAAGCTAATAAAAGGGACGCACAAATACAAACTCGTCTGGGACAGACGATCAAAATCTACAGGCCTGGAGAAAGCTACAAAGGCGTAATAGGATTCTGATAGATCTAGAAATAGAACGCCCGACTTGCTATAATCTACCCGTCACATCCTCACACTATGTCCATAGGTGAGGCCGTTATCTATGTCCGAGAAAAAACAAATGCAGAAAAAAACCGTGGGGAAAACAGCGAAGGAAGAAATCGTCATCAAGGGTGCGCGGACGCATAACTTGAAGAATATTTCTTTGACCTTGCCGCGAGGCGCGATGATTGCGTTCACGGGGCTTTCGGGGTCGGGGAAGTCGTCGCTTGCGTTCGATACGATTTTCGCGGAAGGACAGCGGCGGTATGTCGAGTCGCTTTCGACATATGCGCGGCAGTTTTTGCGGCAGATGCAGAAGCCGGATGTGGACGAAATCAGCGGACTTTCTCCAGCTATTTCTATTGACCAGAAGTCTGCTTCACGCAACCCGCGCTCGACGGTCGCGACCATCACCGAGATATACGACTACCTCCGCATTCTCTATGCGCGCGTCGGCCAGCCGTATTGCCTCGGCGTGGATGTGCCTATTCAAAAGCTCTCGCAGGACGAAATTCTGCGGATTATTCTCGAATCCATAGAGAAACGAGAGGTTAAAAAAGCACAAAAGGATGAGCAAAAGGTCATGGGCGTGCCGGTTTCCTCGGAGCGCCTTGCCATCTTCGCCCCGGTCATCGTCGGCAGAAAAGGCGAATACTACCAGCTTCTCTACGACCTCCTCGGCAAAGGATACGAGACAGTGAAGATAGATGGGGAGATCAAACAGCTTCGCGAGCGTATCACACTCGCGAAGACCAAGCGTCACGACATCGACGTGCTCGTGGATGAGATATATGTGAGCGAATTCCGTGACGACCCGAAGGGCGCGCGCGAGCGGCTTTCGGAGGCGATCGAGTACGCGCTCAAGGAATCGTCGGGGCTCATCAAGGTGCAAAGTCCGGACGGGAGCGAGCGCACTCTCTCGGCAAAATTCATCTGCCCCTCCGATGGCTCGTCGTTCCCCGAAGTCGAGCCGCGGCTCTTTTCATTCAACTCGCCATACGGCGCCTGCCCGGAATGCAACGGCCTCGGCACCGTCGGTATCTTCCACAGCGACCTTTGCCCAGCATGTCTCGGCGCGCGGCTTCGTCCGGAAGCGTTGCGCGTATACCTCACCGACGGCACGAAAGGCTCGCTCGGAAAAAGCATTGTAGACTTCACCGCCATGACAATTCGCGAAGCGTACCAGTTCGTCGAAGACATCAAGCTTTCCAAAAAACAACAGGAAATCGCCTGGCCCGCGCTCCGCGAGATTATCGACCGACTGCAATTCATGATAGATGTCGGCATCGAATATCTCACGCTCGACCGCCGCGCCAACACGCTCTCCGGCGGCGAGGCACAGCGCATCCGGCTCGCTTCCCAGCTCGGCTCGGGACTCGTCGGCGCGCTCTATGTGCTCGACGAGCCGACCATCGGCCTCCATCAGCGCGACAACGACCGCCTCATCAAGACGCTCACCAACCTGCGCGACCTCGGCAACACCATTCTCGTCGTCGAACACGACGAGGACACCGTGCTTGCATCCGACTATCTCGTGGACATTGGCCCGGGCGCGGGCGTACACGGCGGTAATGTCGTCGTCGACGGCTGGCTCGAAGAATTGCTCAACGCGAAGAAAAATACCTCCGGCTCGGTGACGCTCGACTATCTGCGCGGCGACCGCGTCATTCCTCTGCCGGAAAAGCGCAGAGAAGGAGAAAAGGGCTCAATCAAAATCCACGGCGGCAAGGCGTTCAATATCAAAAATATGCATGTGGACATCCCGCTCGGCCGCCTCATCGCGCTCACGGGAGTATCCGGCTCGGGAAAGTCCACCTTCATGTATGAAATCCTCTATCGCAACCTGCGCTCGCGCCTCGAACGGAAATACCGCACGCCGCACACATACAATGCCGCATCATTCACCGGGAGCGAGTACCTCGGTCGCGCGGTCATGATCGACCAGTCGCCCATCGGCCGCACCCCACGCTCCAACCCGGCCACATACACCGGCGCGTTCACCCACATCCGCGACTTGTTCGCCGCCGCAACAGAAGCCCGCGCGCGCGGCTGGAAGCCCGGACGGTTTTCATTCAATGTCAAAGGCGGGCGGTGCGAAGCATGCCAAGGCAACGGAGAGATTGCCGTCGAGATGCACTTCCTCCCGACCGTGTATGTCACCTGCGATGTCTGCGACGGCAAGCGATTCACCAAAGAGACGCTTGAAGTCATGTACAAAGGCAAAAATATCGACGAGGTGCTCCATATGACTATTGAAGAGGCTCTTGATTTTTTCAATGACATTCCGGCGGTGTACGACCGTCTGCGCACACTCATGGATGTGGGGCTCGGGTACCTTGAGCTCGGCCAGAGTGCGACCACGCTCTCCGGCGGCGAAGCACAGCGCGTGAAGATTTCCGCCGAGCTCTACCGCCGCCATACCGAGAAGACGATGTACCTGCTCGACGAGCCCACCATCGGCCTGCATTACGAAGACGTGAAAAAATTGATAGAGATTTTGCAAGAACTCGTCAACCGCGGCAACACCGTGATGGTCATCGAGCACAATCTCGACTTCATTAAATCCGCCGACTATGTCATAGACATCGGCCCCGAAGGCGGCGAGAAGGGAGGCGAGCTCATCGCCAAAGGCACCCCGGAGGAAGTCGCTAAAAGCCAACACTCGTATACTGGGAAGTATTTGAAGAAAGTGTTGAGATAAAATAGAACAAGGCCGTCCCAGAAAGACAGCCTTGTGTCCTCACTTATACTCCGGCCGCTTGTGCGGCTTGGTACAGGTGGGGCAAACTACCAATGCCCAGTCGGAGAAAGAACGCCTCCCACAACCGGCATTGGCGCAAAAAATGGTCCAGCAGTCCGTGCACTGCCAGACAAGACCGGGCTTCCCGAAAGCCCCGCACGAGGGGCAGATGGTTACTTTGAGGTCCTTTTTCATACGACCCCCTTTCTGTGCTAGAAATTAGAGACAAAATAATGACAAGTCAAGACTTACAAAAACTCAAATTGCCGGATGCGCCGGGCGTGTATTTCTTTTTGGGGAAGCGCAAGAAGATACTATATATCGGTAAGGCGACATCTCTGCGCTCACGGGTGCGGAGTTATTTTGCGGACGACATTCTAGAAAAACGAAGTGCGCTCATCGAGCAGATGGTCGCGGAGGCCGAAACGGTTGAGTGGACGGAAACAGACTCGGTACTTGAGGCGCTCATTCTTGAGGCAAATCTCATCCGCACGCACAAGCCGCGATACAACACGATTGCGAAAGACGACAAGACGTTCAACCACCTCGTGATTACCAACGAAGAGTATCCGCGCGTGCTCGTCGTGCGCGGCAAAGACCTCACCGAACGCTTTACAACAAAAGAAATCAAATACATCTTCGGCCCGTTTCCGAGCGGCATGCTCTTCCGCGAGGCGCTCGCCATCGTCCGAAAAATTTTCAAATTTTACGACACCGAGCGGCCAATCGGAGAAATCAAGACAAAGATGGGGAAGGGGACGATAGATTTCAATCGGCAAATCGGCCTCTATCCATCCGTGCAGTCCAAGCGGGAATATCAGCGAACAATCCAGCACATCCGACTTTTCTTCGAGGGCAAAAAACATCAGCTCATCAAAATTCTCACCAAAGAAATGCGCGAATATGCACGCACACAGGCATTCGAGAAAGCGGGGGAAATAAAACGAAAGATATTCGCGCTTACCCACATCGAGGATGTCGCGCTCGTGCGGCGCGACATGTATCGCAATCGGGGATCACGCGCGACGCGCATCGAGGCATATGACATCGCGCACATGAGCGGCAAGGACATGGTCGGCGTGATGACTGTCGTCGAAAATGGGGAAGTGCGGACGAGCGAATACCGCAAGTTCAAAATCGGAAGCGTCAAAAGCTCGAACGACCCGGCCGCGCTTCGCGAAGTGCTCGACCGCCGGCTTGCACACGCCGAGTGGCCGATGCCGCAGATGATTGTCGTCGACGGCGGCCGTGCCCAGAAGAACGCCGCCGAGCTCATTCTCAAAAAATACGGCATCGGCATCCCCGTCGTCGCGGTGACCAAAGACGAATACCACCGCCCCAAGCGGCTCCTCGGCACACAAACCCTTATCCGCGAGCACGAAGACTCCATCCTCCTCGCCAACGTCGAATCCCACCGCTTCGCGATCGCATACCATAGGCAGAAAAGAGGAAAGTTTGTATAAATTTCAGCACGCAGAGTGGTATAGTATACCTATGCAAAAGTACCGAGTAGCTGTTCTTCGCGGAGGACCGGGCGAAGAATATGATATTTCGTTGCAGAGCGGCATGGACGTGCTCGCGGCGCTCGACACCGACCGGTACCAGCCGCTTGATGTCGTCATCACGCAATCCGGCGAATGGCTCTCGCAGGGCAGAGTGCGCGTGCCGCACGAACTCTTCACCGGCATTGATGCGGTTTTCCTCGCGCTTCACGGCCCATATGGAGAAAACGGCAGAGTCCAGCGTCTCCTCGACACTCTGCGTGTGCCGTATACCGGCAGTCGAGCGTTCCCCTCGACAATGACCCTCAACAAGGCGCTGGCGAAAGACCGCCTCGCACGCGCGGGAGTGCGGATGCCGAGACATATGCTTGTCAGTGCCTCCGCACAGCAAAATCTCGCCGGCCTCGCCGATTCCATCAGAGAGCTTTTCGGGCCGAGATACATTGTAAAGCCGGTAGACGGCAGCTCGTCGGTCGGTATCGCATATGCGGAGAACGCTTCCATCCTTATCACCGCGCTTGCCCAAGCGCTCGCCGCGCACGAACAGGTGCTTATTGAAGAATATATAGAAGGAAGGGAAGCGACCTGCGGTATCATCGAGCGCTTCCGCGAGCAAGACCGTTATGCGATCCCGGTGATGGAGATAGCCTCTCCGGACGGAGCGCCCTTCATAGACTGCGACAGCAGACGGAACAACCGGGTGCACGAAATTTGCCCGGCCTCGTTTTCAAATGCGGAAAAAAGGGAGCTCGAGCGGCTCGCCCGACTCGTGCATGACACGCTTGAGTTGTCGCAGTACTCGCACAGCGACTTCATCGTCGCGGATGACGGCATGTATTTTATAGAGGCAAATACCCTGCCGCGCCTTACGACAGAGTCGTCCTTACCAAAAGCGCTCACGAGCGTAGGATCTCCCTACAAGGACTTCATCAATCACCTCGTCGAGGATACATTGGAAAAAAGGAGCTGACCTTCCCGCCATCCTCTCTATTTTCCGTCGGGAGACGGAAGATTGTCTGTTTCCACGGGTCCTTCAATATTGACGTATCCTTGAAATCTCCTGAAGATCCGCCCTCTGCGCAACAGTACGAAGAGAATAGCGATCGGCAGAAGGAAAATGATCGCCCAATAGCTCTTGTGCTCGATGATGATGCCGCCGAAGTAATAGAAGAGTCCGACGAAGACGGCATTGGTCAAGAAAGTAGTCGCGAGAAATTTGCCATAGCTGATCTTGGTCAGACCCGCAATATAGCTGATGTAGTCGAAAATAAGCACCGTGGCGACGCGCACCGATATCAAGCCGAGCAGACCCGTCTGCGTGCGTATTTTTTCTTCCCATGCACGTATTTTCTCCAGTGCCATAAACCGCCGCACCGCCGGCTCTCTGAACTTTCGCGCAATGAAAAAATTGGCGGTACTGCCGATCATCGAACCGATAATCGTGTAGATAAAACCGTTCCATTTGCCGAACACCGCAAGAAACACCGCGTCGAGCGCGGTACTCGGTATCGGCGGAATGATGACCGACCATATTCTGATAAGAATGGCGGCAACGGGCGCCGCCGTTGTATACGTTTCGAGAAACGCCTGTACTGATTCAAACATCAAGTGTAACTATAGCAGATCATATCCGCATCGGCCGCATACCGGATACCGTATGCACTTCCGTAGTGGACCCGAGGGGATTCGATCCTTACAGGATCAGTATACCTTGCGGATACTTTTCTTCTCCGCCAGCCGGCGGATCGAAAAGATATCTCGCAAGGTCTGCGAACCCCCTGTATCCTACAAAAACATAGTCGCGTGACGCTTCGCGTCCCGCTCCTTGTTTTTGTGGACCCGAGGGGATTCGCACCCCTGACCCCTGCAATGCGAATGCAGTGCTCTACTCCTGAGCTACGGGCCCGGCAACGCCTCATATGGTATCCGACAGGACGGGAAAAAGGAAGTTGCTGGCGGCATCTGTCGGTTTTGGCTACAATACACCATGCATCTCCTCCCGTCGTTCAACGGATAGGACGCGAGTTTCCGGAACTCGTAATGTCAGTTCGATTCTGGCCGGGAGGACAAGAGCTTCATTGTGGACCTACGGGGAGTCGAACCCCGGCCTCCTCCATGCCATGGAGGCGTTATACCGCTTAACTATAGGCCCTCGAGTACGGGTCCGTGGAATTGTCTTCAACTCTACCTGAATGCAATATCTCGCACAAGAACACCGCATGTTTGCAGAGGAAGCTGTCCACAGGACATACGAAAATACTTCACTTGTATCTTATACTGTGCCTAACGATCAGCATTTTGTGATGAATATCCTCTCATACTTCGACTTGAATAAGACGGCGGGCGGCTTCCGGGAACTCGGAGGCAGTGCGGCACTGGACTATAAGATGAAAGCCGAGCCGCCAGCCGCTCCGGTACCGGAAGCGCCGGAGACAGTAAAACCGCAAGCGCGCCCGATGCCCCTCTTTGAACAGCTCGTGCTGTACGCCGGCGTGATCATCGGCGTACTCTTCAGCTCAACAGTTAGACAATTCCAGGATGGAGCAGTCGCATTGCCAAAACTCGGTTTTGCCTCCGTACTGATTGCGGCGGTCGTGTCGCTGATCATCATCCCCATCGTGTTCGACAAGCTCAAGGTCAATCCCGACGCGCCGTTTATCATCCGCTTCGGCCTCTTCGTCCAACACGGCGCATTCTGGCACATCCTCCTTGTCGCGATCGGCAAGGCAATCGTTTGAACCGGTACATAACGCCCGGGTAGCAAAGACAGAAAAAATATGTATAGTTGAAGGGAACAAAAGCAGTCCATAGGACTGTTTTTGGGCCCCTAGCTCATCTGGTAGAGCACCGGTTTTGCACTCCGGAGGCGAGCGGTTCGAGTCCGCTGGGGTCCACATACGGTGTAGGATGTAGGGGTATCCGCTTAAGGCGGGACAATTGGGTGTCGGTCATGTACGCTGAAGGACTGAATTCCACCACGAGTTCAGTCACCCTTCAGAGGACCGACCGACATGAAATTTTGGGCCAAAAGTCTTCGCATTGTCAACGCTTTTTGTGACAACGCCGCGCAGAGCATCCGACACGTGGCGCATCAGACCGGGTTCTCCAAGAGCAGTGTGCATCGCCTCAAACAGGCGATGGAACGCCGAGACCGCCACCCAGAGTCGTGGTTGTGGGAAACGGAAGAAGGCCACCGTTGGCTCCTCCGTCTGGTGGTCGCCGCCCTTTTTACGTTCGGTCTCACACGCGGTGTCGGGGCGGAAACCCTCAGCGAGTTTTTTGGCCGTCTGCGCCTCGAGGCACATATCGGGTCTTCGCCCAGCGCCTTGCGGAGGATGATGGAGGCGTTGGAGGCCGTGCTTCTGGAGACGGCAGGAACATGGGAGCACGAGGGGGTAGCTGCCGGAGAGATCAGACCAATCATCGGCGCGGTGGACGAAACCTTCTTGGAACGCATGATGCTGGTGTTCATGGACCTTGCCAGTGGCTACTTGGTGGCTGAAGAGGTTGCCGCGGATCGGAGTTATGACACCTGGTACGCTGTGGTCACGGCACGCCTGGCGACGCTGGGGGTTGGTGTGAGGTACATGGTGAGTGACCGGGCCAAGGCACTGATCAAACTGGCGGACACGGGGCTGGCGTGCTTGAGCGTCCCGGACTTCTTCCACCTTCTCCATGACCTGACCAAGAGCTATTCGCTGGCCATTGTCAGTCGGCTGAGGCACGCGCAGCAGGCCTTGCAGCACGCGCAGGAGCGTCTTGCCGCGTGCCAAGAGGCTCATCCAGACGGTGCGGACGTGCAACACGTGCACGCCTTGGTGGAGGTGCATGAAGCGGAAGTCCAGCGCTGGCAAAACGTGCACAGTGACTACCGGCACCACCTCGAGCACCTGTCGCTCATCATGCATCCATGGCGCTTAGGAGGCTCGACACCCCAGACGTCACACGAAGTGGAAG
This sequence comes from Candidatus Kaiserbacteria bacterium, assembly GCA_016204695.1. Taxonomy (GTDB): domain Bacteria; phylum Patescibacteriota; class Minisyncoccia; order Phycocordibacterales; family UBA918; genus JACQKD01. The sequence continues at coordinate 110,505 of JACQKD010000014.1, forward strand.
ACCTCTTACAGACAGAGATCGCGGCCCTGGAAACCTTGGTCGCAACGCAGGGGGTGCCCATCAAGAAGCACGCCTTGGAGAAGGTCCGCAAGCAGCTCGCGGGCGTCGCCGCCCTGGTGGACGTGTGGTGGCAGGAGGTGTGGCACGATGTGCAGTCTCAGGTTGCCCTGACGTCGCAGTGGCGGGGCTGGGTTGCAGAGTGTGTGCTGCCGCTCATGTATTGGCAGGAACAACTGGCGCGCACGCGTTGCCCACGACGCAAAGCCAAGCTCTTCGAGGCGTTGCAGACGGTTGAGGAGGCCATGGAAACGCATCCCCTCACCCGCCAGTTGGCCCCCGAGGTCCTGGCGGGGTGGAAAGTCTGGGCGGCCGAGCATGCCAGAGGCTTTCAGCGGGCCTCCTCGGCGGTTGAAGGGCGCAACGGTGCGCTGCCGCAGTTGCACCACAACCAGCGCGGCTTGCCCAAACGCCGCTACAAGGTGTGGACGGTGTTGCACAACTTCGACTGTCGTGCCGCGGACGGGAGCACGCCCGCCTCACGGTTTTTCCGGCACGAATTTCCGGACCTCTTTGAGACGGTGCTCTCAAAAATCGATGACGTACCACGATCTCGTCAACGCCACCAGGCTCTGGCGATAAGTATTTGAAGCTATAGAATGTCCCGCTTTAAGCGGATACCCGGATGTAGGATGGTGTAGGTTTTTTGCTTTATATGGCTATTGACTGGACAGACATACAAAAAGAATACAAAGGGCTCTGGGTGGCCGCTCAAGGAAGATGAACAGACTGTAGTAGGGAGCGGCAAGACTCTTGCGGAGGCCCTGGAAAAAGCGAAGGAAGCCGGATATGAGAAACCCATTGTTGTCTGCACGTCAGAAAGGGTCCTGCCGTTTATAGGCGGCCCCCAATTAGTGACGGGAAAAGAAGAGTAGATTGCGGGAGAGAAATAAGAGGCAGAGCAGGGAGAAAATGAAAGAGAGAAGCCGTCAGAATAAATCTCTGACGGCTTCTCTCTTTTCTCATGCTATAATCCGTTCAATTTGTACCTTCTAAACTGACGGGGAGAAAGTCCGGTGCCCTTTTTGATCTTCAGGGAGCTACGTCACTTTCCTCCCCCTCCATAGCCACCAACACTTGGTAGCTACGGCGGGGGCGTGAGTAAGGTCGACCGCTTCCCGAATTATCAACAAAAGTTCCGAATGTGTATGAGTATAAATAAAACTACTACTCAAACCGGGCAAAAAGCTCCTATTTCTGGTCAATATCGGCCAGTTGGTACGCGCGACGAAATCACCCTCTCGAAGGGGGATCGTGTTCCACCGTACCAGAAGGAAGCCAAGAAGTTTGTTCTGGTTGATAAAACCAAATAGCTTCTGACGCCCAGAATCCCCGTCAGTTTCGAGAGTACAACTCTTATTTTCTATAAGGCTCAGTGGGGATGTAGGTCGGTGTAGACTTATACAAGTTCGTATTGTTAAAAATTGGAAATCTGAATGAGGGTATGTCGAATCCACTTATAATTTTCGGAGCAGGCGCGTCCTTTGACTATTCTGCGTTTGGTAACATCGCTCCACTTACTAATGATCTCGTCTCAGAACGTTTTCTTCATCACGATCTTTTAGAAAAATATCAAGGTGCCAACGATCTGTTATCTGATATGGTGCACCAGGTCCATACACGTAATCGCGCATTTGAGACCGTCTTGAGCGAGATGAGAGAACGTGCGGCCCATTCTCCGCAACTTCTCAGTCAATTCGCAGCACTTGAATTTTATTTAAAAGCTCTTTTCAAGCGGATCTCAACTCCCTCGGACCTAACAAGAAGAGCGTATCAGGTAAACAATTATCGGATTATAAATAATCGTATACATGCGTACTCTGGTGGTAGAGCAAATATTATATCTTTTAATTACGACACTCTCTTTGAGCATACTCTTGGTGCAAAAGCGCCAAAAAACATGCTGGAATATATTTCTGGTGATATTAAAATCTTCAAACTGCATGGTTCCCACGACTGGCTTCATATACAACCAAGATCGCTAATGGGGGGTGATCCAAAGACAGAAGCAGAGGATATTGACTGGTACTTGGGTCGTCCAGATTTTATTGAGAATATTAGAGCTAGAAATGACACAAGTCCTTACCATGAACTAGAGCTCCACGAACGTCCGAATAGAAATCGATATGCTTGGTTTCCAGCGATCGCTGTCCCTTTAAATAGTAAAGACAGATATGTTTGTCCTCCGAGGCATATCCAAGCGCTCGAACAGGTACTGCCAAAGATCGATCGGGTTCTTATTATTGGTTGGAAAGCAGGAGATCAGCTTCTTCTTGAAATGCTTTCAAGACACTTGCCTAACTTCGGCTACAAGTTGCTTGTGATCTCAGGAACTGTAGATGGTGCGCAAAAGGTTGCCGAAGTTGTTCGAGATAAACTTACTGCCCATGCAGGAAAAATTGAGGCACGTGGCGGTGGATTCTCAGATTTCGTAGGTAGCGATATAAGTCATAGCTTTTTTGCCGATTGATTTATCATTACCAGGAGACACTTGACGACCTTGTATGCTTTGGTACTATATAGATACAAGTGGCTTCGGCCTCACCCCCGCAAGGGGGAGAAAATGCAGGAAAGCCGTCAGAACAAGTTTCTGACGGCTTTTCTCAATTCTGCGAATATTTCCTTGTCGAGAAAACCGACCTTTTCGACCAAACGCCGCGTATCGATCACTCGAAGTTGTGAGAGGAGCGCTTTCGCCTCCTTGTCTTGAACTATCCCCACAGAGATACGGAGTCGATGGGGATGCGGAGAGGTGGTTAGCGGGATAACCGCACAGGTTTCTGCTCCAAACGAGCGTATGATCACCACCGGCCGAAGAAATGATTTACCGCTCCCGTCCTGTTCCGATCCGACATTCACGCCGAGTCGACACCACCATATTTCGCGAACCGTATAGAGACGAGATTCTTCACCATGGGTCTGCTTTTTCAGCGTATTCCACGTATCGAAATCTTTTGTCATGAAGTTAGGGAAATCATAGCATGGACATTTTATGATGGTATGATGAGTCTTATCGAGAGGGGAGTGTAGGGTGTAGGTTGGTGTAGGACTTTTTCTCTAACAGCTTCTGGACGGGTGCCAGAAAATCCTTGTTTTCCGCCACAGCGGTTCGAACGTCGTCCAATAAGGCCCACAACTGTAGAAAATCCCGTCTCATATGAGACGGGATTTTCTACAGTTGAAGGGGAGTTCGGAACGGACTCGAAGCTGTTGCGAGCTAGACTATGAGCGAAGCGAAATAGTATAGCCGCAACGGAGGAGTCGATTACCGCACCCGGGACAGGTCTGTTAAAATGGCAACCTGTATGAAACTTCTGATTGTGACACATCTTGAGACGAGCAAGAAACCTGCTCCGCACACACCGGGATTGCGTACGCTTACCCGCGTGCAGGTGAAAAAGATCAAGGCGGTCGCGCCGAAGATGGAGATAATCGTGACCGGAGAGCCGGACGAAATCGAGCGGCATGCCGCCGATGCGAACATCATCGTGACGTCTCCGCGGACGCTCCCGCCGCTTGCACATGCAACACATCTCACATGGCTTCACTCGCTCTCGGCGGGCGTGGACCGCATCCTGACACCCGAGGTCAAGAAGTCATCGGTCATCGTCTCAAATTCTTCCGGCGTGCATGCGGTCCCGATTGCAGAGCATGTCATGGCATACCTGCTCATTTTCGCGCGCGGTTTTTTACATTCGCTTGAAAATCAAAAGCATCGTCTCTGGAAACGGGGCGAAGGCATGACCGAGCTGTATGAGAAGACCGTACTCATCGTCGGCATGGGGAATATCGGGAGCGAAGTCGCGAGACGCGCGCATGCATTCGACTGTCATATCATCGCGCTCACGCGAAGCGGAAAGACCGACTCAAAATACGTTCACGAGATACACAAAGCATCGGCGCTTGAGCGCATGCTGAAGAAAGCCGATTTTGTTGTGAGTTGTCTGCCCGGCACACCGGAGACGCATCACATCTTTGACCGCAAAAAATTCGGCCTTATGAAGCCGAGCGCGTACTTCATCAACATCGGCCGCGGTTCGCTCGTGCATGAAAAAGACCTCATCGCCGCGCTCAAGAAAAAGCTCATCGCGGGCGCCGCGCTCGATGTCGCCGAGACCGAGCCGCTTCCCGCAGAAAGCCCGCTCTGGAACATGCAAAATGTCATCATCACTCCACACCATTCCGGCGCCTCCGAACGATACATGGACCGCGCCATCGACCGCTTCGTGCTCAATCTCAAAGCATACCTGCGGAAGAAACCCCTCCCGAATCTCGTAGACAAAACCTTGGGGTACTGACATAGTATCAGTGCGATGCAGGTAATTATCCAAAACCTCGCAACCGAATATCTGGACGAGGGAAGCGGTACGGCCGTGCTGTTTTTGCACGGGTGGATGGACAGTCTGCATACGTTTGATGCGCTTGCGGCGCTCTTGCCTCCGACACACAGGATTATTCGGCTCGACCTGCCGGGATTCGGCAAGACTGAACGGCCGAAGGAAGCATGGGGCCTCGACGAGTATGTGCGCTTTGTCGACAATTTTATCAAGAAGCTCGGCGTCGAAGTCGACACGTTCGTCGGACACTCGTTCGGCGGACGAGTCATCCTAAAGGGAGCGGCGGAAAACATCTTCCATGCGGACAAGCTCGTGCTCATCGGTTCCGCAGGGATTGCCAAACGGAACACTCCTCGCCATTTGTTTTTCAACATCATTGCAAAGCTCGGAAAGGTTGCGACAGCCATACCGCCGTTGAGCTTTTGGAAAGAAAAAATACGCAGGCGGTTTTATACGCGCATCGGGAGCGACTATGCGGATGCCGGAGCACTGCAGGAGACATTTTTGAAAACCATTTCGGAGGATTTGAGCGAAAGTGCACAAAAGATAGACACCCCGACGCTCCTCATATGGGGAAAAAATGACACCGCCACACCGCTCTCCGACGGCGAGCGGCTGGCTCGGCTCATCCCGCGAGCACAGCTCGAAGCGCTCGACGGCGGACATTTCATCCACCGTGAAAGGCCGGAGGAAGTCGTGGCATTCATACGAAATTTCATATGCTGAAACACCGACTCGCCAATTTCTTTTCGCAATACCGCCTCGACTATCCGCGCTCACTCATCTATATTCTGCAAGCGAGCGAGTACGACATCGGCGAGTATCTCACGTGGTACCGCCAGACGCAGGACTTCAGGCGCGTCGAGCGTCGCAAGCGGTTGGTCTACACGCCGAAGGCGGTCTGCCTGCTTGTCCTATGCTGGCTGTTGGCGGTTATGTTGCTCGGCGGAACGATGATGTTTTCCATCACAAGAGGATGGTATGTTCTGCCCATCGTCCTGTTACTGCTTCCCGTCATCCTTGCGTATGGCATACTCATCCCTCTGGTACTCGCGAAGTTTCTCATTCAGAAACCCGCCGAATTTTTTGTCATACGCAATGCGCGCACGCGGCTTGCGTCGCATAAAGCCGTGAAGGTTAGTATCGCGGGAAGTTTCGGCAAGACAACCATGCGCGAAATACTCAAAACGGTTGTAGCGGAAGGAAAGAAAGTCGCCGCGCCGCCGCACAGCTATAACACGCCGCTCGGCATCAGCCGCTTCATACAGACGCTCAACGGAAACGAGGAGGTGCTCATCTTTGAACTGGGAGAACACTATCCGGGCGACATCAAAAAACTCTGCGACCTCGTGCGCCCCGATATCGGCGTCATAACGGGCGTGAACGAAGCGCACCTCGAAAAATTCAAAACGCTTGAGCGGACGACCGCGACTATTTTTGAACTCGCCGACTACCTCGGCGAAAAGCGTATGTATGTCAACGGAGAAAGCGAGCGTGCCCGCGGCGCTTTGCGCCGCGGGCACATCACCTACGACCGCACACAGGTCGGCCAGTGGCAGATCCACCATCCGCACACCGGCCTCGACGGTACGGCATTTACGATGATAAAAGACGACACGAAGATGGAATTGCACTCATCGCTCCTCGGTCTTCACCAGATCGGCCCGCTTGCCGCCGCCGCAGACATCGCGCTCTCGCTCGGACTTTCACCCGAACAGGTAAAAAGCGGCATCGCCAACACAAAGCCATTCGACCACCGTCTTGAGCCGAAAACGGACACGAGCGGAGTCGTCACCCTCGACGACAGCTACAACGGCAATCCCGACGGGGTAAAAGCGGTCATCGAATTTCTCACATCACTCGAAGGCCACCGCCGATGGTACGTCACTCCGGGACTCGTGGAAATGGGTCCGAAAACGGAACAGGTGCACCGCGAGATCGGCAGACGGCTTGCCGAGGCGGAAATAGAACATGTCATCCTCGTACGCAATTCAGTCACTCCGTTTATTGCGGAAGGTCTGAAATCAGCGCACTATGCAGGCAAGGTTATGTGGTTTGACGATGCGCTTGCCGCATTCGCCGCGCTCCCGCATTTGACAGTGCGCGGGGATGTGGTACTTCTGCAAAATGATTGGCCTGATCAGTACCGGTGATTTAGAATGGAATATATGAAAACCGTCGCGGTATTTTTCGGGGGCAGAAGTTCAGAGCATGATGTCTCCATCATCACCGCGCACACGCCCATCATCGAATCACTCCTCGCGACCGGAGAATACGATGTATGGCCGGTCTATATCGCAAAAGACGGCTCGTGGTACGCCGACAAAGCGATGAACAACATCGCCTATTTCAAACAGGACGGTTGGGAAACAAAAATCGCCGCGCAGAAAAAAGTACAGATACTCTTCGACAACGGCCTCACGCTCGTCTGGCCGGGACTCATGCAAAAAACGGTTCGTATGGACATCGCATTTCCGGCAATGCATGGCACCTACGGCGAGGACGGCAGTTTGATGGGACTTCTGCGCATGGCGAATGTGCCGTTTGTCGGATGCGATATCTTTGCGTCCGCCGTCGCGATGGACAAGGCACTCACCAAGCAAGTACTCGCCGCCGAAGGCGTCCCTATTGTGCCGTTCGTGTGGTTTACCAAGCACGACTGGGAGCAGAATACAGACGAGCTGAAAGAAAAAATAGTACGACTCCGTTGGCCTCTTTTTGTGAAGCCGGTACACCTCGGCTCCAGCATCGCAATCGCGAAAGTCAAAGACGAACCCCAGCTTGAAAACGCGATTGAGGTCGCACTCCATTACGATGACAAAGTACTCGTCGAGGAAAGTGTGGAAAACCTCATCGAAGTGACGCTCCCCATCATGGGCAACGACGAACCGCGACCGGCGGGAATTGAGCGGCCGTTCAACAAAGCCGAGTTTTATGATTTCAATGACAAATATCTCTCCGGCAACAAAACAGGCGGGGGAGTCAACAGCCAGTACAGCGAGATACCGGCACAGATTGACGCGGAGCTGGCGAAACAAGTGGAAGATTTCGGCACGCGGACATACCGCGTCCTCGGATGCACCGGCATTGCGCGCGTGGATTTCCTCATAGAAAGCGAACGGAAGCAGGTGTACGTCAACGAAGTCAACACGCTCCCGGGCAGTCTCTACGCCCACAATTGGAAAACCGTCGGCATATCGAGCGTGGAGCTCGTACAAAAATTGGTCGCATTCGCGGAAGAACGTTTTGCCGCACATCAGAACCTCACCTACACCTTTGATTCGGATATTCTCAAAAAGGCGGGTATTCCAAAAAGTCCGGGAGGCACCGCGTAACAACTCATACACACCCCCGCGACACAAGCATCAACGGCGGGATGTATACTATGTTCCATGGAACATATGCAAAACAAAACGAGCATCATCGCGATCGGCGCGGCAATTGTGGTCATTCTCATCGCCGCGCTTTCATATTGGTACTGGCAGGGTGTTCGAGAAGCGCCGCCTCCGGCCGAGCCGGCAGACACTTCATCGTCGCAGACAGCTTCGACGACACCGTCCGTAGCGCCGCCGTCGGCGAATCCGCTCGACGAAGTGACGCCCATAGCAAATCCCATTGAAAAAACTAACCCGTTCGACTATGAAAACCCGTTTGAATAGCGCCGTGGCTACGATGGCGTCCCTCGCCATCTCCGCCATCCTCATCACCGCCGCATACGCACAATCACCCGACGATATCATCTATCCCATCGGAGCGTTGGGGAATTGCGAGAGCAAAGAGGCGTGTCGGGCATATTGCGACATCGCCGAACATCATGCGGCATGCCAAGCATTTGCTGAAAAACATAATCTTGATGACGAGTCGGGCGACAAATTCGATATGGCGGTGAAAGACGGCGGACCGGGCGGATGTGCCGCAGGCGCCGCCGACCCGCGCGATGCGTGCCGGCAGTATTGCGATTCCATGGATCACATGCGGGAATGTGTCGCATATGCGGAGTCGCACGATCTGATGGACGAAACGGAGCTTGCGGAAGCCCACCGCGTCATTGCCGCACTTGACCGGGGCGCGACGCTTCCGCCCGGTTGCACCAATGAGGAGCGCTGTCACGAGCTTTGCGAAGCGCCCCCGGATGTGGCAACTGCGCGGCAGTGTTTCGCGTTTGCCGAAGCCGCCGGACTCCTGCCTCCGGACGTTGATCGGGAAAAGGCGGAGATGATGTTCAAGGCGATCGAAGAGGGCAGAGCGCCGTTTAAGACACCCAAGGAATTCGAACAATGCGAAAATCCGTCGAGCGACGAAATCATGCAAAAGTGCATCGACTTCGGCCTTGAGAACGGCTTTCTTTCGGACGAAGAAGCGGAAATGGTGAAGAAGACCGGCGGCAAAGGGCCGGGCGGCTGTCGCGGCAAAGAGCAGTGCGAGGCGTACTGCAGTACGCACCAAGACGAGTGTTTTGCATTCGGCGTCGAGCACGGCATGATCAAGCCGGAGGATAGGGAAATGATGAAGGAGGGTATCCATCGTTTCAAAGAGGGTTTCGCAAAGGCTCCGCCGGAAGTGAAAGAATGTCTTGAGGAAAGCCTGGGCGCGGACACGCTTGATCAGATGCTCTCCGGAGCGACTATGCCGACCGAAGAACTCGGACAAAAAATGCGTGCGTGTTTCGAAAACCATTTCGGGGAAGAGGGCGGCATGATGGAAGGAGAGGGCGCAAAGGGCGGCATGTCCGGCAAGCAATTCCCTCCCGAAGTGAAAGCGTGCCTCGAATCAAAAATCGGCGCGGAAGGAGTGAAAAAAATGCTTGAAGATGGTCCCGATCCGTCACTCGAAAGCGCGATGAAAGGATGCTTCCAAGGAATGATGCAGAACAAACAGGGAGAAGAAAGGTACGACGATAAGGAAGCATCATCACAGGGATTCCAAGGAGAATTCAAGGGTCCCGGCGGATGCACCGATCCCGAAGAGTGTAAGCGCTACTGCGCCGAACATCCGGAAGCATGCGGTATGAAGCGCGATGCGACAGGTTTTCCGGCCGGCGCCAATCCGGAAGAAATAGAACAGATGATGCGCGAAAAGATGATGCAGGAAGGCCGCGAGCAATATATGCAAGAGAATGAGGGACAGTTTCCCGGAGAAATGAACCCTGAAGACAGGGAACGAATGATGGAAGAAAAATATGAAGAGATGGAACGAGACGACAATATGTCCGAGAACTTCCACGAGGAAAATGAAGATCCGGGAACATACGACAGGCCGGCGGAAGAGCCGCAAGAACACACCGAACCGTCCGAACCGGCACCGACAAGTCGTCTCCCGCAAATCGGCGGAAGCAGTCTGATCGCGAACGTCGTCTCGATCCTGCTCGCCTTGCTGTGGTAACAGATGCCGCCCGAGGAAAAGTATAGTACTATGTGCCCGTTGAACACGGGCTATAGTGTAGCGGCAACATGCATGCATGGGGTGCATGAGACGCTGGGTTCGACTCCCAGTAGCCCGACAATGGAGCTTTTGGCGGAATTGTCGGGCTGAGAAAAGCGCCTGCGCGCTTTTCGTCTGGGAGTCGAAAGGTGGAGCCATGTCGAGAGAAGCGAGACGAGCGAGCCGAGGCCACGAGCACTTAGGATTTTACGAACGAAGTGGAGTAAAATACTTAGTGACTCGGGCCGACTCCCTACGGGAGCAGTACACCTTGCGGCTCTTTTGCTTCGGCGTACGCCTCGCAAAACAGCTCGCAAGATCTTGAGGAAGCTCCAAGTATTCGCTTCCTCAACCTAGTAGCCCGACCGCAGGGAGGAATACCTCGTCGGGGCGTAAGTAAAACTTGCCCCGACTGCGCTCGGAGGAAATAAATGCTAGCATTTATTCGCTCCTCACTGGTCGTGGTAGTACAGTGGCAATATACACGCTTTGGGGTTCTTCACATTGTCGGGGCGTAGTACAGTGGCAGTATACACGCTTCGGGTGCGTGAGACCCGAGTTCGATTCTCGGCGCCCCGACAATGTGAAGAACCGAGTGTCTGGGAGACACTCGTGGCTCCGTAGATGGTAATCATAGTATATGAAATGGTATTTTGCGTCACGAACGAGACATCAGGGAAAATTGGCCGACCTCTCCGGACAGCTCGAAAATCTCGGAGAGGAAATAGCGTCCCAGTGGGTCTACATAACTGACTCCCTCAAGCCCTACCACGAGCATCCGGATAAAGTACATCCTATAGCTGAAATGGATATCAGAGGCGCATTTGGGTGTGACGTGTTTGTCCTCATAAGCGATCCCGAAGGTACCGATATGTTTGCCGAACTCGGCGCGGCCCTGGCAAAAGCCGCTCTTTCTCCGGAGAAGATCACCGTGTACGTCGTCGGGGAACACGCCAAACGATCACTTATCCAATGTCATCCCGCCATCACACACGTATCGACAGTGCGAGACGTCCTCATGCGAGAACATATAAATACTGAAAATATTGTGGTGCCTGATTTTGTGTAGCGCACCCAACTTGTGCACTCTGGAAGATTCGAACTTCCGACATCATCGGTTATTCGCGAGAATAAGCTTACCGATGATCATATCCTCTTTGAGATCCTCAAATTTGTATACACGGTTCACTTTTCGTTGCTACGTTGGACAATGGTTATAATGGAGCCATGTGTTTTTCGGCGGGAGCAAGTTTTGTTGCAAGCGGAGGCCTTGCTATTACCGGCGGAGCTTCCTTAAAATTGGCGACAAAAAGACAGAGGATGCTCGCCCTCGTACCATTGTTGTTTGCCGTCCAGCAGGCGCTTGAAGGCATACAGTGGTTGTATGTAAATGATGGTCAAAGTTCACTCTTTGCCGCATACGCGTTTCTCTTCTTTGGCTTCATTGTGTGGCCAATCTATGTTCCGTTAGCCCTCTACGAGATCCATCGCCACAAAGTACTTAGATGGTTCATCGGCTCGGGTATATGCACGGCTTTGATATATCTCGTCGGTTTCCTCACCAATCCTTTGAACGTCACTACTTGGGGACAGAGTATAGATTACGGACATACGGTTCCTTTCCCTTGGATAGCAACTATACTCTACGCGATCACGATTTTGGGCACGTTCGTCGTACAAAAAGACCACTTCCTGCTCTTGATAGGGGGTATGATAGGGATTGCGGCGGCCGTAACCCATATCTTTTTTGTTGCGACATTCGCATCAGTGTGGTGTTTCTTTGCCGCCATCGTGAGCGGTTTGATCTACATCTACATCTGGCGGAGTCGAGCCAAAAACAAGATCCGGAAAAACAGAAGCCGGAAATGAACACAAAAGCGCGTGGTGCAAACGATCACATATGTGATCTCCCACGCGCTTTGACTATCTAGACACTGTACTTACTTCCTCAAGCTCCCGACCCAGTACAGGCATACCGGGAAAGACGCGATCGACCCATACAGGTCGACGCACACGTTTGGTTTTTTGAACTCGGCGTCACGCGTTGCAAGCGCAACGTACACAAACTTTGTGTTGCAACGGCCAATTTTCGCGCCGATCTCCACGAATCCCAAGATTCTGAAGATCTGCTTAGAATAGTAGCGCTCGTCGCTACCTCCAACCAATTGAAAGTTTTGCAGACACCCTGAAACTAGGGTGTCTGCCGACACCGTCACCGTATCACCGACTTGCAAGCCAGTGGCGGGGTCCGCTTGCATGTCCGGCAGGAGTGTCGCGTTTTTCTCGTCAAATTTCACCCCTGCAACACGGTGCCGAACTCTAAAGCCGTCCCATGCGGCCCGTGCTAACAATTCAGACTTAAGGCGATTCAATACTTCATCATTGACTCTTTCAACCATGGAAATTCCTCCGCACTGGGGTTAGTGTGGCGCACTGCCACTTTTCCATTGACCGGCTACTTGGGACAATAACATATCATATAGTTTTTGTCAAGGGCTATATTGGGATGCACGCTCCGTACAGAAACCTCACACCCATTCATTAGATCTTTTGTTTCGACGTCCGTCTTACAAAAGCTCTCAATGGGTCTCGTGGAAGCTCCACGTATTCGCTTCCTCACACTTCGCTCGTGTGCACTCTGGAAGATTCGAACTTCCGACCTCGCCCGTGTGAAGGGCGCGCTCTAGCCAACTGAGCTAAGAGTGCATCGCTGTATTGATACCACGAGAGTTATCCCAAACCAAGCCAATTGACATAGTCTCGGCATAGTATAGTGATCCGTATACGCCGTGCCGGAAGGACGGCATCATTATAACTAGCTGTTTGATATGAGTCTTCGAAGCCCTTTGGAGTTATTGAACGACACTATCAGTTTCTATAATGCGCATGCAAAGACCTACGCACTGATCGTCCTCGTACCGGCGATACTGGGCGGGATATTGAGCTATCTCTCCGAGCGGTATCTTCCGCCGGAAGAGTCGGCGGCCTTCTTTACGGAGCTCGTGGCACTCGGTTCGACACTCTGGATTCTGCTTAGCGGTCTGATACTCGGAGGAATCGTAAGTATTATCGCATGCATCGCTCTTATATTCTTCACCGCCGATCCGTCACGATATCCTAGCGCCGCAAGCGCCTACTCACACGCAAAAACGTATTTCTTCCCCTATCTCTTCGTAGGACTTCTGACGGGTCTTGCCATCATGGGAGGAATGATTCTCCTTATCGTGCCGGGCATCGTCATCGCCGTGTGGTTTGCATTTTCCCAATACACGTGTCTGCTTGAAGAAAAGAACGGCTTTGAAGCATTGCGGGCGAGCAGGACGCTTGTCGTCGGCCGGTGGGGTGCGGTATTCACACGACTTCTCGTGTTTGTTGCGATATATATACTCGCGACATTTGCCTTTATGTCTATCATCGATCAAGCCATATCCGACGATGCGCTCTCGGCGGGATTGAGTAACCTCCTTCTTGTTATCGTCCTTACACCGATAAGCACCATCTACCCGTACCTTCTTTACAAAGATCTTAAAGCGGCCGACGCAACCAACGCTTCATCGGCGTCATAATCGTATGATATTCGTCTCAAAAATACGGCTCTACATGAACTGCTTGGCGTATGGCGCCGCACTATGCGTCCTGCTCGCGGTACCGTTGGCCGCATCGGCGCATCTTGATCCTGCGGAAGGCGCGAAGATATACGAGGTGTCGGTCGCCTTGACCGGTGCGTCCATCGTCGACGATGACAATTTCTTCGGACCGGCAAAACTGCTTTTCGAATACTTCGTCACGCCGACGGATCCCAAACACGACGATGGCACGGGAATCACAAGCAACCCCATTACCATTAACAGCGGCGAGTCGGTCACATTTGACCCGATCGAAATCTACTCGCACGAACAGTGCGGATGCGCGCAAGATTTCAAATTCCAAATCTTTCTGAAAGACCATTCACCGCTTTTCTCCGCGGCAAAAAATGTCGTCCGAGCCGGAGCAAATATTGCTGGCGGATTCGCTGTCGGCGGGCCGGTCGGAGCGACCATATCGGCCGCCGGTGAGGCGGTGGGCGCCATTACCGACTACGGCATGGGTATGGGCGGCACTGACAAAGAAAAAGCGGCACGGGAGCGTGATCGGTTGCGGCGCGAGTCCAAAAGTATTGGACGAGTATTTGAGAAGGTCAGTACCAATTGCGACCCCGCAGAGGAAACATTCACTTCCGCCGCAATGGACGGAGAAACACAAAACGGCACGCTGACATACCGCATCGAGAAGCATGCGACCGACCGCGCATGCGTCGACGAACCGGTCACCGACGGAGTTCCTCCGGACGAACCGGAGGAAGACGACAGACCGCAGTGCATCCTCGAAACGGGGAAGGTGCTCATCGACGGCGAATATTACTGCCCGCAAAGTGCCGTACCGGTCGGTATGAGCTGTGGTTGCCGCGCGGGATACGAGTGGGCGTATCTCGACAACAAATGTGAGGGGTGTACTCGTGTGAAAAATGATTACTGTCTCGATGCCGTACGCGCCACCATCGAGGACGGCACGGGCCAGCTTGAGCCGGAGCTCACACTCGAAGGAGAAAACATGATCAAGTGGACATGGGGACCGATGTCGTGCAAAGCGCAGGGCGCGGTGCTCTTTGATACCGCACATATTCTCCCGGGAGAGACATTCAAACATCGCGAGTACTGCACCAATCTCGAATTCGTCCGCGGCGACCCCACAGGAAGTGACTCCTGCGGCCTGACATTCCTCTGGAAGTACAAATAGCAGTCCCGCGTGCGCTCATCTTGTTTGGCGGTACAATTTTCCCCGAGATGGCGGGCAGTGTGAAAAAAGAAAAGAAAAAGTTTTTGGTGTTTTCGGCGCATCCGTCAAAGAACTCCTGAGTGTAGTAGTGTCTAATCACACCAAAGGAAAAGCGCGGATGATACATCTACACCGCGCTCGCAACAGTCCGATAATACGTTATTATGCCTAGTATCCCCAGTACTGACACGGGAACGAGCAATATGGACGCCATGCCGGGAAATACAAGCCACGTTATTGCCATGAGTCCCACGGCAAATGTCGCCAACCGAGAGCACATGTTCGGTTCTCGTAATGGCTTCCCGATGTGGTAGCCGTAGAGAATGACGAGAAGCAGGATGGCCTGACGAATCCCTTCCACAGCGTACAGATAGAGAGGAAACTCCGTATGGAAAATCATCAGTATGAGGACTGCTTCGATTGCGATCCGATCTCCGACCACATCCAGAACGCGCCGGAACCATACGATTCTCTCGTTGTGCGCGAGGACAGATCGACGAAACAAGATCCCGTCGAAGATATCGCAAATCATTAGCCAGAATATTGCTCCGGCCGCTAACCAATACTTTCTCGACCAAATGAACCAAAGAACAAGTGCCGTATTGCATGGCTTGAACAATGTCAGCAACAATCCAAACATTTTTCACCTCCTTCTAGAAAGTAGTATACTTTGCTGTAAGCTAATCTCTTTGCGCTGCTCATGAAACTGAAACAAAAGAAGAAATTTTTGGTGTTTTCGGCGCATCCGGACGACCTTGATTTCGGGTGCGCGGGCACGGTCGCACAGCTCACCGCCGAAGGCAATGAGGTTGTCTATTGTATTCTCACCAACGGCGAGAAGGGCACACACAAAGTAAAGCAGACGAAAAAGGAAATGGTCGCGATGCGCGAACGCGAGCAGAAAGCGGCGGGGAAAGTGGTCGGCGTCCAAAAAGTCATCTTTTTGCGTAATACCGACGGCGACCTCGAGCATACGAAAGATGTGCGCAAAGAAGTGACGCGGGTGATCAGACGGGAACGGCCGGATGTCGTGCTCTCGCAAGACCCGGGGAACAACAGCTTCGACAGTTTCGGTCGTTTTCACCGCGACCACCGCATCACCGCCGAGATCGTCTTCGACGCCATCTATCCGGGAGTCGGCTCCGATTCGTTCTTCCCCGAACTCGCGCAAGAAGACATCTTCCCGCATCAAATCGAAGAGGTATGGTTCTACAGCTCCGAAAAACCGAATTATTTTGTAAATATCACCGCAACCATCGCACAAAAGATCGCCGCGCTCAAAAGCCACGAGAGCCAGATCAAGGATATGAAAGATATGGAGGCGCGACTGCGCAAGCGGGCGCGAGATTTCGGGAAAAAGAAAGGCTGGAAATACGCCGAGGCGTTCCGCCGACTAACGTTTTGAAACCACATCATCATGCCTTTGCGACTTGAGCGGCTCCTCCCATACGCGCTTCCCGTATTGCTCGTCATGCTCTATATCATCCTGCTCTCCGGCGGTATCAATCTCGTGACCGCCGACCTCGGCAGGCATATCGCGAACGGCCGGCTTTTCCTCGAGACGTGGCAGACGATAGACACCAACACCTATTCCTACACGCATCCGGACTTCCCGGTCGCCAATCATCACTGGCTCTCCGGCGTCCTTTTCTATCTCACGTTCATTGTCGGAGGATTCGCGGGAACACACCTCATGTTCATCCTCGTGAGCGCCGCGGCATTTCTCATTTTTTTCCGTATCGCATGGAAAAAGGGCGGACTTCCGCTTGCGAGTGTCTTCGCACTCCTCCTCTTGCCCATCATCGCCGAGCGCACCGAAGTCCGGCCCGAGGCATTCAGCTATCTGCTCGCGGGCGTATATTTCTTTCTGCTCCTTAGGCATCGCGAAGGGCGACTCTCTGCGAAAGCGCTTGCGATAACACTCGGCATTCTGCAAGTCCTCTGGGTCAATCTCCATATCTATTTTTTCGTCGGCTGGGTATTGGTCGGAACATTCCTGCTTGAAGACATCGTCATGCGCGGCAGGCGGCACGCATCAACCAAAACGCTCGCGCTCTGTTTCGGCATCGTGCTTGCCGCAGTATTCGTCAATCCGTTTACGCTCGAAGGCGCGCTCGCGCCGTTTACCATTTTCAATGAATACGGCTATCGGCTCGTCGAGAACCAGTCGGTGTGGTTCCTCCGGAGCATACTCAACCGTCCAAACCTGCTTTATTTTGAAATCGTTTCAGCCGCGCTCGTCGGAAGTTTCATACTCGTCTTCATCCGTGAGAAGCGAATACTTGGAGCTTCGCAAGAGGTTGTCGACAGTTTCGACCGAATGGTGAGAAGCCGTGGGACGGCTTCGCAAGACCTTTTGAGATATTTCCGAAGCGAAGCGAACGGAAATAGCCAAAAGGTATACAGTTCCTGTAAGGAAGAAACTGTCATACAACCTGAACAGCGCCGGTACGGCGAGAACATACGTATTGTGGAGCTAATTTTAGGTCTCGGATTCGGCGTGGCCGCGGCGCTCGCCCTGCGCAACTTCACCATCTTCGGCCTTTTCGCACTACCGCTCTTCGCCGAAAATGTCGCACACGCATTTCCATCCATAAAAACGTCCGCTTCGCGAACCGCCGAGTGGATGCTCGCCGGAGTTATCGCCGTCATCGTCCTTTTGTTCGTCACCGGCGAGATGCGCAAGGCGTATGCGTATCCGCCGCACGCACTCGGCCTCTTGCCGGGCAACGAGCGCTCTGCGGAATTTTTTCTCGCGCACGATCTCAAGGGACCGATATTCAACAACTACGACATCGGCGGGTATCTCATCCACTACCTCTATCCGCACGAACGTGTGTTCGTCGACAACCGCCCCGAAGCATACCCTGCGGAATTTTTCCGGAACGTATATATTCCGATGCAGGAAAATGAAACTGTCTGGAACGAACAGGACGCAACGCATCACTTCAACACCATCTTCTTCTCGTACCATGACTACACGCCGTGGGCTCAGCAATTTTTGGTCGCACGGATCAACGACCCCGACTGGGCGCCGGTGTACGCCGACAATTTCGTCATCATTTTTCTCAAGCGGAACGAGCAAAATACTGCTATCATCAGTGAGTTTGAAATCCCGCGCGAGCGGTTCAGGATGACGCCGTCATGACATCGACAATGAAAACACTCTCCATCGTCGTTCCCGTATACAACGAAGCAAAAACGGTCAATACCGTACTTGAACGGCTCGGCGCCGTCCCCATGGCCGGTTGGGAAAAAGAGATCATCGTCGTCAACGACGGCTCGACCGACGACACCGAGGAGGCGCTCGCGCCGTACCGCTCGCACATCACCTACATCCGCCACCCCGAAAATCGCGGCAAAGGAGCGGCGGTCCGCACCGCGACGGCGCTCGCGACCGGCGATGCCGTCATCATCCAGGACGCCGACCTTGAATACGACCCGGCGGACATTCCCGCGCTCCTTGCCGCATTTTCGAAAAACAGTGTGCATGCCGTCTACGGCTCGCGAGGACAGCGCGTGTTTGAAAGCCGCCGGCCGCACTATGTCGCGGGAGTCAAACTGCTCACCGCGCTCGCCAATACCTGTTTCAAATCGCGTCTTTCGGACATCTACACCGGCTACAAGCTCGTTCGCACCGACATTCTGAAGGACCTCGACCTCACCAGCGCCGGTTTCGAATACGAAATGGAAATCACCGCGCGGCTTCTCAAACGCGGACACCGTATTATCGAAGTGCCCGTGCGCTACACCCCGCGCGACTTCGGGGAAGGGAAGAAGATCCGTCCCCGCGACGGCATCGTCGGCATCGCCACCCTTGCGCGAGTAGCTCTTTGGAAATAGGCCTCACGCGTATCCGGGGAAATAGTCGCGGCGGATGTGGCGGTCGGGTATGCCCATGTCGAGAAGCGTTTTCGAAATTCCTTCCACCATCGGTTCGGGGCCAGAGATATAAAAGATGCGCTCGCTCGCATCCGGCACTTCGGCTTTGATCATATCCGCATCGAGGCGGCCGGTTCTTCCAGTCCATCCACTTGGTATTTTGTCCGCTTCTGAAAGTACGTATACATTCCGCAGACCGACTTTTGCCGCCTCTTCAAATATGTCGCGGAACACGAGGTCCTGCTCGGTGCGAGCGGCGTAAAGAAGCACAATATCCCGACGCTCGTTTTTTGCGAGCAAGTATTTCGCCATACTCCTGAAAGGCGTGACGCCGATACCTCCGGCGATCCAGACGATTTTTCGCTTCGGGTCGGAGGGCAGGATAAACTCGCCTGCGACTTTCCCTGCGACAATGTCGTCTCCCTCCCGCATCTCGCCGAGCCTCTTCTTCCATGTGCTTCCCTTGGACGCCGCAAAGCGCGTCGCGAGCAGTATCTGTTTCTCCTCCGGCGCCGATGCGATGGTGAAGTAGCGGCGCACGCCTCGCGCATCCGCCTTCGGATGCGCGAGCGTGTACTCCAAAAATTGTCCCGGAAAAAACGAAAAGGGTTTCATCGGCTCGAACCAGAATCCCCAAATATCCGCCGACAATTGTTTCTTTTTCCGCAATACAAACGACTGGCGAAAATCCGGACTCACGATACGCGCGAAGATATTGCCGACAAGCAGTGCAAGTTCAAGCGGCACCGCGGACATCCCCACCCACTGCGGGACGAACATCACCGCGGCAATCACCGTACCGAACCATATCCGCCACCGCTTGGTATGCGGCGACGTCAGCGGCTCGACCAGCATCACGAACGAGAAGAACAAGATGGGGGAGGAGATGAAAATGGTATAGAGCAGTGTCGGGATATCCGCCACGGTCCCTCCGCGCACCAAGAAAACGTCAACGAACAGCAATGCCAGATACGCCGCGAGAAAGCCGGCGACAAGATGCATCCTGCGGATTTTGCAGACAATCAGCAGTCCTCCCAGAAGCACAAGCGGCAATGTCACCACGCTTCCGATCCACCAGCTTGCCGAATATCCGAGGAGTCCGGCCGCAAACGCACCGAACGCGGCGGGATTAAAAATATGACTTTTGCGCATCGCAAAAACATATTTCGATGCCATCGCGAATGCCGCCGCAAGCAGGAGCCAGTGCCAGTCTGCCGCGAGCGACACCGGCCCGATGATGGCCGAAAGAATGAGGCCGCTGATAATCGCCGATTCGATATTTTGCGTTGCGCCGACTATCCGCGAGATAATCTCGCTCACCAACCGGCACGCCGCGACAAGCAGGAGCGTCTGCAAGAGAACCTCCCACCACCTATATGGAAGAAGCCCGACCGCGCTCGCCGCCACCGCCCATCCCAACAACACAACCAAAAACCACACCATCAGCCGGTACATGGTCGTCTTGTCTAGAAATCTCTGGACAAAATACATGCTTCCATTATAATCCGTCACCTTGCCGGAGATATATGCCCTCGGGGGTATATCGCGGAGCGACCGCGATATCTCACTCTGCGAGCAAGCAGAGAAACGGCAAGAAGGAGAGGGTTATGGCCTGTATCTGTGCCCATTCAAGCGGGCAGTTGGACGGCCTCGGGTGTGTTTATTGTGACGGGACGGGCGACCAGAGACATTTCCCCGCCGATCGTGTTGGGGGAATGCCGGATTGCGCCAATCCGGGGTGTGGCCACCCATTTAAGAACCACGGTATCGGGAGCCAGAAGGACAAAATCTTCTGTCATGTTCTCGGATGCCACTGCCCGGCCTACCAACGGGCGTAAAGGATGATAGTCATGTGTACTTTTGGGGAGAGCGGCGAGTGCCCGGCACTCGCCGTTTTTTTGTATTTGGTATATGTTGCTATGATGGATCAAAAGGATATCGATGCGGCACTGCTTCATTTCAAACGGCATGATCCGGTGCTCGCGGAAGTGACACAGAGAGTGGGGAAGTTGCAACGACGATTTGAGAAGCGGGATGCGTTTACGCATCTGTGCAGGGCGATTGTCGGACAGCAATTGTCGGTCAAAGCGGCGGCGACCATTTGGGAGCGAGTATGTGCGCTCTACGGAAACAAGAAGATGCTCCTGCCGCGCGAGATCCTCGCAACGCGAGCTGACACACTGCGGAAGTGCGGCCTATCACTGAATAAAATTACAACGCTCGAAGATCTCGCGCGGCATTTCGCCGAAGAGAACATCGACCCCAAGCGATTCCCGAGGATGCGGAGCGACGACATAATCGCCGCACTCGTCGCGGTACGCGGCATCGGAGTATGGACGGCGCAGATGTATCTTATTTTCGGCTTGCGACGACCGGATATCCTACCGGTCGGCGACCTCGGATTCCAAAACGGCATTCAACGCGCATATCGCCTCCGCGCTCGCCCCGCCGAGAGAACCATCCGCCGATTCGCGAAAAAATGGACCGGGTACGAAAGTATCGCCGCCCTCTACCTCTGGGAGTACCTCCATATCGATATCCACAGAGCATGAGCTTTTTGCACATCGGCGGCTTTTATCCCGTCGGCGATATGGTATCGTATTGGTAATGTTTTTCTTCTACGCTCTGGTGCCGGTCATAAGTAGCATGGCGGTGTCGCTCGGTGTCGGATCCTCGACGTTTGCGCTCGTCTTCTACTTCATGGCTACACACAGCCCCACGCTCCACGAGACGGGGCGGCCGTACCAAAAAGTGGTCTATATCGTGCTTCGCGTTGCGATGGTGCTTATTCTTCTCATGGAAATCCTTAAGATCGGTTTTTACATGTACAATGGCGTGTCGGTCAAAGAACTTCTTGCCGCGGACGTACTCGCATTTATGTGGACAGTGGTTGCGGTGCTCTTCGTAAATCCCGTATTGATGACATTTCACTACATGCCAAAAAAGATCGGCTCCGCGATCCAGGCGACAAGCTGGTATACGCTCGGTGTCGTCTCCGCATTGCCCGGAGACATCCTCTACTCGTATCTGCCGCTCGTACTGACCTACGCCGGGTGCGTCGTAGCCATGGCGGTCGTGATCGAACTTATCACGCAAAAGGTGGCGCCGAAGGAGAGTATACCGGTTGCGGACACGCTGGAAGCGGTCGTTGTGACGGTCGAATCGAATTCTGCTAGAATAGACGAGCCCGTATAACATGATCAAGGAATTTTTGATGCGGAAAATGCTTGAGCGCCAGCTCAAGAACGTGCCTCCTGCGCAACGCGCGCAGATATTGGCGATGGTGGAGAAAGACCCCAAACTTTTCGAACAAATCGCAAAGGAAATAAAGGACGAAATGAAAAAAGGGAAGGATCAGACTATGGCCGCAATGACCGTGATGCCGAAATACCAGAAGGAGCTTGCGGCCCTTATGGGCGCTCCAAAGATACGGCAACAGTTTAATGCTAACGGTTCTATTAGAAAGTAACAGAGTATGTCCCAAAATCTTCATCTGCTTTGTCGCCTTCGGCGCTCGAACACTCACTGTATTATCTATACACCTCGCGTGCTCACTCCTCGGCTTCGCACATCTAAAGGATTTTTGAACACACTCTAGAAAACATTATGAAAAAAATACTTGTTCTTTTAGGGAATCCCGATACGGAATCTTTCTCGGGCGAGCTCGCAACGGCATATGAAGAAGCCGCGCGCACTGCCGGACATGAAGTGCAACGCGTCAATATCGCCGACATGAAATTCGACCCCATCCTGCACAAGGGGTATAAGGTCATCCAACCCCTTGAGCCCGATCTCATCGCCATGCAGGAAAAGTGGAAGTGGGCCGATCATGTCGTCATCGTGTATCCGAACTGGTGGTGCACCATGCCTGCGCTGTTGAAAGGCATGTTTGACCGCATGTATCTGCCCGGATTTGCCTTCAACTTCGAAAAGCCGTCGCACCGACTCATCCAACGGCTCAAAGGTAAAACCGCACGGGTAATCGTAGTCGCAGGAACGCACAGCCCCTTTATGACATGGTTGAAATTCGGCGACTATACCAATGAAATCGTGCACGGCATCTTGGGATTTGCGGGCATCAAGGCCTGCGCCACGACGTTCGGTCCCGGCGATCACGTCACCGATGCGCACCGTGCCAAATGGAAGGCAAAAGTCGCAGAGCTCGGCAAAGCCGGAAAATGACGACCTGCGACCGGTACCGGTCGGCCCCGCGGGACAGACTCCGGATCGCGGCTACATCTTCGTCAGAAATTCGTTGACATTCGCCTCCGTCTTCAACGGAATAGCTATCAAGAAAGTCGTGCCTTTATTCTCGATCGATTCGAAACGGATAGTGCCGCGGTGTGCTTTGACATATTGGTCGGACATATACAGCCCGATGCCGCTTCCCGTACTAAGTCGCTTTCTCGCATTGCTTGCTCGGAAAAACTCCGAGAAAATTTTACCCTGTTCTCCTTTCGGAATCCCGATACCGGTGTCTTGAACACGCACATGCAGGTGCGTGTCGTCGTTGGTAACGGACAATGTTATCTCATTTTTGCCCTCGCTCGTATACTGGAGTGCGTTTTCAAGAAGATTTTCCAAAATGATCCGCAGACGCAACATGTCGACTTCGACCTGCCGTTTTTGATCCAGCCGCACTTCCGTCCGAAACTCTATACCCCGTTGGCGCGTTCCCACCGAATAGCGCTCAATCGTTTCGTTGATCATTTCTTCGACTTCCGCGAGCGTGACCCACGCGAGAGAAATCGACAGCTTTCCGATATCAAGAATACTGACATCGAGAAGATTTACCGCATGCACGACCGTCGTGCGGATCGACGCGATGGCGTCCTGCAACATTTTCCTGTCGCTCTCCTTGAGAACGCCCGTATAGTTGTCGAGAATAAATTGAATCGTCCATCCGGTCGACGTGAGGCCGGTTCGCATCTCATGTGTAATCAGCGACACGATCTCGTTGCGCACCTTGCCGTTCTTCTTTGCAATCCGCTCTTGCCGATATGCGACAATCGCCACCGACACGAGAATGCCGAGGATACTCATGATAATAAGCATGGCCGTCGATTCATCCCGTGTTACCGGCGATATCTGAAAGGTCAGGAGGATAGTGCCCGCAACGGCGCCGCCCGCTCCGCCGACCGCGTACAACGTGATTTTTTCGATTATCTCTTGCATATATGGACGGAAAACAAGCGTGCTATTGGAAGACAGTCGGGCCCCCTGACAACCCGAAGCTCAATGGCATTAGAGTATATGCAATATCGGACAGGCTTGACGTTATACGCGATTCATCGTCGGTTGTTGCCTTCCTCGGGTGAAAAGCAGTGAACCGAGAATGATCACCGGGGCGAAGAATCCGATCACCGAGCCGGCAAGTATCGCTCCGCCAAGCATTGCTCCGTTGGCGACGACGCAACAACTCACGACTCCGGCACCTCCTCCAAACGCCTTGATCCTAAGCAGACGCTCCGTGGTCCTGATGGCGAGCAGGAGCATGAAGCCGCCGACCACCAAGCCGTTGATCACGATGTCATACCAAAGTGTGAATTCCATCAATTTCATTTGCCGTTCTTCCGTCTGCATAAACCAGACAAAGAGACCTAGCACGGCCGCAAGTATAAGGAGAAACAAGACCCGTCTCTTCCCTTGAGAGAGGGAGCTGAACGGGAATTTGAGCATATAGGCGGAACCGACGAATACCGCCAGACTTGCGACATTACCATAAAAGATGTTCATGGTTTGTACTTCCAATCCCATGAAAAACATGTTCACCGCCTGATACAGAAGAAAGGCGAGCAACGCGCCGATCAGTTCATTTTTCTCCCTCCGGTACGATCTCCAAAGAGATGCCGCGCACAGTATGTAAAAAATACCGGACACGATCATCAAGAAAGCCTCCATATGCAGACCGAGAATGATTGTACCCCCCATTGGTTCCATTTCCATGCTGTTGTGTGTTTAAGGCATCCGTGCTTTTTTTAATATCTCCTTATGATAGAGTATACATAACCTCCCCGTAAAAAAAGTTATCAACTGTGTACTATACTCCCATATGACCACGGCATCGGCAAAACGGGTATTTCTCGTCGAAGACGACGAGTTTTTGAGTTCGATGCTCATGAATCAATTGGCGGCTCATAATATTTCCGCGGAACGCTTCGGAGACGGCCGCACCGCCAGCGAAGCGTTGAAAAAAGATCCGCCGCATCTCTTGATACTGGACCTTTTTCTTCCCGACATCAGCGGTTTTGAGATTCTTGAAATGATACGGAAAGATGAACATCTAAAAGACCTGCCCGTGTTGGTGGTCTCGAACACCAGCCAGGTGGACGACAAGGAGCGGGTCCACAGACTCGGCGCCACATTCTTACTCAAAGTGCTTGTCACTCCCCAACAGATCGCGGAACATGCGCAGAAGATGCTCGCCGCATAGCCGTTCGGTGCGCGACAGGATTTGTATCAGCCGTTTTTTCGACCTGTGCACAACTTCCGGGGAAACTCATGGACTTCCGGCGGCATTGGTCGGTATTATAGGGAAGGGTGCCATAATCGCAGAGCAAAAATGGGCCCGTCGAGTATACGATCGGAAGAAAAAGAAAATTATAAAACCGTAGCAAATTAAGAAACCAAACTATGATGAACGGATATTCGATGATGGGCGATGGCGGTATCGGCTGGCTGTTGTATCTCGTCGTGTTTATTGACCTTGTGCTTCTCGGGATATGGCTCTGGAAGCAAATCTCAAAAAAGGGCAACTGAATTCAGTGGACGGATGACGGTACCGTCATCTGATCTTGCGCACAGGGACAGTCTCGCGTGAAATACGACGCGACCACGGGTTGTGGTCATTGCCGGCGGGATCCCCGAGCGTCCATGTATGTGGAATCTTGAATAATCACTATGGACCGACACTACGAAGAGAGCACTCTCATTTCCGCTTCTCCAGAGACACTCTTTGCATATATAGACGATCATACGCGTTTCTCATCGCATATGAACGAATCGTCCTGGATGATGGGCGGCGGCACGATGCACGTTTCGGTTGACGCGGGACGCGGACAGGAGGTCGGTTCCCACATTCGTATGACCGGTACGGCGTTTGGCATACGATTATTCCTCGACGAAGTCGTCACGCGCCGCGATCCGCCGTTTGTAAAAACATGGGAAACAGTCGACATTCCGAAATTGCTGGTTATCGGCTCCTATCGCATGAGCATCGAGATAACACCAAAAGATAGCGGCTCGCTCCTGCGGGTTCGTATTGATTATGACTTGCCAACAACGAATGTCTGGCTTGGACGGCTGTTCGGCGGCATGTATGCACGGTGGTGCGTACGGCGGATGATCAAAGACGCGCGCACGTACTTTGATACTAAGAGCCTACGCGCATGAAACACCCTGCGAAAGGGGCATGGCATATATAGACAATATATTTTTCTGCTATCATATGGTTATGAATACAAATACTTTTATGTGGGGACTGGGAGGGATAGTCGTCGGCGTCGTGCTTACGTTGGTATTGACTCCCTTATGGAGCGGTACACCGGGCTATCGGGATTCCATGATGGGACCCGGTGGCACGATGCAGGGCGGCGGCCGGATGTCGGGAGAAATAGACTCCCACTTTATCGAACAGATGATCCCGCACCACGAGGATGCCATTACTATGGCGAAGCTTGCCTCAACTCGCGCCGAACATGAGGAAATCAAAACGCTTGCCGCAAACATCATCAAGGCGCAATCGGCTGAAATCGATATGATGGACCAGTGGTACAAATCATGGTTCGGAAATGACGAAGTGCCGTATGTGCGTTCCTCGATGGGTATTGGCATGATGATGCATGGCGGCATGATGGGAAATGACACCGATACCGCAAGACTTGAAAACGCGCAACCGTTCGATAAAGCATTCATCGAGGAAATGATCCCGCACCACCAGATGGCGGTCATGATGGCGCAGATGCTCTCGCGTGCCACAGAGCGGCCCGAAATGGAACAACTTGCCGCAGATATCATCAAGGCGCAAACGCAGGAAATAGACGCGATGCGGGAATGGTATCGCACATGGTATGCGCAATAACTGATGCACATACGGACAAACCGAATCGGGACCGACAAAAAACGAACAATGCCACGCACGATATGAACGATTCGCCGGTAGTTGCCGGTACAGGCATGATATATTCGTAGTATTACTTATAACGTGCAACAAATTATGAACACCAAAACAGCGGAGTGGGCGCTTCGGATCGCGGTGGCCGGAGAATTTCTCGGCCACGGGGTCTTTGCCCTGCAAGGAAAGAAAGACTGGGTCGGCTGGTTCGCGCAGTTCGGCGTCTCCGACCCGGGGACGGCGACGCAATTACTCTTTATATTGGGACTTCTTGACATCGCGCTGGCGATTCTTGTCCTCCTGAAGCCGGTGCGCATCGCACTCCTCTGGATGGTCTTCTGGGGATTCTGGACGGCGCTTCTGCGGCCGATTGTCGGCATGCCCGTTTGGGACTTCGTCGAGCGATGGGCCAACTGGGGAGCACCGCTCGCACTGCTTTTATTGCTCGGCTGGCCGAAAACGTTGAAAGAGTGGTTCAAATAAGATGGGGACTGACGCTCTCGCGAAAATCATTTGGGATTACATGCTTATGCATCACTCGCTCGAAAAAGCGGACGCTATTTTCGTGTTGGGAAGCAGTGATATTCGCGTGGCTGGGTACGCGGCAATGTTGTATCTCGACGGATGGGCGCCGCTCATTATTTTTTCCGGCAACACCGGCACGCGAGGGAAAGCTCGCGAGCTCTGGGGAATGAGCGAGGCGGAAAAGTTTGCTTCGACTGCACGAGACATGGGAGTACCCGAGACCGCCATGCTCCTTGAGAAAGAGTCGACCAACACCGAACAAAACATTACATTCACCAAAAAGCTTTTGGAAGAAAAGAGCCTGCATCCGAAGAAGCTGATCCTCGTCCAAAAGCCATACATGGAACGAAGAACATACGCGACCTTCATCCAGCAATGGCCGGAAATGGATTTTATCGTGACGTCTCCGCCGATTTCGTTTGAAGACTATCCCACTGCAGACCGCACAAAAGAATATGTGATCAATATGATAGTCGGAGATATGCAGAGAATCCGAGAGTACCCCGCGAAGGGCTTTCAAATAGAGCAGGAGATACCCGCGGAAGCATGGGAAGCGTATGAAGAGCTGGTGCGGCGGGGCTACACGGAGGATTTGATTAAAGAATAAAAAGACGACAATCTTCGAAAGGGCGCCGGCGATTTTGTTTGGTATACTGTGGCATATGGAACCGAAACGATTGTATCGGAGCAAAGAGAACAAGATATTTGCCGGCATCTGCGGCGGACTGGGAGACTATTTCAGCATCGACCCGACTCTGTTGCGTCTCGCATGGCTCCTCGTCGTCATTTTCACCGGCATCTTCCCCGGCGTCGTGGTCTACATTCTCGCGATTTTCGTCATACCCGAAAAGCGTGAGCAAGATACAAAGGAACACCCACATGCGACTTCTCTATGACGAACGTCATGCATGGCACCGACATAACACAAATAGGAAACAAGCTCATTCGGGCAAAGGCGAAGAAGGTATCCAACCCGACATCGAAAGTCATTCAAACAATCATTAAAGATCTCGTTGCGTCCATGCATACGCATGAACTTGTGGGCATTGCCGCCCCTCAAATAGCAAAGAGTGTGAGGGTATTCATCACGGAAATCAGGAAGACGCAACTCAGGAAGGGTCAGAGCATTAAGAATGTCGATCCGTTGAGAATTTTCATAAATCCGAAGGTACTTTCAGTCTCTAAAGAAAAGACGAGCGGCTGGGAAGGTTGCGGGAGCATAGCCTTCGCTCACTTATTTGGCGTTACCAGACGTCCCGCATCGGTAACGATTGAGGCACTGGATGAGAAGGGAAAGAAATTCCGGCTGAAAGCTGGCGGTTTGCTTGCCCGAGTGATCCAGCATGAAATAGATCATCTTGATGGCGTTGTATTTACCGACAAGGCGGACGCAAGCACCTATATGAGCAGAGACGAATATCTTAAATTGCGAGCGAAGAAAAAACGTAAAGAACCCTGTGCCAAGAGCACAGGACGTTAGGAGTGTGCTCTTGGCACAGGAACAGGGGTTCTTTGCTAGTAGCAGAGCGGGCTCCGCCCGTGCTTCTCGTATATGCCGATTCATCCCTGCGGCAGAGACCGCAGGGCGTTCTCGGCAAGACTAGTAAAAACGGCCGGCCGCCAATCTCCACTTCAATCGGACGGGGGTATTCTCGACAGGCCGGCAAAGAATTTTTCCCGTATATAGGTTATATGCTACTATCACACGGTGAAATTATCCGTCGGAATCGTGGGTCTGCCGAACGTGGGGAAGTCCACGCTTTTTAATGCGTTGACCAAAAACAGCGTGCCTGCGGAAAATTATCCGTTTTGCACGATAGACCCGTCGGTCGGCATCGTCGCGGTGCCAGACAATCGGCTCGACACGCTGACAAAAATCTCAAAATCGCAGAAGACCATCCCCGCGGCAATCGAGTTTGTCGATATCGCGGGACTGGTCAAGGGCGCGGCCGACGGGGAAGGGCTCGGCAATCAATTCCTTTCGCACATCCGCGAGACCGATATGATCGCCGAGGTCGTGCGCATCTTCGATGACGAAGACACGATCCACATCGCGGGAGTCGTGAACCCGCTCGCGGATATCGAGGTCATCAATCTTGAACTCGTACTGACTGACCTACAGACAGTGGCCAAACGCCTTACCGCCGCCCAAAACGATCTCAAGCGCGGCGACAAGACCGCGACGAAAGCCGCGCCGGTGCTCGCCCGACTGCGCGAACACCTCAAAGCCGGACAGCTTGCGCGCACGCTCCCCGTCGCTGATGCGGAAGAAACGGCACCCATCCGCGAACTTCAGCTTCTGACGACGAAACCGATACTGTATGTACTCAACAAAAAAGCCGGCGCCTTCAATATCGACGAGCAAAACGACCCGCGTTGGACCGCACTTACGCAATTTATGGAAGAGACCGGCTCGGAGTATGTGCTCGTGGATGCCGGCGTCGAGCATGAATTGAAAGACCTTGCCGAAGACGAGAAGCAGGAATTTCGACGCGAGTACGGGACGCAGGACTCCGGCATTGCCGACCTCATCCGCGCCTGCTATCGGCTTCTCGGTCTCATTTCGTATTTCACGACCGGGCAAGACGAGACGCGCGCGTGGACTATTCCCAACGGCTCGACCGCACCGGAAGCAGGTACCGCCATCCACACCGACTTCCGCGACAAATTCATCCGCGCGAGCGTCGTCGCATATGAAGACCTCGTGAACGCAGGGTCAATCGCCGCCGCCCGCGAGCGCGGCACGCTCCGCACCGAAGGAAAAGAATACGTCGTCAAAGACGGCGACGTCATTGAGTTTCGAATTTAATGTATAATGCTTCCACTATGGACATCACCAAAGCGCCGAAACAATTTTTGGATAATGTGACCGGGGGATTCAGCGAAGAGTTTTTCGTGCTCGCGATGGTCTCGGGAGAACACGCGACCGCATACGCGCTCACGCCCCAGCACGCCAAGCGGCTCTCGCAGTGGCTCGCGTATCAAATCGAAGATTACGAGAAAAAGCACAAAAAAATAGAAGCGCATTGGATCCCCGGAATGAAAAGCCCGATCCAATCGACCGACTTATCCGTGGGCGAAAAGAAGGACGACCGAAAATGAGTACGAGTGCGTGTTGCGCACTCGTAGACTTTACCGGGTTACCACACTATGAATCGCCAAAGCAATGGCGACAACCGCCATCGCCACGACACTGACCCAAAGAAAAATATCTTTCACACGCCCTCCTTCCAAAAAGGTCTGCCCCGAGAATGCAACGCTATAGACTTTTTGTCAAAATTCCGTTGCGCTTTGCGGAAACCGCATTTTAGCGACATAATGGGGTCATTATTCGGTTTGTCTAAACCTATGAAAAACACACCGCGAGACTTTTTTCTCCATTTCGGAGCATTTGCGGCGCTCTATGCGGCGGCGACCGCACTCGGCACGCTTCTTTTTCTCATTATCGGCTATGCGTTCCCCGACCCGCTCTATAGCAACTACTACTCCTACGGCGGCTACGACCCGTATTCAGCTCCGATGCGTTTTGCGATTGCATCCCTGATTATTCTCGTGCCGCTCTTCCTCTGGCTCATGCGAGTCATCCAGCGCGAAGCGCGCATCACGCCCGAGCGGTATACATTTGCGATTCGTAAATGGCTGACATACATCACCCTCTTTGTCGCCGGAGCGACCATCGTCGGGGACCTCATCACCCTCCTTTACTCGTTTCTCGGCGGAGAGCTGGCGACGCCGTTTGTGCTCAAAGTGCTCGTACTCTTCGCGATCACCGGCGTCATCTTCTGGTACTTCCTCCTCGATATCCGGGGCTATTGGCAAAACCGCGCAAGTGCATCGAAAATGGTCGGCATCGTGACGGTTGGCGCCGTACTCGTTGCAATCATCGGCAGTTTCTTCATCATGGGCTCGCCGATGATTCAGCGCGAGATACGGTTTGACCAGCAGGAGATACAAGACCTCTCCATGATTCAAAATCAGGTGGTGAATTACTGGCAACAGAACGGAACGCTACCGGCAACACTCTCAGAGCTTGAAAGCGATATCACCTACTTCCATGTCCCGCAGGCACCGGAAGGCAGAGAACCGTACGAATATCGAAAAACCGGCGATACTTCCTTCGCGCTCTGTGCGACATTCGCACAGAATTCAGACGGTACCTACGCAGAACCGTACGCTCCATCATATGGTGTCGGCAATAATACCAGCTGGGAACACACGGCAGGCCGCACCTGTTTTGACCGAACTATTGACCCGAGTCTCATCCAACCACTCGACGGTAAACCAGTACCGTTCGACTAAAAATTACGGACAATGCTGACTTGCCGCCCCTATTCCCTATGCATAAAAAATTCGACCACAAAACAATAGAAAAAAAATGGCAGAAGCGCTGGAGGGATGAGAAGGTGTACGAGGTCGCAAATGACCACAAGGGAAAAAAGAAGCGGTACATTCTGACCGAGTATCCCTATCCCTCCGGCAACCTCCATATCGGACACTGGTACGCCTTTGCGGTGCCGGACATTTTGGTACGCGCAAAACGCATGCAGGGGGAGCATGTCATGTATCCCGTCGGCTTCGATTCGTTCGGATTGCCTGCGGAAAACGCCGCCATCAAAAACAAGCTCGATCCGAAAAAGTGGACATACGAAAATATCGACCGAATGACCGCGCAACTCGAAAGCATGGGCAATTCGTATGATTGGTCGCGTGCGGTACGCACCTCGGATCCCGATTATTACCGTTGGACGCAATGGCTGTTTTTGCAACTTTTCAAAAATAATCTCGCGTATCGCGGCACATCGATGGTCAACTGGTGCCCGTTGTGCAAGACCGTACTCGCAAACGAGCAGGTGGTGGGCGGGAAGTGCGAGCGGTGCGGCAGTGAGGTGGAACATAGAGAAATGCCGCAGTGGCTCCTGCGCATCACCGACTACGCCGACCGGCTCATCGACGATCTCGATGCGCTCAACTGGCCGGAGCCGATCAAGGAGTCCCAGCGTAATTGGATCGGCAGAAGCGAGGGTATCAATATCGATTACACAATCGTCGGCTCGGATGAAGTCTTGACCTGCTTCACGACCACACCGGTGAATTTCGGGGCATCTTTTATCGTCATTGCACCCGAGCATCCGCTGACTGCCAAACTTACCACAAAAGAAAATGAGGAGACAGCAAAAACATACACGGAGGCGAGTGCTAAAAAGAACGAGATGGAGCGCACTGGACAGAAAGAAAAGACGGGAGTATTCACCGGCTCGTATGCGATCAACCATGTGACCGGGGAGCATATGCCGATCTGGATCGCCGACTTCGTGTTGAAGGATGTGGGAACAGGAGCGGTACAAGGTTGTCCCGGGCATGATAAACGCGACTTCCAGTTCGCGAAGAAATACGGCATTTCGATACGACGAGTCGTCGTTGGGCCGGATAATGACACGAGCGACATTGTCTCGGAAGATCAAGTTGTCGAAAAGGGGACGCAGGGACGAATGATCAACTCCGGCTTTCTTGACGGGGTGGATTTCGCCGACGCAATGGAAAAAACGAAAGATTATTTCGAATCGAAAGGGTGGGGGAAGCGCGTCGTACGTTACAAACTCCGCGACTGGTCGGTGGGGAGGCAGAGGTACTGGGGATGTCCGATACCGATCGTCTACGATCCGGAAGGCCTGCCGCACGCCGTCCCCGACGAGCATTTACCGTGGCTTCTGCCCGAGGACGTGGACTTCACGCCGACTGGCGAGCCGCCGCTTGCAAAATCGGAGGCGCTTAAAAAGCGGACCGTGGAAATTTTCGGAGAAGGATGGACTCCGGAAGTCGAGACACTCGATACATTCGTCGACTCCTCGTGGTACTTCCTGCGGTACACCGATCCGAAAAATACGGAGGTGTTCGCGACTACGGAGGCGCAAGGTGCGTGGATGCCGATCGACGCCTATTTTGGCGGCGCCGAGCACACCACGATGCATCTTTTATACGCACGCTTCGTGCAAAAAGTGCTTTGTGACATGGGTCTGGCGACCGTGCCGGAACCGTTTACCGTCCGCGTCAACCGCGGCCTCGTACTCGGCCCCGACGGCAACAAAATGAGCAAATCCAAGGGTAACGTCATCGACCCCGACGAGCAAGTGTCGCGTCTCGGCGCCGATACGGTCAAAATATATCTGGCATTCATGGGACCATATGGTGAAGTGACCAACTATCCCTGGGACATGGGCGGCATCGCAGGCACTCGCCGCTTCCTTGAGCGGGTACACGGTCTCGGCGCGCATGTGCATGAAAACGAGCCGCGGGACGTGACGAGCCTCCTCCATCGCACTGTCGACAAGGTCACGCGCGACATCGAGCATTTCAAATTCAACACCGCCATCAGCGCGATGATGATTTTCATCAATGCCGCCGAAAAAGACGGGTTATCCGAAGAAAGCTACAAAACATTTTTGAAACTGCTCGCGCCGTTTGCACCGCACCTTGCCGAAGAACTCTGGGAGACCGCAGGCGAATCGTTCTCCATCCACCAAGCGACATGGCCGCTCGCCGACAAATCGCTTCTCACGGAAGAAACCGCCACCATCGCCGTCCAGATCAACGGCAAGGCGCGCGGAACAATCGAAGTGTCTGCGGACACCGAGGAAGAATCAGCCATGGATATCGCAAAAGCGCACAAGCATATCGCCGGATATCTCGATGGCAAGACGATAACGCGCGTCGTCTACGTACCCGGCAAGATCCTCAATATTATTGTTCGCTAGCTCCCCGGCCCGCGTCATCACACGGGAACAGAGTGGACAACTTGACGCATTTCTAATATCGTGCTAAAGATATAGAATCTTCCTACAGCACGCCTCGGGAGAAAGATATGAAAAACCTGCCGTTTAAGCCCAAACAGATCACGAAAAAACTTCTCTCGGTGCTTCCTGCGCGCGCCCGGGACGTGATTGAGAAACGATACGGCCTCGGACCGAACGGCGAGCCTCCTATGACGCTCGAAGCCATCGGCCAGACCTACGGCATCACCCGCGAGCGGGTGCGTCAGATCGAAAATTACGCCATCGAAATGATCCAAAAATCGGATGTCTACGCCGAGTATGCGCCGCTGTTCGCGGAGTTGCAGAAAGAGATGGACCTGCTCGGGGGCGTCATCGCGGAACACGATTTGTTGAAGGAATTCGGATCCGACCGGGCGGCCGACAACCACCTTTATTTTATTTTCGTGCTCGGTATCCCGTTCAACCGGAGCAAGGAGAACAGCACGTTCCATCACCGATGGTTTACCCGCGAAGATGTCGCATCGGCGGTCGAGACAGCCCTCCTCGAATTGCATGATTCTCTCACGGACGATTCGCTCTTGAGCGGAGAGGAGATCGTCGCATCGATACTCAACAAGCTCGATGCGCTCGACCCCGCATACAAGCGGGAGGAATTTGCGCACCGATGGCTCTCGCTGTCGAAGGTGCTCGCGCAGAACCCCCTCGGCGAATGGGGACTCGCTTCGAGCCCCAACGTACGCGCCAAAGGCATCCGCGACTTCGCCTATCTCGCGGTCAAGCGTCATGGCTCGCCGATGCATTTCAAGGAAGTCGCGGAATCAATCGAAAAGCTGTTTGCGCGCAAAGCGCATGTGGCGACCTGTCATAACGAACTCATCAAGGACAAGCGTTTCGTGCTTGTCGGCCGGGGCCTGTATGCGCTTGAGGAGTGGGGATACAGCGCCGGCGTGGTCAAGGACATTCTCCACGAAATCCTGAAGGCAAACGGCCCCCTGCCGCTCCAGGAAATCATCGAGCGGGTCCGCAAAGAACGGTACGTGAAAGACAACACCATCATGGTAAATCTGCAGGACCGGACATTCTTCAAGCGGCTTCCGAACGGACAATACGCAGTGATCGGATAAACCGCCCTTTGGCGGCCTGTTCAGTGCGTTTGAAGACACACGCTGTCGATGTGATACCATACGTGCATCTATGGGGTTTGGAGAAAAGATCATCGGATGGCTTGAGGGATTCGGAGTAAACGCCGGCATCGTGCTTTCTGTTGTCGGCACGATCCTCATCATCGTCGCTTTTTCACTATTTGATGTCAGACTGCCGAAGGTGATTTCTTTTGCCGTGGCGACAAGCCCGGTATGGCTCCCGATCGTACTCTTTTTCGTATTTTTCGAGTGGTGGATGAAGTATGTTCAGAAGTATTTCAACCTCCAGCAGGGACGCATTACGCTTGAGATTCTTCTGCCGGAAGAGATACTGAAATCGCCGCTCGCGATGGAGCTGGTCTTGGGCCATCTCTGGCAGACGGCAAGTCCCGACAACCTCGTCCAGACATATTGGGACGGCAAAAATCCGCCGACATTCGGGCTCGAGATCGTCTCCATCGGCGGCACCGTACGCTTCTTTATCAATACCCAGGTCCGCAAATACAAAAACATCATCGAGGCACAGCTGTATTCACAATACCCCGGCATCGAGATACGCGAGGTGCCCGACTACACCGCCGAGATCGACAAAGACATCACGGACTTCGAGCTCTTCAGTATGCACTTCAGCATCCGCAAAGCGGACGCGTATCCGATCAAGACATACGTCGAGTACGGACTCGACAAAGACCCGAAGGAAGAGTTGAAAATCGACCCCATCACGCAGATGCTCGACCTCTTGGGTTCCATCGGTCCGAACGAACGCATCTGGGTACAGATACTCATATCCGCGCACCGCGAGGAAACCTTCAAGGTGGGGAGCCTGTTTCATAAGCCGGACTGGAAAGACGACGTTCGCAAAGAGATCAACCAGATCGCCGGACGCGACGACAAGCGCCTTGGCCCGGCCGAGCTCGAAAGCCAACCGCGGCTGACCGAAGGCGAGCGTCGCGTTATCAGCGCGCTTGAACGCAGTCTCTCGAAGATACCGTTCAATACCGGAATACGCGTCATTTATGCCGCCAAGAAGGGGTACTATCTCCCGGGCGAACGTATCGGCGCGATCATCACGGCATGGTTTCAGTACAACGACGCGATGCTCAATTCCTTCCGTCTGCCTTGGCGCACCGACTACGACTGGAACTGGTGGCAGGACCCGACCGGCCGTAGGCGGTTCAACATGAAGAAACGCGAACTCAACGAGTACAAGCGCCGCTATTACGAAAACCGCGCCAAGAACGACAAGAAATTCATCCTGACCGTCGAAGAGCTCGCGACAATTTATCACTTCCCGGGCAAGGTGGCACATACGCCCACTCTGCCGCGCATCCCGTCGGCGCGCGGCGAGGCGCCTCCCAACCTTCCGATCGCAACGAAATAATCTTTGCGTCTCCATAGTCTATGCCCGAGGATAGCAACGCAGACGCAGAAACGGACCGGATCCCGGCGGAAACCCCCGCCCCGCGCCGACGCTTCCTGTCGGTATGGCGGATCGGGGCGCTGTCCGCTCTTGCGCTCGCACTTCTGGGCGGCGCAGGAGTGGTCGCATCCGCCACACCTCCCGCCGCTTTTCCTGCCGGAGAACGCATTGAAATATTGCCGGGCACGTCGCTCGTGACCGCGGCGCGAATGCTCGAAGACGCACATGCAGTACATTCGTCTCTTCTCTTGCAACTCATTCTGATCGCGCAAGCCGGAGAGGGAGGAGTCAAAGCGGGAATATACCGGTTTGACGAACCGCTCTCCGTCTTCGGCATCGCGCACGCGCTCCTCTATGGCACGCATTCCGCTCCACTGATACGCATTACCATTCCCGAAGGGATGAGGAACGGCGACATCGACAAGATCGTGACAAGCCAACTGCCCGCCATACCGCC
The DNA here is from genome assembly GCA_016204695.1 of Candidatus Kaiserbacteria bacterium. Lineage (GTDB taxonomy): Bacteria > Patescibacteriota > Minisyncoccia > Phycocordibacterales > UBA918 > JACQKD01. The sequence goes on from JACQKD010000014.1 coordinate 147,444, forward strand.
GGGAGCCTTCGAACGTGCCGCCGCAGACGCGGAGGGATACTTGTTCCCCGAGACATACCACGTGCCGGAGATTTTCACCGCCGAACAGCTCGTCGACATGATGAAGGAAACCTTTGCCGAAAAAACCGCGCCGCTTGCAGACACATTCGCGGCTTCGACACGGACGCGCGAGGAGATCATCATTATGGCATCCATCCTCGAACGCGAGGCGGACAGTGAAGAATCCATGCGCATTATTTCGGGTATTTTGTGGAAACGGTTCGACAAGGGCATGCCGCTCCAAGTCGATGCCAGCTTTGCATATTTATTGGGAAAGAAGAGCGAGGAAGTAACCGTAGACGATCTCGCCCTCGACTCGCCGTACAACACCTACAAATACTGGGGCCTTCCGCCGACTCCGCTCAATAACCCCGGACTACAGGCAATCAAAGCGGCACTTTCGCCGACACCATCACCATATCTGTATTACCTCACCGACGCCGAAGGCGCATTCCACTACGCCAAAACCTTCGAAGAACACAAGAAAAATAAGCAACTTTTTCTGGAGTGAACTTGACACTGCAAGCCGCGAGCCACACCATCAATGCAATGAGTGTGGAAAATTCGAGCGAAGCAAAGGAGCAAGAAAATCAACCACCCCAGTGGCTTGCCACGGCGACGGTTGACTGCACAAAATAGGCCGTCTTGGAGGGAATACCGTGAAATATGTTGATTTTTTCATTGAATTCACGGTTATTTGACAATAATAGTTAACTTTACTACACTTGACCACATGGCGAGAATACTCAATATATACAAAAAAATAATCGAACTGCGCGAACGTTACTACAGGGTTTCGCCCGGCAAGGAATCGTTGCTCAAGATGATCATGGAAGCGGAAATTCCGGAACAGGTATACAACTCTAATGCTATCGAGAACAGCACACTTTCTCTGGAAGAAACCGAAAAAATTCTACTCCAGATCGATCTCGACCGCTTTGTGTCCGAGCGCGAACTCTTTGAAGCTAAAAATCTCGCACGCGTGGTGGAATACATCGACAAACGAGCGAAGGAACAGGAGCTTACCGAGGAGGTCATTTTGTTTTTGCATAAGATGCTCATTTCCAATATCCGCGATGATATCGCCGGAAGATTCCGCACAGGAGAGGAGCGTGTACGGGTAGGCACGCACATCGCACCGCATGCGTCAGAAATTCCCGAGCTTATGAAAAAGATGCTCGCGGAATATAACGCTTCGAGTCATGAGCATATCGTGCGAAGAATCGCCAGATTGCATCTTGCCTTCGAGTACGCCCACCCGTTCGTTGACGGCAACGGCCGAATCGGTCGCGCTATCAATAATTACCTGCTCATCCGCGAAGGATATGTTCCTATCAACATCAAGTTTATCGATCGCGCCAGATACTATGACGCATTCAAAGAATTCCAAACGAACAATAAAACGGCGGTCATGGAAGAAATAGTCGGCCGCGCTCTTACTAACAGCTATCACAAGCGGCTGGCATATTTGGAACACAAAAAGATCGTATCGCTTTCCGAATATACCAAACAGAGTCGTCTTTCCCACTCAAACTCCCTTAACAAAGCAAAGCGTCAAACCATTGAAGCCTTTATAGAAAAAGGCAATTGGAATATCGGAATATAAAATGAAATAATTTATGCCCGATAAAAATCTTTCAGAACGCGATATTTGCACAAAATATATTACTCCGGCAGTGGTCGGAGCAGGTTGGAATGTACAAACCCAAATCCGCGAGGAAGTTACCTTTACCGCGGGTAGAATAAATGTCTACGGCAAAACAATAACCCGTGGCGAGAAAAAGCGAGCCGATTATATTTTGTATTACAAAAATAATTTTCCAATCGCGCTTATTGAAGCGAAGGATGCCAGTCATTCCGTAGGAGATGGTATGCAACAGGCACTCAGTTATGCGGAGTCTCTTGATATTCCATTTGTGTACAGCTCAAATGGCGAAGGTTTTTTAGAGCACGATCGGCTCACCGCATCCGGTCAAAAAGAGCATGAACTACCCATCTCTGCTTTTCCAAGTCCCGCAGATCTCTATCAAAGATACAAAGAGCAGAAAGGATTAGTGCCAGAAGTCGAGGAGGCGGTTTTGCAGGATTATTACGAAAATCCATCGGCACATCCACCGCGTTACTTCCAGCAAGTGGCGATCAATCGCACTGTTGAAGCGGTGGCGCGCGGCCAAAATCGCATTTTGCTTGTCATGGCTACCGGCACGGGCAAAACGTACACGGCATTTCAAATTATTTGGCGACTATGGAAAGCCCGCAAGAAAAAACGAATCCTATTTCTCGTTGATCGTACCGCGCTTGCCGACCAAACGCTTTCCGGCGAGTTCCGCCATTTTGGCGAAGCGGTGACAAAAATTGACGACCCAAAGGTAAATCCGGCGTATGAAATTTATGTCGCGCTCTATCAAGGACTCATGGGCGGGGAGGAAGCTGAAAAGTTTAAACAATTTTCAGCGGATTTTTTCGACCTCGTTATTGTAGACGAGTGTCATCGTGGTGCCGCGCGAGAAGATGCTTTGTGGCGTTCTGTTCTTGAATACTACAAGAGCGCAACACATATCGGCCTTACCGCCACGCCAAAAGTCGCTGACGATGCCGACAACTTTGAATACTTCGGCGCGCCTATTTACACCTATTCGCTCAAGCAAGGAATTGATGACGGTTACCTCGCGCCATATAAAGTCATCCGCTATCGTTTCAACAATGACGAATGGCGCCCGCCGCAAGGTTTTATAGATATGCACGGCCAAGAAGTGCCGGACGAAATATACACCGAATCGATGTTTGACCGCTCCATTATCATCGAAGACCGCAATCGCGCGGTGGCAAAATGCGTGAGTGATTTTATGCGTGAGACGGATATATACCAAAAAGTTATCGTCTTTTGTGTAGACATAGCCCATGCCGAGCGGATGCGCAGGTTCCTGGTGAATGAATTCGCTGATGAAATAAAAAAGAATGCAAAATATGTTGTCAAAATCACCGGCGACGACTTCTATGGCAAACTGGAAATTGAAAACTTTATAAATCCGGAGTCAAAGTACCCGGTCATTGCCACCACCTCAAAACTGCTTTCCACCGGAGTGGATACCCAGACGGTCAAGCTCATTGTGCTCGACGCGCCGATGAATTCCATGACGGAGTTTAAACAGGTCATCGGCCGGGGTACGCGTATCAACGAGCAGTTTGGCAAATACTATTTCACCATCATGGATTTCCGCAATGTCACGCGCCTGTTTGCGGACGCGGACTTTGACGGCGACCCGGTAGAAAGTTACGAAAAAGACGGCGCCGAGCCGCTCGCGATAAAAGAAAAGATAGAACAAGAAACCCGTAGCGAAGCCGAGTTGCAGAAAATAAATCCGCAGGAAGAAATTTTAATCGACGGCACCGAAGCCGCGCCAAAGCCAAAGAAAATCCATATCAAAGATGGCGTCACGTTTGACCCGATCCAAAAACTCATTCAGTACATTGACCCCAAAACCGGAAAGCTCATTACCGCCTCGCTTCAAGACTTCAGCAAGCAGACCATCCAAGGCGTATATGCTTCACTTGAAGATTTTCTCAATCGCTGGAATGCTACCGAACGCAAAGACGCCATCATTTCCGAGCTTGCCGATATGGGTATCGTCTTTGATGAATTGCAAAAAGAAGTGGGCAAAGACCTTGATGTGTTTGACCTTGTCCTCCATGTCGCCTACGGCAAAAAACCCCTGACCCGAAGCGAGCGATTGAAAAAAGTCCGCGCAAGCGACTATTTTGCCAAATATGAAGGCAGGGCGCGGGAAATCATTGACCATCTCCTCGACAAGTACGCCGCAAGCGGCATCACTGCCATAGACGACATCGGCGACCTGCAAGTGTCTCCGTTTACCGCCTACGGCACGCCGTTTGAAATCGTGGAGGAAATCTTCGGCGGCCGTGAAAAATATCTGCAAGTGGTGCGCCACATAGAAACCGTGTTATATACCGCCCAATAAAATAATATGTCTGACATCCAAAACATCGTTAAAAATATCCAAAACATCATGCGAAAGGACGCGGGCGTGGATGGCGATGCCCAGCGTATCTCCCAGCTTGTCTGGATGCTCTTCCTCAAAATCTTTGACGACCGGGAGAAAAACTTGGAGCTCATAGACCCTGGCTACCATTCGCCGATTCCGGAGGAACTGCGCTGGCGTGCTTGGGCGGCCGACCCCGAAGGCATGACCGGCGAGGAGCTCTTTGCTTTTATAGACAAAAAACTTTTTCCCACGCTCAAAGGACTTGCCGTCCACGGCACGCAAACCTCTGGTGTCATCGTCAAAAACGTCTTCATCGACACCTACAACTATATGAAGAACGGCACGCTCATCCGCCAGGTGGTAAACAAAATCAACGAAATCAATTTCAATAAAAAAGGCGACCGCCACGCCTTTGGCGATTTGTATGAAAAACTCTTAAAAGACCTGCAGAGCGCAGGTAATGCCGGAGAGTTTTACACGCCGCGCCCGCTCACCAAATTTATCGTGGAGATGGTCGCGCCAGAGCTTGGCGAAACCGTCCTTGATCCGGCCTGCGGCACTGGCGGGTTTTTGGTCAATGTCTTGGACTACATCCGCGCAAGCGGACAGGTCAAAACCGCCGACGATGAAAAACTCCTACAATCCTCCGTCCACGGCGTAGAAGTCAAACCGCTTCCGCATCTCCTCGCGACAACCAACTTTATGCTCCATGATGTGGAAAATCCCTTCACCATTCGCCACGACGACATGCTTGCCAGACCGCTCACGCAATACGGCCCGCAAGACAGGGTGGATGTAATCGTGGCCAATCCGCCTTTCGGCGGCGTAGTGGCGGACGGCACGCAGACAAACTTTCCCCGCCGGTTTCAGACCAAAGATACCGCGCTCCTATTCCTCGTACTTTTCGTGCACCTTTTGAAAGACGGCGGACGAGCGGGCATTGTGCTTCCTGACGGCGTTTTGTTTGGCGAAGGCGTGGCAGGAGAAGTAAAAAAGGAACTGCTGGAAAAATGCAATGTGCATACTATCGTGCGCCTGCCGCAGGGTGTATTTAATCCGTACGCCGGAGTGAACACCAACCTCATCTTTTTCACCAAAGGCGAACCCACCAAAGAAATCTGGTATTACCAACTTCCGCTTCCCAAAGAGATGAAGCAATACACCAAAAACCGCGGAATTACGCACGAGGAGTTTGATGTCATTCGCAAGTGGTGGGGGAATCGCAAATCTAACAGCAATGCGTGGAAAGTATCCATCAAAGAAATCCAAGAGCGAAATTACAATCTGGACTTCAAGAATCCCAACGGCAATGCAAAAGCCGCCCACAAAGACCCGAAAGAGGTTTTAGAAAGCATCACTGATGCCGAAAACAAAATCGCGAAGATTTTGGAGGAGATAAAGAA
>JACQKD010000013.1 GCA_016204695.1 Candidatus Kaiserbacteria bacterium
GGTGGTGGTGGCTGTTGCGCCGCTCGTTGCTTTGTTCCAGAGATCGTTGGGGTAGATGGTGGTGACACTGTTTGCGGTCTTTTTGATTCTCTCGGTGGTATGGTCGTATGCGTAGGTGGATGTGGCGGTACCGTTGCCGGTGGTTGTCATTCTATTGCGATAGTCAAAGGCGTATGTCCACGGGGAGGAGGCAGTGAGGTTGCCGTTCTGGTCGTATGAGAGTGAGGCGGCGCCGATGGCGGTCGGAGCATGGGGATTGGTGTAGCCCGTCTCTCCGTATGCGTATGTGGTAGTGGCGGTCGAGGTCGCCATGCCGGTGATATTGCCGAGAGAGGAGTATGCGTAGGTGTGGCGGTATGGGGTGGAGGAGGCGGAAGTGGTGGAGGCCATAGTGAGGCGATTGAGGTCGTCGTAACTGAAGGCGAGGGTTTTGGCGGCTCCGGTGCCGGAGCGGTCGGTGAGGGCGGTGATGTTCCCGATGTTGTCGTAGGTGAATGAGATGTCCTGGAGGAGATCGGTGGCGATGGCGGCGGTCGGAGCAAGCGAGAATGTGGAGGTGGCGGTACTCCATACGCCCGCAACATTGTCGTCATCCCAGAACTTGATGCGCCAATAGTAGGTGGTGGAGGAGGCGAGGTTGGAGCCGGCATACGAGATGTCGGCGATGCGCTGGCCGACGGGAGTGGAGCTTGCAAGCGCGGTCTTCGTCGTGTCCCAGTATGCGGGGCTGAATGCGGTCGATGTCGCGACTTGGAGCTGGTAGGAGGCGGCAATCTCGCCCGCGTCATCGTCCTGCACGACCGCCGAGAACTCGGGCGTGGAGTCGGTGATGTCGACGGGATTCGTCTGACCTTCGGCAAGAAGACCGGTAGGAGCCGACGGCGCGGCATTGGTGTGGTAGGTAACTTCGAGCAGAGGGTCAAGCGAGGTACCGCTTCTGTTTGCGGTAAAGATGGTGAGGCCGGTCGTGGTGTTGCTCGTCGGCGCAACATCGGTCGCGTCGTGACCTTCGCGCAGACCAAGCTTGGTGTAACCGGTCGGATTCACCCAGCTTCGACCGGTAGCATTGAAGGTCAGCGTGAGCCACTGGTTGCTTCCGGTATTGCTTATGTCGATGTCGGTCGCTCCTGCCGTTGGATTATCCACCGCGCCGACGTCATCATAATCGCCGTACGCGATGCTGGTCGGCGAGGCGGTCGTGGTCTGCACCAGACGGACAAAGTCGCTTCCGTCGTCATCGCCGTCGTTCCAAGGCGAGGTGATCCACGCCTTGAGCGTCGCGGCGTCGACGACGGCATTGTCGGGAAGCGCGGAGGTATCAAAGGGCAGGACGACGCGCTTGATGCGATAGTTGCCCGCGGCGTGCTTGGATTCGAAACGAGCGGTCTCCGCCCCGGCATTGGTGTCGGTGGCGGAAGCAGCATCGTGCGCCGTGTTCCATGCGCCGCTGTTGGCATATTCAAGCTCGCCGTCGCCTTCCTCGACCGAGTAGTAGCTGACGACCGTGTCGGTGCGAACGGGATAGGCGGCAGTCGCAAGCCATGAGAGCGGCAGGCGCTTCTTAAGCACGATGCCTTCGGGCGTCTTGACATACTCAATCTCGATAGAGATGGTGTCGCCCTGCGCGTCCGTGGCGACCGGCGGGAGAAAATACGCGACAGTTTGCCCGCCGCTCGTTACTTCGACACCGTCGTCGGTCGCAAGCGTTCCGGAGACGGACAATTTCTCTCCGGCCGCGACAATGTCGATAGTGTTGTTCGATTGGAGAAGGAACGGCACTTCAGCGTACTCGCCGTTTTGCGCAAGCGACGCGAGCGCGGACGGATTTTTGAGCACCGCCTCTTTCCTCACAAGCGTCGTATCAAGGCGCACCTCAATATCCACATGCTTGCCGAGCGCATCGGGATACCGCACGAATGTTTCATGATTATCGGTAACCTGCCTCCCCGCCGACGCTTGTCCATTAACCGATGAGAAATACAGCTCGGTGTCGCCGTTGCGGTAGGTGAGCAGTTTCGGCCCGCCGTCTTTTGCAAGGCGCGCACCATACGGCGCCTTCGTCATCGTCCATGCGAGCGGCTCGTCAACGAGTGTCGTGTCGATGCCCGCGAGCTGGCCGCTCGCGTCAATGTATTGAACATCGTTTTGATATATCTGCGCGGTAAAGATGGGGTCGCCGTCGGCCGTCCTGCCGAGCTCGCCCGATGTCTTTATCCGCGCAGATTCTTTCGGGGCAGGACGCCCATGGAGCTTTTCAAGGAGGAATGGCTGGGTCGGCGCAATCGGCAACTCAACCAGCGGCGGGGTCGTGGTCGCCATTTCAATCGGGATGACCAGTGCCGGGTCGGGCACGAGCGGCGTGACAGGCACTTCCGGCAGGAGCGGCCCGCCTTCCGCCAGTGCATCATCCACCCCAGCAGGAGTCGTAGTGGCGGTTTCAAGGCCGAGAAGGTCAAGTGCCGACTCTGCCGGAATGAGATTGACCCCGATGTTGCGTTCGTTGTTCCCTCCCTCTGCGGGTGGCGCAAACTCGACTCCCGAATCTCCGAGGAGCATCGGTCCGAGACCCTCCGACGCGTCGCCTGCGCCGCCGAGGTCGGAGTCGGTCGTGAGGATGTTGGTGAGACGATAGAGCTTGGTCACATCGTAGGTATAGGCGGTATCGACGCCGTTTGCGAACTCTTTCGTCGTCAGCGCGCCGGTCGGCGCGTAGTCGAAGTTGCTGACAATGAGCACAAACGACCCTCCCGGCTCTTTGTGCGAGACGCTCTCCGGTAGCCCGGCGGCGTTGTATACATACGCGGTTTCGGCGCCGTCGGGGTACGTAATGCCCGTCTTATTTCCTTTTCGATCGTAGGTATAGGAAGTGGCATATGCGGTACCGCCGATTGTTTTCGTCTCGCTCGCCGGAAACCCAAGCGCGTTGTATGCGTATGCCGTGACGGCGTCGGTCGAGGTAGCGGTGCACAGCCGTCCGATGCCTTCGGTGCACGAATCGTAGCTGTATGTAATCTCGGTACCCGCGGCTCCGGTATAATTTTCGGTCAGGACGCGATTGAGGTCGTCGTAGGTGAGGTCAATGATCTGGCTCTTGGGGTCGGTGTACGAAGTTGTGTTTCCCGCGTCGTCGTAGGTATAGCTCCACGAGCCGAAGGTGCCGTCGGCAGTGTCGTGGAGGTCTTCGGCGGTGAGACGCCTGCCGAGTCCGTCATAGGTGAAGTTGCGGACGTTGCCCTCCGCATCGGTAATTTTTTTGAGACTTCCGTTGCCATCGTACTGGTAGGCGGTCGTGTATGTGCTTCCGCCGTTGTGTTCCCCCATGGTACTGAGCCGACCATGGGCGTCATTGGTGAAATCTTTCACATTTCCTTCGGCATCAGTGACAGTCGTCGTCCAGTCGTCGTATGCGGTCGTTGTGGTGCCTACGCTATTTCCGAGCGCGATCAGACGCTGTAATGGGTCGTAGACAGAGCGGACAAGAAGCGTGCTTGAGGGCGGAGAGCTGGTACCGGTATATGTTGTGCCGGTACTGAAATACGGCAATGATTCGCTCTTGAGAAGACCTCGCGTGTCGTACCGAAAATCTTTCACCGCGTAGTTTGCGCCTTCGGCTTCCGTGCGTTCTTCCAGCTTCCGGCCGAAGCCGTCGGTAAAGACATACGTCTCGGTGCTCGTCGCACTGCTCAAGTAGTCGGTTTTTTGAACTTTGCGCGGCAGGCCGGTGTCGGTGTATTGATAGAGCGTCTTGGTGACGAGTGAGGACGGCGATGAGAGGTCCGGCTGTTTTTCTTCTTTTACGCGGTCGAGCGCATCGTACACGCTTGCGAACACACGGCCGTTTGCGTCGGTCGTCGTCGCAACTTTGCCGGAGGAATAATCGTATGTTTTCACGACCGCCTGTGAAAGCGGATTGGTCGTCGTCGCAGGGTAGAGATTGAGCGAGTCGTACGCGTAGGTCGTCACTTTGTCGCGCGGGTCTTTCGTTTCGGTCACGAGGCCGTAGCTGTTGTATGTTTTTTCGGTGTCTATATATGTCACGCCGGTCTTCCACTGTTCGGTCTTGGTCGGGTTGCCCTTGTTGAGCGAGCCGAGAGCGAGCGTGTCGTAGTATTGCTTGCTTTCGCGGACTTTGCCGCCGTCTTGGTCAAGCGTCGACTCCTCGGAGAGCATCTGTATCGTGCTTGTCGCCGTGCTTGTCGCGTACGCATAACTTGTGGTGAACTTGTCCGTGCCGGCATCGGAGAATGTGCCGTCATTCTGGCCGGTCACCTCGCCCCAGAGGGTCTTTCGGGTCAAAAGACCCGCGGAGTCGTTGTACGCATAGCTCTCGGCTTTTTCCTTGTGGTCGGAGTCGCCGTCATAACTGAAGTCGACCGCATCCGTCTGCTTTACGAAGCTTGCGCCGTCGCCGCGGTCATACCGGTCCCACTTGTATATGCTTTTGGCATAGAGATTGCTTGACGCGTCGTAGACTTCCTTCCTGAACGGCTTGCCTATTTTTGCAATATGGTCGCTGTACTCGCCGATCGTGGAGCTGGTGGTACTCCCCTGATGAAAATACTGCTTCGTGACATACCCGAGGTCGTCGATTTCGGAAACTTTTTCAAAACCCGCAAACTTGCGGTCGCGGACACTGCCGGCGTAGTAGAAGCCGCCCTCGTAGACGTACTCCGTATCCCATGTGCCGAGTCCGTCGTTGTACGCGACTTTTTGCACCGTATCGAGCGCAAGCGGCAAGAAAGGATTTTGCTTGTTGTTCGAGCCGTCGCGATAGAGCGATGAGGCCTTGTACGTCATCGCCGTCGTACCGCCCTGTGCGTTGGTCGTCGTCGCGAGCAGGTCCGGCTTGACTCCTGCGCGGTTGTAGACCACGTCGAGACTCGGAGCATTGCTCCGATAACCGAGGATGTCCGTAAGCCCGTCGCCGTTCCAGTCGACAAATCTCGTTCCCGCGTCCTTATGTACACCGCCCACATACTCGACGATGGGTATCGGCATCTGCCAAGACGAATCGAGCGTCCAGCCCGAGCCGGTATTGATGAACGTGCCGGTACTTGTCGTGCCGTTTTCCTTGACACTGTTAATCACGTCGACGAGCCCGTCGCCATTGATGTCCTCGAAGCGCACTCCCCGGTCGTTGCCGCTTGCATCCGTGATATTCGTCGGCAAAAGCCACGTCGGCGCGAGCGACCAGCCGTGGTCGCCGTTCTGGAGATAGACTTTATTCTGCGTATTATCATTGCGTACCACATCCGCAAGTCCGTCGCCGTTGACATCAACAAGGCGCGTGCCCGGGTCAACGTTACCGGTCTTGACCGTTGGCTCGGGAAGCGACCATGCGGTATCGACCACCCAGTTTGCGCCATTGTTAAGATATATGCGGTTGGTATTAGCCTCGCCGTCCCAATATCGGACAAGGTCCGGCAGGCCGTCGCCGTTGACATCCGCCACGCGCACGCCATTGTCTCCGCCATCGCTTCGGCCAAAGGCGACCGGCACCGTGGTTGACGCGTTTGTCCAACCGCTTCCGGTATTCATATATATCGTGCTCGTCGCCTGCTCACGACTCTCGGCGATATCAATGAGACCATCGGCATTGACGTCGACAAGGAGACTCCCGGGATGCGCCGCAGTGCTCGATGCGATGACTGCGGGGATCGTCCATGAGCTATCGTACGTCCATCCCGAGCCAGTGTTCAGATAGACACGATTGAGAGAATTATCCGCCGTACGCAGAAGAAGGTCGGGAAGTCCGTCGCCATTGACTTCCGCGATGCGAGTACCGTAGTCACCATAGTTTTCGTCGACAAACGGTTGCGGTATCGCAGTCGCCGTATCTTCCGTCCATGATTTCGTCGCGCTCTGGTAGCCGTATGTCGAAGCCGGAAGCGTGACGGTGTTTGTGCCGTCAGACCCCGCCTCCGTCACGGACGAGAGAAACGAGCGGGCACCGTTGTCGCCCGTCGTATAGCCAAGCGTATATTTCCGCACCCATGAGTCATTGACCTCGGCTTTTATTTCGCTGATGCGGTACTTTGTGACCACCTCAAATCCCATCGCGGTAGAGGTCGCGATGTCTGTGCGAAGCTCCTTCGTGAAATGCACATCGAATACACCGGGTGTCGCGCCGTTGCCGGTATAGGTAATGACATCCGGGTATATCTGGCCGCCGTCTTTCGTGTAGCTGTATGAAACGTAGTTGCCATTGAGGTCGCGCACCTCTTCAAGCATCCACTTCGAGGTATTGCCGGGACTCGAAGTCGCGTACTGTTGGGTCGAGGAGGCGTGGCCGAATGTGTACGTCGTCCCCCGTTTGTCGACGACCGTCCACTTGTTGCCGATGAAGGTATATGCAAGATACTCACCATCTGAAACTTTCTCTTTAAAGACTGTCGCGTCCGTCGTGGAGGCAAGATCGCCGCTCATCGAGGAGTAGAACGCGGCGTGGCCGAACATCTGCTCCGAGCCAATGTAGTTTCGCCGCTCGATATACGGTATCGAAATGTTCCAGCCGTAACCGAAAATGCTACTTTCCGAGCGCGCATTGCTGTTGTACGAAAGCGAGATGCTCGGCTGTATACCGTTTCTTCCCGGCGGGATGGTAAGAGGCAGATCATAGGAGAACGAACCGTCGCTCACACCGGTGGCAAGTTTCGCGCCCGCGCCTGTTGATGTTCTCCCCACATCGACACCGCCCTCGGACGCCAACACGGACAGATGCGGGAGCAACAAAAAAACCGCAACAAAAGCGGCTGACCTGACCAGAACCCTCGGCATGCCTGCCGAGTACCGCAGGCGTTTACGCGTCATCCCCCAACTCTGAAACTGTCGTCTCATATGCGCGGTATCTGAAAATACCTCCGTCCCGATGTCTCTACCATACCACCATTTCCGCTGTACACCGCAACTCCTGTGAACAACTACGAATGACTCCTCGGAAGCTCAATGAAAAACGTCGTGCCCTTGCCCGGCCCTTCCGACTCGTACCATACTTTGCCCCCATGTGTTTCGATAATACCCTTGACTATAAAGAGACCATAGCCAGTCGAATCCGTGTTTATCTTCTGTGACTCTTCCCCTCTGCCGCCTTCGGTGAAGATGTGTTCTTTGTCCTTCTCGTCGATGCCAATGCCGCTGTCTTTCACAGAAAAGCGAACGCTGTCTTTTGTTCGCGCGAGTAGCATCGCGACACTGCCTTTCGGCGTGTACTTGATCGCGTTGTCGACGAGATTCCGCACCGCATGAGCAAGCTGGTCGGCGTCTCCTTCGATCATATAGTCGCCCGGATCGGCATGCATAGTGAGTGTCAGTCCCCTGTCTTCAGCCGTTCTTTTCTGACTTTCCGCTTCCGTTTCTACGAGCGATTTAAAGTTGAGCGGTTTCTTTTCATACGTCACTTTCCCCGTCTTCACATTCGACGCATGAAGAATGTCCTGCACCATGTGTACACCGTCGGTATTGAACTGATACCCTTCTTTCACAATCTTTTGCACTGCGGGCTTGAGTGCTCCGTACGTACCGGCCTCAAGCTCGCCGAAAATATACCGGGACTTCGTCAACACCCCTTTCACCTGATGCGTAATGAAATGAATCAGCGATACCTGGTGCTCGTTGGCAAGCTCCAGCTCCGCCGCCAACTGCGAGATCTGCACCCGATCCTCGATCTCCCGTCTGACGCTCCGGACGAGAAAAAAACCACTCGCAAGGAAAGCAAGCAACGTGGTCCCCGATAATATAAAGCCGGTACCATTGGTGCTATAAAACAGACGCGCGCCGATGAGAATGGCAATGCCGATCACCAGCGCTTCTGTAGCAAAAAGTTTGACGTTGAACGTATGATATTTAACGATCATATAGCCAAGTAAGACAAGAAAGACCGCGGCTCCAAGAGGACCGATAAGATTTATTTCATAGACCTGTGTGATCTCACCGAAAATATTCGATAGGCTAAACAGACCGAGAAAGACCATCGACCCGACAGTCAGCAACACATTCTGACCGCGCGTTTCTTTATTTCGACGCAAGGACAATACACCGATGACTCCCGTCGCAACGATGGAAAAAATTTCAAGGAAGTACAGGTAGTACCACAACTCACCAACAAGAGATTCACAATTATCTATTTCAAAAGCAACAAGGTTAAATGTTGTTGGCAAAAGGACGAAAGTCGGTAATAAGAGGACTAGAAATACAGAGGTTACTTTATAATCAAATTTTAATCCCAGAGTAAAGTGAGCTACGAAACATACCGCGAGCATGAAAAGCATCTGTTGGAGCAAGAGTGCCATCGCCCACGAAAAGTGGACGACATTGGCATGAACAGCAGTCCACTGCACAATTTCATTTAGAAGAAAGACGGAAAATAAAATACTCAACCAAACCAACAATTTCCCTGCGGTGCTTCTACCGCCCTTGAAAAAGATAAAAAGACTGAAGAAGATCGAGATAAAGATAATGGGGATATACGAATAATATAAAAGCGGCGGGGCGATTGACAGATCAAAAAGCCCGACGAAATTTGCTGTTGCATCGGTGCAGGCTATTAAGTTACTTGACGATTCCATGCTACAATGCCAGCCGTAGGCCAGTAGAAATTGTCCTAATAGTACTAATATGAACAAAAAGACGCAAGTGATAGACTCTATCATTTCTTGTAAAAACATCGCGGACGCCGATGTGGTACTTGCTACCGTCGGTTATGACAGGACCGCTTCGCATAGAAAAGGAGCGGCCAGTGGGGGGCAATCCATCATCAAGTGTCTGCACGAGGATATAGAATTTTTTGATCGATACTCAAAGACAGAACCTGCGTATAACTTCAACTTTTTTCATCACGATGTCGGAAATTTGAACAAACTTTATCCTGAAGACATGGTACAGACTGTCTACAAGGAGTATAAAAAAATAAAAACCTTTGAAAAATTTGTCTTTATACTTGGAGGAGAACATTCGGTTTCCATCGGCGCCTTTAAAGCATTGGCCGAGATTGAAAATCCCGCAGAGGTTACAATAGTTCATATCGATGCACATCCAGACTTGAGAGATAGTGATGCCAACTCCAACCCTGACCAGAGTAGACCGAGTAAATTTGCTCATTGCTCTGGGCAACGGAGAGCGCACGAGTTTGGGTACCGATTAGTGCAAGTGGGCATACGATCATACTCAAAAGAAGAATACGAGTATGCCCAGAAAAATAAGCGGACTATAAAGACTTTTGAATGGGGATTGGAACCAACACCGAAAATAAGAGATATTGTACGGGCAATCAAGACTAAAAAGATCTACATCGATATAGACGTTGATGGTATTGATCCCGCATACCTCCCGGCGACAGGGACACCTGTCCAAGGAGGACTGGAGTGGTATTACACCATTGAGCTGTTACGCGCCTTGATAATACATTTCCAAGTCATTGGGGCGGGTATTCTTGAGGTTGCACCAAGACCGGATGATGTCCGTACGGAATATGGCGCGGCTCAGCTCTGCTACAACATGTGCGCTCAATATCTACAAAAGAAGAATCATTTGAAAAAATAGTTCCGGGGAGTTGCGTTATTCTGCTGTGCCGTAACTGCCCTGCCCTTTCTCTTCTGCCGTTTGTTGTTCAGAGACCACCTCAAAATCTCCTAAGATTATTATCTTATAGAACGTCAGAGATACCGAGATCAGAAGGATCAGAGTAAGTAATACTGCTAGAAATACGTTTTTTGTCATGTACGAAACCCTGCTTTGCTTGCAGTCATTGTGCCATTTTCCCGGTAGGATACAAGCCGTCGCGTGTGCGCAGGGTTTTATACCGGTACGGCATTGATATCTTATATTTCTTAAGGAAATGAGACGGACGATAGCTCAGTTTCGTCTTCCGCAAGCCCTTCACTCCGAGATCTTGCTCCCAGTTCCAGTATGTCATCTGATTTGCTTGCAAATACAGGGCGATTTGCTGTGCGTGAAAATCATATATCCCTTTATATTTCATATCAGCCTTCCAGAAATGGCCCATACAATATCTGTCCGGCACGATTTCGTCGATGCTAAACGCGGACATGACATCATTAACAAAAATCCCTGACACGACGAGTTTCAGGGAAGTGACCGCATCGAATACTCTTTTGATCGCTAGTTTTTCGTTCTCAAGCTCGTAGCGATTGTGATCTTTAAATTGTTTGTCGGCTTCCCATTCGTGCATGATCGACATTGCATATTCTTCAATGATTGCGTCACTCGGGTCCACGAGTTCGAAGCGCGCTTCGGGATGTTCTCGAGAAAAACGCTGCGCCATATGCCTTCTCACGTTGAATTTTTGACCGCACAGGACAGCCAGCTCCGCAACCGAATATATGTAATCGAAATTATCCCTATCCTCTTCGACGACAAACAATGGCGCCTGCATGAGCTTCGCTGTTTCTTCCGGAATAAGACGCAGAACCGGAGACATGTTATTTTCTTTTGCGTACTCGATGAGCGTCCTTGTCGTCTGCTCCACCTCATTCGTACCCAAAAAAGAGAAAAAAGGACCTCCTGTCCCGTAGTCGGTAAAACGCACGACGAGATTCCCGTTCAGATCGGAAATCATACGCTGGCTATTCGTGTCCCACGACCAGAGACTCGTGAAATCAAAATCGGAATACGGCGGGTGCAACCGCGTATACGCTTCGACCGCGTCCCGATCGCTTACATCGACCACCTTAAATGCTGGAAATGTCGGAATCATTTGGTTACAGCAAATTATGGTCGGGATATGCGAGACCACGTTTGATGAAATTGGTTTCGATACTTGCAAGTTGAAATTTCTGCTTGAAGAAATCCTGTATTGACTCTTGATCAAGACCGTTCTTGCAAGAATAAATATCCGCCGTGAGAAAGCGGCGGCGCGGAAACGTATGGATGCTGATGTGGCTCTCGGCAATGATGACAAACCCGCTCCACCCTCCCGGATCCTTTAGATGATTATCCGGTGCGGAGATAACAACCGGATTGATGAGTTGGCGCATGCCGAGGAGAGTACATAATTCGTCGAAGCATGACGAAACAGTCTTCTCACTGTCTAGGAGTTCGGGCGCTCCGCCGTACCCGTCTATGGTCACATGCTCACCAAAGTGGCTTGCTGGCATTTATCGGTAATGTTATTGGAGGATACGACCCCCCGGTTGACGTAGAATACCGGCGGGGAGTCAATACCTGCCTCCAGCAGAGCACACTTTCAAAAAAAATGCAAGTTCCCGATTTGGATTGTGGGTGGGGGCGAAACACCTCCCTCTTCCCCGATTTTAAAAAGAAACCCCTATACAGTGAGCAAATACGTCCCCAACATGATGATACCTACCGCCAGACTTTTTTGGATCAGAGCTTTCTTCGACAGTGATTCCTTCGAGATATGCGGCAAGAAAATAGTAAGCAGTACGCCTATGAGTAATACGAAGACCGGCTGGAATGATTCGGCGAGCAAGACAAGAGCGACCGGCGCGAGCAGAGTCGCAAAACTCACAAGCGCGTCGGCACAGATCGCGAGAATTTCGTTAACCGAATTCAATGCAAGCACACCTACCCTATTCTCCTTAAGTACCGTAAAAAATTGCTCTCGGTATGGCGGAATGGCTGTCAAAAAAAATCCGCCCAGAATCACTTTGCCAACAAGCGACCAAAATATGGAGAGCCAAAACCCTTCCTCAAGCGCAACCAGCTTAAAGACGATACTGCTCACCGCGTATAAGACAGACGCCGACAACATAAGAAATACCACCTTCTTCTTAAAGCGAGCCGTGCCTTTCCCAAATTCAAGTGACAACACCGCCGCCCCGACGATGATTATCAATGAGGCCACTGCCTGCACGGGCGTAATCGTTTCACCCAATACAAAATACCCGAGTACGAATGCAAAGATAGGAACTGTCTGGTAGAAAGGTACGACGTTAGAAGCGTCATCCTCATGGAGCGCGTAGAAATAGAGAAGTACCGCCAGAACGGTCATCACTCCCGTCAAAGCCAGGGCAATCCCTTGAAACAAGGTTACAGAGAATACTTCCGGCCGAACAAACAATACGACCGGCAACGCAAACACACTGAAAATCGAAGAGAAGATGATGAGCGACCCAACCTCCCCGCCCTTTAGGTACTTGGAGATGAGATATTTGTCGATATGATTGGTCGACGAGTAGCACAGGGAGCCGGCCAACGCGATCAGAAACCACAACATAAATATGGATGGCCTGCTTTAGTAATGATAGTAACTCCCGGACGGCGTGATACCTCACCCTAACAACTTCGCGGCGAATTGCAAGGACGGGAAGTTGCCCGCTTTGGACAACCGCTATGTTTGGTAGAATATAGCTGTGGCAGAGAAAAATTTTTACGAATTTGCCGGTGAAAGATCTTGGGAAGCCGGTCAAGTTCTTCACGGACATGTCCCGGAGCGATATGACGAACCTCGCCGTCATGCCACGTGAGGGAAAGTGCACCGTCTTTAGTTCCCTATTCCGGGGTGTAAGATTCTATGGTCGGCGGCGTCATACAGCCCGTACAGGTTGAAAATGCTACAGTTACCGAAAGTTGCACAGCATTGAGCATTTACGGGTATCCTCCCTTATTTTTATGTTTATTTCAGCAATCGTTGGTCTGGTTATCGCCATAAGCGGGGGGTTGTCTTTTATGGCAAATACCGCCCTGCCCGGAGATATCTTGTATCCTGTCAAAACGGGCGTGAACGAGAAAGTGTGGTCCGCGTTTGCCGTCTCCGATGAGTCACAGGCGCAGGTAGACATAGCGCTCGCAAACAGACGACTGGATGAGGCTCGACGCCTGTCAGCCGAGGGACGCTTGTCTGCGCAGACAAGCGCAGGGCTCAACGCGGACATTAATCAATATGTAGCCGAAGTTACAGAAATCACCGCAAAACTCTCGTCAGCCGCTGATGCCGCGGCATCAGCGGAAATTTCTGCAAGTCTCGACACCGTACTGGAAGCGCAGGAACAAATACTTGGAGGCCTCAACGTCATCTCTCCATCTGATGTGACGGGAGGAAATACAGACGATAGCACTCCTCCCCCTGATGAAGAACAGCCGGAGGACGAGAAGTCGGGTCCCGGAGTACTGCAAGGCAGGGTCTCTATCGGTCCGAACTGTCCGGTAGAAATCATGGGCCTTGATGGCGGCGTGGCACCGTGTCCGGGCGGCATGGAGATTAATCTTACCAACTACGCAGTCGTCGCATATAGCAAGACTCAAAACAACACCTCCAAAGTAGGCACCGTTGTCGCCCAAATGAAATTGGACGCCGAGGGCAACTATCGCATGCGACTGCCGGCCGGGTCGTACCTCGTACGAGTCGAGCCGCATGTCGGCATGGGGGCCGCAGACAATGACTTCCGCGAAGTGACACTGACCGCAGCCGCGGGAGCGACCTTGAATTTTGACCTTGATACCGGCATTCGATAATATTTTTTAAGAGAAGAGCAATCCTCCGGAAGATACATTGAGCGATTGCGCCGCGCTCCCGCCCTGCACGACTATTTCAAGAAACCGATTCGCACCGAGACCGGAGCTTCCGACCGTCACCGCCGCCGCGCCGTCGGGCACATCCTTGAGCATAGGAATATACGGCAAGGTACCGAAGGCGGTTTCTATTTCTGTTTTTTCGGCAATGTCCTTCGGCAAGAGTGTGGTTTTGCAATTACCGAAATTGTCCACCCACCACACCGTTTGGGGCACGTCCGCAACTTCGGCGATGTCGAGCCGTTCAAACGGCACTTCCCCACCCGCAAGGAGGTACGCCGCGATGCGCGGAAGAAAATCGTAGCTTCTGAACTGGGTGCGCACGATATGGTCGCCCTCCGCTTGTGACAGTACACTCTCGCGTACCCACTTCTCGACTACCGTGGGAATGTCGAGCACATTGATAGCGTCCGTCACTTCGAGCTTTTTCACAAGCGAAAGTGTGAGTCCGTCGACGCTTGCGGCCACAAGCACGTTTTTATATCGAAAATATCCGAACGGCGTGCCGTTCTCCCATTTTTTCGCAGTGCCATTCCTCGGGGCGACATTCACAAGTACCGCGCCCGGCGCATCGCCGTACGCATCGAGTACATCAATGAGATTGCCCGCCGCCTCCATATCGCTCGCGACGCCGACAAAAGAAACCGTTCCGCCGATGAGCCCCGCCGCCCGCGCCATCTGCCTTCCGGCCGCGTTCGCGTCCCTGCAATCGTTGATTATTGTGACATGCATATGTGTGGTGATAAAAGAAAGCGGCCTTCTTGCGAAGGCCGCTTTCTCGTGTGTGTAATTTAGTTCCGGAGAAAGGCGCCTTCGTATGCCGAAGTCATCATTCCCATCATCATATTCGTATCCGTCCCCGCGATTCGCACCATGCCGATACTATAGCACACGATCGTCATCGACGACCACCCCCACGATTATTCCGCCCAGATAACAAAAGTGAATACCTTCTCGTCGTTGCCGAGATCGCGGACATAGAGCGCGTTCTTCCCTTGCGCATCCTGCCGTACCGCCTCGCCCCACGCGGACGGATGGTCAAGGTCCGTGTCCCGGCCTACGCCCTGCGGCTTGTTGGTGCCACTCGGAGTACTGGTACCCGTCCCCAACACGGTATTGACCGCATCAAGGTGCGCATAGATCGCCGCAAGCTCTTCGTAGTCGTGCCCGTTCGGATGCCGGTTGTCCGCTTGACCGCTCACCGTCCCGTCCGGATCATTCGTGTAGTCCATGCAGGAGCCGAGGTTCACATTGCCGAAGTCCTCATCCTGATGGTCGAGTCCGAGCGTATGACCGATCTCCTGACACATCACCGATGTCTTCCATGCCGCCGTGTTGTACGGAGCGGAGGCAAAATACGTGTCGTTGACCTTCACCGTCCCTTTCGTGATATGCGTGCCGCCCACCCATATCTGCGCGATGCCGAGCCAGCCCGTAGCGCCATATCGCTCATTGCACACTTCGACGCGGCCATTCGTCGCCTTGCACACGCGCGGTTTCGTTTTCCCCGCCCGTACGACAGTATCAAGCACGTTTGAAACGCTCCAATCGCTTGCCGCAGTCGCAAGATATCCGTCCCATGCCGCCGACACGTTGTCCCCGAGCTCAAGGGTAAACGGATTCGCCGTACGACCCCAGTGATAACCGCTCCATCGATGCGCGGCATCCGCCGTGTACGCGAATACCCCGACCAACACGACCAATCCCGCCACCAATCCCGTTTTTGTATATGACATATTCAATACGCTAAGCGCTAATGCACATTCATTATACACACACACTCCCCGATCGTGCCACCATACGGTGAAAATCAAGTCGGCGGGCCTCTTTGCTACAATATCCCGATGCCTCGGCCCGGCGGACAACAAAAGCTTTTCGATACGGCGGTACACCTTCCGAACGGCCTCGTGTATCGGCCTGATTTCATCACGCCCGACGAGGAAGCCGAGCTTATTTCATACATCGAAATGCTCCCGCTCGCGGAAGCCGAGTACGGTGAGGAAGCGCGGGGCGCTTCCGCAAGACCTTCTGAGGTATTTCTGGAGAGGAACGAACAGAAATACCCAGAAGGTGTACAGCGCCGGTACGGCGAGTATCACTCACAGCGGCGGCACTTCAATTTCGGCTGGGGATACGATTTCGAGAACAAAAAATTCGTCCCCGGGCCGCCGCTTCCTCCCTTCCTGCGCATGCTTCAATTGCGAATCGGCAAATGGCTCGACATCCCGCCCCGCCGTGTCGCCGAGGCGCTCATCAACGAATACACGCCCGGCGCGCCCCTCGGCTGGCACCGCGACAACGAAGCATTCGAGCATATCGTTGGTATTTCGCTTGCCGGCTGGGCGCGCATGCGCTTCCGCCCGCTCACCGAGCGTAACGAAAAGAAAGACCCGAAAAAAGTCATCTCACTCGAGCTCGAACCCCGAAGCGCATACATCATGCAAAAAGATGTCCGCTGGAAATGGCAGCACTCCGTCGCCGCCACCAAAATCCTCCGCTACTCCATCACCTTCCGCACCCTGCCGAAAAGCATACCGTTACCCACGAAACGGAGAAGATAGTAAAACTCAATTAAAATAGAGCCACGAGAACAACCACACACAGAACCAAATAACTGCGATTATTATTGTCGCATAACCCGCTCTTCCAAATCTCTTTCTATATAGACAGTGGGCAGACAGCATGATCTCCGCGACCGCAAACGCATACGTGTTGAAAATCGCCCAGTAAATCTTGAACGCTGAAAATTGATTTTCAATAAAAACCATCGCGTGTCCATCCTTCACAAGAAAAGAAGAAAGAACATTGTACATCTCCAAATCCTGAAGCGTGTCGCGCAGGTAGTGCAGGAGCGCAAAAACCAGAATCGCGTACAGCCATGTTTTCTGAAGTTTACTCATACTCAATCGTCGCCGGGGGCTTTTGGGTGATGTCGTAGAGGACGCGGTTGACACCGCGTACCTTCCCGACGATCGCGCTTGAAATTTTTTCCAAAAGCTCGGTCGGCATCTTGTGCCAGTCGGCGCTCATGCCGTCGACCGAGTCGACGGCGCGCAGGGCGACGATGTATTCATACGTCCGCCCGTCTCCCATCACGCCGACGGTCTTCAGCGGCAGGAGCACCGCAAACGCTTGCCATATCTTTTCATACTCGCCCGCTTTGCGAAGCACCTCGATAAACACCGCGTCCGCTTCGCGCAAAATCTCGAGCCGTTCTTTCGTTATCTCTCCCACAATCCGTATCGCAAGCCCCGGCCCCGGAAACGGATGTCGCCACAACAGCTCGTGCGGCAGCCCGAGCGCCGCACCCACTTTGCGCACTTCGTCTTTATATAAATCCCGCAGGGGCTCGAGAATCTTGAAACCCATTTTTTCCGGAAGCGTAAGATTGTGATGGCTTTTTATCTTCGCCGCCGTCGTCGAAGTGGAAGCCGACTCGACACGGTCGGGATAAATGGTCCCCTGCGCCAGATGTGTGATGCGGTATTTTTTCAGCTCGCCCTTGATCGCCTTTTCAAAAATCTCGATGAACGAGTACCCGATGATGGTGCGCTTCGCTTCCGGGTCGCTCACGCCCGCAAGGCGTTTGAGAAATGTCTTGCTCGCATCGACCACATGCAGTCCCCGAAACCCATGCTTGCGCAGATAGCCCGCGACCTGCGCCACTTCCCCTTTCCGCAACAGCCCGGTATCGACGAAGACCGCATGGAGACGATTGCCGATCGCCCTGTGGATGAGCGTCGCCGCGACAAGCGAATCAACCCCTCCCGAGATCCCCACCACCACATGCTCGCCCCCCACTTCCCGCGTGATCCCGTCTACAATCTCCTCCGTTATCGACGCGATCTTCCAATCTCTCTTCGCGTGACAAATAGAAAAAAGAAAGTTCTCCAACATCTTTTTGCCGTGAAGCGTATGCGTCACTTCCGGATGAAACTGTATGCCGAAAAAATTGCGCCGAGCGTCCGCAAACGCCGCATGCGCGCAATGCTTCGTCGACACCGTCCCCACCAATCCCTTCGGCAATTTCACCACTTGATCGCCGTGGGAGAACCACACCGTCTCTTTCGCCGAAAGCCCGACAAACAACCCTTTCTTGTGTTTGACCAAAAGCGTCTCCTTCCCGAATTCCCCCTGTTTTCCCTTCACCACTTTCCCGCCGAGCATGTGAGCCATCACCTGATGACCGTAGCAGATACCGAGAATCGGAATGCCCAAATCAAATATCTTTTTGTCCGGCCGCGGACTGCCCTTCTCCAACACGGACGCCGGCCCACCCGAAAAAATAATTCCCGACGGCGCGAGCTTCTCGATCTCACTCGCCGAAATGTCATACGGCACCACCTCCGCCCGCACCCCCATATCCCGCACCCTCCTCCCGATCAAATGCGCAAACTGACTCCCAAAATTCAGAATCACAATCATCCGGTAATAGTACTACACACCGATCTTCCACACATTTTTCTCGAGAAACACCTCGATTGTCTACCTCATCGCCTTATTGATCAGATTTGAGTGTGAGCGCCGATTATCTTCGGCATATTCGACAATCGATACCATCTTCTTACCTTCCAAATGCGCCGGACGCTTATGATAGTTGTTGGTGGGCGCCTTTGCCATCATTTCCTCCATGATGGTCGCCGATCCGTTCGAATCGAATGCTCTGAATGCGCCGTAATATTTTGCGCTCCGAGAAATTCTGAGCGGGTTTGAACCAGAACCGAGCCTAAGAACAAAGACTATTTACGACTTTCTTTCCCTTCTTATCCAATTGCGCGGCCGACCGGACTTGAGTCACGAGTCGCTAAGTTTTTTATTTCGCTCCGCTCATAAAAAACCAAGCGCTCTTTACCACGCCTCGCGCTTGCTTCGCAAACTTCGCTCCGCTCCGTGCACTCCGGCCGTTCAAGTCCACTCTGTATGGAGGTAGCAAAATACCACAGGAATTTCCTGTGGTATTTTGCTACTGCGCGGCCTCGTGGACGATGTTAGAACTGCTCTACGACAGGATAAGAGAACAATCTATGCCCCGACGGATATCTTTACCTTTTCTATAATGTCCCCGATGGGAGAGTCGCTTTTGACCAGATAATATGACGGCTCGTCACGAATGATACCTTTCATGATGTTCTCGTCGGAAGAAAGGTTGGTGAGAATGATGACGGGGACACGCATTCCCCGCTCACGGATTTTTTTGAGCACCGTCATGCCGTCCACACCGGGGAGCACAATATCAAGGATGATGAGATCGGGTCGTTCGTGTTGTATCGTAGAGAGAACTTCTTCTCCTCTTGTAACAGCGACCACTGAAAACCCCACTTCAACGAGGGCCGTCTTGAGAACGTCCCGCAGATCTTGTTCGTCCTCGACAATAAGAATTGTTTTCTTTTCCATACGATGAATTTATCTTGATAATTGCTCCGTCGGCTTCGGGGTCTCCCGTACCGCCTTTGCGGGAGGAAGACGCACGGAAAATGTCGTTCCCGCATTCTCCTCGGACTCAAATCGAATGGTACCGCCCAAAGCGGCGAGTACTGATTTTACGATGTATAAGCCCAAGCCCGTGCCTTCCGCGCCTTTCGTTTTGATGTTGTCCGCGCGGAACATTTTCGTAAAAATTTTATCGTGATCTTTTTTCGGTATGCCGTACCCGGTATCGGAAAAAACGACCGCTGTGCCGTCGTCCGCGTCGACCGACACGGAGACATCGACATGCCCGCCGGGAGCGGTATATTTGATGGCGTTGGAAAGAAGGTTTTGGAAAACGGTACGCAGAAGATTCGAGTCCGTCTCGATTGCCGGGATGTCTTTGGGGAACGTCGTGGTGACTGTGATCTTTCTCTCTTCGAACTGCGGCCGCTGTTCGCCGACCACATCCTCAAGGAGCTCGACCAGAGACACGTGTTTCCAATCGACCATCAGGGTTCCCAATTCGATGCGGGAAACGTCGAGGAGCGTATTGACCAACGTAACCATCCGCTCGCTACCCGCATGGATCTTTTCCAGATATTCCTTTCGTTTTTCGCTATCGTTCCCGACGGCGTCCTTGAGCAGCATTTCGCTATACCAATTCACGGTCGTGAGCGGCGTACGAAGTTGATGTGAGGCCAATGACACAAACTCGCTTTTCGCGCGATCGACCTCTCGTTCTTTGGTAATGTCGCGAAATACCTCAATTGCCCCGAGAAGCCGTCGCTTGAGAACCACGGGAGCAACGGTGACTGCCACCGGAAACCTCGTCTTGTCTTTGCGTATGTAATAACGCGGTGCGGCGCTTCTTCCGGGAGACGCGACCGACACGCGCCCTCCTTTCACCGGAGCGCCTGCGCTCGCAGAAGCGACCGCCAAAGGCCGCGCACGCATCTCCACCGCATCACCCGTTTCGTTTTCCATCGGAACGATCTCAAAAAGCGATTTGCCGACACACTCCGTATCCTTCCAGCCAAGCAGGTCTTGGGCCGTTCGATTCATAAACGTGATGTTTCCGACCGGGTCAACGACGATCACTCCGTCGCCGATTGACGCAAGCATGGCCTCGTCCTTCGCCTTCGCCTCTGCAAGCACGCTTCGCTCAACCTCAAGATCCTCCAGAACATTGCGCGCGGCTATCTTTGCGTTTTCCAGCTCTTTCTCCACTCGCTTTCGATCGGTACTGTCTTGAAAGACGGCGACAAAAAAATTCTTTTTCGGACTGTATGCCGAGATCAAAAACCATCTCTTAAGCTGCTTCACATATATCTCCAATATCTCGGGATGGCCGGTCAACGACACCCGAGCATACGCCGCAAACATATCGGGGTTGGATTCTCTGATGTCCGGGATCAGCTCGGTCACTTTCTTACCGACAACCTCCTTCATTCCGGTTAATGTTTGGTAGTTTTTATTAACCTCTATAAACACGAAATCGATCGGCTGTTTCTCACGGTCAAAAATCATTTGACAGTACGCCAGCCCTTCGAGCATGTTGTCGAAGAGGGAGCGGTAGTCGACTTCGGAAGTTCGGGATGTCATCGTTGTTTCTTGAGTTCCTCAAGCTCTTTCTTAAGCTCCACCATTTTCAATTCCCTCCCCACCATGGTTTTGTTGAGTGTTTCCAGCTCTTGCAGGCGAACGGTAAGCTCTTTCGTCCGCTCCGCAACCCGCGCCTCAAGCTCTTTCGTATATGCCGCCAACTGTACTTCAAGCTCTTTCCGCTCGGTGATGTCTTCCATGGCGAGAATGATCAACTGCACCGCGTCCACCTGTCTGGCGTTCAACAGGACCGTCCTTTTGCCGATATTCTCAAACACGTGCGTGACCTCGTAATTCTTTACGACTTTTTTCTCGGGCAAGACCCCTTCGAGCAACTGTTTCAATTCGGGTATATTCCACTGGCCGTCTCCCAAATCGAACACGAATTTATTCTCGGTGTCTTCCGGCGCGACCCGAAAACTCTCGTAAAACGACGGGCTTACCGCAACAATCTTCAACTCGGCGTTGAGAATCAAGAAAGACTCCCTCGCAACGTCGACGAGCGTCTGCATGTAGTGCAGGGCGAGGTCTCTTGATTTTTCTGCCGCAGTGTCCTTGTTTGTGTCTGTCATATGTTTTATAGCTACTGCACGGTTTCGTGCGTTCGTAATACGTTTCGGACCTTTTCTACCACGTCATATATCTTCCAATCGGACTTGATGAGATATTCCATCGGCTTATGCGTCACGATATCATCGACCAAGTGCTCGCTGTTCGCGTTCAGGTTGGTGAGAATGATGACGGGCACGGTTTTCCCCCACCCGTCTTCGCGGATATGCTTGAAGGCCGTCATCCCGTCCATCTCCGGCATACGGAGGTCGAGCAGTATGAGATCGGGGTGTTTCTCAAGTGCCGTCGCCGCCCCTTCGTTGCCGTCCTTCGCCTCAAGCACGGCATACGCCTTGTCGTGCAGTGCGTCTCGCAACGCTTCCCTGATGTCCGTTTCGTCTTCAACGATAAGTACTGTTTTTTGTGTAGTCATAAAAGTCCATGCCTTTTCAGATCATGGACTTCGAGAGTCTCTGCGGTCATGGGCTTCCGGAGCCTCGAACAAAACGTATCGTTACTTTTTCATTTGTTTTTTCAGCGTATCAACCTCCTTTCGAAGCTGTACCATCTCCGATTCTCTGGCCACCATGGTTTTGTTGATGTTCTCCAGTTCTTTTACGCGTGCCTCCAGCTCCGCAGTCCTTTTCGCGACCTCAAGCGTGAGCTTTTTCGTATATTCGCGCAGCTGTTCCTCAAGTTGTTTTTGCTTGGTAACGTCCTCCATGGCCAACAACATCATGGGCTGATCCTCGTCCGCAACATGTATCCTGCGGGCGTTCAAGAGTATGATTTTTTTTCCGATCTTCGGAAATACATGCTCGACACTGAAGTCTTCGAAAAAAGTATTCTTGGGCAAAATGTCCTCCAGCAATATTTTCAATTTCGGAATATTCCACTGGCCGTCTCCGAGCGCGTAGACGAGTTTTCCTTCGGTGTCCTCCGCCTCGACTTTAAAAAACAGATAGAATGTCCGATTCGCCGACAGTACGCGAAGGTCTTTGTCGAGAATCAGGAAGGGCTCTCGCAGAGTGTCGACCACGGTCTTAATGTACGTCCACGCGAATCCCCACAATTCGTCAGCGTCAATAGCGGTATTTTTAAGTTCTTTAGACATTGTAATTGTATCTTGTATTCTCTTGATTTTCCCGCATCTCTTACATTTTATTTCGATTTCGCCGTCAAAAATCAGACCCTTGCAAAGGAGTTTCCCGCAATCGCAGTGGTAGTCATGAGATTCCATACAACAAAAGTCCAAAAAACGGACTTCTGGAGTCTCTGTGAAGCCTATTCAACCCTCAACTATACTATACAACACACTTTAAGTGCTGTACCTTTCACGCACATCTCACTGTGGATAAATGCGTACAAAGATAAAAAGATGCTTTCGCGTCTCTTTGTCCCTTACTGCGCGGCCGACCGGACTTGACGGTCAAGTTTCTAAACTCGCAAGCTCGTTAAGAACTTCCTCGCCGAGCTCGCCCGCCGCAAAGCGGCATGGCTCCGCTTGTTCAAGTCCGGCCGCGAGCAAAGCAGTTTGCTCGCTTCGGCGCGCTTAAAAACAAAATCATCCGGCAAGAAGCCGGATGATTTTGTTTTAGCGCGGCCGACCGGACTTGAACCGGCAACCTCCCGCGTGACAGGCGGGTGCTCTAACCAGTTGAGCTACGACCGCAAATTATCTCCGAGTGTAGCGGGCACTTACAAAGTAAGTACAGACCGCACATGCGACAGATCAGAGGCTTGAGCAGTATGATACATCAAACGATTGAGTGCAAGACTGCCGAATCCCCTTCGCACAAACTACGAGGACAGGAGTACGAAGTATGCCACAGTGCCGACAGCCACTACAGCAAGCATAACCACAAACTCAATGTGCGGAAACATTTTTCTCATAGAGACTGTATAGCACCTCCGGGCGAAACATGCCAATTACCGTTGGGTGCAAATTCGTAATTTGCTTCCTCTTGTGACGGCTTGATCCTTACAGGATCGGTACAGCTTTCATATCGTACTCGCTTCATTTCTGGAGAGGACTTGGTCGCGGACACTAAGTATTTCGTTCGCGCTTCGCACTCCAAAATACTTAGTGTCCGCGACCCCGCCTCAAAGCTGCGCTCCTTCGGTGCCCGCTTTTCCGGCTTTCAAGTCCTCTCCTGGGCACAGGAAACAAAAATCGCCGGAAAAACCGGCAATTTTTGTTTCTAAAACTGTGTCCAGGAGAGGACTTGAACCTCCACGGGATTGCTCCCATAGGCCCCTCAAGCCTACGTGTCTACCAGTTCCACCACCTGGACGCGATGGTATTTTACTCTTCTTTCTTTTCTTCCGCGACCTCCGCCGGTACCACATCCTCTTCGGGAACGGTAGCCGCCGGGATCTCCGTTTCCGCCGAGACATGCGCCACAACCGACTCGGGCATCGCCTCTTCGGCGGTTTCCGATGTCGCGTAGAGTATGTGCATGCGGCGCATTTGGCGCTTGATCTCTCGGGCGACTTTCTCGCGAATGTAGTAGAGCTTCGCACGGCGCATCTTCGAGCGGCGCGTGATCTCGATCTTGTCGATCATCGGCGAATAGAGCGGGAAGATTTTCTCGACACCGATACCGCCGGAAACCTTGCGCACGGTAAACGTCGCGCCCGGCTCGATGCCGTGCTTGCGCGCAAGCACGAGGCCTTCAAAAACTTGGATACGAGTCTTGCCCTTATCCTCGATCTTCTGATGCACCGCAACCGTATCACCCGAGCGGATCCCGAGCTTTTTGCGGCTTTCCATATTGACCGGAGAAACAGTAATGCCGTTCATATGTATAGTGTCGGCCACTGTACCACAGCGGGCGGCGCGGGGCAATGCCGTGTCAGCGGGGAACGATTCCAAGCATTGTTTCCGCCCGAACAAAGTCCTCCGGCAGGGGCGCGGCAAACGTGCGGGTATCGCCCGATGGGAGCTCTATCGTGAGCGCGCAGGCATGGAGTGCAAGCCGCTCGAAGCCGAGCGCGTGCGGTTGTTTCTTTACAAGATTTCCGGCATAGAGATGATCTTCAATGATCGGATGGTTGATCGCTTTCAGATGCACGCGCAATTGGTGCCTGCGGCCGGTCTTGGGCAAAAGACGCAGGTATGTATGCGACTCTGTTCCGGCAATACGTTCCCATCGCGTCTCCGCTTTTCGCAACTTTCCGCGCGCACCGTATTGCGCCGAACGTAACCGGAAGTCACGCGCACTTCTCCCGATCGGTCGATCAATCATACCTTCCTGCTCCGTCACGGCTCCGTACACGAAGGCGCGATACTCTTTTGTAACGAGCCGGTCGTGAAATTGTTTTTTCAAGTGAAGGAACGCGTCTTGTGTCTTTGCAAGTATCAAGACACCCGAAGTTTCCCGGTCGAGGCGATGCACGACGCCGGGACGGCTCATCTCGGTGCCGTCGGCACGCACCATCGATTCACCGACAAAGGTGGCGGCCGGCACGCGGGCAAGATGCCAGTCCGCAACGGTCTCACGCTTGTCACCAGACTCCGTACGATCTACCGCATGTACGAGAATACCCGGCGGCTTATCTATTGCCACCACTTCCCCGTCTTCGTACAAAATCAAGATTTCCATGTCAATATTTTACCGAAAAATCACCGAATTGCGCACTCGGAGCGCGCCACGTGACCGCAACCGTCTCAACATGCGAGAGTACTGACCCGCGATGCAAACAATCGATGAGCCCCTTTAGGGCATCCGGGGTACCCTGCGCCACCACACGCACCGTGCCGTCCTCCCTGTTCTCCGCAAACCCGCATACGCCCGTTTCCGCCGCACATGTTTGCACAAAGTCGCGATATCGCACTCCCTGCACTCTGCCGCTTATGATCGCCTCCATCTCTTCGAACATACATCAAATATACCGCATTGAAATGTGGCGACAAACACCGTAGTATGTCGTGGTACGTGCGATGCGCCGGGGCGGTTAGCGAAGGTGGTGGAGGTAAAACTGTATGGGATACAGTTTTACCGTTTACACCGAGAAGGTCCTTATGAAAACAAGACGGGCGGTTAGCTCAGTTGGTAGAGCAACGCATTTACACTGCGAAGGTCGGGGGTTCGAGCCCTCCACCGCCCACTACTTCCCTCTCCCGTAGTATTGCTTCAACAGCACAACGTGCTCCTCGTATGTCTTGGTGCAATGAAACGTCTCATCGGCGTCGTGAAAATAAAACATGCAGTCGGTCGCCTTGGGATTGAGCGCCGCAAGGATACCGTCGACGGACGGATTCGCGATCGGCGCGGGCGGCAGGCCGACATACCGATACGTATTGTACGCCGAGACAATGTACTTGTCGGCAGAACGCACCCGCGGCCACCACTCTTCCCCCGCCATGCTCCCTCGAGCATATTGCAGTGTCGCATCAATCTGCAATTTCATGTCCGCAAAGCGACGATTCCAGATGATGCCGGAGATCCGGCGCATATCGTTGAAATCCTTCCCCTCACGCTCCAACATCGACGCAATCGTCAGTGTATCGGCAAGCGGCACGACTGCTTCGGTCGAGGTCCCATACCGTGCAAGCACATCTTTTTCGAATTGTTCGGAGACAACCGCCGCAACCTCGGCGGGAGTCGCGCCCCGGGCAACTTCGTACGTGCGAGGCAGGAACTTTCCCTCGGCAAGTTCCGGCGAGCTGGAAGCGACCGCATACATGAATGCGCGGCGCTCGTCACGACTCCAACCGAGAATATCGCCGAAATGTTCCGCAACTTCCTCCCTGCGCTCTCCCGGCAAAATGACCAGAATCCGGCCGGTCGGAGATGCGATCATTTGGTACAAACCGTTGTGTGTGAGCGCCGCAAGCGTCCGCCTGACCCAGCCGGTGCGAGCGGAAGCCGAGAGATCCGTAATCCCGTACTGCGCAAAATACGCTTCGGCATCGGGATTCTCGACGATCATCCTCCGGACGGGATCGATCCCCACCGGAAACGAAGTCGCGGGAAGATCCTGCTCGACTTCGGAGAGAAGCACCCTCGTACCGAAAGACACCACGCCCGCACCGATCATCGCAAGCAGAAGCAGAAATCCTCCCGCCTTCCGGAGCGCAGGAACAAACCGTACGGCCTTTTTCGATGGATAAAGAAACGGCGCACGCATGTGGTGATATTATCGCACAGGACATTTTGACACCAAAGCCCTGTACGCTATGATATTAGTCAACATGGATGATACTGCAGATGCGAACCTGATAGAGAAGCTGGCACAGCGTCTTGAAGCGTCATCGCTCTCGGACGACGACAAAGCGTTTTGGACATATATGCTGGCGTACGCGACTCCTGACATGGCGTTTAGCATGTTGACGTATATGGAGGAGTTTCCCGAGAAAGTACAGTGGGCGAGCGATATTTTGAAACGAAAACTCGACGCACTCGACACGAAAGACAGCGCCGCCTGGCAGGATATCCTCGCGGACGAAGACGCGGCCTTGCGAGAGCAAGAGATAGGGGATAATCAGCCTGCAATATGATCGAAAGTCCTGAAAACCCAAGCCCACCAGCCAGAGGAGAACGCACCCAAGACGAAATAGATCCCGAAGCGGAAGTGTTTGCCGCCGAAGCGCTTGAGAGTGCCGCCGATATGCTCGACCGTACGCGAGAGCATAGCACCTCAACACGTAGACGAAAGATCTTTCATGAAGCGCTCGCCACATTGATGCTCTTTGCCGCAGGCGCCGCGACCGACGTTGAAGCGCGACATCACTCCCACGATAGAGGACGTGCGCGGATTATCGTCGAGCGCCAGCCTCGACGTCCCCAACCACCTCAATATTACGTAGAAAGACGCACCGTGGTAGTAGAGCGGCCGATACTTGTCCCCTTCACCGATCGACTACGACAGCACGTACAGGAGCGGGAAACCATACAAGATCAGGCGGCGTATGATGCGGGAGTCGCGTTTCGAGCAGGCGCACGCGAGCCGATCCCCAAGCCGCCTGGGTACTACACTGCTCCGCAACAGCACATCTACGCAAACGAATACCGCGCCGCGTGGGAAGAAATAACACGAAAGGTGCCACCGGCCCAACAAGTGCCTACCATCGTCTCCCCCCGCCGCTCTTTGACAGTACCGCCGAAATCGGTAGCGGAGACAACGCCGCTGCGTCCGACTCTCGCGCCCGAAGCGAGCATGAGCGAACAGGAAGTCCTGGGGCAAATACGAGTATTGGCGGAGCAGGCCGCCAGAGCTACGATTGCCGAAGGTCGGGATTACGACGACCGGCCCGAAGCTCATGGTTTTTCAAGAGAACAGATGAGAATATTTACCACTAACGCTAAAGCGCGACGCGACGCGTTTGGCACCGTATACCACGACCTCGTCACCGGGCACTACCAACAACATCGGCAAGAAAAACCCCGCCCTGCACAAGATCCCGTTGTAGCGCAACCTCCAGCACAAAGACCCGAGACCAGACCGGCTCAAGGCCCCGCGCCAGCCGAACGCCCACAGGGAAAAGGAGAAGGAGGCGGCATGATCATTCTCAAGTAGAAATGCCCAGAAATAAGGCGACTCCCCTTGCAGATAATTTTTCAAAACCAAAAACAGCGTAGGGGTGGATAGTGATCGTACAGTACGATCACTTCCCCTACGCTGTTTGCCACCATAGTGTCACCTCCTCTCCCGAATTCTTGTGCAGAAGTTAGTTACCGACTGCCTGGCCGGAAGCTCGGCCCTGTGCTCGTCTCGCCACGGCCATAGCCTCTGCGATGGAGCGACCCAGACTCTCCTTCATCTGCTCGGCCTCTCTCCGAAGTTGCACGGCCGCGTCTTGGATAGACTTCACCAAGTCCTTACGGGCTTGGTCTATATCTCTCCCAAGAGCAGTTAGACTCTTCTCAACTGATGTAAATTGCTGCTTGAAGAGGTCTCGGTCTTTCTCCAGCTGCCGTGCGACGTTGATTAAGTTCTCGATCGTTATTCCTTTCTCGCGCAGACTCTCTTCACTCTTCTCCACACGATCGAAAAGATCCGAAAACCAACGACGGAAAAGGTCTTCCAGGTCCCCAGCCTCCTCCTTGAAAGAGGTGAACTGACGATCAAATCCCTTGTCTGCTTCCTGGAGGTCGGCGATCTCTGTTTCAAACTGCGTCTTGGCCGCCTCCAAAGGGTCGATCCGTCCTTCAGCATTTCCGAGACCCTCTTCAACCACTTCCACCCGGACTTCTAACTGGTCGTGAGTCGTCTCAATGACATCCAGGCGACCAGCGGCCTCATCTTGCCCAGTCTTCAACCCGCCGACCTGTTTCTCCAACTCGACGATCCTGTCAGTCAACACTTTGTTTTCATCTCCAAGGACTCTAATCTGGTCCTCCAGAGACTGCTTCGCTGTGTCGAACTCTGCCTTCAGGTCGTCGACTGTCTTCTGCAGAACAACCAGGGGGTCGGTTGGCAAGATGGGAGCTTGGGCGGACGAAACGGCAGGCAACAACAAGACGAGAGCAAAAAACAGGCCGGAAATACTGATCGTGTGAATGCGGTTCATGACCGTCTCCCTTTCATTTGCGTTGTGTTGGTTACCACTGTTTGACCGTTACAATCCGAGTCTTCTTCGAGTTGCCAACCTGCCTTTCTATATACCTGGCCGGGTCGACACGCAGCTCTTTCGCTACAACCTTTGCGCGTTGAAGCGACGTCGCGCAATGTGATGGATTCTTCGGATTACAATACGCGACAATGGACACGAGTTCGTTCTTGTCCAGAAGCTTTGCTTGGAGATCCGCGAACTTCCGCGGAGATGTGAGGGTCCCATCCCTGTCCTTCCAACCAAATGTCCAGACAATGATGTTCTCCAAGCCGGACACGACAGAACCCTTGTCCACCACTTCAGACAACGACGCTTGGCTTTTCTTCTGCCTTATAAGCAGTTCTCTCAGCTTCAAAGCGTCTTCGGTTGCCTGCGTCCGGTACTTCTCGAGGTCTACAATCCTGATCCCGTGATCCTTGACCGTAGCTTGCAGCTCCCTCAGCTCCTTGGCCAACCTTGTTATCTCTGCATGCAAAGCGTCGCTATTCGTCGGTTGGGACGCTTCAGGGACGGTAGCCACGGTAGAAACAGAGGTCTGTTGAACCTGAATGTCTGCCTCTTCCGGCTCCTCATAGTCCGGCTGTGACGCAGTCGTAGCCGGCGAAGCATCTGGCGGTTGCTGCGTACCAGTCGAGCAGCTAATCCCAGAAAATCCCACCAATACCAACAACGACAGCAACATTGCGCTTCTGGTCAACGTCGTCTTCATGGCAAAATCTCCCTATGTTATATGCCATGATTGTCACATCCTGTCCGCGCGACGCCATGCCGCTCGGACAGGACACTCTCCTACACCCTACTTCACCCCACACCGCGGGGAATTTGCACTTCCTCCCCAGATCTCCCTCGGTGTGAGGTGAAGATTTCTATTTATTTTTTGACACTATGGTTTTCAAAGGACTTTATATGACGTACTTGATCGTACTGGGCTATTGTACACTATGTTAGACATAATGTCAAGTATATTGTTAAATAAATAGCTAAAGTATGGCTTATAACAAGAGTTTCTCGAATATACTCTTTTAGAGAGGGCTGAAAATACCGTTTAAATTAGTGGCTAGCTTTCGATTCCTCGCAGGGGCACAAAGGTCTCAAAGGTGGGAATGTATTCTGCCGGAATCGATCCTTACAGGATCAGTACACCTTGTGGATATTTTTGTTCGCTTCACTCCAAAACTATCTCGCAAGGTTTTCGATTCCTCGCAGGGGCACAAAAATCTCAAAGAGGAATCGAATCCTACGGATTCTGTTCAGGTTGTATGACCGTTTGGTTCGCTTCGCTCCCAAACGGTCGACAACCTTTTCGATTCCTCTGAAGCCCCTGTCGACACAAATTACCCCACGCATATGCGTGGGGTAATTTGTGTCGACAGGGGCTTCAGAGGAATCGAAAAGGTTGTCGACCGTTTGGGAGCGAA
>JACQKD010000001.1 GCA_016204695.1 Candidatus Kaiserbacteria bacterium
CTCCATCCTCGTCACTGACGGCAGTGGCGTCCCCTCGCTCTCCACCACGCTCCCCGCTCATACCCTCGGGGGAGCAGTCACCGGCAACTCGCAGAACCTGACGGGACTCAATCAACTCACGGTGACGGGTACCACTGCGACCTCGACGTTCTCTACCGGCGGACTCACCGTGGGGAC
Organism: Candidatus Kaiserbacteria bacterium; assembly: GCA_016204695.1. GTDB lineage: Bacteria > Patescibacteriota > Minisyncoccia > Phycocordibacterales > UBA918 > JACQKD01. Next base: position 178 of record JACQKD010000001.1, read on the forward strand.
CAATCAGTTCCTCATCCAACAAACATCAGGAAACGTCGGCATCGGCACCACCACGCCCGCACAACTCTTCTCTGTCCACGGCAATGCCCTGATATCGGGCAATCTCAACATCGCCGGCATCACCGCGACTTCCACTATCACCTCCTCCGCAACAAGCACTGCAACATACTTTGCGGCATCCACCTTAGGCACAACAGGAGCACCCGCCTTCACCTTCTCCTCCGATCTCAATACGGGATTCTTCTCATCGGGAGCGGATACCCTCAATCTCTCCACCGCAGGTACCGAGAGACTCCGTATCGATGCATCAGGCAACCTCGGCATCGGTACCACCACCCCCGGCACCCTCCTCTCCGTCTCCGGCTCATCGGGTCTCGGGGTCACGAATACTGGCAGTGGCAACTCATTCTATGTGGAAGATGTCGCCAATGACACAACCCCGTTTGTGATTGATGGCGTTGGAAATGTGGGCATCGGGACGACGAACCCGAGTAATCTCCTGACACTGAACAGCACTGCAAATTACGGCATTGCTCTCCAAAACAGCGGCGTCAATGAAAGTTATATCGGTCAAAATGTTTCCTCGGCATTTTGGGCTGTCGGTTCCTCGGTTAATGATTTGGTTGTTCGGAGTGAGGGGAATAACATTCATTTCACTACCGATAGTGGAATTACCGCACAAATGACGTTAAGAAACGGCGGCAACGTGGGTATCGGGACGACGAGTCCAAACTCATCCGGGTTGAGTTCCGGATATCGCATACTGGAGGTTGCCAACAACAGTTCCGGCGGTACGGGGACATTGATTTTGACGGGGAGTCAAACAAGCGCAGATGGTGCCGTGGGATTGATTGATATGTATAACGCGGCAGGGACTGCGCGTATCGCGGCCATTCAAGGAAGTCGAGGGAGCGCAAATAACTCCGGTCAAATTCAGTTCTATACCAACAACGCGGGTGGCGGGTTATCGGAACGGGTCAGAATCCAATCCGACGGCAACATCGGGATTGGGACGACGAGTCCGATGACCCTACTGGCTCTTCAGGGCGCAGGTACCTCGTTCCTTACCATGAATAGTACCGACAACCGCGCATTCATTAACTATCGCACGGGACAGGCGGACGGCGACGCGGTCTCACTCGGCAACATGGAGTTTGTGTTTGATGCAAATACCGGCGCGACAGGCCTCAACGGCAGACGTCTAGCCGCAATTAGCGCGAGCACACATGGCGCAACCGCTACCAATAGAGGGGGTCTTCTGGCATTTCACACCAAAGCCGATGGGGGCACGGGCACGATAGTGGAGCGGATGAGGATAGACAACGCGGGCAACGTCGGCATCGGGACGACCACGCCGACCAAGGCGTTGGATGTGAACGGCAGTTTCCGTTCGCGATCAAGCTTGACGGTAGACAGGTCAACCGGTGACGGCGTTGCGTATTTCGGAGTAATCCAACGCGATGCGGCCTCCTCGGGCAACTTCAGCAATGCTCTCGGCAACGGACAGTCGGAAGTGTTTAGTTTCGGCACGGCGGGTCTGATGATGGGAACCATCGGTGCTCAACCGCTTGCGCTCGGTACCAACAATGCAGAGAGATTGAGAATTGACTCCGGCGGCAACATCGGGATTGGGACGACGAGTCCGGCACAATTGCTTTCGGTTTCTGGGACGGGATACTTCTCTACGGCGTTGGGTATTGGAATCTCAAGTCCGGCCAGTGGACAGGATCTGCATGTCAATAACATAAGTTCGAGCGCCGACTTGGCCATTACTTCCGCGAACGGTGCGAACATCAATATAGGAGAAGATAGTGCTCTCGGTGCGGGGTCATACGGCTACATCCAATGGGATCAAACGAATGATTTGATCCAGCTCGGTACGCAGACTGGCGGGGACGCAGTGACAATCAACGAAGGCGGCAACGTCGGCATCGGGACGACGAGTCCGTTGTCCAAGCTACATGTTCAGGATGCGAACCAGTCCGTAAATGATTTTCCGAACCTTTTCGTCTCGACCTCAAATGCTGCGGCTATAGACATTGGAGGCTCAATCGCTCTGGGCGGACACTACGGCACAGGCTTTAACCCGACGACATTCGCATGGATAGCGGGTCGCAAAGAGAATGCGACTAACGCTAATTACGATGGCTATCTGTCGTTCTTTACGAACGTGTCGGGTGTCGGGATGGGAACGGAGAAAATGCGGATCACCTCAACCGGCAACGTCGGCATCGGGACGACGGGGCCACTCGCTCCTTTGGTTGTTGTTAAAACGGGTGGCGGCATTCAAAACACAATCTTTAGCGAAAATGCACAATCAGCTGCGGCTGATGTTGGGTCACGCTTGAGTTTTACAGGTGGGTCAAGCTCCATCGGTTTGGGTGATATCGCGGCGGCATGGGACGGTGCCGCAACAACTGATTCCTATCTCGCCTTTCGTACAAGAAGTTCCAACAGTTTAGGTGAACGTGTCAGAATCACAAGTGGCGGCAACATCGGCATCGGGACGACGGGGCCGGAATCGCCGTTTCATGTCGCAGGTTCATCTTCGGGTGGAGCGATAACGGCAATAATTGATAATGCGGCCGGTTCGACTTTAAATAATGAAGCTCGTTTGAGATTTCTTACAGATGGTGGTGCTTCTGCAACGGTAGGTGGGGCAATTATTGCGGCAATAAACACCAGTGCCGGTGATGGCGCGAATGCGTTGTATTTCAGTACTTATACGGGTGCGGCGTTAACGGAAAAGGTCAGAATCACAAGCGCGGGCAACGTCGGTATCGGGACGACGAGTCCAGCAACCGGAGCGAAGCTTCATGTGGTTCAGCCGAGCTACAACTATCAGGACATGGTTGTTGAAAGTGGAATACCTTCTATGCGATTCGCGGACAATGAATCGAACCAAACAACATATGGAATGCTTATTGACGGTAGTAATATGTATTTCGATAGCTATACGTACGCAAACCGGTTCTCCAATGGTTACGGGTCTCATATTATGACTTTCAGCGGCGGCAACGTCGGCATCGGGACGACGAGTCCAAGTGATATGTTGTCAGTCGGAGGAGCATCGGCAGGAGTGTATGGAATAGACATACGCGGTGATAATAATGTATGCACCTCTTATCCCTGCATCAGGTCCGGTGGCGGCGGGTCAATGAATCTTGCTTCAGCGGCGGGATCAAACATTGTGTTGCAATCAGACAGAAGCGGCAACGTTGGCATCGGGACGACGGTGCCGGGAGCGACCTTAGATGTAAAGGCACCTGGGACATCAACCGGTTCGTACGAGACCATTTCATATTTTCACAAGACAACAACTCAAGACCCTATAGGTGTCATCCAGGCAAAAGACGGGGCTATTCGTTTGTTAGCTTCATATTTGGGTACTGCCGCAAATGTGAATTTGGTTTTATCGGGAACAGCTTCCGCTGGAACTCAAGGCGAGTATTTAACGGTTCAAGGAAGCGATGGTAATGTCGGCATCGGGACGACGGTGCCGGGAGCAAAACTGGACGTTCGTGGAGCAGTTAATCTTATAGCATCCGGAACAGGGTGGACTAACGGTCTCAATCTATACTCCAATGACGGAACCAACGCATGGAACCTCCTGACCGACGATGGGCAATCGGATGGTCTGCAACTTGGCTTTAATAGTACGCCAAAAGTATTCTTTAAAACCGACGGCAACGTCGGCATCGGGACGACGAATCCAGCTAATGCGAAAGTGGTAATCCAGAACGATTCTTCTGGTGCCCTTGCACAAGCACTCTCTCTTGAGAACCGTGGGACAAGTGCTAATGATACTGGAGTAAATTTACGTTTTATTGCATTGAGAAGTAATGGTACCAATCAAGAATTTGGATACATAAAAACTGTTGTGGCGGATAATACCGTGGGTGTAGAGGACGGCAGGATGACATTAGGCACGATTTTTAATTCTTCGTCGGTGGATGCATTAAACATATACAGCGGCAACGTCGGCATCGGGACGACGACGCCAACGAGTATTTTGAATATCGCGAATACCGGCGCCGCACAATTTACCATTACCGACACAAACGCTTCGACCAACCAGAAACATTGGTATGCCCAGTCATCCGACGGCGCGTTCAATATCGGCACTACAAGCGATGCATTTTCGGCGCAAAGTGCGCGCATGACCATCGACGTCAATGGCAATATGGTGGCCGCCAACGCCGGTGGCGTCTCCTACAAGGAAGGCGATTATCTTGTACATAGCGATGAGGTCGAATACTCAATCTTGGATACGAATGCGGACTCAAACTATAAACTCATGAAGGCGTGGCGAGTTGATAAGTCGGGGTCGGCGCGGGTACGGTTTGCCGCCTATATACAGAGCGGCACATACTATTGGGCATTTAAGATCGCCAAGAATGGCGGTACCACGCTTACCAAGGTGGGTGGCGGCAATGCGACCGGACATTATGCAAGCAGCCTCTACACCGGAGAGACGTCGTCTGTGCATGCATACCGCAGGTTTGAAATGGACGTAACAGGGCTTGTGCCGGGAGATCTCCTTGAACTCTGGATGGTCTCCAGCGACAGTAGCGGCAACCCTACCGTAGGTGCCAGTCAGACTCTGTTTGCCAAGGAATTTCGCGTGTCTTCAAACGCGCCCGCCTACGGCAAGGTTGCTGAAGCGGCAGTCGCCGACAACCAGGTCGTCATCAATGAATCCTCGGACTCGGGAAGCGGGCCGGCGCTCACGCTTCAGCGTTCGCGCGGATCGAGCCTCACGTCTCCGACGGCGATCCTAAGCGGGAACAATCTCGGGACAGTCAACTTCCAGGGTCTTCATGCCGCTTTCGCCAACAATACGGCCGCCAGTTACGGACCATATACGACATCCGCTCAGATTCTTGCGCTAGCGACCGAAAACTTCAGCAGTACGGCGAAAGGATCGGCACTCACCTTCTCAACTACCGATAATACAACGACGACTCTCGACGAGCGGATGCGTATTGACCAAAACGGCAACGTCGGCATCGGGACGACGGGACCGGGAGCAAACTTAGATATTGTTGGCGCTTCTGGTATGGGGAGCTTCAATCTCGGTTCCACTGCAAGTTCGGGATATCAAGCTCAGATCAGTTTCATGGACACGGATAATAGTGTCGCCGGGGACGGGGTTGGTGGAAGAAGAGTGGGAATTATAGAACTAGCGAAAGTAGCCGGCTCCGCAGGTCAAGATGGCGCAAATATGCTTTTGTACACGCATCAAGCAAATGGGAGTTTGAAGAATCCTCTGACGTTAATGGGAACGGGGGATGTGATAATGAACGCTGGCAACATCGGCATCGGGACGACGGATACGACTACCGGCGGGTTTAGCAATAAGATGGTTGTTAAACAGTCGGCGAATGCCAACTGGAGAGGGATCGCCGTAGAGGGAACTGACGACACCGTGCTCTCTATGGATTATCTCGGCTCAAATGTATTTGGTCTCTTCACCAGCTATCGAAGTGGTGGCGGATACTCACATATATCCTTCGGACCCGGTGGTACTGAAAAAATGAGAATCACAACCGACGGCAACGTCGGCATCGGGGAAACGGTACCAGTCAATCGCTTGCATATCCAAGGTTCCGGAACGAGTGGTCAAGTTACAGCGGCTATGCTTCTGGAAAACTCATCTTCAGGAACACTTGGTTTCGACATTACTGGAGCAGCTGGTTCAAGCTACGCTAGATTCCAGTATGGTGGCGGTCCTGGCACCGGTACAAACAGTATGACCGGCACGGCAATGATTATCGGCTTGGAAGGTTCGATAGCCGGCGACATCGGCATCGGGACGACGGGGCCGGGGGCTAGATTGGATGTTGATAGCACTGACAGTTCGCAGGTAATCGTACGGAGAACCTCAGGATCAGGTGTGAGTACGGATCATGCCATCGCCTTTATTAATGGTTCAGCTACGGATTACGTAGGCAAAATCGGTCATCTTGGTTCACTGACTGGGGGGTGGACTTTTGATATGTGGACTGATGAAAATTATCCTTTGACTTTTTGGAATAACAGTACTGAAAAAATGAGAATAGATCAAACTGGCCACGTCGGCATCGGAACGACGAGTCCGAGTTCAGTGTTACCGAACGGATTTACGGGAGCAAACGGAAAAATTCTCGCGCTTGAATCCGCAGGGAGTAACGGAAGCACGGGAATATTCTTGAGACGCGGCGCAAGCCCAACCGATGTGGGACTTGACATGTGGTCTGACAGTGCAAACGGGCCGGTGTATTTGGACAGCAGGTATGTCATCACCACCAGTAATGGAGGATTTAGATTTAGGACGCAAACAGCCGGTACGCCCGTAGAGGCTGTCGCCATCAACGGAGCCGGCAACGTCGGCATTGGCACCAACGCGCCGGCATATCCGCTTGATGTGAATGTAAACGGAAGTTATGCAAGATTTTATACGAGTTCAGGCGCAAGTACGGTTATGATTACTTCTTCCACCGGAAACGCGGCAACACTGGCATTCAATGTCAACAGTTCGGTCATTAATGTACAGAAACTGAGCACCGGCCCACTCATGATCAACGACTCGAGCTTCAATACGCTCATCAACCGAGACGGCGGCAGTGTCGGGATGGGAGATCCAACTCCCGACTTCAAACTCGATGTCTGGGGCACTATCTGTCAGGACACGGACTCCAACGACACATGCGATGGCGCAGTAACCTCGGACGCACGGCTCAAGACGAACGTGGAGAATATTGACGACCCGCTCGCAAAGCTCGCCCTCCTGCGAGGCGTGTCATTCGACTGGGACGAGACCAATCCCGTCACTGAACACCTCGGCAGAGGTACTCGCCAGATCGGCGTCATCGCCCAGGAAGTCGAGGCGGTCTTCCCCTCTTTGGTCTATACCGACATGCAGGGATACAAGATGGTTGACTATCAGAAACTTGTCGGGCCGCTTATCGAGGGGGTGAATGTGCTCAATATGAAAATAGACGACATCGCGACGACGACCGACATTGACACACTTCTTGCCGCATCCGGATATGAAGGATTTGCGGATTCGAGCAGTCTGGTGACCGATGCCATTACCGCCGTCTCCATTCTTATCGACGGAAGCATCAAAAAGATACAAGGCGGCGTCTATGCGGCTGTGGGCATGTTCGACACGCTCATCAGCGATATGCTCATCGTGACGCAGGCCGATATTGAACGGGCGCGCATCGAGCATCTGGAGACCGAGGAGCTGTGCGTCGGGGACGTGTGCGTCCTTGAGGACGATTTCCTGCGGGTGTTCGGCGATGGTACGGGAACAAGCACGGCACAGACGGGTGCGGAAAGTTCCGACACTTCCTCACCAAGTGCTTCTACAGGAAGTACGGCAAGCAGTACACCGAGCGATGCAAATGATACTGGGACAACTACGCCTGTGCCGGAAACGACTCCTTTGGACGCGGGAGACACCGCAAGCGATACCGGCGGCTCGGGGACGACCGAATCCGGAACGACGACTGCATCGGAAGCTACATCGGAGCCGGCATCTGACACAGCCGCGGATGCGGGGAGCGCCACGGCCGCAGAAGAATCGGCAGGTGCCGATTCTTCTGCGGCCGAGCCTTCTTCTGAACCTCCTTCGGAGTCTGCCGCATCTTCCGAGCCGTCCGGGGACGCGGGGACCGATTCTGCTCCGACAGGTGGGTAGTATGATATACTTCAACTATGACTACAAAACAGCTTGAAAAAGCCATTGAAAAGGTGCGGCTCCTCTCGCGAGAGCGGCAAGTAGCCGCGGCTTCGGCACTTGAGCTCATAGCTCATCCAGACGATGCCTTGACCTCCTCTGAAATCAAGGGAGTGAAGCAAGCGCGAGCCTCCGTTCACGCCGGAAGGTATGCCGACAATAGAGCAGTCACTGCGTTTTTCCGTCGTTTTAGTGTATGAACCGGATGAGGTTCCGATGCGAAGACTTGGAGCATCGGAAGACCTTGCGCGCCTGTTTTGTGAACGAAGCGAGACAAAACAGGCGCAAGGTGTACTGAACCTGTAAGGTTCTCTGAACTCGCCTTGCATGATCTGGACGAGATTGCGGCGTATCTTGCGAATGAGAGTGAAACACTCGCAAAGAGGGTCATCAACAACCTTGAGGGGTTTTGTTTTGTACTGGGCATTATGCCGGAGTTGGGTCGTCCATCGGAAATAGTGGGAGTGCGCAAACTGGTTACTACGCGCTACCGTTATAAAATAATCTATGAGATTCGTACTGCTAAAAAAGAAGTCGTGATTCTGCGAGTCTATCACAGCACTCGAAAGATGCAGTATTAGGCAGTATGCATTCGAAATCAAGCGCATGCACAGCGGACATGGCGACTGTCTGCATGCGTGGGATATACTGTATCTATGAAAAAGGTACGCGTGGCGATAAACGGGTTTGGGAGGATAGGGCGGGCGTTTTTCCGCATGGCCGAAGGTCGGGATGACCTGGAGATTGTGGCAATAAACGACCTCGGTTCGCTTGAGAATCTTGCGTACTTATTAAAATATGACACTGCCTACGGGCGCAGTCCGTTTGGGGTCGAGGTGAAAGATGGCAACCTCGTTGCGGCGGGGAAGACGGTACGCTTCGTGAGCGAGCGGGAGCCGGCACAGCTTCCATGGAAAGAGCTTGATATTGATGTGGTGGTGGAGGCGACGGGCATTTTCACGACCTACGAAGCCGCGAAGGCGCATCGTGATGCGGGCGCAAAGCGCGTGGTGCTCACCGCTCCGGCGAAGGATGAGCCGGAGAAAGCGGGAGTGAAGGGCGCGACCGTGCTCATGGGCATCAACGACGAACACCTTGCGGACTATGAAATCACCTCGAATGCGTCATGTACGACCAATGCCGCAAGTCCCTTGGTCGCCATTCTCGACGAAGCGATTGGCATCGAGCGCGCGCTTCTGAATACGACGCATGCGTATACCGCGTCGCAGTCGCTCGTTGACGGTCCGAATAAAAAAGACCTCCGCGATGGCCGTGCCGCCGCACATAACATGATTCCGAGTACCACCGGCGCGGCCATCGCAGTGACCAAGGCGTATCCCAAGCTCGAAGGAAAATTCGACGGGCTGTCGGTGCGCGTGCCGGTCATCGTCGGGTCGCTCGTTGACGTGACATTTGTCGCGTCGCGGGCGACGACGGTGGAGGAGGTCAATAATGCACTCAAAGCCGCCGCGGCATCCGAGCGGTGGCGGGGGATTTTCGCAGTGACGGAAGAGCCGCTGGTATCAAGCGATATCATCGGCGCGACCTATGCCTCCATCGCCGACCTCGGCAATACGCTCGTCGCAGATGGCACGCTCGTCAAGGTGCTCGCGTGGTACGACAACGAAACCAGTTACACCCACACGCTTGTCGAGCATGTCGTTGCGCTCGGCAAGACGGTTGGTGCATAGGTGTAGCGCCTCTACCAAGAATAGACTTTTTCAATTTCTCATGAAAATACTCTTCGGGACGGATCATGCGGGGTTTGAAATGAAAGAGGCGCTCGTTGCGTTTGTACGGAACGAGCTCGGGCATGAAGTCGAAGACATGGGCGCGTATGAGTATGACGAGGGTGATGACTATCCCGATTTCGTCTCGAAGGTAGCCGCTCGCGTCGCCGCAGGCGACGCGAGCGAAATCCGCGGTGTTATCCTCGGCGGCTCCGGCCAAGGGGAGGCCATGGTTGCCAACCGCAGGAAAGGCGTGCGCGCCGCAGTCTATTATGGCGGCAATCAAGGTATTCCGGCGCTTTCGCGCGAGCACAACGATGCGAACGTACTTTCGCTCGGCGCGCGCTTCCTGTCGCTCGAAGAGGCGAAAGAAGCGGTGACGACATGGCTCGACGCGCGATTCGGCGGCGAAGAACGTCATGTTCGCCGGATCAGAAAAATCGATACCTCGTTATGAGTCTTGTCATATATCGTACATCGCAGGGCAGGATCTTCGAATACTTTGTCATTTTTTCTCTTATCGCGCTCGCAAGCGCCGGCGCGGCTGTTTTTTTGGGAGGTCAATTTGCACAGGCGCGCGATGCCCAGCGCATCGGAGACATCGGGACCCTTCGCAATGCGCTTGAGCTCTATCGTGTGGACCACGGAGCCTATCCGAGCGTACCATCGGCGACTAGTGTCGACGCTTCGTGGGGCGTTCTTGAAGAAACTCTGCGCCCATATATATCTCTGATACCCCAGGATCCGATCAACAAGATGTCGGAGGAGGGCGCGGCGCCGTTTGTCTACGGATATTACAGCGCCAAGAAACGTGATACGGCAGATACCGTCGTGCGTGGTCCTGACAACTACGTGATCACTTTTCGGCTTGAAAAACCGGAGAAAGCCTTTCGCCACTCGGCGATCAACATTGGTGTGGTCACGACGCACGGATTCTCTTCGCCGCTTGAGCTCACCGACAGCGCCGGCGTATATCTTGTCCGGGCTCCATAAACATCGATATGCTCACGCCTTCCGTCATACCCGCAATCATTCCGCAGTCACTTGCGCATCTTCGAGCATGCATCGGCCGGCTTGCGGGGGCGGCGCGCGAGATACAGATAGACATTGTCGACGGGATATTCGTTCCGGAAAAAAGCTGGCCGTATCTCGACGGAGATCGAGATGCGAATATCGCAGAACTTGCCGCCGCCGTGCCGGAAGATCTTTCGTACGAACTTGACCTCATGGTCGCGGGTCAATCGCTTGATCTCTCCTCCTGGCTTGCGCAAAACCCAGGACAGGTCGTATTGCATGTCGAGAGTTTTTCAGATGATGCCGGTCTTGCGCAGGCAATCACCGAGACGCACATGTACGGCCGGATGGTCGCGCTTGCGCTCAACAATGACACACCGCTTGAACGGCTCGCGCCTCACTTGCTCGACATTGACGGTGTGCAATGCATGGGTATCGCCGAGATCGGCGCGCAGGGGCGGTCGTTTGACGAACGCGTGCTCAATCGCATTCGGGAAATACGCTCGAAGTATCCCGAGCTGTCTATCGGCGTGGACGGCAGTGTGAATGAAGAAACAATCATGCGGTTAAAGGAGGCCGGCGCAAATCGCTTTGTCGTCGGCTCCGCGGTCTTCGATACTCCCGATCCGGCCCAAGCGTACGACGCACTCTCCAAGCTTGTCGCTCTATGAAAAACTTCCGAACAGTACTCGCAGTGACAGCCGTACTGTGTATCTCTCTTGTGCTTGCGCGTACGTCCGAGACCGGCGCGCACATACTCGGCCAGCTTGCCGGTGTAATCGGGATAGATATGGAGAGCGTGTATCGATATCAGGAGATGCGCGGTATCAATCGCGATCTGGGGGTCGGAGATTCCGGCGAGGATGTGCGGTTGGTGCAGGAGGCGCTTGTTGCCCTCACGGAAAATTTTCCCGAAGAGAACATAACCGGTTACTTCGGCGCCAAGACTTCGGCGGCGCTCGCGGAGTATCAGAAAGAAACGGATCTTCCCGTCACCGGCACGGTGGACACGGCGACCCAGACGCATTTCAATACTCTTTATTTTACAAAACTGTGTCCGCAGGCGAGGAAGAAGGGTCCCTTCAAGAACGAGATACTCGTCGAGGTCAACAAGGACACGGCGCTCCCGAAAAAGTACGTGCCGCACAATCTTATCGACGTCTCGAGTATCGTGAAGACGACGAGTGTCGCATGTCTCAAACGGGAAGTCGTATCGTCGCTGAAGAAAATGATGCGCGATGCCTCACGCGACGGCGTGACGCTTGCGGTTACCTCCGGCTTCCGGCGGCCGGAGATCCAAGGCATACTGCAGGATATTTGGACCGCCGTTATCGGCGAGGAAGCGACGGAGAGGAGTGTGGCCGAACCGTCCCATTCGGAACACCAGCTTGGCACGACGATTGACCTCTCGGGAGCGTCAAACGGATTTCGCGGCGGCGACAGCGGTTTTGGCGGGACGCCGGAAAGCGAATGGCTCCAGACGCATGGACACGAATACGGATTTGTCATGAGCTACCCGGCGGGAAAGGAGAATGTTACCGGCTATATCTATGAGCCGTGGCATTATCGTTTCCTCGGCAAGGAAGCCGCCCGGGAGATTTTTAAAAAGAAGATAAGCGTTGAGGAGTATTTCGGTTCTCACAGCGGACGTGCATCCGGGGACGACGACACGGGAGACGACGAGGGATGATACGCGACATCTTCACATATCACTTCCTTACAGCTCTCGCTTTTTGCGGTACACTGTGACCATGCAGTTTCTCTCCGATGAGGACGTATTCGGACTCGAAAAGAAGGCGAACGAGATTCGCCAGAGCGTGATTGAGATGCTCGTTGCCGCCGGAAGCGGACATACCGCCGGGCCGCTTGATATGGCGGATGTGTTCACGCTCCTTTATTTTCATATCTTGCACCACCGGCCGAATGAGCCGCTTTGGTCCGAACGCGACCGGCTCATACTTTCAAACGGGCACATTTGTCCGGTACTCTACGCGACACTCGCGCACGCCGGCTATTTTCCAAAAGAAGAGCTGATGACTTTGCGCAAATTCGGTACGCGATTGCAGGGACATCCGCACCGTGAAGCGCTTCCGGGACTTGAGACGACATCCGGCCCGCTCGGCTCCGGACTTTCCCAAGCGCTCGGCATGGCGCTCGCCGAGCGGATGGACAATCCGTATTCAAGCAAATACTTTTACTGTCTCACCGGCGACGGGGAGCTTGACGAGGGACAAATATGGGAGGCGTTCATGCATGCGGGCAAGGAACAGCTCCATAATCTCATCGTCATCATCGACCGCAATGGCATTCAGATTGACGGGTACACGACCGACGTGATGCCGCTTGAGCCGCTCGCCGAAAAGCTCTCCGCGTTCAACTGGGACGTACAAGAAGTGGACGGACACAACATGCGGATGCTCAACGACGCCATCGGCAAGGCGCAGTCAGTGTACAGCCAGCCGTCGGTCATCATTGCGCACACCATCCCCTCGCGCGGCGTGGATGTGTTTGAGCGCGACTTCCGTTGGCACGGCAATCCTCCCGGTAAAGGCCCGGAAGACCGCGTCAAGCGCGGTGAACAAGCGGAGGTTGCGCTTCGGAGACTGCGGACTCTTGCCGGACATATTACCGCTCCTGATCATTCGTAATTTTCAAGTATGCCCGCGGAACACCTCAACAAAAAACTCTTTGACGAAGACATTGAGCGCGTACCCAATCGCGACGGTTTCGGCGAGGGCTTGCGCGAGGCGGGCGAGCGCGACAAACAAGTGGTCGCGCTCTGCGGCGACCTCACCGAGTCCACGCGGATGAGTATTTTTGCCGAGCAGTTTCCCGAGCGGTTCGTGCAGGTCGGCGTCGCCGAGCAATCGATGGCGTCGGTCGCTTCCGGCATGGCGGCGATGGGAAAGGTGCCGTTTATGGCTTCATACGCGATGTTTTCACCGGGACGCAATTGGGAGCAGATTCGCACGACGATTGCATACAACAACACGAACGTGAAAATAATCGGCTCGCATGCGGGTGTCTCCGTCGGTCCCGACGGCGCGACGCACCAGGCGATCGAAGACATCGCGCTTACGCGCGTCATGCCGAACATGACGGTGGTGGTGCCGTGCGACTCGATTGAGGCGAAGAAGGCGACGCTTGCGGCCGCAAGCCACATCGGTCCGCTCTACATCCGCCTCGCCCGCGAAAAGACCCCGGTCGTCACGACTGCCGACTCCCCTTTTGTTGTCGGGAAAGCGGAGGTGTATCTTTCTCCCGAAGGAAAAGAGAAAAAGATTGGAATCATCGCGTGCGGGACGATACTTCATAATGCGTTGCTCGCGGGCAAACGACTCAATGATGAAGGTATCGGCACGTCGGTGATGAACCTCGCGACCATCAAACCGCTCGATGAAGAAGCAGTACTTGCGTACGCGAAAGAACACGAGGTTATTGTGACCGTCGAAGAACACCAAATCGCCGGAGGCATGGGTTCCGCCGTTGCCGAACTGCTCTCGGAAAAACATCCCCTGCGCGTCGTGCGTATCGGAGTCCGCGACCAATTCGGCCAGTCCGGCGAACCGGACGAACTGCTCAAACACTACGGCATCGATGTTGACAGCCTCTATGAGGCCGCAAAGAATCGTGCAGTATAGTTATAGAAACATGAACATGCAATCCGGAAATAGAGGACGCGGCTTCACCCTGATCGAACTCCTCGTCGTTATCGCCATCATCGGGCTCCTTGCGAGTGTCGTGATGGCGAATTTGAATAGTGCGCGGGCGAAAGCGAGAAATGTCCGGAGACAGGCCGACCTCAGTCAGATACAACGCGCACTTGAGTTTTATTACGATACGAATGGGCGATATCCTGCCTATGACGGAAGCCAGAGTGGCCTTCCGAATTGTGGCGGTTGGGCGCTAAACCATCCTTCGTACATGACTTGCTGGAACGATTTGCAGGCGCGTCTTGCCCCGTATCTCTCCCAGTTGCCGGTCGATCCGACTCCAACCAACACACCGTATCACTATACTGCCAACTGGTGGTATAACGGCTCGGGATATGTTGCGTTCCAGGGCGGCGTCGGCCAAGGATTTGCATTACTCGCTTACCCTGAACCGGGTCTGGGATTCGGCATGGGATGCTGGCCGGGATATTACACCGTATGTGTGAAGTAAAAGACAACAATAGCTCGGCTACCGCAGGATTTTTATCGACTGATAAACATCGGGAGCTTCTTTGAGGTACTTTTCAATTTCTGCTCGCGAGAGCAATCCCTTCTGTGCGCCGATATACTGGACGACGGACATGGAGTTGATGGGACCCCATGTGAGTGCTTCCTGTACCGACTTTCCGAGCGCGAGCGCTGTCGTGAATGTGGAAGCGAAAGAGTCGCCCGCGCCGGTACGGTCGACGGGCGGCTGGGGGTCGGGGTACATCGGCATGAACCATACTTCATTTTCGGCAAGCGCGTATGAACCCTTCGGTCCGTCGGTGATGACCGGCAGGTTCGGGCCGAGAGCTTTCAGAGCTTTCAATAAAGTCGGTATGTCGTCTTCTTTTGAGTTGAGTATTTGTCGCGCCTCTTCCTTGTTGCAAAAAAATATCTCGGTGACTTCGTAGAGGTCTTTGAGCGCTTCGTAGCCGACGCGAATCTGGAATGTGCCGGGCTGGAAGACGAGTTTCGTCTCGGGATGTTCTTTTACATACGCGGCGATTTCATGATGGAACGGCATTGCGTCATCGCCGACCGATGAAAAATAGATGTACCGCGGCGGCGCATCGAAATGCGGCAGACGGTACGGGTACGCTTCGTGCTTGATGAGGATGGTGCGTTCCGCGCCGTAACGAAGGACATAGTGGTAGTTGGTCTTTTTGCCTTCGTGCATTTGGACGTAGTCGGTCGAAACACCTTCGGCGCGGAGCGTGTCGAGGCAGTCCTTGCCATAGCGGTCGTGGCCGATGTTGGTGACGAGCGCGGACTTGAGGCCGAGGCGACGCGCGGCGACCGATGCGTTCGGTGCGTTACCGACGGCGTTGACCACAGTTACGTCGGTATATGGCAACTTCTCGCCGAAGTTCATCATCAGCTGGCAGGGCTTGCCTTCTATGTCGCAGACGACTTGCGCGTCCTTTTGCGAAAGCTGGATGAACGCATCTACTGTGATGTCGCCGATTGCGACAAAATCGTATGACTGTGACATGTTGTGTTGAGTATAGCATTGCGATGCGTGTGCTATCATATTTTGTATACAACTAATCTTTGAAGCGGTATGGGTTCAGTATTTGTGACGAGGAGGATTCCGGAGGAAGGCCCCGCCGCGCTTCGCGCGGCGGGACACGAGGTGACTGTAAGCGAGAAAGACGGCGTACTTACCCGGGAAGAATTACTCACGGCGCTCAAAGAAAAACAGTATGCTGCGGTGCTCTGCAATCTCGACGACAAGATTGATGCCGAGGTAATGGAAGCGGCGGGCGAGCAGTGCAAAATCTTCGCAAATTTTGCGGTAGGGTTCGATAACTTTGATACTGAAGCCGCCAAGAAGCGCGGAGTGGCGATGACCAATACCCCCGGCGTGCTTACCGACACGGTTGCGGAGCATGCTTTCGCGCTTTTGCTTGCGATTGCGCATCGGGTGGCGGAGGCGGACCGCTT
Source organism: Candidatus Kaiserbacteria bacterium (assembly GCA_016204695.1). GTDB lineage: Bacteria > Patescibacteriota > Minisyncoccia > Phycocordibacterales > UBA918 > JACQKD01. The sequence continues at coordinate 16,290 of JACQKD010000001.1, forward strand.
CACCCGCGCCGGCAAGTACGAAGGATGGGGACCGATGTTGCTCCTGGGGACGGACGTGTCTCGCAAGACCATCGGTATTGTCGGCTTGGGGAGGATAGGGTCTCGCGTTGCTCACCATGCCGCTCTCGGGTTTGACATGCGGGTGCTCTATTACGACGTGAAGCGTAACGAAGAATTTGAGCGGGAGATACGTGCGGAGTTTCGAGAGAATCCCGACGATATTTTCAAAGAGGCGGACTTCATCTCCGTGCATGTGCCGCTTCTTGATTCCACGCGACATCTCGTCAATGCCGAACGGCTCGCCTTGATGAAGCCGACAAGCTACCTCGTCAATACGTCGCGCGGACCGGTTATCGATGAGGCGGCATTAGTGGAAGCGCTCAAAAAGGGAAGCATCGCCGGAGCGGCGCTTGATGTGTTTGAACACGAACCTGCGCTTGCTCCCGGTCTCGCCGATTTCGAAAATGTCATTCTGACTCCGCATATTGCATCGGCTACGAGGGAGACACGTGCCGCGATGGCAAAAGTGGCTGCGGAAAATATCATCGCGGTGCTCTCCGGCGGGGCGCCCAAAAATCCTGTTATACAATAGAGGAACATGAAATATTTTTCCGGCAGAGGAATCAACGTGAAGCCGCACAGCGGCTTCACGTTGATTGAGCTCCTCGTCGTCATCGCCATCATCGGTCTTCTGGCGAGCGTAGTGATGGCGAATTTGAACAGTGCGCGGGCGAAGGCACGGGATGCGCGGCGGCGCGCGGACATGAAAGAGCTGTATAAAGCGCTTGAACTTTACTACGATACCAATGGCGCATACCCATCAACAGGGAACGCGTGGATAGGCAATTGTGCATCGTACGGAAGTTATGGCACGTCAGGAGCAAGCGGATATATCCCGAACTTGGCACCGACCTATATACCGACGCTTCCACTTGATCCAAAATACAACGGTTCCAGCGGTTGCTATCTCTACAACTCTAATGGCGTCGAGTATAAATTACTTGCCCATTATACTGTCGAAAGTATCTGTCCGGTGCCGTCATCTGATGCGTTCTGGGATCCGGTGCGAAATGGTCAGTGTACATTCCAAATCTCGACCTCAGGCGCGCGTTCAACGTACTGATCGCTCGTTTTGTGATTATATGTAATTGTGCTAGGATGCTCTGCGTATGACTGCCACATTACAGGCGCAGGTGCGGACCGAGCGCGGGAAGCGCGCGCGCGCTTTGCGCGCGCGCGGCGTGCTTCCCGCCGTTCTCTACGGCCCGAAGGAAGATTCGGCTGCCCTTTCTCTGTCTCTGCGCGAGTTTGAAAAAGTCTTTAAAGAAGCGGGCGAGTCCACTGTGATTACTCTTACCGGTCTTGACGAAGACAAAGACGTGCTCGTGCAGGATATCGCCTACGATCCGGTCACCAGTGCGCCGCTCCATGTTGATTTGTATGCAATTGAAAAGGGCAAGAAAGTGACGGTCAATGTGCCGCTTGAATTCGTCGGCGAGGCGCCGGTCGTAAAACTTGGCGGCCTCCTGACAAAAGTGCTCCATGAGCTTGAAATCGAGGCCATGCCGAAAGATTTGCCGCACCAGATTGAAGTCGATGTTTCATCCATCAGTGATTTCGACAGTCAGATAACCGTCGCGGAGATTGTCGCGCCGGCGGGCGTCTCTATTCTCAATGATCCGGAAGAAGTCGTGGTGGTCGCGGAGGAGGCAAAAGAAGAGGCAGAAGCGCCGGTGGAGCAGGTGGATATGGACGCAATTGAGGTCGAAGAGAAGGGCAAGAAGGAGGGAGAGGAGGGTGAAAACGAGGCAAAATCTGAAGAATAACACCGATCTGCGGTGCGGGGTTCTTGTGAAAATGTACAAGAATAGTGTACCCCCGCTTTTCTGAAAGCTTTGGTATACTGGAAGCGTCATAGCCTATATGCGACCTTTTTTGTCTGTGGTGGTGTGTGCGCTTGTTGCCGGGGCGCTTTTTGTGTATTTGCCCGCTGTTTATGCCCAAAATCCCGATCTGACTCCCGAACAGCGTGCGGCCCTTGAGAAACAATTGGCCGAACTTGAAGAAGAGATGAAGCGCACCGATGCGACGATTGCGGGTCTGCGCACCGAAGGGGAGTCTCTCAAACGCGACATCGGCATACTCGAAGGAGAGATCAAGAAAGCGAAACTGAAAGTCCGTACCACCGAGATCAAGATCCAACAGCTCTCCAAGGGTATCAACATCCATGCCGCCACCATCGAAGAACTCTCGGAGAAAATAAAGAGCGAGCAAGAGTCGCTTGCCCAGATCCTGCGAAAGACGCGCGAAATCGACAACTACTCTCTCGTTGAAGCTGTGTTTTCATCGGAAGATATTTCCAAATTTTTCAGCGACCTTGATTCGTTTGTTTCCATCAAGGAGGCTCTGCAAGCCTCATTTGAAGAACTGCGTGCCGCGCGCGAAGAGACCTCCGGCGCGAAGGTTGCGCTTGAAGGCGAACGTACCGAGGCCCAAATCTTGCGGTCTGAATTGGTGCTGGCCCAGAAAGAAGTAGAGCAGAAGGAGGCACAGAAGCGCACCCTGCTCAAGGAGACGCAGGGACAGGAAGGTATGTACAAGGGACTGAAGGCGACGCAGGAAAAGCTGGCGGCCGAGATCAGAGCACGTCTCTTTCCCTTGCGCGATGCGCAGGGAATCCCCTTCGGTACCGCAGTGCAGTACGCCAAGACCGCATCGGCGCAGACCGGCGTGCGCGCCGCGCTCATTCTTGCGATTCTGTCACAAGAATCCGACCTTGGGGCCAATGTGGGCCAGTGCCTGATCACCGACCTCGCGACCGGTGACGGAAAGGGGAAAAATACCGGTACGCCGTTTGCAGGCGTGATGAAGGTTCCGAGAGACACCGTACCGTTTGAGCGGATCACCAAAGGAGTTGGCCGCGACTGGTCCAACACGCCCGTTTCCTGTCCACAACCGGGCGGCTACGGCGGGGCGATGGGTCCGACACAGTTCATTCCTTCCACATGGGAGCTCTATGAAGGACGCCTTGCCTCGGTACTCGGCGTCGCAGCGACCGACCCATGGAATCCTTCGCATGCGATCACGGCGACCGCTCTCTATCTCACGGATGTCGGCGCGGCCGGAGGCACCTACAGCGCGGAGCATACCGCCGCCGCCAAATACAACGCCGGGGGCAATTGGGCGACCCTCGGTCAGGTCTACGCCAACTCTGTCATGGGGAAAGCCGCGCAATTCCAAAAAGACATCGATTTCCTTGAGGCGAATTAGCAACTGCGAATGTTGAAACGGTCCCGTTGCCAAGAGCCGCTCTTTCTTGTATAGTGCTGCCACTAAATATGAAGACAGAAATTCATCCGGACAACTATCGGCTGGTCATTTTCCACGACAATTCAAGCGGGGAGCGGTTTCTTATCGGCTCCACGATTGCTACGACTGAGACGGACAAGTGGGATGATGGTGTCGAGTATCCTCTGACGCATGTCGAGGTTTCGAGCGCGTCGCATCCTTTCTACACCGGAGCGGAGAAGATCATGGATACCGCCGGGCGCGTAGAGAAATTCAAGGCGCGCATGAAAGCGGCCGGAACGCGTACGAAGAAGGCGTAACGGAGGACAGCAAAGGAACGATTCCGTTTTGCGGAATCGTTCCTTTGCTGTTTCTTTGGGCAGGGTATGGCATACTTTTGTAACCATGAGCGAAGACATGCAAAAAACAGCATACGACGTCGACGCCTTCCGGACGGATCACCGGACGCAGTTTCTGGCCGATCAGTATGATGCGCTTGTGGCGCGACAGGCGGAGCTTGCCGACATGGTGGCGGAGGACGAGACCATGCGGGAACTCGCGGAAGAAGAAAGGAAAGACCTTACCGTGCAACAAAAGTCGCTTCTTGAAGAGATGGTTCGTATTCTTGTATCGGCTCGAGAAGACGAAGAAAAGCCGTATGGGGTGGTGCTTGAAGTGCGCGCAGGCGCAGGCGGTGAAGAGGCGGCGCTGTTTGCCGAGGAACTCGCGGAGATGTATACGAAATACTCCGCCCGCGAGGGGTGGAAGGTGGCGGTATTGGCGGAGTCGCGGGCATCACAAGGAGGGTATAAGGAAGCCGCGTTTGAGATTGTGGGCAAGGAGGCGCACGAGGCGTTACGGTACGAAACCGGCGTTCATCGAGTCCAGCGGATTCCGGTGACGGAAAAAGCCGGCCGCATCCATACGTCGACCGCTTCGGTGGCCGTGCTTCCCTTGCGCAAAAAGCCCACGATCGAGATCTCTCCCTCGGATATCCAAATGGAGTTTTCTCGTTCCGGAGGAGCCGGCGGACAGAATGTGAACAAAGTGGAGACGGCCGTACGGCTCGTGCATGTGCCGACCGGCATCGAGGCTCGCTCGCAGTCGGAGCGCTCCCAGCAAAAGAATCGAGAAAAAGCGATGGCGGTGCTTGTCGCCAAGCTCGAATCACTCCACGAGGAAGAAGAAGTAAAAAAACACGCGGCGGTTCGGCGCAGTCAAATCGGCACCGGCGACCGCTCGGAGAAGATTCGCACGTACAACATGCCGCAGTCCCGTATCACCGACCACCGCATCAAGGAATCCTGGCACAATATCGAGGAAATCCTCGCGGGCGGACTTGACCCCGTCATTGCCGCCCTGCGGACGGCGGCATCCGATGGCGGGGTGGTTGCATGAGCAGGTTGGCTGTGATACGGTGAGAAGCGAAAGCTTGGAGCTTCGCAAGACCTTGCGTGCCTGTTTTGTAAGCGAAGCGAAACAAAAGAGCCGCAAGGTGTACAGCGCCTGTAAGGCGGAGATAGGCTGACTCTTTTCAAGGAGCTCTGGTTTTTATACTTTAAATTTACATGGATTCACATACAACCGAGGAAACACAGGATAACTCGCTCGTCGAGCGTCTTTTTCGCGCCGGCGCTCACTACGGTTTTTCGAAATCCCGGCGCCATCCCACGGCCGCTCCCTACCTGTTTTCGACCAAGCAGGGCACGGATATTTTTGATCTTGAGAAGACCAGCCGCCTGCTCGCTGACGCAAAAGAATATCTTTCCGATATCGCGGCAAAGGGCGGCGTCGTTCTGTTGGTGGGCACCAAGGAGGAAGTCAAGGAGATCGTCAAGTCATGCGCGATAGAGCTCTCCATGCCGTCGGTCACCAATCGTTGGATCGGCGGTACGCTGACCAACTTTTCCCAGATACAGAAGCGCATCAACTATCTTGCGAACCTGCGAGCGGAGCAAGCGTCGGGAGAACTTGATCGCAAATATACAAAAAAAGAGCGTTTGCTTTTAGGACGCGAAATGGAGAGACTGGTGCTCAATTTTGGCGGTATCACGGCAATGGAGCGTCCGCCGGCGGTACTGCTTGTCGTCGATCCGCGGCATGAAGCGCTTGCGGTCCGGGAAGCGCGGGATATGCACATCCCCGTCATTGCCATCATGAGTTCCGATTGTAATGCTGATCGTGTGGACTGGCCGGTGTATCTGAATGACGCGCACCGCTCGAGTGTGGCGCTTGCGCTTGATGAACTGGCGGCGGGATACAAGAACGGACTTACCCGTGCGCAAGCCGCTCCGGCCGCTCGCGAAGGACGCGCATCCTAGTCGACTGTTTTAGAAGTTTAGTTTCGTATTGTGGCTGACATATCGGCAGAAGACATAAAAGCGTTGCGTGACGAGACCGGGATCTCGGTCATGCAATGCAAGAAAGCCCTCGAAGAAGCGGGAGGCGATATGGAGAAGGCGCGCATTATTCTGCGGAAGTACGGGAACGAACAGGCGTCGAAGAAGTCCGATCGAACGCTCGGGGCCGGCGCCATTGCCGCCTATGTTCATACGACAGGCCAAGTGGCGGCGCTTGTCCGGCTTTCCTGCGAGACGGATTTTGTCGCTAAAAACGAGGAATTTACGGCACTTGCCCGTGATATTGCCATGCATGTGACGGCGCTGTCACCACTCTATATTACCCGCGAGGAAATTCCCGAAGCCGCGTTTGAAAAAGCGAAGGAAGTGTTCAGAGACGAGATTGCGGACAAGCCTGCCGAATTGCAGGAGAAAATTTTGTCCGGGAAACTCGACGCGTACTTTAAAGAACAGATTTTACTTGAGCAATCGTTTGTGAAAGATCCGGATCGTACCGTAGGAGGGCTGGTGGAGTCGGCAATCCAGAAATTCGGCGAGCGTATCGTCGTCTCGGCCATGAGCCGCTTGTCGGTGCGCTAGACTGCTATGACCGCGCCGCTTATCACCGTACTTATCAGTGGCGGCTGTACCCTGCTTCTTTTGACGCTTTTTCGCGCCGAGCGCAGACGAGGCATGCGGTACGCGAGTGGCGTACGAGTCCTTTTTGATCGATCGCTTGAAGACGCACAAATCCGGTGGAAAGACGCGTACCGACGCCTCATGGGCCACACTGTGCGACAGTCGGTGCGGTATTTGTTTCACCGGATTTTGACTTCCCTGCTCCGTCGTCTCGGGCGACTTGAAGCGTTCTTGTGGTCCGCGGTGCATATCAACAGGCGTCGGGCGAATCGCGCTGAAGAATCTCCTTCCTCGCATTTCTCCGCGATTGCCGAGCACAAGCGCGAAACCGAACTTTCCGAGGAGGAACGACAGCAGAAGCGCGACGAAGCGCTCAATGGCAAATAGCTCTGGATTTTGTGATACATTAGGGCGAACGCCGCCTTAGCTCAGTTGGTAGAGCAACGCACTTGTAATGCGTAGGTTTCCCCGGTTCGAGTCCGGGAGGCGGCTCCATAGTATGGTATTGTACTCCACCAGAAGAGAGGGGTTGGTTATTCACTTGTAGAGGAGAAGTGTCTATGACAAGGCCTCGAGCAGTGGTGTTTGCATCTGGAAGGAAAAGGGGAGGTGGTAGCGGGTTTAAAAAACTCGTCGAAGCTTCCCGAGAGGATATCTTGGAAGCTGACATTGTCGCTGTGGTTTCCCAGCATCAAAATGGAGGTGTACACGAACGTGCTGTCCTTTTGAACATACCGTTTATATTATTCCCCCGAGGGAGTCATCAGCTACCAGATCCGTACAACCAGATCGCGCGAGCCTGCCATGCAGATTTCTGCTTTCTTTCGGGATGGACATTGTATGTGTACGGAATTGACCCACGCAAGTGGATCAATATTCATCCCGCTCGGCTTCCTATCCATGGTGGGCAGGGGTGGCACGGTATCGCCGTCCACGAACGAGTGCTTGCCGCATTTCGAAGTGGGGATGTCAGGACGACTGCCGTGAGTATGCATTTCGTTACGCCGAAGTATGATGACGGCGAAGCAGTCTTTTTTGAACAGGAAGTCGAGATCAAAGAAGACGATGATCCACATACACTTGCCGCCCGGGTGAACGAGGTAGAGCATAGGTTTCAAGCGAGGGTGTCAGATCTTGTTGTCAGGGGCGAGGTCGGCTGGGATGGCGCGGATCCGCGTTCTATACGGACTCCCGCTGGATACATACGGAAGCGCCCCGTGACGTTTGTCGACGACGAGCGGCTTGTCTTCCCTTCTGTCGTGCGAAAGGGAGTCCTGTTCTATGTGACGCATCGGTAACTGTCCCGAGTCATCACGCGGTTTCATAGAACCGCGTGATGACAAATCTCCAGCTCTGGTAGCTGGATTTTTTGCGTTGTATGCAGTATTCTCCTTAGTACGACTCATGGAGGAAGGGAGACAAACTATCGTGCGCCTGCCGTATTCTCTGCGGCCCGACTTCAAGGTCGGCAGGGCGGAAGAATTGAGCGGCAAAGACCGCGTGCTCTATCGATTTCTTGAAATTCTGCCGGGCGCCGTCTCGTGGCTGACCCTTATCGGCGTGGTGTTCGCCTCGATGTATGCGCCGGTCTTTGCGGCGTATTTCATCATCGCCTTCTCGCTCTATTGGCTTCTGAAGACTATTTTTCTCTCGGCGCATTTGCGGCATAACTGGCGGCACCTGCGGCACCACATGAAGCTTGATTGGAAGGCGATACTCGCGCCGCTTCCGCATGACCATATCTACCACCTCGTGCTGTTTCCGTTTTATAAAGAGCCGGAGGAGGTGCTCGAAGCGACGATCAACTCCCTCTATTGCTCGGACTATCGCAATGACCGGATGATCGTCATTCTGCCGGTCGAAGCGCGCGCGGGAGAGAGCGCCCTCGCAAACGCCCGCCGTCTCGAAGAGCGGTGGAAGGGGAAGTTCGCGCATTTCCTGGTCTCCGTGCATCCGGCGGATATCCCCGGAGAGATGGCCGGCAAAGGGTCGAATGTTGTCTGGGCGATCGAAAAAGCGCGCGTCGAAATATTGGATCGACACAACATCCCGTATGACGACGTGCTCGTCTCCAACCTCGACAGCGATACGGTCGTCTATCCGCAGTATTTCAACTGCTTGACCTGGCATTTCCTCACCGCGGAAAAGCCCCACAAGACTTCGTTCCAGCCGGTGCCCATTTTCAATAACAACGTCTGGGACGCGCCCGCAATCTCGCGCGTGACCGCGATGTCGAGCACCTTCTGGGAGATGATCCAGCAGGAACGGCCCGAACGCATGGCGACCTTCTCGTCGCATTCGGTGAGCTTCCGCGCGGTCTATGAGATCGGCTACTGGCAGGTCAACATGGTGAATGAAGACTCGCGCATTTATTGGAATCTGCTTGTCGCCAACAATGGCGACTACAGCGTAACGCCGCTTTCCTATCCGCTCTCGATGGATGCGAACGTCGCGCCGACACTCCTGCGAACGATCAAAAATATCTATCTCCAGCATCGCCGGTGGACCTATGGCGTGGAAAATTTTGTCTATATCGCCTACCATTTCATCAAGAACAAACAGATTCCGCGCGGCAAGCGCTTGCGCATTCTTCTCACGCAGGCCGAAGGGTATTGGTCGCTCGTGACCAACCCCATCATGCTCTTTCTCCTCGGGTGGTTGCCGCTTTTTCTCGGCGGGAGGGCATTTCACGAGACGGTGCTTTCATACAATCTGCCGATCGTCGTGCGCAACCTCCTGATCCTCGCGATGTTGGGACTCGTTGTCTCTTCGATGATCTCGCTGACTCTCTTGCCTCAGCGTCCGCATGACCGGAGCCGCTTCATCTATGTCGTGCTCGCGCTCCAATGGATCTTGGTGCCGATCACAATGATTTTCTTCAGTGCATTGCCCGGTCTTGATGCGCAGACGCGGCTTATGCTCGGCAAATATCTCGGCTTCTGGGTGACACCGAAGACGAGGCCGAATGTACAAGGAGCGCCGAGTCCCGTTCTCTGATATTTGTTTGTTTTCCTATGGCACCCGCATCCATCATCCCTACACTTTCTCGGTCTCGCAGGCGTATCTATTTCCGCCTCGCGGTCTTGGTGTTCGTTTTCGCCATCCCGTTTCTCTTTTTGTACGCCACGGGTTATCGGATTGACGGGTTTTCCAGTCTCACGAGTACCGGCGGCATCTATGTCGGCACGGGGCAGGCGGACGCGTCGATCTACATTGACGGTGAGTTGGTACACGAGACCGGGACATTCCGCCGCGCGTTTTATGTGCAGGACCTGATTCCCGGATCATATACGATACTCGTTTCAAAAGAAGGATATCATCCGTGGAAGAAAGTGCTTCCTGTCGAAGCGTATCGGGTGACGGAAGCCCAGGCGTTCAATCTGCCCGAAGAGCCGCTGTTGGTGCTGATCCCTCCGACGTTTACGATCCAGACGCCGAACGCGACCACAACCGCGACATCCACCGTCTTCCTTTCGAACCCCGTGTATGAGGAAATAACGGCATCGTTTGCCACGACCACGCAGGCGGGTCTTATCCAGCAGGCGCCGCGCGCGTCCGCTTCCGCCGAAGAGCGACTTATCTCTACGGTTGCCGTTTCCAAGACCGCGACGACGACCAAGGAGTTTCGCGGGATGCAACTCTATGATGCGGGCGAGCGGGTCGTCGCGCGATGGGTGCGCGAGAGGGACACCGCCCCATTCTACTTGTGTGCGGAGGAAGGTGTCTGCATGAGCGAAGTGTCGCTCACTACGGACGGAGAGAAGCCCTCGTACTTCGACTTTCTCCCGGGTACGAGCGATCTGGCGATTGTGACGTTGTCCTCCGGCGTATACGTGGTCGAGCTTGATAACCGGTCGGGGCAAAACATCCAGCCGCTGTTTCCGACTCCGGGTGCCGACTTTCGTATCGTCGGTGGCGGCATCTATGTCAAGTCGGGCCAATCGATCTACAAGGTGGAGATATAGGAAGTTTTCCGTATAATGGGAGCTATGACAGAAGAAGGACACCTGCATCCGCTCTCGCATGTCGTACGAGATATTGAGATGATTTTCGCCGAGCTTGGATTTTCATATGTTGACGGCCCCGAGTTTGAGACGGAATATTATAATTTTGACGCGCTCAACATGCCGAGCGACCACTCTTCGCGCGACATGCAGGACACCTTCTGGGTGAAGCAGAGGAATGAAAAAAATGAGCGGCAATTACTCCGCACACAGACTTCGTCCGTGCAGATCCGCGCGATGGAAAAGCTCAAACCTCCCTTTCGGGTCGTGGTAACCGGCGGGCGCGTGTTTCGTAACGAAGCCACCGATGCCACGCACGAAGCGCAGTTCTATCAGCAGGAGGCGCTCTACGTCGACAAGAATGTGAACCTTGCACAACTCAAAGGCACGCTCTCGTATTTTTGTAGGCGATTCTTCGGTGAGGAGTCGGCCGAGATACGATTTCGCCCGAGCTACTTCCCGTTTGTCGAGCCGGCGCTTGAAGTCGACATGCGGTACAAGGGCAAGTGGCTTGAGATCGCCGGCTCCGGCCTCGTGCATCCGAATGTCCTGCGGAACGTCGGTATCGATCCGAGCGAGTGGCAAGGATTCGCCTTTTCGTTTGGCATCGACCGGCTTGCCATCTTGCGGCACGGCATCGATGATATTCGTCTGTTTTACAACGGCGACCTTCGTCTCGTTCAGCAATTTTAATTTTTATGCTTGTCTCATACAAATGGTTGCAAACGTATTTCGATACATCACTTCCCGAGCCGGAGAAACTCGGCGAGCTTTTGACGATGCGGGTGCTTGAACTCGACGGTCTTGAACAGAAGCAGAAAGATACCGTACTCGACATAAAGGTTCTCGCTGATCGCGCGCATTATTGCCTCTCGCATCGGGGTGTCGCCGGGGAAGCCGCCGCCATCACCGGATTGGTTCGGAACATTCCGGAAAAGCCGAATGTTGACGTACAAGAAAGTATAGACAAACCCCTCGTCAATGTCCTCGACGAAGAATGCGGACGATATGTTGCGCGGCGTATTGAAGGAGTCACAGTTGGCCGCTCTTCCGCACGGATAGTCGAATCTCTCGAGACGCTTGGTCAGCGGTCAATCAACAACATCGTCGACGCGACCAACTTCGTGATGCTTGACATGGGCCAGCCGCTCCACGCATTCGATGCGGACAAACTTGTCGGCGGCATCACGGTGCGCAAAGCCCGCGACGGTGAACGGATGACGACGCTTGACGGGAAGGATGTCGTGCTCGATTCTTCGGTACTGCTCATTGCCGATGACGAAGGACCATTGGCGATTGCCGGAATAAAGGGAGGCACGCGCGCGCAGGTTGACGAGAGTACAAAAAATATCATCCTTGAATCGGCCTACTTTAGGCCGGGCTCTACTCGGAAAACTTCCATGAAGCTCGGCATTCGCACCGATGCTTCGAAGCGCTTCGAGGTGGGGATTACGCCGGAATACGCGCCGGTTGCTCTCGCGGAGGTGACTGCGCTTATTCTTGCCGGCTCGCCCTCTGCGAAGGCCGGGCCGGTGCTTGATATCTACCCGCAACCGGCGCAGAAGACCGTCCTGTCAGTCGATCTCTCGGACATCAACAAGCGTCTCGGTATCGAGGTGCCTCGGGAAGAAGCGGTCGCTATTCTCAAACGACTCGGTATCGAAGTCGAGGAAAAAGGAAACGAGCTTGTGCTCACCATCCCGTACGAACGTCTCGACCTTGCAATCCCCGAAGACATTGCCGAGGAAGTCGGACGGCTCTATGGGTACGAAAAGCTCGAAAATCAACTCCCTCCGTCGGGCGTAACCTCGACAATCGACAAGCGCAATTATTATACGGAAAAAATCAAAGACATCCTTGCGGGACTCGGGTTTTATGAAGTGTATTTATATTCGCTTGTCGCCGAGGGAGATTTTGAAATCGAGCTTCCGCTTGCCGAGGACAAGAAGTTTCTCCGAACAAGTCTCGTGCCGGGTATTTCCCGCGCCCTCAAGTTTAATGCGAACAACGCGCCGCTTCTCGGACTCGACCAAATAAAGCTCTTTGAGTTTGGAAAAGTTTTTCCCAAAGATGGAGAAGTACTCATGCTCGGGCTCGGCGTCGAGAATGCCCCCGGATACAAAGGAGGGAAGCCGCAGGAAGAGATACGGAAGGCGATGGAAAAGCTGGCGGAGGCGCTCGGTCTGCCGTCTTCCGCATTGTCGCAGGCGCAAACAGGAGAAGGCGGTATTGTCGAGTGGCCGCTCGACGCATTGCTCGAAAAACTTCCCGAACCGCCGCAAGCAACACCCCGCTACGAAATCAATCGCGCCGTCCGCTTTCAAAAATTTTCTCCGTACCCGTTCATTGCGCGGGACATCGCGATGTGGGTTGATGAGGGTGTAAGTGCTTCGGACATAGAAACGGTGCTGAAAGCAACCGCCGGAGACCTCCTCGTTCGTCTCTCGTTGTTTGACGAGTACAAAAAAGATGCTCGCATCTCCTACGCCTTCCGCCTCGTCTTCCAGTCCATGGACCGCACTCTCACGAACGAAGAAATAAACGCCGTCATGACTCAAGTCACCCAAGCCGTCACCGCCAAAAACTGGGAAGTGCGATAAGTGTTAGAAAGTAGCGACAAAGAGCGGTATTTTTGCTATACTACAGACAACAAAATGGCTAAAAACACATCTCCCAAAACGCTAAAAGTAAAGGTTTCTGAAAAAGTGAAGGTTTATGATGCCACGAGCATTACCGTGCTTGAAGGGCTTGACCCGGTGCGCAAGCGGCCGGGCATGTACATCGGTACGACCGGTACGGATGGTCTCCACCATCTTATTTGGGAAGTTTTTGATAACTCCCGCGACGAGGCGATGGGCGGATTTGCCGACCGTGTCGAGGTCGTGCTTCTGCCGGACAATCGCATTCGTGTCGTCGACAACGGCCGCGGCAATCCGGTGGATATGCACAAGCAGACGAATGTGTCCGCGCTTGAGACCATCATGACGACGCTTCACGCCGGAGGAAAATTTGGCGGCGAAGGGTACAAGGTTTCCGGCGGACTCCATGGTGTCGGCGTGTCGGTGGTCAACGCGCTCTCGACGTATGTCCGCGCCGACGTCTACCGCGACGGCGGTCACTTCGTGCAGGAATATGAAATCGGCAAGCCGAAGGCGAAGGTGAAAAAGGTCGGCGCGTCGGACCTCAACGGCACGATTATCACCTTCGAGCCGGATATCTCCATCTTCAAAGAAATTTCATTCGAGTGGAATCGTATCGTCGCGCACTTGCGCCAGCAGGCGTATTTGGTCAAAGGGATGCACTTGCGGGTGATTGACGCGCGAGAGACGAAAGTGCCGAATCTCGACAACACGTTTTGGTTTGCCGACCTCGGTGTTGAAGCGCCGTCGCAGACGTTCTACTTCGAAGGCGGTTTGCGCTCTCTCGTCGCATTCCACAATCAGTATCAGAAGCCCATTCACCGACACATTTTTTATGTCGAGAAAGAAAATGTTGACGCGGCGGTGCTTTCGGTCGAAGTCGCATTGCAGTATGTGGACGACATCTCCGCGCGCATCACCGCCTTTGCCAACAATATCCACAACGCCGAGCACGGCACGCACGTCACCGGCTTCAAGACCGCGCTCACCCGCACGCTGAATAATTACGCGCGCAAGAACAATTTTATAAAAGAAAAAGACGAGTCGTTCACCGGCGAAGATGTGCTCGAAGGCATCACCGTCGTCATCTCGGTGAAGATGCCGGAAATACAATTTGAAGGACAGACCAAGAGCAAACTCGGTTCGGTGGAGGCGCGCAGTGCGGTCGAGACGGTCTTCGGCGACGCCTTTGCGACATTTCTTGAGGAGAACCCGGACGACGCCAAGGCGATCGCAAACAAAGTCATCATTGCGGTGAAGGCGCGCAAGGCCGCAAAGGCGGCGAAGGACTCCGTGCTCCGCAAGGGCGCGCTTGAGGGCATGACGCTTCCGGGCAAACTCGCCGATTGTCAGACCAAGAGCGCGGAAGAATCGGAGCTCTTCATCGTGGAGGGCGACAGCGCCGGAGGAAGTGCGAAAATGGGACGCGATCGAAGGACGCAGGCGATCTTGCCTCTGCGGGGGAAGATACTCAATGTCGAGAGAGCGCGCATCGACAAGATGCTCGATTCCGAGCAGATTAAAAATCTCGTGATTGCGCTCGGGACCGCCATCGGCGATGTCTTCGACCTTTCGAAACTGCGCTATCACAAGATAATCATCGCGACTGATGCGGATGTCGACGGTGCGCACATCCGCACGCTTCTTCTCACTCTTTTCTATCGCTACTTCCGGCCGGTCATAGACGGCGGATATGTCTATATCGCCCAGCCGCCGCTCTACAAAATCCAAAAAGGGAAGGCGACCACGTATGCGTACACGGATGCCGAAAAATTTGAAATTCTCGGTGAGGAGGGCGAGTCGGCGCAGATCGAGGGAAGTGCTCCGGAGATGGAGGTCGAAGGAGGGAATGAGTCCGTTGAAGAGGAGGATGCCGATTCGTCAGTCGACGAAGAAGGAGAAACGTCAAAGCGGAAAATAAAAACGCACATCCAGCGGTACAAAGGACTCGGAGAGATGAACGCCGAAGAATTGTGGGAGACGACCATGAATCCCGAGAACCGCATCTTGAAGCAGGTGCATGTCGAGGACGCCGCAGACGCCGACCGCGTGTTCGACATCCTCATGGGCACCGATGTCGGCAGTCGCAAGTCTTTCATCCAGTCGAACGCCCACATGGCGAATTTGGATATTTGAGCGTTGTTGCAAGCAGACCGAAAAATCCGCCTAAGGCGGATTTTTCGGTCTGCTTTCCGTCTCGATCCATTCTCTTAATCCTCGATATCGACTGTCTTTGAGAAAGAATTGTTGGCCGCGTTGATGTCGCCGCCTCCTGTTACGGTCGCCGAGATGCGCTCGCTACCGTCTTTGCTGACGTCGTCAAATTGCAGGGTGATGATCTGGCGTTCGTTCGGTTTCAGAGGAGCGTTCGCACTTGATTTGTATGTAAAGTCGGCATCGGTCGGAAGTGTTGCGGAGAAATACCAAACATCCGATGTTTTGGTGCCGATATTTTTCACTTCAAAGCGCAGTGCGCCGCGTTCGTCTTCTTCAAGCGAAGAATGAGGGGTAAAGATTTTTGTGCTCGTGTCGTATGTGCCGACGCCGATGAAGGTGGCCGCGAGATCGGTGAACCCGCTCGGATCGGACTCCGGCATCTTCGTAACGACCACCGGCACGGTCCGGTATTGTACGGGAGGTATGTCCGCCGATGGCGGCTCCGGATCAGATGTTTCTTCCGGTTCCGGTGTTGGTTCGGGCCGGGGCTCCGGCGGCGCGGAGTCGTTGTTGTCCTCTTCGGCGACGGTACCGTTGTCTGTCGTGGCAAGACCGTCCTCGCTGACTGCCGGATTGACGACGGTCACTTTGGCGGTCTGTGCTTGCGGCTCTTCGCCGTCGGGAGTGAATTCGATCGTGTAGGGTACGTCCGCGTAGCGACTGCGTTCGGAGGAAAAGACGACCGCGGCCGATTCCGTATTTTTTCCAAGCGGCACGTTTGTGTCGCATTCGACTTTCGAAAGATTCCCCGACTCGTCTCGTATTTCGGCAACTACGCCGTCGGTGCATTGGTACGAAAATGCGTACGTTCCATCCGCGCCGGCTCGTGTCCAGGAAACGGTCAAAATCTCTCCCGTATTGAGAAGGGTCGTATCAGTGGAAAGGGTGAATTGTGTCTGCTCGTTGCGGAAACTCGCGGCGATCGAGCCGAGCGTGTCAAACGCCGCGGGAGCGAGCCGCACCGCCTGCACGGCGAGCCATGCCACAAAGACAAGAGCAACGATGAAGCCGATAATGGCGAGGGTTTTGATAATAGTGGTCTTTTGCCGTTCGTTTTCCGTGCCGTTCATAGTGCGGAGAACCTACCATGGTATGCAGTAGGTGTCAAGCTGGTGTAGGTTGACAAGTATTCAATATTGATGCATTGTTTCCCGACTACGGCCTATGCCTCCCCCGGACAACAACGGACTCTTCGAACGCATTCTTGCTCACAAACTTTCTTTTTTTGTTGTGTTTTTCATCGTGTTTCTGGTGAGTTACGGCGTCCTCTATGCCGTCGACTTCATTCCCGAAGCGCCGGAGGAGAAAGAAGAGCCCGTGCCAGCAGTCACGACAGATCCCGAGCCGGCGCCGCTTGTCGTCACCGACCCGTATCCTAAGCGGATGATCATCGAGGCGCTTGAGAAAGACATCGTGATCCAAAATCCCGAGAGCCGCACCGTGGCGGATCTCGACAAGGCACTGCTCACCGGCGCGGTGCGGCATCCCGATTCGGCCACCTTTGCCGAGGATGGGACGATGTTTCTCTTCGGCCATTCAAGCTATCTGCCGCATGTGTTCAATAAAAACTTTCAGGCATTCAATGATGTCCAGAAACTCGTGTGGGGCGACATCATCAAAGTGCAGTCGTCCAACGTCGAGTACCGCTATCGCGTCAACAAAGTGTATAAGACTAAGGCCGAAGATGCTTCGGTGACCCTCGGCGGCACGAAGAAGAAGCTTACGCTCGTTACCTGCAATTCCTTCGGCTCAAAGGACGAGCGGTTTGTCGTCGAGGCGGATCTTGTCGAGACGGTGGCGCTTGCAGAAAACGGCTCTCCATAAACCTGAAATGGGGTGGTTGACTGTTTTCCGAAGAGACATCGAACATTGACAAAGAGCAAAATGAGGTATAGCGTTCGGCGCAAAGTTCCTCTCTGTCCGGTGGGGGCAGAGCTTGTTGTTTGATTTGTCATGAATTGGCCGCGTAAAGGCGTGGCCGTGGAAAGAGGAAAGCCATGAAAAAAGTTGACTCACGGTCTTTTTTTGCCGGTTCTATTTTTTGTTTGTTACTGTGGTGGCTGATTAGGGTGGCCGTTGGGGCGGACCAGGGATGGAGGCCTTGGTTCGTCAAAAAAGTTCCGCAGTCGCGCGAGGCCTTTGCCCGCGCGATTGAGACGGATGACCGCACGATGCTCCGTGTCCCGGCCGGACTGTTTGCCGCGACATGGGGCGGTCGCGGCATGGACCTACCGGTCGGGCCTGACCCGGCAAGTTGGGGAAGTTTTTTGAGGAGCTCCGAGGTAACCGAGGTGGCATGCACCCCGGAGCTCCTCCGGACTCTCTTTCTTGCCCGGGTTCGTCCTGACATAGGTGAGGTGGATTTCGCCCTTGAGAGGGAGGCGTGTCTCCCTGGTGAGATGTTCCTCGCGTGGCGGGGGACACCGTTTGTCTCACTGGGTTGCGGGAATCCGGTGAGGCTGCGAGTGCCTCGCCCGCCTGCCTCGCCTGCTGTTCCGCCCACGACGACGGTTGTTGTGCCGCCCCATCCGCCACCACCGCCGGTTGCGGAGTGCGTTGAGCTTCACTCTTTCTATCGCGGGAAAGTCGTTTTTCCGACGATAGAAGACCGACCCGCGTGGTTCCACTGCAATCCGTGGTCGGATTGTGTCGTGGACTGTCTGGACTGGGTGAGCGGCCGGAACGCTCGCCCGTTCCCACGGCTGGGGAGCGACGCGGCCCGGAGCCAGCAGGAAGCGGCTCGGGTTCGCGAGCTCACCGGCCAAGGGAGCCGTGGCGGGCACGCGGCACTTGAGGGCGCGACCATGATGCCCGTGAGCCGGCACGGACCGACGGTGTTTTGCAAAAAGGGGACCCATGAGTATTGGGTCCTTTGGCCGGACGGCCGAGTCACGAAAGGACTCGACTGATCCGGTGGTTAGTTGGTGGCGGGGGCTTCACATGCCTTGCCTTACGCCACCAACTAACCTTCTTTACTATTCTCGCGTGCCCCCTATTACATAAGAGGCAGGTGGGAGTACAGAGGAGAAAGAAATAGTACTTACTAGCGTTTATACATTGTCTGCCGCTGTTATGGAAAAAATTTTCAGTACGAAAGGTCTTGTTACGGTAGGATTTTCAGTATTCATTGCCGCTCTGGTTGTCTTTACCGTACTGCCGCGCTTACCCGATATCCAAGCGGCAACGGGTGTTGACTTCAGTCTCGGAGCACTTGCTGTTGATGCATGTTGCGATGACGGAGGTGACGACGGTGGCGGCGACACTGGTGATGGTGACGACGGAAGCGGTGGCGGTGGGGACAACGGAGGTGGAGGTGGTGGCGGAGGTGATTGTTGCGGCGGCGGTGAGACACCTCCTCCTCCAACTCTTTCTGTTTCTTGTACTCCAAGTGATTCTTCAATTCAGACCGGCGGCACGGTGACCTGGCGCGCGACAGTGAGCGGCGTCGACGGCGCGGCGACTTTCTCGTGGGCTGATACGGCGGGCGGCACGGCCGCAACAGGCTCGACGCACTCTTGGTCGCGCACCTATAATTCCGCCGGCGCAGTGGGAGCTTCGGTGATTGCGGTGACGACCACCGGCCAGCGTGCCGAGGCATCCTGCGGGAGCGTTGTGGTGCGACCGATTCCTCAAACCCTCTCTGTTTCCTGCACCCCAAGCGCGTCCTCAATCCGCACCGGTGAGACGGTGACCTGGCGTGCGACAGTGAGCGGCGTCGACGGCGCGGCCACTTTTTCATGGGCTGACACGGCGGGCGGCACGGCCGCAACCGGCTCAACACATTCATGGTCGCGCACCTATAATTCCGCCGGCGCAGTGGGAGCTTCGGTGATTGCGGTGACGACCACCGGCCAGCGTGCCGAGGCATCCTGCGGGAGCGTCACAGTGACGACGACTCCGCCTCCATCTGTTCCGCTTACCGTCACCTGCCAGGCATCCGTCTCCTCGATTCAAAGCGGCGGCTCCGTCACATGGACGGCATCTCCGTCGGGCGGCAGTGGCGCCTATCAGTTCAGCTGGTCTGACACCGACGGCGCGCAATTTTCAAGTGGTACGGCGCACTCGTGGACTCGGACATATACGACGGCTGGCACCAAGGGTGCTTCTGTCGCTGTCGCCGATACGTTGGGGAACACAAAGACCGCATCCTGCGGGAGCGTTGTGGTGCGACCGATTCCTCAAAATCTCTCCGTCTCTTGTACCCCGAGCGCATCCTCGATCCAAACCGGCGGTACGGTTACATGGAGAGCGACAGTCAGCGGCGTTGACGGCGCGGCTTCTTTCTCGTGGGCTGACACGGCGGGCGGCACCGCATCCACGGGCGCAACAAACTCATGGTCGCGCACATACAATACTGCGGGAACCATCGGCGCATCGGTGATCGCGGTCACAACGACCGGCCAGCGCGCGGAAGCATCCTGCGGGAGTGTTGTGGTGCGAACAACGCCTCCTCCGCCTTCCGAAACTCCCACCGGCACCATTTCCGCAAACCCCAACCCGTGCCGCATCGCACAGGGAGGGACGCAGTGTGCTTCCAACATCACTTGGTCTACACAGCACACGACGAATGCCACCGTGTGTGTGGATGGTTCACTCTTTGCGAATGCGACATTCGGCAGTCAAAATGCTCCGTGGATTCAGGCAAATCATAACTACGTCTTTACCCTTTTCAACGGCGGCAGTTGCGGTGGCACAGTACTTGACCGCGTGACGGTGACGGCGATTCCGCCGGCGGCCCAGGGCGCTCCGACCTGTACGCTTACCGCAAATCCTTCCTCGATCAATTCCGGAAACACGGCGATGCTCTCGTGGACGACGACGGGCGCGACAAGCGGTTCCATTAATAATGGCGTTGGGGCGATGATTCCGATCGCAAACGGCTCAAAGAGTGTCTCTCCGACGAATAATACGACATATACCGCGACGGTAACGGGTCCCGGAGGCAGTGCGGATTGTTCAACATCTGTGACCGTACTGCCGGTGGTGGGAGACCCTGTGGCTCGGTGCGACTTTTTCAGCGCAAGTCCGAGCGTGGTTGACCGCGGCGGCATCACGACGCTCCGATGGGAAACGACGAATGCTTCGCGAGTGTCTATCAACGGCGCGGGCGCAAGCGCGGTAGACGGCAGTATGGATGTGCAAGTGCAGAACGACACGACCTACACGCTCACCGCTCATGGATTTACCAATGATACCTGTTCAACGACGGTGACGGTGCGGCCGACGGTCATGCGCACGCTCGTCGTGCAAAAGCTCGGCAACGGCACCGGGTCGGTGACGACGACCGGCTTGGATTGTCCGGCAGGGAACACTATTTGCAGTAATCAGTACAGTCAGGGAACCAATCTCGTGCTGAACGCGGCGGCATCCGCCGGTTCCACATTTGCGGGCTGGGGCGGCGACTGTTCGGCGAATGGCGCAGTAACGATGGACACCAACAAGACCTGTACGGCGACATTCGTACTTGCGCCTGTCGGTGCGCCGACTTGCAGTATTTCAGCGGCTCCCGCTTCCATCGCGTCCGGTTCTTCGACGACGCTCTCATGGACGACGGCCAATGCAACGAGCGGCTCTATCGACAACGGCGTCGGCGCGATGATTCCGATCGCGGGCGGCTCACGGAGTGTCACTCCATCAGGCACCACCACATACACCGCGACGGTGAGCGGCTCCGGAGGAACGGCGAATTGCGCCGTCACGGTAGTGGTGTCTCCGCAATCCGAATCGCTTCGCTGTGATTCCTTCAGCGCAAGCCCAAGCTCCATTGATGAAGGGGATACGACGACGCTTCGTTGGGAGACCACCGGCGCGACGAGTGTGGAAATCTCGGATGGCATCGGTTCGGTCGGCTCCGACGGAAGCAGGACGGTGAGCCCGGATAATGACACGACCTATACGCTTGTTGCTCGACGCGGAAGCGACACCGCTACCTGCTCGACGAGCGTGAATGTGGACGAGAACAATGGCGGAGGAGGAGGTTCGTCAAGCTCCTCACCACGCTGTGAGCTCTTCCGCGCATCGGACGATGACATCACCGCCGGCGAGCGAGTGACGCTCCGCTGGAGGACGGAGGACGGCAGTGAGTTGCGTATCGAAGATGACCGCGACAACGAGATATTCGAGACCAATGACGATGACGATGTCGACGACGGCGAAGTAACCGTGCGTCCGACGCGCGACACTCGCTACACGCTCACCGTCGAGCGCGGAAGCCGCGATGATGAATGTACGACGCGCATCGACGTTGAAGACCGGGAAGTCTCACTCATTCTTGACCGCGATCAACAGCCGCTGACCTCCATCTCCCTCTCACAGGTGCCGTATACCGGCTTTGACGCAGGACCGTTTCTGACGACTGTCTTCTACGTCCTCCTTGCGCTCTGGGCCGCATCGGTGACCTATGTGCTCGTTATCAAAAAGGGTTCCGTATTCGGTGTCGCTCTGCGTCGGCAGGCGCCCTACCGGCCCGCACATGCGGTGGCGATTCCCCATGGCGAGTACCGATCAAACGTCCGGTACCCGCGGATGTACGCGGAAGCCACCGCCACTGCTGTGAATTCCTCCCCGTTTGCCGCTCCGGTGCGCGGATATGGCGCGGTGGCGATGACCGACGATGAAGTCGAGCCGGAGACCGAAGATGCCGATACCTACCTCAAGGAACGTGCGCACGAGCTCAATCTCATTCTTTCCAATGATGCGGTGCGCTTCATTTTGGAACGCGCGAATTCAAGGGAAGATCGCATGACGTTTCTTGATGAGGTGAGCGCTCGCGCGAAGGCGATCTATCCTCGCGAAGACGGCTGGGTCGTCGTCAATCGCGAGCGTATTGAAATGCTCGCCGCGAGCCAGCCCGTGTCTGCGGCGTCACCGGTTTCTGTTGAAGAAGAGCCGAAGGATATCGCAAAGTTGATGCGGGTGCCCACGCTTGCCGAGGCGATTGTAACGGGCAATGTCACTGCGGCATATACCGCCCTTGGCGATCTGCCGCTTGTCGCGCTCGCCGACGCAGTGGGCGATCTCGATGCGCTCTTTCGAGTACGGCATGACGAAGAGATTGATGTCCCCGGGACCCTTGTGGAAGCGGCGGCTCGTCTCTCGGACGACCAACTTGAAGAAGTGATCCAATCGCTTGCAAGCGCCATTGATGGCGTATATCGCGACGAGGCGGCGGCCGTGAAGCTTGCCATCATAAAGGCGATCAAGGCGGTCGCGTAAGAAGATTTAAAATTTTAAGGGCACCAAAAAATCCGCCTCCGGCGGATTTTTTGGTGCCCTTTACCAGTGATCACTTCTACTATAATGTAGCGGCGGCGAGGTAGTGGTTGTCTGGGCCAAATGTATATAACCCGAAGGAGGGAAGGGTATGAGGAAGAAAATCAGGCCTATCTTGTTGGCATGGTGGTTTCTTCTGCAATGGGATCGGAGCGCAGGGTTCCAGGGTCCGTTTGACTCGGAACAAGCCTGTGCGAAGATACGGCAGGTAATCATCGTCGATCGAGACAGAAGGACGTTTCAGCACTTTTTGGTCGGAGAATGTATTTCCGATCAGGGTTAACCTACACTCGTCAAACAGTACTACCTCCGCTTCCATAACAGCCGAGGGGATCGCTTGCGATCCCCTCGGCTGTTCCTCATTTCTTCTCCGTAATTTCTTTCTTGAGCCGCTCGATGAGGGCGTCGACGCTACTCTCGCCGAGCTTGCCGTTGTCGCGGCTTTCGATGGTGACCTGCTTGCCCTCCACTTCCTTGTCACCAATGACAAGCGCGTACGGCGACTTCGAGAGTTTCCAGTCGCGTATCTTTTTGCCGAGTGTTTCGTTTCGTTCGTCGAGCTCCGCGCGGATGCCCGCGGCTTTGAGCGATTCCGACACCTCCTGCGCGAACGCCATGTGGTGCTCGCCAATCGGCAGAACCGCCGCCTGCACCGGCGAGAGCCAGAGCGGGAAGTTGCCCGCGGTGTGCTCAATATAGACGCTCAAGAATCGTTCCAAGGAACCCGCGATAGCCAAGTGAATCATGACAGGCATCTTGTCCTTCCCGTCGGTGTCGGTATAGACGAGTCCGAAACGCGCCGGCTGGACGAAGTCGAGCTGTCCGGTCGCAAGCTGGTGCTCGCGGCCGATGGCGTCCATTGCCATGAAGTCGATTTTCGGCCCGTAGAAAGCGGCTTCGCCCGGAGCGATGAAGTACTCAAAATTGCTCGACTTGGCGATGTTCTCAAGCTGTGACTGCGCGCGCTCCCAGAGCGCCTCGTCGCCGAGGTATTTTTCCGGCTCTGCCGGGTCGCGGAAAGAAAGTCGTGCGCGGAACTGCATGCCCATGACGCGATAGAATTCCACAACCATTTCCATGATTGACTGGTATTCGCTTTCAATCTGGTCGACGGTGCAGAAGATGTGGCTATCGTCTTGAGTGATCGCACGCACCCGTGAGAGGCCGCCAAGCTCGCCGGTTTTCTCGTCACGGTAGACTTCCGTCGTACTCATGTAGCGGATGGGGAGGTCGCGATAACTTCTCGGCCGCGAGACGTAGATCTGTTGATGGTGCGGACAGTTCATGGGCTTCAGCACAAACTGGTCTTTCGTTTCCTGGCTCTTCACGAGGAAGAGTTCGTGGCCGAATTTGTCCCAGTGGCCGGAGACTTTGTACAGGTCGTTTTTGGTGATGTGGGGAATCCAGACCTTCTGGAATCCTCGCGCGAGCCGGAGACCTTGCGAGAACGCGTTTATTTCTTCTCGCAATATCGTGCCTTTGGGCGTGAACAGCGGCAGACCGCTACCGACGAGGTCGGAAGTGGCGAAGAGGTCAAGCTCTCGGCCGAGCTTGCGATGGTCGCGTTTTTTGGCTTCCTCCTGCATGCGGAGGTATGCATCGAGGGCTTCTTTCGTTTCAAAGGCGAGGCCGTAGATGCGAGTGAGCATGGGCTTCGTCTCGTCGCCTCGCCAGTACGCGCCCGCGACGCGGTCGAGCTTGAAGGAGTCCGGGGCTATATCTTGCGCGGGATGCTCCGCGTGTCCTCCTTTGCAGAGGTCGATAAATCCGTCAATCGTATAGAACGTGAGCGTTTTGCCTTCACCGGCAAATTCGTCTATGAGCTCACACTTGTATTCGTTCCATGAGAATTCTTTTTTCGCTTCTTCAGCGGATACCTCTCTACGCTCGAATGCCGTCCAGCTTTTCAGTTTCTCTCGCATTTTTTCCTCAATCTTCGGAAGGTCGCTTTCCGAGATCGGGGAGGGAAGCTCGAAGTCCTGATAGAACCCGTCTTCGACGGCCGGTCCTATGGCATTCTTCGCGCCCGGGTACAGCTCACGGACGGATGCGGCCAAAAGGTGCGCGAGTGTGTGGCGGATATGATCAAGCGATTCCTTCGGTTTGTCGTTCATATAACGTTGATTACTGTGTTGGGATAAAAGTACCACGAAGACCGGCCAAACGAAAACGCCTCCCAAGGGGAGGCGTTTTCGTTTTGTTTTTGGTACAAAAACAACCTCCCCGCTATATAGCGGTCGTGGCGGTTGTAGTCGTGCCAGTAATGTGCATCCGATACATTTTACAACCTCTGCATTTTTGAAGCAACAAAAAGGTGTTGACGACGAAGCTTTTCGAGATTATTTTGTGGCCAGGAAGGAGGTGATCTGGATGGCACAATGGAGAAGGAACGATGGTACTTCCCGTATTGAGCGAGTGGTGGGGTCTCCCGCATCTTCGGCTAGGAAGCGGAGAGTATGGCCATGGGTACTGCTTGCAGCCGCATTAGCGACTAGCCCATGGTGGTTCCGCCTTCTCAAGTTGTTTGAGTGGGGGATGAGCTTTCCCAAAGGCTAATATGTTCGGGGCGCCGATCCCAAGTCGGCGCCCCAGAGTTTTTATACCAAACTTTTTACCATCTCGGCGACGATGGAGGGCTGGCCGTTGCGGTAGGAGAGGCGGCCTTTCACGGCAATGCAGTTTTGCGCCTGCAACACCTCCTGCTTGTCTTTCAGGAGGGAGGGGAAGACGACCATCTCGATCGAGTGCTCCCAGTCGGCGAGGCGAATGAATGCCATATGGTCGCCTTTCTTGGTCATGATTTCCTTCATGTCTTCGATGAGGCCGGAGGTGGTCACGGGGATGCCTTCGCGTTCATCAGTCACGACAGCGTAAATACTCTGATATTTTTTCATCGCGTCTTTGCAAGAATCCAAAGGATGGCCGGAGACGAAGACTCCGAGGAGTTCCTTCTCCCACAGTAGTTTTTGGCTTGCGGGCGCAGTCGGCATGGGCGCAAGCGTTAGGCCGGCATCGGCAGTGGTTGCGAGCGTGGCAAAAAGAGAATCGTGTGCGGATGCAAGTTGTGCGGCCTGCTCGTGGTTGAAGTCGAGCAGTCGGTCGAGGTTGCCCATCAGCGCACCACGCTCGGCGAAGCGGTCGAGTGTTCCCGCCATGATGAGCGCCTCCAGGGATTTCTTGTTGAGATTTTTGTCCTGTACTCGGGTGAGGAAGTCGGCAAGCGAGATATACGGGCCGTTCGCTTTGCGTTCCCTGATGATGGACTCCGCGATGCCTTCACCGAAGTTTTTGATGGTGGTCAGCCCGAAACGAATGATCTTTTTGTCCTCATTATTTGGCACGACCGAAAAGCCCGCGAAGCTTTCATTTATGTCCGGCGGCAGTATCTCGATGCCCATGCGCTCGCACTCGTGGATGATTTCGGAGATTTTCTCGATATTGCCGGAGTCGGCGGTGAGCACTGCCGACATGTATTCGACGGGGAAATTCGCCTTCATGTATGCGGTCTGGTAGGCGACGCGGCCATAGCTTGCGGCATGCGCTTTTCCGAAGCCATACGCGGCGAATGGCTCGATAAATTTCCAAAGTATTTGAGCCTTTGTCTCGGTCATTCCATTTTTTATGAGGCTCACGATAAGTTTTTCTTTTTCGGCGGCCATTACTTTTGGAATCTTTTTCCCCATCGCCTTGCGCAACATATCTGCTTCAAGCCATGAGTAGCTAGCGAGTTTGATAGCAGTGAGGAGTACATCGTCCTGATAGACGAGGAGCCCGTAGGAAAATTCGAGGTACTCTTTCATTCGCGGGTCAAGATAATTGATCAAATGTGGATTATGCTTGCGCTCGATGTATTGCGGGATGGATTCCATCGGACCGGGACGGTAGAGGGCGACCATGGCGTTGATATCGTGGATAGATGACGGACGCAGGTCTTTGAGGAAGTGCGTCATTCCGGAGCCGTTGAGCTGGAAGAGCCCCATGGTTTCGCCGCGCGCGAGCATCTCGAACGTCTTTTTGTCATCAAGCGGAATGTTTTCAATGTCGATTTCAATGCCGCGTATCGCGCGCACGCGGTCGACGGCGTCGGCGAGTATGGAAAGATTTTTGATGCCGAGAAAGTCGAATTTCAAAAGGCCGACGCCGTCTTCGCCGACCGTGTGCATGTCGTACTGGGTGATGAGGTTGCCGCCGGCGTCTTTGTCTGATTTTGGTTCATACTGGAGCGGGACGAAGTCGGTGAGCGGCGCGGGCGCGATGACGACGCCGGCGGCATGCACGCCGACGTGCCGCACGCGCCCCTCTATCTTTTTTGCAAGGTCAATCACCTCGCGCGTTTCCGCGTCTTTTTCGTACAGTTCCTTGAGGTCGGGCTCAAGCGCAAGCGCGCGCTCAATTGTCATGGGAAATCCTTGCGACCCGAAGGGAATGAGCTTGGCGATGCGGTCGCCGGTCGCGTACGGGTGATTGAGCGCGCGCGCCACATCCCGCACGACCGCGCGCGCGAGCATTTTTCCGAAGGTGCCGATCTGGGCGACTTTGTCCGCGCCGTATTTTTCTTTCGCGTACGCGATGATTTCGTCGCGGCGGTTGTCGGCGTAGTCCATGTCGATATCGGGTGCCGATGGCCGTTCCGGATTGAGAAATCGCTCAAACGGAAGCTTGTATTCAATCGGATTGACGTTCGTAATGCCGAGCACATACGTCGTGAGCGAGCCTGCGACCGAGCCGCGGATGGTGGTCAAAATCTTCCGTTTGCGCGCCTCGCGAAGCAGGTCGCCGACGACGAGAAAGTACTTCGCATACCCCTTCATCTTGATGATGTCGAGTTCGTAGGCGATGCGTTCGCGGATGACCGGGTCCTCCGGGTCGAGCCCGCGCCATACGATGCCTTTGTATGCGAGTTCGGACAGCTCCTCGTCCGGAGACTTGCCGCTTTCGATGATGTAGTCGGGGAAGTACCATGTGCCGATTTCTATCTCGACATTGCATTGCTCGGCGATTTTCACGCTGTTTTCAAGCGCAGAGGGAATGTCTTTGAAATATTCTTGCGCTTTTTTCTGGGAAATAAATGAAAAATCTTCCTCGTATTCGTCAAAACCGTCGGTCGTTTCGACGGTGCCGCCGGTCTGGATTTTCACCATCGTCTCGCGCGCGAGCCGGTCTTCCGGGTTGATGTAGTAGACGTCGTGGGTGGCGACAAGCGGCGTATTCGTATGTTCCGCGAGCGTGCGGATGTTTTCCTGCAATTCTTCGTGGCCGGGTATTTCCGGATGATGGGTAATTTCAAGATAGCAGTCATCGCCGAATTGCGACTTGTACCACGAGATGAGCGCGTGCGCTTTCTCCGTATCTTGGGCTTTGAGCGAGTGCGATGTCTCTCCGGCAAACGAGGGAATGATGCAGACGAGGCCGTCTCTGTATTTTTCGATAAGTTCGCGGTCGAGGCGCGGGCGATAATAGAAGCCGTCAATGTACGACTCGGTGACGAGCTTGATGAGATTTTTGTATCCCGCCGTAGTCTTGGCGAGAAGCACGATACGCGCACGCGGCTTGTCTATCTGCGCCTCGCGGTCATGCCGCGTGCGCGGCGCCAGATACGCGTCAATGCCGATGATGGGCTTGATGCCTTCCTTCTTGCATTGCTGATAAAACTCCACCGCGCCGTACAGATTGCCGTTGTCCGTGAGCGCAAGCGCATCCATTCCATCGGCCTTGGCCGCCTCCACCAGCTCCCGCACCGTCGGCAGGGCATTCAGAAGCGAGTAATGGCTATGTGTGTGGAGATGGACGAAAGAGGACATGGTGGGGACATTATAAGTCCTTTAAAGTAAAACGAGAATTGCTTTATACGCCGCTCTTGTTTTTGGTATAGAAACGTGTTTTAGTGTGCCTGGATTTAGATGGGCACCCACACCCCCCAAAAGCGAAGTAGAGAGTATGCAACTTGTGTGCTGGGAGGAGAGAGACCATGACAGATGAGGAATATGATCTAGGCTATGCCATGTTAGAGGGACATTGGCGGGTGCGGTTGATCTGTGGCAGTATGCCGCAGATTCACGTTGCGCTTCAAAGTATAGTCGTTCCGATGCTCACAGAACACTGTATTGCTTTCCTCCCGCGGCTGGTAGAGGGGGAAAGTGAAGATCCGCTTGGCGACTTGGCACGACAGATGTACGAGTACTTGCGTGCCGGGCGGACGATTCATTTGCCGAACAGAGATCAGATCGTTGATTTCTCTCCCGCTTTTTGCGGAGCTGTGGAGCGTGAAGCATTTATCGAGAATGCCTGCCAAGACGGGAAGTTTCTCAGCAGGGCGTTTGGGGAGCTGGCCCGCTGTATTCCAGAAACCTACACCATGATTCTTGCGCTTCGTGCGGGCTTCATGTGGAGAAACTACACGCCTATGTGGATGTATTTTCTTCATGATTTCTTGAAAACCGAGATCGATGCGCGATTAATTATTGGATTGGAGTACAGAGAGGCACTCGAGATGATGTTTTATTTTTCGGACTTTGATGTAGTCAAGCGAATAGGGGGGTACATACTGTAATTTATCCACTGCTATTTCCCAATGGCCCCACCTCTTTGTACGAGATACAGGGAGGGTGGGGTCATTATGTTTCTGATAACCGGTCAGTCATTTCTGATATTCTAGGAGGATGCAATTTCTTGTGGGTGTTGACGAAGCGGGGCGCGGGGCGCTTGCGGGGCCGGTGGCGGTGGGGGTGGCGATGGTTCCTCGCGATTTTGATTTTGCGCTCGTGCCGGGAGTGAAAGATTCGAAACAGTTGTCGCCAAAAGAGCGCGAGCGCATTTATGCGCTCGCGCGAGGTTTGCAAAAAGAAGGATTGCTCGATTTCAAAGTGGCGATGGTGGGAGCGGAGATGATTGACCGGGTCGGGATTACCCGCGCAGTCGCCTTGGCGACTGCGCGGGCGTTGTATCGACTTTCATGCAACCCTGCTTTCACCGATGTTCGTCTTGACGGGCTTCTTCATGCCCCGCCCGTTTTCATCCGCCAGCAGACCATCATCCGAGGCGACCAAACCGAGCCGGTCATTTCACTCGCGTCCATCATGGCCAAAGTCACCCGCGACCACCACATGGTGCGTCTCGCGTGCCGCTATCCGCTCTACGACCTCGCCCGCCACAAAGGATATGGTACCCTCCTTCATCGCGACCGTCTCGCCGCCCACGGCCTCTCCGACCTCCACCGCAGATATTTTTGTAAGGGATTTTGTCAAGGAACGCAGGTTGCGGAGTAGCCCCTCTTTTGCTATAGTCCTCTCACTATATGGTCGTCCGAATGAGACATAACCGCTCGCAGGTCCGTCAGGACCGGAGCCATCAAGCGCTCAAAGAGCGGACGCTTTCGGTGTGTTCGCATTGCAAGGCGCTTCATCTGCCGCACCACATGTGCTTGTCGTGCGGGTGGTACAACGGCCGCCAAGTGATGGACCTCGAAGCCGAGAAGGCAAAGCGTGACCGGCGGCTCAAAGAGAAGCGCGAGCGTATCGGCGTAGAGACGGGAGCAGAGCATCAGCCCGCTCCCGTGCCGGCTGTCGAAACCAAAGACGAAAAGCAACCGAAAGAAAAAGCTCGGAAGGCGCGCGGAGCGGCCGCCAAGCGCCTCAAGGACGAGTCGCTTTCGCAATCCGAAATTGGCTCAAACTGACCCATCGACTTTCCACACTTCGCTCCGCATCCGGCGGAGCGTTTTTCCGTCCTCTGTGTTAGGATAGACGCAGGAATCACGAGTATGGCAAATCGGCACCTTTCGAGAAGCATTGTTCTGCAGTCGCTTTTCGAGTGGGATTTAAATAATATAGAAAAAAGCGATATCAAAAGCGTGCTCGAACGCAATATTGAAGAGTTCGCACCGAACAAGTCCGACCTACCGTTCATGGAGCGCCTTATCGACGGCGTGCTCGGCAAACAGAAAGAATTAAATCTTATCATTGAAAAGGCAGCGCCCGAGTGGCCGATCGACCGCATCTCGCCGGTCGATCGCAACATTTTGCGTCTCGGTCTTTATGAGCTGTTGTTTGCCGACCGGAGCGAGGTCCCGGCCAAGGTCGCAATCAACGAAGCGATCGAGCTTGCCAAACAATTCGGCGGAGACAACTCCGGCAGATTCGTCAACGGCGTGCTCGGCGCAGTGTATAAAGAGATAGGCGAGCCCGGCAAGGATGAAAGCAGTAAGCGAAAGCGCAAGGATGTGCCGTATGAAGAGATGCCGGTCGAGCATCTTGCGGGTGCCGTGGTTTATGCATACGACGAGCAGGGCGAAATGTATTTGGCGCTCGTCCATGATATCTTCGGGCACTGGACACTCTCGAAAGGTAAAATTGAAGATGGCGAATCGATCGAGGATGGGGCGAAGCGCGAAATAAAAGAAGAGATAGGGCTCGATATGGAGATTGAGGCGAAGCTCGGCGAGAACGAGTATATTGCGTCCGATCCGGAAGTCGGAAAGAAACGCAAGCATGTCACGTACTTTCTAGCGGAGTCGCCCTTTAAGGACGTGACGCTTGAAAAAAAAGGCGGACTCGACGACGCGAAGTGGTTCAGGGCTGCGGAAATTCTCGATCTCAACTTCTACGAAGACATTCTGCCGATCGTGACCAAGGCCGTGACAATGCTTGTCGGCAAGAAACGTTCGAGTTAGACTCCGTGCCATGTCCGCAAACGACAGAGATAAGCTTGATACATTGCAACAGGTGCTCGGCGTCACATTTGCCGACGTTACCTATTTGCTTTCTGCGGTTACGCATCGCTCGTTTCTGAATGAAAACCGCGAGGCGACTCAGTCGCATAACGAGCGGCTTGAGTTTTTGGGAGACGCGGTACTTGAACTTATCGTCACCGATTTTCTTTTTGCGAAATATCCGGACAAGCAGGAGGGCGAGCTCACTGCGATCCGAGCCGCACTTGTCAATACCAACACGCTTTCGTCACTTTCAACATCGCTCGGCGTTAATGAGTATTTGCTTCTCTCGAAAGGGGAAGCGAAGGATGTTGGCCGCGCGCGGCAATATATACTTGCCAATACCTTCGAAGCTATCGTCGGCGCGATGTATCTCGACCAAGGATACGAGCTCGCGCGCGACTTCGTCGCGCGCGAGCTCTTCCCGCGAACCGACGAGATTGTCGAAAAGCGTCTTTGGCAAGACCCGAAGAGCCGCTTTCAGGAGCGCGCGCAGGAAGTCACCGGCATCACGCCGTCGTATCAGACGCTCAAAGAGCAGGGTCCCGACCACGACCGCACATTTACCGTCGGCGTATTTCTCGGCAAGGATTGCATCGCGCAGGGCGAAGGTCGCGCCAAACAGGAAGCAGAACAAAAAGCTGCGGAAAATGGGTTGATAGAAAAAGGATGGACGTAGAGGGGGGCGTATGGAAACGGCCGCAAAAGTCCGAAGGACTTTTGCGGCCGTTTCCATTACGAAATTTATTACGAGGGATGATACAATCTCTGCATGTATTTGCAGTCGCTTGAGGTAAGCGGGTTTAAGTCTTTTGCAAAAAAAGCGGAGCTTGAGTTTTCGACGCCAATTACGGGGATCGTGGGGCCCAACGGCTCCGGCAAGTCGAACGTCGTCGAGGCGTTTCGTTTCGTGCTCGGCGAACAGTCCATTAAGTCCATGCGCGGCAAGAAGGGAGAAGACCTCATTTGGGGCGGCGGAACGAGCCTGGCGCGGGCAAACCGCGCGTCGGTGAAAATCGTGCTCAACAATGAAAGCCGCCTCTTCCCGATTGATTTCGACACTGTGACCGTCGAGCGCGTGGTCAACCGCGACGGCGAAAACGAATACTCCATCAATGGCTCGCGCACGCGCTTGCGTGACGTGCAGGAATTGCTTTCCGCCGCCAATATCGGCTCGACCGGCCACCACATCATTTCGCAAGGTGAAGCAGACCGCATCCTCTCGGCAAATCCGAAAGAACGCCGCGAGATGATCGAGGACGCGTTAGGTCTGAAGCTCTATCAATACAAAAAAGCCGAGAGCGAGAAGAAACTCGAAAAGACGAAAGAAAATATCGCGCAGGTCACTTCGCTCCGCAAGGAGATCCAGCCGCATCTCCACTTCCTTGAGCGGCAGGTGAAAAAGCTCGAAAAGTCTACGGAGCTTCGCGACCGGCTCACGGCGTTTTATAAAGCATACCTCCTGCGCGAGGAGCTCTATCTTGAACATCACACAAAGCGTTTGCGGGAAGAGGAGCGGGCGCCCGAGGCGGAGCTCGCGGTGCTGAAACACGAGCTCGCAAAAGCGAAACAGACGCTCGCCGAGGCCGAAAAGGATGAGAAGCGCGACGCGCTCGTGCGGCTTGAAGCACAGCTTTCGGTGCTTCGCCATAAACGGCAGGAGGTACTGCGTGAGAGCGGCCGCGTCGAGGGACAGCTTGGGTATCTTGAGCGGCAGGCGGCCGACCACGCGCGCAAAAAAGAACGCGAAACGCATCCGCCCGTGCCGTTTGCCGAGGTGACGCGGGTGGTGGACCAGGTCGAGCAAGTCGCACAGAGCGCGCACGGGGAGGAAGACACGGCGGGATTGCGGCGCGTGATTGAGAGCATGGTGCGCACATTGCGGTCATTTCTCAATGAGACCGCGCGCATACACACGGACACTCCGGAGGAGACGCGCCTTGAGCGGGAGCTCGGCAAGCTCCGCGAAGAGAAGGAGCACAATGAACGTACGCTTGCGGCGATTGACGGAGAAGAGCAGTCGCTTTCCCGTGAGTACGAGACGCTGAAACGGTCTATTGAAGCCGAGGCGAGCGAGAGCCGTGCCGCCGAGCGGGAAGTCTTTCGCATCATGGGGCGCGAGCGCGAGCTGATTGAGATAAAGAACCGCGTTACCCGCGAGACGCAGATGCTCGAACGCGATCGGGAAGAATTCACCCGCGAGCTCAAAGAAGGCGCGATACTCGTCGGGTTTGAGATTACCCGCTACCGCGAGCACACCGTCGACCCGGACGGCATGTCGCTTACCGCGGTTGTTGTTGTCGATGAAGATCGTTCCGTACAGCTCGGCCGCCGCCGCGAGCTTGAGAAAATGAAGATTCGTCTCGAAGAGCTCGGCGCGAGCGGCGGCGGTGAAGTGATGAAAGAGTATGAGGAGGTCAAAGGCCGCGAAGCATTTCTTTCTCGCGAGATTGCCGACCTTGAACAATCAATCGAGAAGCTCGCGGAGCTGATTGTTGACTTGACCGAAAAATTAAACGAAGAATTTGTCGGCGGCATCGAGAAAATCAATACCGAGTTCAACCGCTTTTTCATGCTGATGTTCGGCGGCGGCTCGGCAAATCTTTTGCGCATCAAGCCAAAGGTGCGCAGGAAGAAGAGCGACCTTGAAGGACTACTTGCCGGCGATGGCGAGGGGGGCGACCTGCCGGACGACGGAGGCGAAGATGAGGATTCGTCGGTTGACGGAGAAGAAGGTGTCGACATAGATGTGAAGCTCCCGAACAAGCGCGTGCGGGGCTTGGAAATGCTCTCCGGCGGCGAGCGGGCGCTGACCTCTATCGCGCTCATTTTTGCGATGAGTCAGGTCAATCCGCCGCTCTTTGTCATTCTTGACGAGACCGACGCCGCGCTCGACGAAGCCAACAGCCGGCGCTACGGCGACATGATCGAGTCGCTTGCGAAGAAGTCCCAGCTCATTTTGATAACTCACAATCGCGAAACCATGTCCCGCGCCGGCGTCCTCTACGGCGTCACCATGGGCGGCGACGGCATTTCCAAACTCCTCTCCGTCAAACTCGAAGAAGCCGTCGCCGTGGCGAAGTGAAATGGTATTGACCGGTGGTGTATACTGGAACGTACGGGGGATTACGAAGATAACATAAACCACCATGACAAACTGCAAAAAATGCGGCAAGGAAACCAAGGGATTCAAGTGCGATGTCGATACGTGCGGCATGGAAGCGGAACAGCATGATGCTAATCATGCATGCGGAGGCGAGCACTGCGTGCCGAAGTGTTCTGCGTGCAATGAAGCGGAAACAAAGTGCACCTGCTCCGCAGAATAGGTCGCGGCATCTCATCGCCGTGTCAATGTATCTGAAATACGACCGCGGGAGCGGTCGCATTTCTTTGTCCCTCTCCGTCAAACTCGAAGAAGTTGTTGCGGTGGCGAAACAGGGCTCAAGTTCAATTGGTGGCACTCCGTTCTCCAGCTATCTCAACAATCTTCTTGATATCCTGAATAAGTTTCATTTGTTCCGCAGTAATACCTTCAATGATGGAATTAAATTCGCTACCAGCAAGATAAACTGTTACCTCAGCTTCAAAGACTTTTAATTCTTTTGTTCCGTCAAACATGTGGTGTACGGCCTCTCTCCTGATGCCGTTGAATTTGTTAATATTCTTTATTAAGATTCGGTCGCATCTCAATCGAGCAAATATACCAACAAGTTGCCCCAATGTTTCTTCATCTTTCAAGATCAGTTTTTCATCTTCAAAAATATCTTCAACTCTAAGAAGCTTCAAGATCCTTCGTCGAGCAACATATCCATCAATCACAAATTTCATCAAATGCTCGATGAGTTGCGCATATACAAAGATAGTCTCTATCATAAAACCTGCTTGTATCAGGTTGTCCAATCTTTCGCGTGCCATGCTAGAACCCTTAACCAAAAGGGTTTGATGGGCAGCAATGCCAGAGATTTCATTATCAATCTGGAGACCGATATGCTTTGATGTAGACATGGCAAAAGGGTAACTATGTACAAAGATTAGCCTTATGTAACTCAGTACATAGTTCCCCTTACACCAACACAAAATCGAGTTGGCGGTCGTGGAGGTTGGCGGAGGCGAGACGGATGCGGATGGGGTCGCCGAGCTGGTATTTTTTGCCGCTTCGGTCGCCTTTGACCTGATAGTTTTTCGGGTCGTGCGTGAACGTGTCGCCTTTTATACTGATGAGCTTGACCATGCCTTCGGCCTTACTTTCTTTTTCTTCCACATACATGCCGTACTCGGAAACGCCGGTGATGACGCCGTCGAATTCTCGGCCGACTTTGTCAGCCATGTACTCGACTTGTTTGAACTTGATGGATTCGCGCTCGGCGCTCACGGCCTTCATCTCTTGTTCGGAAGACTGGATTGCGAGATGCTCGTAATGCGCCCGCTCGTCGCTTGCGATCGGCTGGCCGTCGAGATGCATGCGCAGGAGGCGATGTACCATGAGGTCGGGATAGCGGCGGATGGGCGAAGTGAAGTGCGTATAAAACTTGAATGCGAGGCCGAAGTGCCCGATGTTTTTGGTCGTATAGACGGCCTTTGCCATCGAGCGGATGGTCGCGGTCTTGATGAGATTTTCCTCGGGCTTACCCTCGACTTCTTTGAGCAACTTGTTGATGTCGGTCGCTTCAACGATGCCGCCCTCCGAACGGAACTCATAGCCGAGCGCATGAAGGAAGATGGCGAGGTCCTCGATTTTCTCCGGTTTCGGCGCGTCGTGGACGCGGTAGACGAAGGCCGCGTCGCGGTTGCCGTTTTTGCGGAGATTGTAGATATGCTCGGCGACCTTCCTGTTCGCAAGCAACATGAAGTCTTCAATCATGAGCATGGTCTCGATGCGCTCTTTGACATATACGGCAATCGGCTTTTTGTTCTCGTCGAGCTCGAATTTGACTTCGGGCTGTTCGAAGGCGATGGCGCCGTCGATGTATCGGATTTTTCGCAGGATGCGTGAGACTTCCATGAGCGTCTTGAGCTCTGCGGCGAGCGGCCCGTTTCCGGTCTCGAATACTTCTTGTGCTTCCTGATAGGTGAAGCGCTTGTCGGAGTGGATGACGGTCTGTCCGTACCATTCGCTCACGACTGCACCTTGCGGGGTCATTTCAAACACGGCGGAGAAGGCGAGTCGGTCTTCATCGGGACGAAGGGAGCAGAGGTCGTTTGAGAGCACTTCGGGAAGCATGGGAATGACGCGGTCGACGAGGTAAATGGATGTGCCGCGCTCCTGCGCCTGTGCGTCGATGGGGTCGCCCTCGCGGACATAGTAGGAGACGTCGGCGATATGAATGCCGATTTCGTAGTTGCCGTTCGGCAATGCGCGAAACGAGAGTGCGTCGTCAAAGTCTTTGGCATCGGCGGGGTCGATGGTGCAGGTCGGCACACCGCGGAAGTCTTTTCGCTTGGGGTCGGCGAGCGCCTCGGCAAAAATCTTCGCCTGATTCTCGTGAAGCGCTTTCGCCGCTTGGTCGACTTCGGGAGGAAAGCCGGTCGCGAATCCGCCACTGCGGATGATGGCGCGCATTTCGGTCTCGTGCTCGCCCGCCTTGCCGAGCACTTCGATGATGTCGGCGGCGGGAGAGGCGGCGGGGTCGGTCCATCCTGCGTCGTCGAGTGCGGCCGCGACTTTCATTCCGAGATGTTCCGGTCCGGCGTTTGTGAGCAGGAACTGCCAGTGGAGGTGGCGGTTGTCCGGGCGGAGGCGATAGGTGACGCCCCGCATCTCAACTTCGCCGATGTATTCGCTCCGCGCCCGCTCGACGACGCGCACGACGCGGCCCGTTTGCCTTTCGCCCTTGTCTGTCTTCGTGAGACCCGGATCAAGCGTGATCTCGACTACGTCGCCGTCGAGCGCAAGCCCCACCGCTTCGGGAGGAATCATGACGTCCTCTTCGCGGTCGGGGATCTTCACAAAACCCGTGCCTTTGCTTCCGCGTATCGCGATCACCCCTCTGTGCGCGTCCGGCGCGCCGATATTTTCATCCATAGCGTTAAATATGCTCCGAGTATAAATGAAAACGGGATTATTGACCATGGCGTTATTTTCTGGTACTGTCGAAGCCATTATGTTGAAGATGCGATTACAGCGAGTCGGCCGCAAGCATAGCCCCGCCTACCGGGTGCTTATCGTCGATTCCCGTCAGGGCCCGAAGAGCGGCAAGTATATTGACCAAGTCGGCTCGTATGAACCGAAAGAGGGTCGGATCACGATCGACGGTGAGAAGGCGAAGGAGTGGATTGCCAAGGGTGTGCAGGTTTCCGGCACCGTCCATAACATGCTCATAGACCGGAAGATTATCGAAGGAAAGAAGATCAACGTACTTCCGAGAAAGTCGCCGATCAAGAAAGAGGATGGGGGTGCGCCGGTAGCGGAAGCTCCCGCCGTGCAAGCGCCGGACGCAACGTCCGCCGAAGCGCCTGAAACTTCTCCCGGAGAAGTTTCCGTTGAAGAAACTCCATCCGAATCCGCCAGCCGGCGGACTGCCGAAGAAACACCCGTAGAGCCGGTTGGTTCCGAGCCGTCATAACGGCAATGTTCGCGCGTTTGTATTTGTGCGCTTTGGCATGTTGACGCACATGTCACCCTTTCGTATCATTAGTCTCGAACGAACGTTGCAATGTGCCGCTTAACAGAGTAGCTAGCATAGAGATGTATGGAACTTGATCGTCAATTTCTGGAATATGTGGTAAAGGCGCTTGTGGATCATCCCGATGACGTGAGGATTAACCGGACCGTAGATGAGATGGGAGTACTGCTCACCATGGACGTGCATCCCGAAGATATGGGGAAGATTATCGGACGCTCGGGCAACACCGCAAAGGCGATCCGCACCCTCCTGCGCGTAGTCGGCATGAAGAACGATGCGCGGGTCAACCTCAAAATCAACGAGCCGGAAGGCGGCATGGGGGGCGGCCGCAACGGTGGCATGGGGAACGGAAACGGCTCCTCTTCCGCTCCGAAAACTCTCGACGAAGCCATCGACGATTTGAAGATGTAATTTTTTAAAAAACAAAAACCGCCGAGCCGCAAAGCGGCTTGGTGGTTTTTGTTTGACTTTGTCACGTTCCTCTCCAATAATTCCACTATGACAAAAGGAATCGACTATACGGGGATTGCCGTCGTGTACATCTGTCACGACGGGAAGGGAAACATCCTCATGCACAAGCGGACGGAACGGTGCCGCGACGAGCATGGGTGTTGGGATTGCGGCGGAGGCGGTGTAAAGCTCGGCGAAAAAATCGAAGACGCGTTGGTGCGGGAAGTGAAAGAAGAATATTTGGTGGAACCGCTTGAGTATGCATTGCTCGGGCATCGGGAGCTGTTTCGTGAACATGCGGGCCAGCCCACGCACTGGATCGCATTTGACTTCAAGGTACTCGTCGATCCGGAACGTGTGGGTATCGGCGAGCCGGACAAGGCGAGCGATATCGGCTGGTTTCCCTTCCGCAATTTACCCGATCCCTTGCACTCGGCCATACCGGATACGTTTGCCGATTATGATCATCATTTCTGACAGCGTTTCATCTTGTATGAATCATCTTGAGAAAGTGAAAGAGCTCGAATTGCCGTACGACCAGTTTGTGCTCGTCGGCGGCTCCATTCTCGACATTCACGGCATTCGAAAGAGTGATGATATGGACGTTGTGGTCAGCTCACAAGCATTTCAGACACTGAAAGGTCGGGGTTGGCCAGTTGACCCAGTTTTTAAAGAGAAATGGGGGCGGGAGCGGCTCGTGCAGGATGTGTTCGAAATATACACTGATCTCTATTTTCAAAAAATAGACTACTACCTTCCGTTTGAGGTCTTAAAGGAAATGTCCAAGCAGATGAAGGGCGTATACATTCAGTCACTCGGTGCGTTACTCTTAATAAAGTTCGATATTGGGCGCGAAAAGGATATGATAGATATCAAATTGATCGAGGAGTATCTGTTGGGGCAACGAAGGGCGGGTATGCAGAATTGAGAATCCATGGTCGCATCGCTATGAAAACAGGCATTGATTGTATCGGAGTGGTCGTCATCCACTACTGTAATGACGGGCGGGGGAATTTTGCTATGCTGAAACGCTCGTCAAAAAGCCGCGACGCCCACGGGTATTGGGATTTCGGAGGAGGTACTGTCGAGTTTGGCGAGCGGTTGGAGGATGCGTTGGTGCGCGAAATGAAAGAAGAACTCGGAACGGAGCCCATTTCTTACGAGCAGATCGGCACCAAAGACATTATTGACGTCGATAACAAAAAGCATTGGATAGGGGTATTTTATACGGCTCGCGTCAACAGGGAAAAAGTGTTCAATGCCGAGCCGGATTCTCACGATGAGTTGGGGTGGTTCACGCTTGATAATCTGCCGAGTCCGACACGTCCCATTATGGCCGAACAACTGAAGGATTTTAGGAAATATTTAACATAATCATGCATTTTCATGTGGTGACATTGTTTCCGGAGGTGTGCAAAGCGTATACGGACGCGTCTATTTTGGGCCGCGCGCAGAAGGGCAAGGGCAAAGCAAAAAAGATAACCGTCTCGTATTACAACCCCCGCGACTATACGAAAGATAAACATCGCAAAGTGGACGACCGGCCGTACGGCGGAGGTCCGGGCATGGTGATGTATGCCGAGCCGATTTTGAAAGCGGTGGAAAAAGCTGTCGGCAAAAATAAGAGCACAAGGAAACCGAAGGTTCTCATCATGTCCCCGCGAGGAACATTGTTTGACCAACATTACGCGAAGAAACTTGCAAAATCATACAAAGACGTCGTGCTCATCGCCGGGCATTACGAAGGTATCGACGCACGGGTGAAAAAGATACTGAAAGCGGAGGAGGTCTCGGTCGGTCCATATGTGCTCACCGGCGGCGAGCTTCCGGCGCTCTCAATCATTGACGCGGTCGCGCGCAATATTGCCGGCGTACTCGGCAAGGGTGAATCTCTCGAAGACACCCGAGCCGCAAGTGGCGAGATGTACACCCGCCCGGAAATGCTCACCTACAAAGGCAAAAAATACCGTATCCCAAAAATCCTCCTTACCGGCCACCACAAAAACATCGAGCAATGGCGGCAAAAACGGTCGTTGTCCCAGGACGGCGGTTGACGAGGTTTGGATGGTCTGGTACACTCTGGGTATTGATTGAGTTTCGGCTGGGAGGGGTCCGGGGCGGCGAATGGGTGTTTTTATACGGGGTAAGACAATTTGAGGTGCTGTCACTAAACACTCGGTAAGGAGAGGTCCGGGTCAACGCATATTTGTGCGGCTTTTTTCGTGTATCGCAAATGTTGATAAGTTTTGTTGCATTTATCAGTTGGGGTGATCTAGCTCACAGAGCTCAAAACTATGGCTGTAAAAACTTCGCATATCGTCAAGCAAGCGGCTCTGCCGAAAAAATATTTCAAACGGTATCGCGCTCCGCGGGTTGCGCTTCCCGACCTCATCGAGCCGCAGAGGGAATCTTTCAAGTGGCTCGCTGAAGTGGGACTCAAAGAAGTCTTCAAAGAATTCTCTCCGATCAGCGACTACTCCGGCAAGAAATTCGAGCTCCATTTCAAGAAATACACAATCGGCACGCCGAAGTGCACGCCCGAATATGCGAAAGAAAATAAGCTTACTTACGATGCGCCCCTGCGCGCCACGGTGACGCTCACGAACAAGACGTTCGGCGGCGAGAAAGAGCAGGAGATCTTTCTTGCGGACATTCCGCTGATGACCGAGCATGGCACGTTCATCATCAACGGCGTCGAGCGCGTCATCGTGCCGCAACTCGCGCGCTCCTACGGCATCTTTTTTACCGCCGCGGAAACGAAAGGCAAGACCTACTTCGGCGCGAAGGTCATCCCTCTGCGCGGCGCGTGGATTGAGATTGAATCGGAGGCCGATGATGTGATCTATGTGAAAATCGATCGCAAGCGGAAGTTTCCGGTCACGTCGCTCTTGCGGGTGCTCGGTGCCGAAACCGACGCACAGATACTCGCCCTGTTTAAGGACGTCCCGCACGGGAAGGAATATCTGACCGAAACGCTTAAGAAAGATCCCGCGAAAACGACCGACGACGCCTATGTCGAGATATACAAGCGCCTGCGTGACGGGGAT
This sequence comes from Candidatus Kaiserbacteria bacterium, assembly GCA_016204695.1. GTDB lineage: Bacteria > Patescibacteriota > Minisyncoccia > Phycocordibacterales > UBA918 > JACQKD01. The sequence goes on from JACQKD010000001.1 coordinate 57,515, forward strand.
CTTGCGACGGTGGAGAATGCGCGCGAGTTTGTGAAATCTATTTTCAGTGAGGAACGGTACGATCTCTCCGAAATCGGCCGATACCATTTTAATCACCGTTTCGGTCTGCCGATCACGCCGAAGGATGCGTCGCATCGAGGCGTGTATCTCGATGACTTTGTCGTGATTCTCAAGCACGTCATCGAGCAGAATCAGGTGCCGGAAGCGCAGCCGGACGACATCGACCATCTCGGTTTTCGTCGCGTGCGGTACTTCGGCGAGATGATCGTTCAGCGCGTGCGAGTCGGCATGACGCGCATGAAGCGCAACATCCAGGACCGCATGTCGACGATCGAGTCGGAGACATCTCTGCCGATTCAGCTTATCAACCCGCGACCGTTGCAGGCCGCGATCAAAGAGTTTTATACGACAAACCAGCTCGCGCAGTTTATGCAACAACAGAACGTGCTTGCGGAGCTTGAGGGACTGCGCACGCTCTCGGCGCTCGGTCCCGGAGGTCTCACGCGCGAGCGTGCGGGCTTCGACGTGCGCGATGTGCATCCGAGCCATTACGGCCGCCTCTGTCCGATCCATACGCCGGAAGGTCCGAATATCGGCCTTATTGTACGCCTCTCGATGTACGCGCGCGTCAACCGCTTCGGCATCATCGAGACGCCGTACGCAAAGGTGGGGAAGGGAGTGGTGACCGACGAGATTGTCTTTCTCAATGCGCATGAAGAAGAACAGCACACGATCGCACATGCGGCTACCGAGCTTGACGAGAACAGCAAGATTATTGCGAGCGTCGTAGAAGTTCGCCGCAACGGCGAGCCCTATGTCGCGCCGCGCGACGAAGTGGACTTCATGGATATCGCGACCAATCAGGCGTTCTCGGTCGCGACCTCGATGATTCCGTTTCTCAACCATGACGACGCCAATCGCGCGCTCATGGGCTCGAACATGCAGAAGCAGGCGGTACCCTGCCTCGTGCAGGAGGTGCCGATCGTCGCAACCGGCATCGAGGAACTTGCGGCGCGCGATACCGGACGCATCATCGCCGCGCACGAGGCGGGGGAGGTCACCGCAGTCGACGCCAAGCATATCGTGGTGAAAAACAAAGCGGGCAAAAGCGAGACCTACCCGCTCACCGTTTTCCAACGCACCAACGACTTTTCCGCTTTCTACCATCGCCCGACGGTGTCTCTCGGACAGACTGTAAAGCGGGGTGATATTCTCGCAGACACCTCTTCGACCGAGCATGGCCAAATCGCGCTCGGCCAGAACGCGCTGGTCGCCTTCATGAGCTGGAGCGGCGCCAACTACGAGGACGCGATCATCATTTCCGAACGGCTCGTCAAAGACAGCAAATTCTCTTCCATTCATATGGACGAGCTTGAAGTGTCGGTTCGCGATACCAAGCTCGGACCCGAAGTGACGACCTCCGACATTCCCAATGTCAGCGACCAAAAACTGCGCAATCTCGACGAAAACGGCATCATCCGCGTCGGCGCGGAGGTGCGTCCGGGTGACATTCTTGTCGGCAAAGTGACACCGAAAGGCGAGACTCAACTCACTCCCGAAGAGCGTCTCTTGCGCTCGATCTTCGGCGAGAAAGCGAAGGACGTAAAGGACACTTCCTTGCGGCTTGAAGCGGGCAAGCGCGGGCGTATCGTGGGCGTAAAGGTATTCAGCCGCGAGCAGGGCGATCAGCTTGAGAGCGGTGTCATCAAACGCATTCACATCACGATCGCACAGGTGCGCAATGTCTCCGTCGGCGACAAGCTTGCCGGCCGTCACGGCAACAAAGGCGTGATTTCGCGCATTCTTCCGGAGGAAGACATGCCGTATACGGAAGACGGCCGTCCGATTGATGTTATTCTCACGCCGCTCGGCGTGCCGAGCCGTATGAACCTCGGACAAATTCTCGAGTTACATCTCGGTATGGCCGCGCATACACTCGGCTATCAGGCGATCGTGCCGCCGTTTGCGGGCGCAACCGAAGAAGAGATCAAGGAAGAACTCGTCAAGGCCGGCTTGCCGGAAGACGGCAAGCTCTGGCTTCGCGACGGTCGCACGGGCGAGACATTTGCGCAGAAGATTGCCGTGGGCTACATGTATATTCTGAAACTCCACCACATGGTCGAAGACAAGATCCACATGCGTTCGATCGGTCCGTACTCGCTCATCACCCAACAGCCGCTCGGCGGCAAGGCGCAGATCGGCGGCCAGCGCTTCGGTGAAATGGAGGTGTGGGCTCTGCTCGGCTACGGCGCGGCCTACACGCTTCGGGAGATGCTCACGATCAAATCCGACGATATCGTCGGCCGCTCGGCGGCGTTTGACGCCATCGTGCGCGGCGAACGCATCAGTCATCCGCATACCCCGGCGTCGTTTAACGTCATGATCAACCAGCTTCGCGGTCTTTCGCTTGATGTCGAACTTGCGCGGGATGACGACCGACAACGTGTCGAACCGAGTGATCGGGACAAGTAATTACTCATTTTTTGATATAGCTTATGGCATTCAAAGCGCACATTCCGACACAGTTCGACTACGTTTCGCTCAAGCTTGCGTCTCCCGACCGTATTCTCGAATGGTCGCACGGCGAAGTCACGAAGCCCGAGACGATCAACTACCGCACCCAGCGTCCGGAGCGACACGGGCTTTTCGACGAGCGGATCTTCGGCCCGGTTGAGGACTATGAGTGCTCCTGCAAAAAGTATCGCGGCATCCGCTACAAGGGCATCGTCTGCGAGAAGTGCGGCGTCGAAATCACGCGCGCTATCGTGCGCCGCGAGCGCATGGGTCATATCGATCTGTGCGTACCGGTCTCGCACATCTGGTTTTTGCGGGGCGTACCGTCGCGCATTGCGCTCATACTCGGCATTCCCGCCGCCGACGTGGAGAAGGTCATCTATTTTGCGGGTTACATCATCAAGTCGGTCAATGCCGATGAACGGGTGCGGCTTCTCAAAGAACTCGACACCGAATACAAAACAAAGCTCAAAGAGCTTACATCCGACACGGCGCGCGACGATCTCAAATCACGACTCGACGAGATCAAGCAGGAGATCGAAGGTATGCGTGTCGGCATGGTACTCGACGAAGCGCGATACCATAAATATTCCGTCAGATACAGCACCCTGTTTGAGGCGCGCATCGGCGCGGAAGCGATCTATGATCTTTTTCGCAGTCTGGACTTGCCTGCACTGCGCAACCGGCTTGAGGAAGAGCGTACGAAGGCAGGGGCGGCGGAGCGCGCCAAACTCGACAAGCGCCTCTCTCTCTTACGCGGCATGATCACTGCCGGCGTACATGCGGATTGGATGTTCCTGACGCGAATCCCCGTCATTCCGCCGGCGCTTCGCCCGATGGTGGCGCTTGAAGGCGGCCGCCATGCATCATCGGACCTCAACGATCTCTATCGCCGCGTCATCAACCGCAACAATCGCCTTAAGAAACTGCTTGATATTCATGCGCCGGACGTCATTCTCCGAAACGAAAAGCGCATTCTGCAGGAAGCGGTCGACGCGCTCGTCGACAATTCGATCCGTCACGGCAACACCGCGTACTCCGCGATGAGCCAGGCCCAGCGGCGTCCGCTGAAGTCGCTCTCCGATTATCTCAAAGGCAAACAGGGGTATTTCCGCCAGAATTTGCTCGGCAAGCGCGTCGATTATTCCGGCCGCTCGGTGATCGTCATCGGGCCGGATCTCGCGCTCGACCAATGCGGACTTCCGAAGCATATGGCGCTTGAGCTTTTCCGTCCGTTCGTGATTTCCCAGCTCCTGAAACAAGAGCTCGCATATAACATCCGCGGCGCCGGCAGGCTCATCGAGGACTCGGTGCCGGAAGTGTGGGCGATACTCGAAGATGTGATCAAGGACAAGCATGTGCTCTTAAACCGCGCACCGACTCTGCACCGTCAGGGCATCCAGGCGTTCCGTCCGGTGCTGATCGAAGGCAATGCGATCCAGGTGCACCCCTTGGTCTGTCGTGCATTCAACGCGGACTTCGACGGCGACCAGATGGCCGTGCATGTGCCGCTCTCGCCCGAAGCGCAGATGGAAGCGCGCGAGATTATGTCCGCCAATAAAAATATTCTGAAGCCTGGGTCAGCGGAACCCGTCGTATCGGAGAAGCTTCTCGATATGGCGCTCGGTTGCTACTGGATGACGAAGATCATTCCCGGCGCCAAGGGCGAAGGGAAGGCCTTCGAGTCGCCGAACGCCGCCATCACCGCGCATGATTTCGGGATTGTGGATTTCCGCGCAAAGATCAAAGTGCTCGGCACCGACAATCGCAAGTATTCGCGGTTTGCGGGACAGCTCTTTGAGACGTCCGTCGGACGACTTCTGTTCAACAGCGTCCTGCCGGCGCATCACGCATACATCAACGATGTCATTTCGCAAAAATCACTCTTTGGCATTGTTGTCGACGTCATCGACGCCGAAGGCGTCGATGCGGTTCCGAAAATTATCGACAAGATCAAGCATATCGGCTTCACTTACGCGACGCGCTCCGGTGTGACGTGGGGCATCGATGATGTCGTGGTGCCGAAGGAGAAAAAGGAGATTCTCGATCACGCTCGAGAAGAGGAGCGGCACGTTATGGAGCAGTTTCTCGACGGTCTGCTCTCGCGCGACGAGCGCCGCCGCTTCGTCGTTGAAATATGGCACCGCACGAAGACCGAACTCGAAAAGGTGATCCCCGGTACGCTTGATCCGCAAGGGTCGGTGCACGATATGTGGCAGTCGGGTGCTCGAGGTTCACTCGGGCAGATCGCGCAGATGGCGGGCATGAAGGGTCTCATCGTTAATACGCGGGGCGAAACATTGGAGTTTCCGGTTACCTCGTCCATGAAAGAAGGCATGAGTCCGATCGAGTACTTCATCACCACGCACGGCTCGCGCAAGGGTCTTGCGGACACCGCGCTCCAGACGGCCAAGGCCGGCTACCTCACGCGCCGCCTCTTCGATGTTGCGCAGGATGCAGTTATCACCGAGGCGGACTGCAAGACCAAACAGGGCATCACCGTCAGCCGTACGAGCGCTTCGGGCATTCAAGTTGCGTTCTCCAAAGCTATCCGCGGTCGCGTGGTCGCCGCCGACATTGTCGACGCGGGCGGTACGCCGCTCTTTGGTAAAGGACACATGCTCTCCCGATCGGATGCAATCGCGGTCGAGCAGGCCGATGTTGCCGAGGTATCGGTGCGCTCGCCGATGGCCTGCAAGACGCTTCGCGGCGTCTGTCAGCAGTGCTACGGCGTCGATCTGACGACCAATAAGCTTGTCGATATCGGCGAGGCGGTCGGCACGGTCGCGGCGCAAGCAATCGGCGAGCCGGGGACCCAGCTCACCATGAACACCAAGCACGCCGGAGGTACCGCCTCTGTCGGCGGCGACGTGACGCAGGGTCTTCCTCGCGTTGAGGAAGTCTTTGAGAAACGTGCGCCGAAGATCCCGGCGGTCGTCTCAAAGACCGACGGCATAGTGATCGAGGTCCGTACTGAAGGCCGCGATAAAACGGTTGTCGTTACGCCGGAAGTCGGCTCGAACGCGGCCTCGAAGAAACGCGATAACATCGAATATCCGATCCACTATCGCCGCACGTTGCTTGTGCGCGAAGGTGAGAGCGTGCGGCAGGGACAGCTCCTGACCGACGGCTCGGCGATACTTTCGGAAATTTTCAAATACGGCGGCGAGCATGCACTGCAGGAGTACATCATCGCCGAGACATCGAAGCTCTACGAGCTTCAGGGCGTGACCATCGCGCGCAAGCACATCGAGCTCATCGTCAAGCAAATGCTCTCGCGATACAAAGTGACCGATCCGGGAGACAGCCAGTACACGGTCGGCGATATCGTCGAAGAATGGCATCTTGAAAAGACGAACCGGGAGCTGAAAGCGGACGGCAAAGAGCAGGCAAAGGCGGACAAGCTTGTGCTCGGGATCACCGAAGTGTCGCTTACCCGCAGAAGTTTTCTCTCGGCCGCATCGTTCCAAAACACGACTCGCATTCTCATCAATGCGGCGGTGCGCGGAAGCGAAGACCGGCTCGTCGGCCTCAAAGAGAATGTCATCATCGGTCGGCTTATTCCGGCGGGAACCGGTTTTCCGGGAAGTACGAAGCAGAAGATGATTGAAACACTCGGATAATGCGGTGGCAATCAGGAGCCGATCAGTTGCCTTGTCCGAGACAAGAGTGCTACGACGTCAAGAAAACAATGTCGGCTCCGCGACGAAAAACTCAAAACTCGCTTTGCTCAAACAGTTGAGTTTTTCTGCTCCGCCTTGTTGTTTTCTAGTCGTCTTCGCAATTGTCTCTTCAAGGCAACTGATCGGCTCTTCTGCCCGCGGGATTATAATTACCTCATGAGCACTCCCGTCGAACAAATCAAAGAACGGCTCGACATCGTGGAGGTGATCGGCGGATATGTGCAGTTGCAGAAAGCCGGTCGTCATTTCAAGGGCAAGTCGCCCTTCACGAACGAGAAAACGCCTTCCTTTTTCGTCTCGCAGGAGCGCGGCATGTATTACTGTTTTTCTTCCGGCAAAGGGGGGGACATGTTCACGTTTATTCAGGAAATGGAAGGGGTGGACTTCCGGGGCGCGCTCAAGATCCTCGCCGAGCGGGCGCATGTTGATCTTGTTCCGCAGGATCCGAAAAAACGCAACGAAGAAGAGACGCTCTATGCTTTGCTTGACGCCGCCACGTCGTACTTTGAAACGTCTCTCAAAGAACACGAAAAGATCCGCGCGTATCTACGCAAGCGCGGGGTGAGCGATGCGTCCATCGCGAAATGGCGGATCGGATACGCGCCGGACGGGTGGCGCAATCTCAAGGATCATCTGTCCGGGCGGGGTTTCACCGACGCCATGATGCTTCGATCGGGTCTCACCAAGCGGCAGGCCGAAGGAGGCAACTCGCTCTACGACGTATTCCGCGACCGCGTGATGTTTCCCATTGCCGATCCGGCAGGACGCATCGTCGCGTTTTCCGGCCGCGCGATGTCCGCCGATCCTGCGCTTCCGAAGTATGTCAACTCCCCGGAGACGGAATTGTATGAAAAGTCTCGCATTCTCTTCGGCTACCATATCGCCAAGCGCAGTATCCGCCAGAGCAATTTCTCGCTCATCGTCGAAGGGCAGTTTGATCTCGTCCTTTCGCATCAAGCGGGATTCAGTAACACGGTTGCGCTCTCCGGCACGGCGCTCTCACTGCATCACACCGCGCTCTTGGAGCGGCTGTCGTCTCGCGTCGTACTCGCGCTCGACGCCGACCGGGCGGGGATCAATTCCGTTCGCCGCTCGGCGGAGATCATGCTTGCTCGCGGCATGGACGTGAAAGTGGCCGTACTGCCGATGGGTAAGGATCCCGCCGACATGGTTGCCGAGGATCCGGCTCTTCTCAAGGCCGCCATACGCGGCGCGGTCACCGTCGTTGAGTTTCTCATACGGATTTTGAAAGACAATACTCGAGACGAACGCGCCTTTCGCCTGCGGGTGCGAGACGAAGTTCTGCCTCTTGTCGTGCGCATTCCGAGCAGTATCGATCGTGAACACTTCGAGCAAATAATCAGTGAAGCGCTATCGGTGACGCCTGATTCCGTACATGCGGAGGTGGAGCGGATCGCACAGATCGATCGGAATGCGCCGGCAAGCCGCACGAGATCGGAGGTCGGCACTCCGCCGTTACCGGCGGTCGTACGATCTAAAGAGCCGGAGGAATATCGAACGGACGAATTGATCCGGTTTCTCTACGGCATCATTATATGGCAGGAGACCGGCGACAAGACCGGTTTCGATGCCGCTGTGATATCTGCGGCATTGGAACAAGCGGTCGGGGAAACGATATGGAACCAACTGGTCGCTCTTGAGGAAAAAGATAAAAACAAACTTATCTTTGAGGCGGAAGTGTACGGAGCGGAACTTTCCCTGTCGGAGCTCCTTGAGCGGTCTCACGAATATCTCAAGGAGATAGAAGTCAGGATACTCAAGCACAGATTGACGGATGCCCGGGAAAAGCTCCGGCAGGCCGAATCAACGCGGGATGACGTACAGATGGCGGCGGCGCTTGAAGAATGCGCCTCGCTACAGAGGCGTTTGAGCGCGCTGGGAGACGCATAGAACAATTGGATTATCCGTTATTCTTCTGTATAGTGAACGGCAATATGGCAAAAATTTCTAAAACAAAGTCGGTCAAAAAACGGGCGCCTGCCAAAAAGACGGCCAAGGCGAGGGGTGCCGGGGCGTCGAAAAAGCTCCGAAAGAAGTCGGGGCGGACTCCCAAGGTTGCCGGTAAGCGCACAGTATCGCTTCGGAAGAAGCCGTCGGCAAGAACGGCCAAAAGAGTCCGTGCCGGCAAAAAAGTCGTCCGGAAATCGTCTCCCGTCAAAGGACGTGCTTCAAAAGGGACGAGTCAACAAAAACGTCCGGCAAAGCTCCGCCAGCTGGCGGATCGCAAGCGCGTATCGCCTGCGGATGAAGCGAAGGCGTTCGAACTGATCGAGAAGGGCCGCACTCGCGGATATGTCACCTACGATGAGATATTGAGGTCTTTCCCGACCATCGAAAATAATGTCGTTTTTCTCGAAGAACTCTATGAGCGGCTCGCAACCGCCAGTATCGACGTGCTTGAAAGCGGCGGCATGCTCGGCGAGGATATGGGGGAAGAATTGCTTGATCGCCGCAATATCTACCGCCGCAGTGACAGCGGGTATGATTCGATCCAGATGTATCTGCGCGAGATCGGACAGTACCCGCTCCTGAATGCCGCACAAGAGCGCGACTTCGCCAAGCGCATCGTCGACGGCGACACCGAGGCGCGCAATCTGCTCGCTCGCGCCAATCTCCGCCTTGTGGTGTCTATTGCGAAAAAATATGCCGGACGAAGTCCCGACTTGACCCTGCTCGATCTCATTCAAGAGGGCAATCTTGGGCTTTTTAAAGCAGTCGACAAGTTCGACTATACGAAGGGATACAAGTTTTCAACATACGCGACATGGTGGATCCGTCAGGCGATCACGCGCGCGCTCGCCGACCAGTCGCGCACCATCCGCATTCCCGTGCACATGGTCGAGACGATGGCTAAATACAAGCAAGTTTCACGCCGTCTCGCACAGGACCTCGGCCGTGACCCGATGCCGGAGGAGATCGCCACCGAAATGGGTATCGAAGTCGAAAAGGTCTACCAGATCGAAAAAATCAGCCAGGACACCATCTCGCTCGAACTTCCGATCGGAGATGACGACGACCGCTCCCGCCTCTCGGACTTTATCGCCGACGACAAGATTCTCGCGCCCGATCAAGAAGTCGCCCATCGCATCCTTGCCGACCAGGTGCAGGAGATTCTCGACACGCTCTCGGACAAAGAGCGCAAGATTCTCGAAATGCGCCACGGACTCACCGACGGCATGTACCACACACTCGAAGAAGTGGGACAAGAGTTCGGCGTTACTCGCGAGCGCATCCGCCAGATCGAAGCCAAAGCTCTCGAAAAAATCCGCCTCCACGACAAAGCCCGCCGCCTGAAGTCGTATTAATTTCAATAAATTGCTCTAATCCCCACAGCGCCGTTGCTACACCCGGCGTATGTTGTATGATATGTAATAGGTATTGACAGCATCGTGATAGAATGCTACAATACATAAAGTTTAGAGGGTCAAGTCTGTGCGGGGAACGGGATTCGAACCCGTAAATAATCCGCCAGGATTTGTAGTTTTCAAGACTACTGCGTATTCCAGTTCCGCCATCCCCGCATGGATCTGACTCCCTAAAGTTAAAAAAGAACACTAAGAACCCCCTGCGTCGCTTGATGTGGGGGGTTCTGTTTGCGAAGCAGCACGGTATGCACCGCGTCCAATATTTACGACTTGATGGTTTGACCTAAGGTAAGAGAGAATGCCGCCAACTTTCTTCCGAGAAATCTCGGGTTGTATACGCCGCATGTGGTTAAGTACATCTTCCGCGGTTATACCCGTGGGCCCTGCATTTAGAATTACCTTTAAGACCTCTGAAGGATACGAAAAGCCCGGCGGTAATTTGATCTCTGCCTCTGGCGAGACAATTTCACGCAGACGAGCTTCAATTCGCTTCTTTTCTTCAAGAAGAGTTTCTATCTCCTTAAGCTTTTCGTCAGGTGACTTTGCCATTACGACACATGCTAGCGTAGTTGGCCTAGTATGTCAAGTAAGTTTCCAAGAAAACCAATTTTGCCGACATCAAGGGGTTGTACTTTTATGATTCTTATGGTGCTTCTGTCGTTACTAATTTTGCTATACTCCTGTGATGGCCGAAAAGGAATCCCATAAAGAAGTACAAAAGGCCTTTGACGAGGCGTATGGGCGGCTGAATGAGGCGCAGAGGAAGGCGGTGGATATCATCGAGGGGTGTAAGTCACGCCTCCTCTGGACATTTCATACAAAAAACGTATAATATGAATATATGAAAACACAACTTACACGAGATAGGAAAGAGCCGACACCTGTCGTCAAGCTCGGTGCGAGCGGGCAGATGGTGATTCCAAAGAAGCTCTCAACGGCGCTTGGCTTGAGAGGGGGGGATTACCTCAATGTTGAATTGTACCGAGGCAATCGTTTGTTGGTGACCCCAAAAGTACTCGTCGATCGGCATCCCGAAATTGACCGGCGTCTTGCCGAGGCGGAGGAGGATGTGCGCGCCGGACGCATGAGCGGGCCATTTGATACTATTGACGAACTCAAGCGACATCTCGACTCCGTGAAGCTATGATGCGGACGCACGCGACCAGCCGCTTTGACCACTCGTACGCCAAAGCACCGCGTGCCATCAAACAGGCATTCCTTAAGCAGGCGGCGTTTCTTGTCCGAGACATCCGTCACCCGTCGTTGCGGGCAAAAAGATATGACAATATTCGCTGGCAAGCCCGCGTGACAAGAGATTGGCGTTTTTACTTTAGGATTGAGAAAGACATATATATTTTGCTCGATATCATCCGCCATCCGAAATAATCAATTATGAGAAAACGTCTGAAGGCAAAACATCATTCGTGTTCGCTTTGCAAGCCGCGTAAAACAGGCCGTTCCTGTCGTTGGTCCAATCGACAATTGGAATATTTGCGTAATTGGGAGACAGAGAGGCGTACTCTGCTATACTCTGCTGATGGCGGAAAAAGGAATCAAACAGGGGTCGGCGGGCGCATTCGAGGAGGCGTATAAACATCTTAACGAGGCGCAGAGGAAAGCCGTGGATACTGTGGAGGGACCGGTGATGGTGATTGCGGGGCCGGGGACGGGGAAGACGCAGATATTGGCGCTTCGGATCGCGAACATTTTGAAACGGACGGACGCCTCGCCTACCTCCATACTCGCGCTGACCTTCACCGAGTCCGGTGTCGCATCCATGACTGCAAGGCTCGTATCGCTTATCGGCGAGGCGGGGTATCGCGTGCGCGTGCATACGTTCCATGGATTTTGCAATGAGATCATTCGGCTGTATCCGGATCGTTTTCCGCAGATCATCGGCAGAAAGCCGCTGATCGACCTTGATGCGATTGCGATCGTGAAAGAGATCCTCGACGAGCTTCGCCCGGCACTTTTGCGTCCGCACGGGAAACCAGATTTTTATGTGCGAGATATCTTGGGCAAGCTCTCTGAAGTCAAACGTGAGCACGTCACTCCTGCAGTTTTGAAAGAACGGATTGCACAGGAGCGTACTCGCATCGAACACGAGCCCGACCTGTATCACCAAAAGGGTGCGTACAAAGGAAAGATGAAAGGCGCGTACGTGCAGGAGCTTCGTTCGCTCGACAAGGCGGTGGAATTTGCCGATGTATACGAACGGTACGAACAAGCGCTTGCCGAAAAAGAATACTACGACTATGAAGACACGATCATCGCGGTGATCGAGACGCTTGCGAAAGACGAGGAACTGAAACTTATCATCCAAGAGGAGTACCAATACATTCTCGCGGACGAGCATCAGGACGCCAACGGCAGTCAGAACGAGCTGTTGATACTGCTCTCCGATTTTCATGAGTCACCCAATTTGTTCATCGTTGGAGACGAAAAGCAGGCGATCTATCGCTTCCAAGGCGCGTCGCTTGAAAACTTTTTCTCGTTTCAACGGCGATACAAAGATGCGGTACTTATTCCGCTTGCCGAAAACTATCGCTCGACCCAGCGCATTCTCGATGCGGCGCACAGGATTATTGAGTCTTCGTACAGTGGCGATGGGGATGCGCCGGAGCGGGTGAGGCTCGCCGCGCGAGCGGGACACGAGGAACAGCAGGTGCGGTATCTGCGCGCGCCGGACGAAGACGCGGAGCATGCGGCTGTTGCGGAAGGGGTTGCGCAGTGTGTGCGGGACGGCACGCCGGTGGGGGAGATCGCGATTCTTGTGCGGCGCAACAGCGAGATCGGCGCGATCACCGACGCGCTCGTCCGAGCCGGCGTGCCGCACGTGGGGCATAGTGAAGATCCGGTGCTCGCGCATCCTGTGGTACGGGGTCTGCTCGCGATTCTTGCCGCCGTCGCGCATTTTGGGGACGATGCATATCTCTATCCCGTACTTGTATTGCCGTACAGCGGTCTCTCAAATCTTGATGTATATCGCCTCATGTCTGCTCCCCGTACGCGACACGGAGGCTTCTATGAGCTTCTGAATGATGAGGAGACAGTGAAAGATATCGGAGTGCGGGATCCGGCGGCGGCAAAAGCGTTGTATGCATTTCTTGACGCGACGGCTCGCACCGTGCGCGAGCCGTCGCTCGTCTCCCGTATCGAGCAAGTATACGTTCGCTCCGGTTGTCTCGCATACGTCCTCACACGAAAGGACGCGCTTGCCGCACATGATACGATACGCGCCTTTTTTCGGTATGTACGGTCGCTCATTGATGCACATCCGACATGGGGGCTGACGGATCTCCTTGCGCGACTTGAAGAGGCAAAGGAATATCGCCTTTCGGTTGCCTGCGCGCACCATCACTCGGAGAATGCGGTCTCGGTCATGACCGTACATCGCGCCAAGGGCATGGAATTCGATCATGTATTCATTCCGCATCTCTCCGACCGGCTCTGGGGCGCATACCGCCGGTCGGAGCATCTATCTCTGCCTGTCTTTTCCTCTCTACCAAAGAGAATGCGTCAAAAAATCTCTCATATGCGCGGCGCCGAGGAGCGAGAACACGAGGCGTATACAACATACGATGAGGGTTCGAGTGACGAAGGCAACAAAGCAGATGAGGATTTTAGGATGCATTCTGCCGAAGACGACGAGCGGCGCCTACTGTATGTCGCCATGACGCGCGCCCGGAAGACGCTGACGCTCTCGCATGCCGATATCGGCGCCGACGGCAACGAGCAAGTACCGTCTCGGTACCTTGCGGAACTCGAAGGGGAGCATGTCACGCAAGTATTGGTCGCCCCCGCGGATGTGCAGACATTTGCGGCGGCTATCGGTGGAGAAACGCCGATCGGGCTTTCAGAGGAAGAAAAGGCGTTTCTGCGCAAGCGGCTCACGGAGCAGGGACTTTCCGTCTCAGGGTTGAATGATTATCTTGAGTCGCCATGGAAGTATTTTTTCCGGCATCTGCTTCGCGTCCCGGAGGTGCAACCGCCGCATCTGTCGTACGGCACGGCGATGGATGAGACATTGAAGTGGTATACCGATAAACGAAAGGACGGGCACGTACCGGCCGTTGATGAAGTGATGCGACGATTTACCGGTGCACTGTCGCACCAGCCGCTCTCACAGAAAGATTTTGAAACGTATCGTGCGCGCGGCGAGGGTGCGCTTGCCGGGTATCTCGCGCAGTATGCGGATGCGTGGCATGTCGACAGCGAGAGCGCGGTGCGCATCCGCGTCCCGTTTGAGACCGGTATTGAGGAGCTCCCCGTGATCACCTTGCGCGGCGAACTCGATAAGGTTGAACGGCTTGATCCGCCGGCCGGCGGAGGCAGGGTCAAAATCGTGGACTACAAGACCGGTAAGCCCAAGACGCGCGGGGAGATAGAAGGAATGACGAAGACTTCGAACGGTAACCTCAAGCGCCAACTTGTTTTTTACACGCTGCTGCTCGAAACGGATACTGTCCGCGACTGGTGGGTTCATGAGACAATGCTGGATTTTGTTGAACCGGACAAGACAGGAAAGTATCATCGCGAGTCATTTATCACCACCAAGGACGATCTTGCGTCGCTCCGCGGGGTGATCTGTCAAACCGTTAAAGCGATTAATGACTTTTCCTTTTGGGACGACCCATGCGAGGTGGCAGACTGGGAGCTGAAAGGATGCGCGTTAGTCGAAGCTATCAAAAAAAGAAAAACATCTTTTTAGTCTTTTCTGCCGGAGGCGATGACTTTGCCGTTACTCGGCTGATGTCGTATCCGACGCGGTCGGCTGGTCGGGTACCTGCTTGGTGAGATTGGCGAGTATTTCGTCGAGTCCCGAGACCATTTCGCCGGTGCGCCCACGGTAATTTTCAAACGGAATGGCGCCCGGAAGTTCGGTGAGTATTTCGTTGCCGGCAACAATGAGCGTGTGCGGTGTACCTTCGCCGCCTGCGGCAATCGCTTCCGTCACCGCAGAATCTATCGTGCTGTCATACTTGCCGCTCTTGAAACAGAGCTCGAAACGGCCGCGATCGGCTCCCGCCTGCTCGGCGAATTCGGGAAGGCGACCCATGTCGGTGAAGCCGAGGTAGTCCTGCATCGTGCCCGTTTCCGGATCCTTTCTTTGCTCGATCGGCTTTCCATCAAATACAAGGTCGGTGAATTTCCAGAATGCTTCATTGCCGCCTATCTCCGCGACGCACTCGCTGGCCGCGGCGATCTTGAATGCATTCGGATGCAGTTGCTTCAGCGGGAAGTGGCGATACACCCACGCGACCTTGCCGTTGGCGCCGTATTTTTCGATTGCGCGACGCATTGTCGTATGGAACTGACTGCAGAACGGACAGTCATAGTCGGAATACTCGACGACGACGATTGGTGCGTTCGGATTTCCTCGGACGTGATCCTTGTCATCGATGGGACGTACGGTAACTTCTTCTTTTGTCGGCGTGACGGTTGTCGAGGGGGTCTTGTTTCTGCCGTTGAGATAGATCGCTCCGGCGATCAGTGCGGCGGCAACGACGATGGCGACAGGTACGGCAAACGAGCTTTTATTCATATGGAAAATTTGCTTACAATAGACGTTTCCCAGTATAGCATATCTGTCGGGGTGGTATACTGCCCGTGCAAAACCTATGGAATTCATCGTCGCGGCAGTACTAGGGCTCGTGCAGGGCATTACCGAGTTTCTCCCGGTTTCCTCGACCGGGCATCTTATTCTCGCCCGGGCCTTCTTGGGAGTGGAAGGGGCGGGCAGTCTCGCATTTGACGCGATACTGCATCTTGCGACCGCGCTCGCGGCGGTCACGTACTTTCGTCGCGACATCTGGTTGCTCGTTCAGACGTTTCTTCGCTACGTGGGCATGCTTCCGGTCGGCGGACGGGATGTCTCGCTCCTCTTTGCGGTTATTTTCGGCACGATCCCGGCGGCGATTGCGGGACTGTTTCTTGAGGAGTTGATGGAAACGGTATTTCGCTCTCCGCTCATCGTGGCGGCGATGCTGGTCGCTGGCGCAGTCCTGCTCGGTGCGGCGGAGTATGTGCATGCGCGCAAGCATCTGTTCAAAAAACATGTCACCGTCCAAAGCGGGGTGATCGTCGGCCTCTTCCAGACGCTGGCGCTGATCCCCGGAGTGTCCCGCTCGGGCGCCTCGATTTCAGGAGGTCTGTTCACGGGTCTTACGCGCGCCGATGCGACCCGGTTCGCCTTTCTGCTCGCGATTCCCGTACTTCTCGGTGCCGGCGTTAAAAAGACACTCGAACTGCTTTCTCATGGAGAAGATGTTTTCTGGGCCCCCATTCTTTTTGGTGCGTTGGTCGCTTTCGCGGTCGGTTTCGGCGCGATCCATTTTATGATCACCTACTTGCGCCGTCACACCTTCTGGCCGTTCATCTGGTACCGCGTTCTGCTCGCGGCTGTTGTCGCTTTACTCGTATTTGCCGGGTAGTTCCGGATACCGAAATATTAAAACGAACGAACCCACCATATCTCCAATGGTGGGTCGTGAAAACGGGTTATAGGTTGAGGAACATTCACTCGAGGAACTTGACTTGGGTGCGAACTACTGCCCCACCCGAAACTCGGAATTGGTGGATGTCGTCCACCCCGTTGTAACCGGCTTGTAAAAAGGGACCAACTCGAATTTTCCCCTTTTTGGAGACTGGGAACAACAACTCGCCATTCAGTCCCCAAACCGGCCCGTCCCCCGGGGCAGTAGTATCGAGCCATTTCCAGACGCCGACCCCAAGCACTAGAGTCGGATCTCCCGGTAGGCCGAGTTTTGTCGATAAGGTTGCGCCTGTCGCGATTGACAACCAATTCTTGCCTGGGGTCAGCAGGCGTTGGTAGTCAACTTCACCCCAAAGATTCAAGTAACTGACGTCTTCCACGAGAGAAAAACCGCGAGAGACCTTCAGGCGGGCATCGAACGTGTGAAAGTTTCCAGCGCCTTCGATAACATACGCGTATCCTGCCCCGCTTACGGCGAAGGTCAAGCCAAGAGCTTCGAACTCGTCTCCTACGCGGAGATCGATCTCTCTCCCGCCTTTACCTCGCAGTGGTAGGAGTCCGAAAAAATCTACGAACAGGCCTGTTTCCTGGTGGAGGCAGCTGGCCACTGTCGAAAAGGCAGGACCCTTGCCAGCGAATGTCCCTGTGTTGCCAAATAACGCCTGTGAAGTCACTTTGCCCAGACCAAAGCAAGAGAGTCCCTTTTTGGCCTCCTGTGCGCTGACAATCTCAACGAGGGTGGACAGACCGAGCATGAGAGCAACAACCGTAGTCAGTACGTTCCGGTACACTGGACACCTCCTGTGGTGTTTTTTTGGTAATAGACAGATCAGCGTCTGAGACCAACGCCGATGCGATTTTAACACGACTTGATCTATGTGTCAAATAGTGTGGTGACCGGTACCACCAATGTACTAGAACGGGAGGGAGTGGGTCATGGCAGTATTGTTTGTCTGCGGTTGCCAGCGGGAGGTGTCTATGGGGATGTCTCGTTTTTTGAGTCCTTCTTTGATGTGGAGCTTGTTGTTCGCGAGCGCGTATTCGAAGAGGCGTTTGGTGAGCTCGACATCCATCTGACAGTATTTTTTTATCTTTTCTATCTCGCCTTGCTTCCACCATTGGATGGCTTGCAAGCCGTTCCCGCTTTTACCTGCGCCGAGTGTGGCTTGTGCGACGGAGTCGAGGCGCACGCGTCTGCCGAACGAATCTTTGATGGCTTCAAGGAGGTCAATGCTCTGGATATGGAGCAGTGAGCCGGGATAGTATTTATTTAACAGGGGAATGTCGAAGTGATTGGAATTGTATCCGACGAGTGCGTCGGCGTGTTCGAAAATCGGCCAGAGCCGCTCAAGTTCGTGGATGCTCACTGTGGTGTATGCGTCTGTCCCGGAGTCGTACGCGGAGACGACGGAGATGTCGAGCATGGCCGGGTCGTGCGTGCCGATATCATCAAACATGTTTTGTGTTTCGACATCAAAAACAACGTAGCGCATAAGGTAAAAGGAATGTTTGGGCCGCAACCGGCTCCGACTGCAAAGTATTTTGGAGCACGCGTCGGCTCGTCCTGCGACTCGCCGCGCTCCCGCCTTACAGGCGCTGTACACCTTGCGGATATTTTACCTCGACATTCGTCTCGTAAAATATCTCGCAAGGTCTTGCGCCGCTTCGCGGCTCACTCGCCGCCCCATCCGGTCTTCAGACCGGAACCATGCTGGGGCGGCTCCGAGAGTCTCCAAAATACTTTGCAGTCGGAGCCTTACCTGATTTTTTCGATAAGCTCGGCAATTGTACCACGTACCTCTTCGCCGGAAGACATATTGCGGAGGGTGTACGTGCCGGAGGCGACTTCATCGTCTCCGACGACGATAACGTATGGAATATTTCGCTTTGCGGCTTGGGCGATTTGGTCTTTGAGCTTTCTGCCGGAGAAGTCAAATGCGATGGGGATGTCGTGTCCCCGTATTTCTTCGCGAACGAGAAATGCTTCGTCGATGGCGGCAGGCGAGGCGACAAGCAACATGACGCGCGGGCCGATTGCGAGGTTGGGCAGGAGTTTGTGTGTCTCCAAAAAATCGCGCATGGTGACATCTCCCATGCCGAAGCCGATTGCCGGGATGGAGTCGCCGCCGAACAGCGTGGTGAGATTGTTGTACCGGCCGCCGCCGAAAAGCGAGCGGTTGTTCTCAGGCGACGTGTCGAATACTTCAAAGACGATGCCGTCGTAGTAGTCGAATCCGCGGACGATTGAGGGTCTGAATTCGACATTGCGGACGCCAAGCTCACCAAGCGCGGCAAGGCATGCCGAGAGGCGTTCGTTCATCAGGCCGTTGAGCTCGCGCTCATCAAGCGGCTTGCCGATGATCTCGGATGCTTCTTCCGCAAACGTCGCGATTTTTTCCTTGCGGTCGAGGAGCTTGTACATCTTGTGGGTTTGTTCTTCGTTGAGCGCGAGCGTTTTCGAGAAGTATTCGTTCAGCAGCCCGCGGTCGTTGACGCAGATGACGAAATCGTCGTCTTGCGCGCCGAATTTCTTGAGAATGTGATAGGCGAGCGCGATGATTTCGGCGTCCGCGTATTGGTTGTCCGCACCGAAAATATCGCAGTTGAGTTGCCAGTGTTCACGCAGGCGGCCGCGCTGGGTGCGCTCGTAGCGGAAGAGGTTGGGAATGGAGTACCAGCGGAGCGGGAAGGAAAGCTCGCGGCGGCGCGCGGCGACCATGCGCGCGACGGTCGGCGTCATTTCCGGCCGGAGCGTGACTTCACGGTCGCCGCGGTCGCGGAAGGTGTATGTCTGCTCGTTGACGATTTCCTCGCCGGTCTTGGCGCGGTAGAGCTCGGCCGGTTCAAGTACGGAGGCATCGTATCGCTCAAAGCCATACGATTCGGCGACATTCGCCCACGTGTCGAAGATATAACGCTGAATTGCCATATCCTCGGGATAGAAGTCGCGCACGCCTTTATACGGGTCTGTGGAAAGTTTGTCGGCCATAATTCCAAGATGAGCTTGATTGTACTCTTTTTGCTTGTTTGTTCAATGGATTATAGTCCGCCGCGGTGATCCTGGAACCCGGCCTCATGGAGTTCGGCATGTCGTTCGGCCACGATCTTGTCGGCGGCTTCAAGGATGAGCGCTTTGATGTCGCGCGGATTCGGCGCGCCGTTCATGCGGAAGTCCACCTCGTGGCCTGCGGTTTGCGCGCGGATGTTGCCAAAGTCGAGCATGGTCGGAATGAAGCCGTTGATTTCGATGCTGATGTCTTGCATGCGCTCGTAGCGGAAGCTGGCGATAATACGCCGGAAGAAGCCCTGCTGATCGATCGTGATGATCCGCTGGTCGGTGATAATCCACATGTCGAGGTAGTAGTCGGTCCAGACGAGAAAGAGCATCATCCATGCGATGAGTCCCCATGCGGACACGAGGAACAATGCGCCGGTATTGGCGTAGTGGAAATGCTGGAGCAGAGGGATCCCGAGCACGACGTCTCCCGCAAACAGATAGACGCTTGTCGGTACGATAAGGAGCAGGAGCGGCACGGCGGTATCGCGCATGAGGATGAACCAGTGCTTACGCACGATCTTGATGATCTCTTCGTTTTGCTCCAAATGAATGCGTTCGGCGAAAGGTTTCATACGTCACAGGGTGGTTAGGACGGCAGTGCCCATGCCCGCGAAGAAACAGAGCGTACCGATAAGATAGACGGCGAGCGTCGGAGTGACAACGACACTGCTTTCCCCGTATGAGCGCCAGTGGTAGATAAGGAAGAAAGAAAAGAGCGTCGCCACAAAAAGCATGATCAGAAAAAGGACCAACATGAGGGATGAAAAGGGGAGGGAAAACGCGAACATACGAATGCTATATATTCTGCCATACCACAGCCGGTCTGTTTTGGCCAGTGGGGTATAGCTTCCGGTCGTGTACGGACGGACGTACTCATGAGCGGGTCAGGACACTATATCGGTTTACGTTCCACTGATCGGGGAAGGTCTCGCACGAGGCGTATGTTGCTATGCAGGGGTGTGTATTGATGTACTCGGCTTGTTCCGGCTCGTGCTCGATGTAGAGCATGCCGCCGGGAGCGAGGTAGCCCAGCGCGTTCTCTAGGATGCGGGAAATATAGGTCATACCGTCGGTACCGCCAAGAATGGCTTGCGCCGGCTCATACTCCATGACACTTGCATCGATCCGGTCGACCAATATCGGGTCAAGGTACGGAGGATTGGTAAGTATGAAATCGTACTGACTGCCCTGCGGTATTTCAGAAAAAAGGTCGCCGCCAAATATGCGGATGCGGGAAGGGTCGATGCCGTTTTCTCGGATATTTTTTTCGATGGTCGGATGATGACGCGCGTCGATTTCTGCGAAATCGACGCGCGCCTCGGGTACCGCGTGTGCTACCGCAACACCGATGCATCCCGACCCTGCGCAAAGGTCGAGGACGGAAACTCGCCCGTTTCTCTTTTTAATTTCAGCGATTGCGAGCTCCGTCCAGTACTCCGTCTCCGGTCTGGGTATGAGCGGCCGGGAATCCAGAAAAATAGCGGTGTTCAGAAAGGGGATGTGTCCGATGAGATAGGCAAGCGGCTCGCGCTCGAAGAGCCGCTTGCAGTCATCAAAAAAAGCCGGCGTTTCCACTCCGCCGTATTTCTCTCGGAGAAGCCATGCGCGTTCTTTTTGTTCGGTATCTGTTTGCATGTGTACATCTTTTGGTATCCGCGTGCGCTCTGCTACACTATATGCGATATGGAGCACATTGAATACGTGCGCACAGTGGCGCGTTCCCTGCTCGTGAAAGGGAAGGGAATTCTTGCGGCTGACGAAAGTACGAAGACGATGGATACGCGGCTTGCGGCGGTGGGCGCGATGGCTACTCCCGACATGCGCCGCGAATACCGCGAGCTCCTTTTTACCGCTCCCGGCATTGAAGAATACCTTTCCGGCGTGATTCTCTACGACGAGACGATTCGGAGCGGGACTGCGGACGACGGAGTGCCTTTTGCCGACCTCTTGATTGCTCGCGGCATCATACCCGGCATCAAGGTGGATAGAGGAACCGTGCCACTTGACGGCTTTCCCGACGAGGTCGTGACCGAGGGTCTCGACGGGCTTGCCGCGCGTATGAGCGAATACTACGGCATGGGCGCTCGTTTTACCAAATGGCGGGCGGTTATCACGATTGGTGAGAATCTGCCGACCGACCAATGTATACGGATGAACGCGGCGATGCTCGCGCGCTTCGCGTCGCTCTCGCAAGGAGCCGGCATGGTGCCCATCGTGGAGCCGGAAGTCATGCTTCACGGTGACCATGACATCGCACGAGCTCAAGACGTGACGACAAAGACGTTGGAGACGCTTTTTGAGACGCTCACGGAGTACCGAGTCGACCTCGCGGGCCTCATATTGAAATCAAGCATGGTGCTCGCCGGAGACGGCTCCAAGACGCAGTCGACGCCGGAGGAAGTTGCGGATGCCACGCTTCGCACGTTTGCCGCGGCCGTACCGAAAGAGGTTCCCGGGGTCGTTCTTCTCTCCGGCGGACAGACGCCGAGGCGCGCCACCGAAAATCTGCAGGCGATGGCGCACCACGGTGCGCAACCATGGCAGATAACTTTTTCGTACTCGCGTGCGCTCGAAGAGCCGGTGCTGACCGCGTGGCGTGGCGACACGGCCGCAAACAAAGACGCCGCTCAAGCGGCACTGCTTCATCGGCTTATGTTGAACGCCAAAGCGCAGACGGGGGACTACGAACCGGCACTTGAGGATGGATAGAAAAACCCCGCGGCCGGAGGCCGCGGGGTTTTTCTCATTACTTTATTTCTTCTCGGTGTACTTCGTGTGGGACTTCGAGACGGGATTGTACTTTTTGAACACGAACTTCTTGTCCGCAAGCTTACGGCGGTTTTTGGTGGTGTAGTAGACGTGACCTTTCCCGAGGCCGTTTTTGTCCCCTTCGGAGACAAGTCGTATGATTCTGTCTTGCGACATAGTGTGCATAGAGTACCAGAGCATCGCCGGAGGGTCAACAGAGCGGCGTTTGCATGCGAAAACCCGGCCGCCCGCAAAGCGGGCGGCCGGGTTTTCTTTTGCGGCCGGTTAGGCGGCTGCGGGAAGATCTTGCGCCTGTGCGGTGGCGCGCATCACGTTCGTAGCGGCAGGGCCTTTCGGACCGTTCGCAATTTCGAATGTGACCGCATCACCTTCGCGCAGTTCATCAAAGGAAAGTCCGTTCAGCTCGTTTGCGTGAAAGAAGATATCCTTTTCGCCGTTTTCCGGCGTGATGAACCCGAAACCGCGATCGGTGACTCGGGCAATAGTACCTTTCATCATGTAGGTAGCGTTGTCTCTTACTCTAATACTAATGCAAAACCTCTTCTCCACAAGTCCGACCGTCTCTGGCTAAGCGTTTTGGTGCTGGTATGAAACCATGTTTTTGGTAAAAATGCAACCTGTCAAGAGCCGTGCCTGTGCATATCCCCGCGCAAGATCGGCACGGAGAAGAGCCGTCAAGGGGCATGTTTCGCGGTTCTGTTATATGAGTATCTTGACGTCCGCAGATGCCCGCAGGTCCGCGATTATGCCCGTAATCACCTCCTCTACTTTTTGTTGTTCGAGGTATGTCTGTATGTCCTGTGTTACGGCTTCAAGAGCGGTATCCGGGTTCTGCGGAGTAATCTGCGCATCATAGAATGCCTTTATTTCTTCGGGTGTCGTTGTACTTGGATGCTCGGCGGCGATCTTGTTTCGATATTGGTTTGTGATCAGTTGGCGAGCGATATTCGTCTTTAAGCTCTCTTTGTCGAGCTTTGCTCCAAGAAGCGCGGCTTCAAAGGCGGCGGTGTCGGCATACTGTCCGGTGATTTTCGAGAGCTCCGCAGAAACGGCCGCATCGTCGGCTGTGAATCCCTGCCGTTTGGCTTCTTCAAAAAAGAGTATGTTGCCCACCATCTGGTCAAGTACGAGACGTTCGAACGCGATCCGCTCGTCTCCCTCCTTCGGTACTTGTATCTGGGGATTTTGGGCGAGCTGTTCTATCTGTACGTCCAGTTCGCCCCGCGTTATTTTGGTTTCGCCGCCGCGGATCGTGGCGACTACGGTGTCGGCGCTTTGCGATACTCCCTCCTGTGTCTGCGTCGCCAGAGGATCGGCTCCTTTGAAATACCATATAACTCCTCCCGCTCCGGCCAACGCAACGATGACAAGCGCGATAGTGATGTAACTGTTTTTCATACGTACCGTCAGTATCGCATATTTTCTCCGAACGGCAAAAAATTCTCTGTCGATTAAAAACAGAACCGCCCGCGAGAAGCCGGACGGCTCTGCGGGCGTGGTCAGGGAGTGAGGGCTCTTGTGGTGGCCGCCAAGATCCCCTGGATCCTCAGCGGCTTTGACAGAAAGAGGGTCGCACCTGCAAACAGAGCATCCCCCCTATCTAGCTCTCCGCTCATGGCGATTGCCGGGAGCTTTGGGTGGCTACTCTTGAGTCGACGGATAAACTCGAGTCCACCCATCACCGGCATATGGATGTCGGTGATGACGAGGGCGACTCCGTCGGTCAATATCTCCAATGCCTCCTTTCCATTTGAGGCCTCGATGACCTCATGTTCGAGCCATTCTAACATGTCTCGCAGGTAATCCCTTACCTGCGAATCGTCTTCCACAACTAGAATCTTTGCCATATCTTCCTCCAGAGAACCAGTTGATTTTGGACCTACGCTAGTATAGTCTATAACACGAACTATTGATTATTGTCAAGTTCTGTGCGTAACAGGGCTTTATGACAAGCACTTTTAGTATACTGAATACAGTGATTGAAACTTCCTATAAGATCAAAAGTACGCCTTTGGTACTCGATAATACCGGCAAGCGATATGTGCTTACGGTGCGTGATTTGCCTGTCGAGGACAAGCCGCGGGAGAAGCTTGCGGTACACGGTCCGGGCACGCTCTCGCCGGTCGAGCTTCTTGCGGTTGTCCTTAGCGTCGGTACGCGCAAGGAAGAGGTGCTGACGATGACCTCGCGCATCGTCCGCGAATACGGCGAGCGCAATATCTTCTCGCAGACTGATGCACACATCATGTCGCGCGATCTCGATATTCCGCTTGGCAAGGCCGAGCAGATCGTGGCGGTGGGCGAGCTTGGTCGGCGGTTTTTCTCCCGTGAGCGCAACGGCGCGGCCGTGATCCGCACCGCGCTCGATACCTACGAACACGTTGCCGACATGCGTACGCTCGGTAAAGAGCATCTGCGCGGACTCTATCTCAACGCGCACTATCAGGTCGTCCACGACGAAGTGATCTCGATCGGTACGGTCGACGCAAACATCGTCCATCCGCGCGAAGTGTTCCGGCCAGCGCTTTCATGCTCGGCCGCGGCCGTGATCCTCGTGCACAATCATCCATCCGGCGTGCTCGCTCCGAGCGCAGAGGACATGCTTGTCACCGCGCAGGTGCGTTCCGCGGGCAGGATGCTCGGCATTGAGCTTGTCGATCATGTTATCGTCGGCCGGGACGGTTTTATCAGTATTCCTTTTGAATCATGCCCATAGCGATACGTGAATATCAGATTGTGTCGACATACTCCATCGTGCGCGATGCGCCCGATCCGTATGAACACCTGCGTTTCCATGTCTGGTCGGGCGATTGTTTCGCCATGCTCGCGACGGCGCTCGGCTTTGTCGAAGAAGCGCTTGAACGATATGAAAATAGCGTGACTCCTTCGCGCGAGCTCATGCTTCTGCGCGGCGTGAAAAAAGATCTGGTCTATCTCCACAAGAAATACGTCATTCGCGAAAAGGACGAGAGTTCTTAGGGCTTGTTGAGAAATTTCCTACACCAGAGCCTCCTCCCGCACAGCAAAAAATGACGGCGCTCCGGGCCGCTAGGCCAAGTCTAACCGTCATTTTTTGCTGTGCGGGAGGGCTCCGAAATATGCTCTAAAAAATTTTGGAATCAAAAAAGTCGAGCGTATGCTCGACGTACTACGTCCTACCGGCCCGGGAACCACACACCGGGCCAGTCTTTTAGCTATATGGGGTATACCGTCGCCAACCACGTTCGGTATTTTGTCCCCTCTGCTCACGCCGAGGCGATGCTTCGACAATGAGCGGTTCCCGCACCGGTTCCTCACCTACCGAGGTGAAGAAAGGGGGGACCTTCTCACGATCTTTGGTGTCGACATGCTGATCTTCAGCCATCTTTCACCTCCGTGAAAAATGCCCTCTGCTAGGAAACTGCCCACAGAGAACCAATATATGAAGTATTTGTCAATCAAGTTTTGCACCGACACTCCATATTCGGGTGGTATGTCAGAGTTTCTGTGGAGAGGTATACTTGTGCCATGGTTCACACTAAGTCTCGTAGCGCATCACGCACTGTTCCGTATAGATCGTTGCTCTATGTCGCGCCGATAATCGCACTCGTGCTCTTTTTTGCGCACTACCTTTTTGTGAATGCGCTTCCGGCGATTGCTCCGGACTCGCCGTACAAAGACGCAGGCCGTCCGATCGAAGAGCGGACCGAGGATCTTCTGTTGCGGATGACACTCGAAGAAAAAGCCGCGCAGATGGCGCTCGTCGAGAAAAACAGCATTACGCCCGGCAACGCCGGCTACGCAGGAGTCGGCGGCGTGTTGAGCGGCGCCGGGGCGAAGCCCGAAGATAATACCCCCGAAGGATGGCGCGACATGGTAGCCCGCTACATGGAGGAATCTCGTTCGTCACGGCTCGGCATCCCGCTTCTCTACGGGCTCGATGCCGTACATGGCCATGGCAACGTCCCGGGTGCGACGCTCTTTCCGCATTCGATTGGTCTCGGCGCCGCAAACGATCCGGAACTCACGCGCCGCGTCGCCGAAGCGACCGCAGAAGAAGTGCGCGCGAGCGGCGTCTTTTGGAGCTTTTCGCCGAATCTCGATATGCCGCAAGATATCCGCTGGGGGCGGGTATACGAGGGCTTTTCAAGTGATGCGCAGGTGACGGCGGATCTGGGTGCCGCATATATACGCGGCTTGCAGGGAGAGGGAAATACTCCCGCAATGCTCGCGACCGCAAAGCATTATCTCGGCACCGGCGGCATGCAGTGGGGGACAGCGGTCAATCCTGACTACAGGATCGATCAGGGTACGACACAGGCGAGCGAGGAGGTAATCCGCGAGTTTTATCTGCCGCCGTTTCGCGCCGCCGTCGAGCAGGGAGCGCTCTCCGTTATGGTCGGACTCAATACGATCGACGGAAAGAAAATGTCCGCGAACAAGCATCTGATTACCGACGTGCTCAAAGGCGAGCTCGGCTTTCGCGGTTTTGTCGTATCGGACTGGTACGGTGTCTACGAGATCGGCGGGGGCGAGTACGCGGCCACAGTGGCGGCGATCAACGCCGGGGTGGATATGGTGATGTTGCCGTTCGAATATAAACCCTTCGTACAAAATGTGGTTGCGGCCGTACAAAACGGCGACATATCGGAAGCGCGGGTGAATGACGCGGTACGGAGGATCCTCTATGCGAAGTTTGTCGTTGGTCTCTTCGACAACTCGGCGCCTTCAAATCTCGACGTGATCGGTGCGGACGCACGTCGAGCGCTTGCGCGCGAGGCGGTCGCCAGATCGCTTGTGTTGTTGAAAAATGAAAACGTCCTGCCGCTTTTTCGTTCTCCGACTCTGCGGCGGATCGCGGTTGCGGGGAGCGCCGCCGATAACACCGGCAGGCAAAGCGGGGCCTGGACCATTGAGTGGCAAGGGATAGACGGTAATGCCATCCCCGGCGCGACCTCGATACTTGCGGGTATCCGGTCAGCGGCGGGACCGGAGATGGAAATTCTATATGACGCGGCGGGAGATTTCGATCTTCCGGAGGACAGTGCGGACATCGGCATCGCGGTGGTCGGCGAAGGACCGTATGCGGAAGGTGTCGGTGACAACCCGTATCCTTCCTTGTCGGCGGAAGATCTGCAGGCAATCGAAGGACTGCGAAAAGTGAGCGGGGAAGTCGTCGTGGTGATCGTCTCCGGCCGTCCGCTTTTTATACAAAAAGAGCTTCCGAAATGGGACGCGCTCGTCGCGGCGTGGCTCCCGGGAAGCGAAGGTGCGGGGGTTGCGGACGTACTCTTCGGAAAGCGATCTTTCAGCGGCACACTGCCGCTCCCCTGGCCTGCAAGCATACGTCAATTACCGTTTACTCCATCCGGGCGCACGGCCGACGGCGCCATGCCGCTCTTTCCGCGCGGTTTTGGTCTGCGTTAGGCCGTTATTGTTGCTTCGGGAGTTCGACGGAGAATATATTTTTCCCTCCCGTGAACGCGTACCGGACATCGCCGCCGTGAAGTTCAGCAATCCGTTTGACATAGTAGAGTCCGAGTCCCATGCCGCGGGCAGTCTGCGCGGCCTTCTGATTCCGATAGTATTTTCGGAAGAGCTGGGAACGTTCGGCATTCGGCACTTCGGGGCCGGAGTTTTCGACAATCACTATGTGTGCATGCGGAGTTTCTTCACAGCGGACATCGACCACGCCGCGCTCGGGCGAGTATTTCACGGCATTCGCGATAAGATTTGAAAACATCCGTTGTATCTTTGCCCGGTCGCCGCGAGCGGGAATGGAGGCGGGCATATCGGAAGCAAATACGATCGTGACCTGTTTCTGCCGGGCGGCCAAGGTGAAGACGGATGCCGCATCGGCGAGGACGGTTGCGAGATCATAGGGCTCCCACACAACCGTTCGTTCTCCTTTTTCGAGCGTGAACGTCTCAAGAATGTCGTCGATTGTCCCGAGAAGTTTGGCGCTGGTGTCGCGTATGGTTGCCAGTGTCCGCGGGGTGTTTGCGTCGCGAGTCTTTTGGAGGAGGGATTCGATCGACCAGTTGATGCCAACAAGCGGCGTGCGCAAGTCGTGCGCGGCGATGGACGCAAGTTCCGACTTGAATGCGAGCAGTGCGTCCTCTTTTTTTACAAGCCGGAATATGAAAAAGGCGAAGCTTGCAAGCAGGAGCGTGAGCAGGATCGGCACGGTCGTGTAGAGCGTCAGCGTGCGGTAGTAGTTGCGCGCGCTCACGTCAAGGCCCACGACGGCGATGATCTCCCCGGTCACGGGGTCGAGCATGGGGGACATGGCGCTGATCCAGGTGCCCCACCGGTCGACCACCGGCCCTTCAAGCGCGCTCTCCCCGGTGTCGAATACTCCGTGGAATACGGCGGTTGCTTCGTCGTAGACTTGGCCCGGCGGAGAGAGGTCGGGCGAATCCTCCGGTTCGGAATCGACGAGGAAGAAAATCTCGCCGTCACGCCGGCCGGTGAGATACGCGAAGCGTATTTCGGGGTCGATCGCCACGATCGTCATGAGCTTGCTTTTCAGGTCGCGGTAGTGCGGCGCATAGAGGTCGTTTTCGGTGCCCGACAGAGCGCCGACCTTTGTTTCTTCAAGTGTTGAAGCGATGATGTTTGCGCGTTCAAGGAGCGAATGTTTCACCAATCGATCGGCGTGTATGTAGGCGTAGACAGTCGCGAGTATGCCAAGCCCGATGATGATCGCCGTAAAAAACAGGAGAAGATTCCACGGACGGATGTTTTTCCACATAGTGTGTGATGTACTTGACGCTATGTCTCCAGTGCTTCTCTGACTCGCCCTATGACTTTGAGAACGGCCCACTCTTTCTTTTCAAGGAAGTATGACGGCTCGTCTTTGGCGATGCCTCGGGTGATGTCGTCGTTTTCCACCACCGGCACCGTATGCGTTTGCGCGCCCATGGTCCTTCTTGAGTATATGTTTTATAGAATCACACTTCTTCCGTCCGCACCACCGTTCCGCCGTGCACATTTTGCCGTCACTTCGACCATGTCGTCAATCACTCCAAATGGAGTGATTTGTTGCACGGTGTCATAATAATGCCGGTAACGCGTTATATACAGTGTACATTACCAAATCTTATACACGGTATATGACATACAGTATCCCTCTTCCGAAGACCATCATCGGTACTCTTCTTGTTGCGGCGGGACTCATGCCCGTTTGGGCGCATGCGGCGACGTACGCATATGTGCATCAGACCGGTGAAGTACGTACTGTCGTTGCTGACGCACCTATGGTTGCCATTATGATCGCTCCGGGCATAGATGAACACAGTGGTGTTCTCTTGCTTATCGATCCTTCAGATACGATTGTCGGCGACAAGGTGTCCGGTATGTAACTTCCGGTTTGTGAGAAAAGGAAGACTTCGTTCTCCCGGCGTCCGAGTCTTCGGGCGGTGGCGTGGTGTGTTAACACTCTAATCAACATCTATGAAAACTCCGTACAGATACCAACTGTCCGCACGCCTTGCTGTTGCGTTTGTCACGCTTCTGATGATCTCTGTGCCGCTCTCTGTTTCTGCCGCCCCGACGGGAAGCATCGATACTGATTCTCTTGCGACGACCTCATCGAAACCGATCATCACCGGCACCGCGTCCGGAACAAAAACCGTACGTATAACGGTACGCGAGGAAGGAGAATCAAAGACGCTGTATAAAAGTAAAACGATCAAGGTAAAAAAAGACGGGACATGGAAGGCGAAGATATTGAAGAAACTTCCGGACGGAACATACGACGTATCGGTATCTCGCAGTGGGAGCGCAACGTCTGTGGTGCTGGCGAGCGGGACATTGATTGTCGGAAAAGAAATCAGGGACAACAAACGGAACACAAGTAAAAAAGCAGACACCACAATGGTCGTGGAGCCCGTGTTACTGCTCACCGGAGGCACGGTGTCCGCGGGCGCATCGGTGCCGGTCTCCTATCTCCAGATCACCAACACCGGCTTGATGGAGGCGAAACTGAATGGCTTTTCCGTCAAACAGAACGGCTCCGCTGATCCGGAATCGGTCATCGGCCTTACGACCGTTGATGATGCGGGTGTCTCGCGCGGCTCCGTCGGGGGCGTGGAGCACTCGACCATATTCAAAAACGGCGTGGCCTTCGTGCCTGCCGTCGCGACGTTTGCGCCCGGCCAGATGCGCCTCTTCACGATCAAAGCGGTCATGAGCGGAGATCTCTCCTCGTATCTCGGCGGACAGCTTGCCATCAGCGTCACGTCGGTCGATGCCAGCGCGAAAGTGAAAGGCATATTCCCGATACCCGGAACGACTTGGATCATCCAGTAAAACCGGCCGTTCGTCGATCCCCGCGGCAACAGAAAGCGCCGGGAGCGCTTTCTGTCGGAGCGTTCTGGCGTCCAACCAGTAAAAACAGATGTCCGCGAATACCCCGACGCTCTGCGTCGGGGTATTCGCGGACATCATCCGCGGTGCTTTTTCGATCTTTCTACACGCCCACGATCACCTTGAAACCGTCGTACACGAGATGATAGTACAGTCGACAAGGGAGGTTATTTCTTGTTTGTGCCGAGAATGCCGCTCGTGACGATCTTGAGCGTATCGGCGGGCATGTTTTTTCTGTTTTCTTCTGCTTGTTTCGCAAGATCGTCCGCGAGGATGGTTTCAAGAGAGCGGCCGGTGAGAGCCGTGAGCATACGGTCGACATATGACACCGTTATGGCGCGGAGCACGTGGCTTTTCTTTGCGGCGTTCTTGAGTGCGACGATGCCGGCAACCTCGCCGTTGTCGACGACCGGTCCTCCCGACACGCCGAAACTTCCCACCGCCGACGATCCGAGCGTCAACATGTCGAGCTGGAGCGCTTCGGTGAGCGCGCCCGTGCGGGTGATCATGGGCGAGGATGCCATGAGCATCAATTTTTTCCGTATTCCATCGAAGTCGAGGTCTCCGGTCGGATACCCCGCCACCGTGACGATCTCGCCCTCACTCGTCGTCCCGGAAAGATCAATCGGCAATGCCGGGAAGGAGGCGGGCAGAGATCCTTTTTTCGCACCGGTCACATAGAGCAGTGCGAAGTCATTGACGCCGTTTCCTCGAGAGCCGCCCTTTTTGAGCTCATCCTTGTTCTGCTCGGCCCAGATTGACGGGAAGTAGAGTATGGATGCGGTGTACCGCTCTTTTGCCGGTGAGCCGGTGCGGACACTGCAATGTCCCGATACCTTTCCTTCCGCGCCGTCGAGGAGGAAATATTGCGCGACATGCGCGTTTGTGAGAATGACGCCGTCATCGTCGATGAAGACGCCGGAGCCGGTGGTCGCGTAGGTCTTTTTTCCGGCCTTGATCCGGCAGTAGAGGTTGACGGTCGCATTCCGGATCTCTTCAGATATCTCCGCATCTGCGGGAGCGTCTTGCGCGAGCCAATGGAGCGCGAATGCCGTACGGGGGCTCGACGAGAACAGTGAGACGGCGATCAGCGCGGACATCAAGAACAGCCGGAGTGGTTTTTTGGTTTGCATATGCGGTCGAATGGTACTTGTCGTATCGGAGTAACGCGTCGTTTTCTTCATCATGTCTTATGTATCATATCACTGCCGAGCGACCATTTCATGGAGGTTGCTCTTAGCATACGTTTACGGCAGTTGTTCCGGCAGTTCGGTTTCGCCGAAAATATCCAAGGCATACACATTGGCGGTTCCCAATCCTATACAGATCACGGCTACTATCGCCATCGCGCCGAATACCTTCTTTGCATGGATGCGATATGCGCTTGCTCGCGCCACGAGAGCGAGTCCCGCGGTTGCGCATGCCGCGAGCGCAAGTATGCCCATGGAGAAAGCCACCCGATTTGTCAGTATGCCGACCGCCGCGCTGATGACGGGGGTGGCCGCAGAGAGAGCGGCATTGTGAGCATATGTCTCGATCATGATGTTGACCGTCTCCTCCGGCAGGGGACCCGCTATGGCAACGGCGAGAGCACCCGTGCCAAGTCCGAGTATTCCCGCATATACGGCATACACGAACAGACGCGCGGTATCGGCGGGTATGAGCATGATACCGACACTCAAGAAAAGCAGGGTTATACCGGCAAGCACCAAAAGCGCGTTCGGCGCCGCCCGGTACGCGCGCTGAAACGGGCGCACGTGGACGGTCGCCTCCGGTGATATGGTCGTTTCCTCAAAGCGCACGCTCTTGATCCGCTCCCCGAGCATATCTATCGCTCTGTTCGCCTCGGCTATGTTGATGATTTGGGGTCGGCACGTGGCGGTGAACGCGTCAAAATCGTACTCCGCCGCAGTACCGCATACGGGAAGACGCTCCACTTTACTCTTGAGATACGCTGTGAATACGTCTCCCGCTTGTTCCATTCTCGAATCAAGCGACAGGGAGTACGACAGTGTCTCCCGCTTACCTTCAAGGAAATCGTAGAACGCGTCGATCAGGCGTTCCGCTTGTTCCTCGATCCAATCCGGAGGGACAATTTCTTTCAGTCCTTTGCGCAAGTCTTCTTCCGCGACGCGATTACCCAATATCTCCTCGGTCGTCAGGTGTCGTCCCACGTCATTGGCGCTTTTCTTGAGTTCTTCAAAATAGAGCGTCAGTGCCAGATCGGGACCGTATTCATATATCCGTGCATCTTTCAGGACGTCTTTTACCGTATCCCGATCACGCACCGTGGATACGACAGGGAAGAATACGAGCACAACAACGCCCGCCAAAAAGGCTGCGATCAAGAAGGGCATCGCCACGATCCATCGTATCCCGGAGATAAACGTCATAATCCTGTCTATTGTACGTCACGCAACGGGTGTACGTCGCAGATTCTTATCAAGTCCGGCTACACGCCGAATCGGTCTTTGAAATATCCTTGCGGCGCAGTCGATGCATCGAACAGTTCGTTCGCTTCTTTGTTGAGCGTCTCGATGTATTCAAAAAACCCTTGCTTCTCGAAGATCGGCAGATTTAGCTCGGCGCACACGTCGGCGATCTCCTTTGCCAGAGCGTCGGCGTCTTCATCATCGCGCGCCATTTTTTCCGCTTCGTAATAATAGCTGTGGCCCGGCACCTCGACGAGCGCGAATTCGATGCCTTTGTATTCGTAGACGTGGCTCTTGCGGACGCACAACATTCCCTTTTCATATCCCAGGGCGGCAAAGATTTCAGTGAGCGTATCGAACGTGTTCGACGTCGTCGTGACCGAAAGTTCTTTGCGCTTTTCAGTTCCGCCCCAGTCGCCGATCTTGACGATGATCTCCGGAACGCCGTTCGTTACCCGCAAACGGATATCGATCTGGCGCTCGCGGATGCCGCCGGGAAGAAACGTGGAGTAGTCGATCAGTATCCGATCTTTTTCGGTGATCTTCCGGGCATTCGCGTCAAGAAACGCTTTAAGTTCCGAATATTTCTCCGTCGTCAGCGGACCTCGCATCTCGATTTCAATATTACGTTCCATACGGTATCCGGTTTTTAATTTCGCTCATCATACCAGATCGTACGCCCGAAGATTCTGTAGAGTCTCTGCGAGCAAGAAGAGAATCACCAGCCGAACACCGTATGAAGCTTCACCGCGTGGTTTGTGTTGAGATGTGTCGAATGAAGGTTCTAATCATCCCACGGAGGGTCGATACAGCGGTTGGTGAAGAGACATTGCTCGAAACATCCGCCCTTTACCGGACTGTTCAGGTCGGCGTCGGTCTTGATGCCGCACGAGTCGTCGCAGGCATCCACGGTGTCGTTGGAGCAAAACGGCAGAGTTTTTGTGTCAACAATAGATATCGGGGTGGTAAGCGTAACACCTTTCCCGAACGCGCGCAGAGCATTTTTATAGCCGAGCGCCTCTTGATGTTCGGTAGGCATGCGGCCGATAAGGTCGCGTGAAATTTTTATGAGTCGGTCGTATACGGCGGGTTCGAAACTGTAGTCCGGCCCCGCTTCCGTACCCCACATCACCTTGGTCGGCGCTCCCTCCACGAGCGGCTTGTAGTCCTTTACCGCGCTCGCGAGTATTGCGTCGTAATCCTCGTCGAATTCGGCGATAAAACCGGATGATTTCTCATAGTCATAGAGTATGTCCATGTCATCATTGACGCGATGGACAATGTGGGCGGCGTCAATGCTAAAGTACAGATTTGGATATTTTTTCAGAAGCGCTATCAATGTTTTTCTGCTTTCTTTCAGGTCGCTTCGGTACATGTGGATGAGAAACGTAGTGTCCGGATACGCAGTGACGATTGCTTCGACATCTTTTATCTTCGATGCCACGGGGTGAAACATGACAGAGAGTCCATGCGCTTTTGCAAGATCGACGAGTTGCAATACCTTCGGGTCATTATGCCGAGCTTTCCACTCTTGCGTCTCCAACTCCCCGAACCCTTGTATGACCGATGTGCCGACGATGGCTTCCGAAGAGGTAAGCGTCGCCTTGTACATGGCGGTGAGCTCCGAGCCGACAAGCTTCTCCACTTCATCTCCTCCTCTCCCCGGATTAAAGAAGGGGATGATGCGATTGGGGTACTTTTGCACTGCGTCGAGCATGTATCCCAGTCCCGAGTGATTGTGGAGAGTTGCGCGATTTTGGGCGCCTTCTATGGCGAAAAAGCCGATGAAATAATTGACGCCGTTCCGGTCGAGATTTTTGAAATATTTTTCAATCGGATAGCCGTCTCCGATCTGCTCGGACGTGGCGTACAGAGGACCGTTGTACATGCCCGGATAGGTGAGCGTGGGATTGAAAAGGGGAACGGCCGCGACTCCGAATCCCATCGTTTCCGTAAGCTTCGAATAGTAGTGGATGCCGACAACCGCGCCGACGACGGCGAGCGCCAACAAGAGCGGGATGAACTTCACCGCACGATTTTTGAATGTGATCATATACGCTGTATGGTACTGTGCGTCCTGTCGGAATCAACCTGCCGGTGCGGATAACTGGCATACTCATACAAACGCATTTGACCCTGTGGATAATTTTATATAATGCTCGCATGAACAAAAGAGAGATCGCAGGTGGCGTTGTGCACCGGATTCCGTCCGATTTGCGAAAAGTTCTTGCTTCAGCCCTGACCGCAGAAGCGGCATGGCACGATATCACCCCGCTCGCGCGCAACGAGTGGATTTGCTGGATTACATCCGCCAAGAAACCGGAAACGAGAAGTCATCGAATCAAGCGGGCGTGCTCCGAGCTCATGGAAGGCATCCGTCGCCCCTGCTGCTGGGCCGGCTGTCCGCATCGGTGAGATAGTCAGTAAGGATGTCCCGTCACTGTCGAAGAATACCAATTTTGACTTTAGGTCAATTGTAACGTATAACATTCGCGTGTTACCTATGATAACCAACCCACGGGAGAGTGTGGTGCGATCCACATGCAAGTGTCCCACTTGCGGGTGTTTTGTGTTGTCATAGTTTTCTACTCCTCTTCTAGAATTAGAATAATTTTGATACATACGCCCCGCAAGTGGGTGGTTTTCTGTTTTACTTGGAAATTAATTCTTCTACTATGAAGTCACATACATCTCGAAAACATAAACACGTTTTTCTCCGAATGAGGCGCCATTCCGATGCCTCAATTGTCACGTCGTGATTCCCAACACCACTTGGGGTACCATGCATCGTAATCACTGCCCACTGTGTCTTTGGTGCAAACATGTCGATCTGAAGATGCCCGGAGATCGTCGTTCTCTATGCCAGGGAAGAATGAAACCGATCGGGTTGACGCGTAAGTCCAAGGGCGAACTGATGGTTGTGCACCAATGCCTGAAGTGCGGCAAATTGTCTCCTAATCGAATTGCCGGTGACGATAATTGTGACGTGCTGTTGTCTTTGCTTGAAGAGCCGATCCAGCGAAGACGCATCACGATGATACCTTTGGCGGATCGCGATCAGGTACTGACAGCGTTATTCGGGTACGACCACCCGGATATTTAACCGATAAAAAGTCCCACCCTACGGTGGGACTTTTTGGCTCCATATGTTGCACAAAGTGAACGTGTCTGGTGTAAGCGATAAGTATGCTTTACTTGCCTATAGTGCGTCGAAAAACTGCTTGAGCTGTGTACCGACGGCGCGCATGCCTTTCTCGGTGAGGTGACAGCCGTCGTCGAGTACTTCCTCTGGCGCATGCGGAGCGAGCGTTGGTCCCGCATGCACATCGCCTTGCGCCGCAAGCTCGCGGACGAGCTCCTCACCGCGCGCGAGGCCCTCCGTGCCGGTGATCCTGCATACACCTGTCTGGTACGACGGTAAGGCGGAGACGTAAATTTCGACTCCCGGAATCCGGCCCTTGATACCTGCAATGACCTTTTGCGCGTCGGCAAGGGTCGGCGTGTCGTCGCGCGGCACGCACAACTGCCACCAGATGACGCGAGTATTGGGATGTGCGCCGAGGTAGCGGTCGAAGGTATGCCAGAAGTCATTGTCGATATTCGCCCATTCTCTCACCGTGCCGCTGTCGAAGTCATGTTTGCGGTCGTCTGTCAGTTGCCAGAGGTCGTCTCCTCCCGCCATGTGGTAGCCCATCACCGATTGGGCTGTATTCGAACAGCCGATAAATCCGATGGTTGCGTCCGCGTTCGTTTCAAGAGGTTCGGGTGCGCGGTCTTTCCACAGATAACAGACCGCAAAACCCGCCGCAAATGCAAGAGGAATCAAGAGTATCCACAGATGTCTCATTGTCTCCACTATACACCGACCTTCGGTATTCCGGTGGCATATCAGTGTATGGAATCTTGATAATGTATTATAGATAAAAATGGATAGAAAAGTGCTAAAAATTCTTTTAGGGGTGGTGGCCGTCGTTGTGGTGAGCACAATTGTTTTCGCTAACATAAAACAAATAGACGATACAGAAACATTAACAGGAGGGATTGAGCAAACCACCACGGCGCCAGCTTCAAGTATTGCGACAAATTCTAATCCGACAGAAGACAGTACAGAAAATTCAGAAGAATCTGAAATAGTTAAAAAAGAAACAATTGCGCAAAATGTTACGAGCGTGGACACTGTAACGGCAAGCGAATCGGAATCCACGGAAGTACAGACTACGAAAAGGAGTGAAAGTATAGAAAATACTAATTGGTGGAAACCCCATCCAAATACATCGTGGCAATGGCAACTGACGGGAACACTAAATCAAAACTATGCCGTTGATATGTATGACGTGGACTTATTTGATAATTCAAAAAAAGCGATACGTGCATTGCAAACCAAAGGCATCAAGGTCATTTGCTATTTCAGTGCCGGAAGTTATGAAGATTGGAGAATCGACAAGGGTGATTTTCCAAATAAGGTCAAGGGAGACACTCTTGAAGGATGGGCAAATGAGAGATGGCTTGATATTTCCAAAATTGACCTACTTGCACCGATTATGGAGAGCAGATTGGATTTGGCGGTAGAAAAAGGGTGTGATGGTGTTGAGCCGGATAATGTGGACGGTTATCTGAACGACACCGGACTTGCTTTGACTTATCAAGACCAATTGACATATAACAAATGGCTTGCGGGAGAGGCACACAAAAAGGGATTGGCTATTGGTTTGAAAAATGATCTCGAGCAAATTCCCGAACTGGTTGATTATTTTGATTTTGCGTTAAATGAACAATGTTTTGAATATGATGAATGCGAAACGCTTTTGCCATTCATTGAGCAAAACAAAGCGGTGTTTGGAGTAGAATATGAATTACACACAAAGAAATTTTGCAACGAGGCAATCAAGTTGAACTTCGATTGGTTGAAGATGGAATACGACTTGGATGGCGGAAGAATCTCTTGCAGGTAGTTTAAATTTGGCTCCCGAATTAAAACCTTCGCAAACCGTTGGAATTATTTATAGAGCTATTTTCTGAGTTTGCGGAGATTTGAGAAAATCATTTATTTTATAAGTCATTTCTATGGTAACGAAAGGGGGTTTCTCTTGTGGAGCAAATAGTGGAGGTCTATTTTGCGCATCATTCAGTCTAACCGATGCTAAAACGAATTCATAAGGAGTTTCAGGCCTTAAACTTTCACAAACCAATCTGTAAGTAGATACAATTCTAGTATTGCGTATAGGTATAATAGGTACGCTTTCTCCTTCTGTAGTTTCAAATGCGATTGCAGTGGTGGTCTGGTCTACTGGATAAAAGTCACAGCAAGGCATATCAATTACTTTG
Source organism: Candidatus Kaiserbacteria bacterium (assembly GCA_016204695.1). Taxonomy (GTDB): domain Bacteria; phylum Patescibacteriota; class Minisyncoccia; order Phycocordibacterales; family UBA918; genus JACQKD01. The sequence goes on from JACQKD010000001.1 coordinate 95,527, forward strand.
CCAACTCCAGCAATAAGATGGGGATTTTCGAATGTTATCCTCGAGTCAAAATCAGTTATTGTTTCGTTGCCATTGTTAATCAGAGTAAGTCGCGTCTCTGTCATGAATGTATTCCAATGGATACCGAAATACTCTCTTGTATAAGTGCTTGATGTGGCATATATCTCTATAACCACTGAATTCACTGGAGGGTGTATCCAATTTTTGATGTGTTTGAAAATACTGGGGTAATCGCGTAAAAAAGTCAGTAGAGAACAGATGGCAATAACCCCCATTAATACTGTTCCCAAGACTCCTCCCCCGAATGTTATTTTAAGGACTATAACTGCAATCAGTACAACAAATATCATCGTGCTTATCATCTTGGCTCCCTACGTTGGACGAGTTCAGAACTATCAAATGGGACGAGTTTTTCAGAGAGGCAGAGTGGTTATCGGTCGCCGTGCCTAACCTTGGCAATCTTGTTTCGGCATGAAAATAGCATATACTCCAATGTGTGCTGAACATACTCCATTTTGTCACTCCAGTTATTTTGTCGTTTGGCATTCTCATTACCATGTATTCCAAACTCATACTTGCTTTTGCTGTTGGGGCTATTGGCTCGGCCGCTTACATCACTGCACTTTATTTCAAGTTTATAGGTGAGACAGACGACCACAGGAGAATCATAATGATGCCGTTTCAGAACCTTGAGGGTATGTTGGACGGGACAACCATCAGAAAAATGAGTGTATCAAAATGTTTTTGGTATTGTGTAGTGGGCGGTTGCATTGCTGTTATATTCCAATTTGATGTTCCTAATTTTGTCGCTGTACAGAGTTTGATACTTGGAGCGACATGGCCGGCGATTGTGTCCCAGTTTCTGTCTGGCAGGATGGCAAGTCCTACATCTAGTGAGCTAGATTTGTTGAGAAGAGCGAGCTCCCCACTGTCTGTTGGAACTTCCTCTTTGGCAGAGCGTATAAGGAAAATAAAGGAACAAAGCAAACATGACAATCAATGAATTACTAAAAAAGCCGATTGAGATAATGTTAGAAAATAATGTCTCTGACGACATCGTTCAACCAAGCGATGTAGTTTCAAAATTACTTGAAAGGGTAGCGAGATTTTCTGACCAATCGGCCCTTGACTTTTTGATTGTTTATGCAGACAAGGTGGACGGAAATTACTCAGCAAAAGCAGTAATCACACATAAGGAATTATCGGCACTTTTGGATTTAGTACAAGCACCAAACAATGCGGAAAAAACCGTTCAGGAACTTGATTTAGAGGCTAAGTTTCCACTTAGATACTGGCTACATAAAAACGACCCCATTGAAAAAGCATACAATTTGTTTAAGGCAGACCTGACCGATACCATAATCATCCTTGATGAGAAAGAAATATATGTTGGGAAAGTCAAACGGAATCCTTTTGTGGAGCGACTAAAAATACTACTTTCTTAGTGTCTTTGCTTTTCTTTACTCTGTAAAGTAAAGTAAAGCGTGATGGGTAGTACTCTCACGCAATCGGCACAACAAACTCTCAAGTTTTTTGAGGAGTTTATTAGGAGAAAAGAGGTTGCTGATTTTATTAAGAAATATAGGGCATATCTCAACTTACCTCCGAGTGGTCTATCTCTCACTAAAGAGGATGAGAGGGAACTGAAAGAAGGTGTACTACCACATTTGTATATTCCAACAAGAGCCAGAGAAGCATATCCAAAAGATGAAAAAGAGAAACCGTTTAGGGTAGTAAACACCTGTCTGGCTTTTACGGGGCAACAAGGAGTCAAACTATGGAGTGTAGGGTTGATGCTATTGCATTACCTATTTTTTAATAGAATTACCGCTATACCAGTCAACTTTTTAGGTACCAATAGAGACGACTTGCTTCGGTTGGAGTATTTGCCAGACGAGCTTTTATGGTTTGATAATGAGGACCACTTTCTTCTCAAATGTATGTACGAACATTTTGATGAGGTAAGCAAGACACATCCGGTTGTTTTATACATAAACCCCGAAGTATCCCAGCGACAAATACAGGATTTCCTTGCTAAAAATTGGGCGGAGATTGAGCAGTACAGAAAGGATGTAAAAAGCCCCATTACCGGTCCGAGAAAGAAAAATAAGCGCACACAGGAGCGCAATGATTTCATTTATGAGCACCGACAACTGCCGAGAAAGGAGATAATGCATCTCCTCTATGATAAATATGGAGCCGAGCTTGATATTGATTACGGATACATCGGCAAGATAATCTCGTTGGAAAAAAAGAGGCGTGAAAAGAAGTGATTGCGGATACTTTCCGCAATCACTTATGTCTTATACAGACAGTTTTCTGACGGATAACCTGTAGTCGCACGCTACAGGTTTTTATGTTTTCAGAGCCAGAAAACGAGTACAAAACGATAAGCCAAGACACCGATATTGTCCGGCGGGTTTTTGATGACTTTGAGGCACGGAGCAACTTTGTTGGCTTCTTTGACCTTGCGTTCAAAGTTGCAAAGCGAAACCCGACGCTGTGGGCGGATATTAGCGGACAAGCACAACCACGCCATGATTGATACTGTCATCCTCTCTGTTCCAAGAGATAAAGTAATTACGCTTGACGAAACGGCGCGCGGGGTTGCGCCGTGGGACCTGCACGAACGGACGCAGTCCTATAGCGTCTATGTGAAAAATCCGTCAAGCAAGGACAAGGCAACGGGTCTGTCTTTTCCGCGTCTTACTGGCTGGCGCAGAAGAAACTATGGCGGCATAGGAGGATGGACATCAGTCCTAAAGATTGAGTTTTCTGTCGCAAAACTCCTCTATAAAAACAATGTGGACGAATTAGAGGATGGGCAATTTGCGCTCGTGGTTGATACTCTATTGGACCGATTGGACCGGATGGGTGTGCGAATACAGAGGCAGGATATTGAACTGGCAGAGGTACGCGCCGTGCATTACGCGAAAAACATTGAACTTACCAGTGGGTACACCTCGCTCTATGCGCTTGGCGAGCTTGGAAAGGTGAATATCACTAAACGATTGGACATGACGAAAACGCGGTTTGTAAACGATGGCGAGAGTTTGTGCTTTTACGCCAAGTCGCACTCGGTCGTACTGTATGACAAGATAGCCGACTTGCGGAAAAACCAAAAACGGGCGGTAGACCTTGAGCAAACGGCGTACCAGATGAGTTTGTTTCCCTCACTCAACAATGTGCGCGAGATTTTGCGTCTTGAGGTCCGGTTGAGCGAAAAACGAAAAATGAGCAGTGTCTTTCAGAAGCTCGGTATACCAGAAAACCCGACTTTCAAGGATGTGTTCTGTGCCAAGAAAAGCCAGATGGTAGTGCGGCACTACTGGGATACGATGATTGAGGGCAACAGCTTACTCCTGTTCTCGCATTCGCTCACAGCAAAAGACCTGCTCAAGCAAATACTTATCGCACGACCAGACGCAAAGGCGACAAAGCCCATTTATCTTGCCGGTCTCGTGCTTCTCGCCCGCGAGGGCAACGGCTTGCGCGAACTGCGGACAATTCTTGCGAAGCGAAGCAATGACCGGCTATGGTATCGGTTACGGACTGACCTTGCGGACACAACGGCTGGGCTGGACAGATTGCGACCGCGTGAGTGGTATGACCAAGTGAAAGGGGCACTGGAGAGTTATCAACCTGTGCATTTGCACTGTAAAGAATAGTCAAGTATTATGAGGGATGTAAACATGGTGCAAAGTATGAAAAAATCAAACAAGGAGTTTTATACGGCCCAAGAACTTGCCGACAAGCTGTCACTCAATGTGATGACCATTTATCGGTACATAGATAGGGGCACACTGAAAGCGTACAAAATTGGCAAGGAGTTTCGGATTGAGAAAGACGAGTTTGAGAAGTTTCTGAATAAGGCAAAAATAAAATAATTTATGGCATCACTCAATTTCAAAGGAAAGTCGGCGGTTTGGAACCATCACTTATCGGTCCCGTATCACACGCTTGACTTAGACGTAAAAAAGTCCCGCAAGGGCGCGGACAGCGACGAGAACCTTATCATCCACGGAGACAATTTGCTTGCGCTCAAGGCCCTATTACCCAAATACCAAGGCCGTATAAAGTGCATCTACATTGACCCGCCTTACAACACTGGGAACGAGAACTGGGTGTATAACGACAAGGTAAACAGTCCGCTTATCAAAGAGTGGCTAGGCAAGACAGTCGCCAAAGACGACCTCACCAAACATGACAAGTGGCTCTGCATGATGACTCCGCGTCTCAAGCTCCTGCGGGACCTACTTGCCGATGATGGCGTGATTTTTGTGAGCATTGACGATAACGAGCAAGCACACTTGAAAAATCTAATGGATGAAATTTTTGACGAGGGCAACTTTATTGGTGAGTTAATTCACCAAAGGGCAAAGGGTGGTGGTCAAGCGAAACAAGTTGTAAAAGGGCATGATTATATCTGTGCCTACGCAAAAAACATTGATAGTGGAATAGTTTTAAGGAGAGCCAAAGTTATCCAACAGGATGTTGTGGAAATAGATGGAAAGGAGTATTTGCGCGACGACGATGTTGTAAGAAAACAGTTTGGTAAATACGACAAATCTCTCGGAGACAGAAGGTGTTTTTATGAGGAATTAGAGAAATATAAGGGACCAACCAAGAAAAAAGAAATTGACGAAAAAATAAAGACCGGCGAACTGGTTTTAGAAAAACATCGGAATGGCATGCGTCTGATTGTGAGGTACACATTATTAGACGAAACATCATCAAAGTTATACTCAATAATCAAGGTGCTTTCCGAAGACGGAAAAGATGATTTAGCAGACTTGGGTATCCAAGGGTTTAATTATCCAAAACCAGTTGAACTAATTAGACAACTTATTCAGTCCGTCATTCTCAACTCCAACACTAAAAATGAAATTATTTTAGATTCTTTTGCTGGTTCCGGCACCACCGCTCATGCGGTCATCAACCTCAATAAAGAGGATGGCGGCAACCGGAAGTTTATTTTAGTTGAGATGGAGGACTATGCCGACAAAATAACCGCAGAGCGCGTCCGGCGCGTGATTAAAAAAGACAAGCTCAAGACCGGCTTCTCGTTCTACAACCTCGGACCGGCCATTGATGCCGAAACGATATTGACTGGTAAGCTCCCAACCTACGAACAATTTGCCAAGTATGTGTTTTATCTTGCTACTGGCAAGAATCTGAAAGACGAAAAGAAAATAAAAGAGAAAGAGTATTTTGTTGGTAAAGATGGCAACGAGACAATCTACCTGCTCTACAAACAGGACCCAGAAGCCCTAAAAACGCTCGCCATTACGCTGGACTGGGCGCAGATGGCCCATGGTAAGCACGCCGATAAGAAAATCGTTTACGCGCCCGCGTGCTACTTGGACGAGGAATCGCTGGATAAGTTCAATATCCAGTTCGTAAGCATTCCCTATAACCTCTTTGAAAAGACAACCTAACTATGCTCAAGGACTATCAAGTGGATGTGGTCAACAAGGTCAAGGACTTTTTCGATACGCTAGATACCAAGCGCGCGACATTTGAAAATCTGCCAAACGACATAAAAGCCAGTCTTGGTACTGACTACTTATCGTTTGCATTTACCGGTACTCCCTACGCACAATTTGCGGACCGGCCGCGTTCGGGCGCAGGCGCGCTCTACCCGCGCGTGTGCATCAAAATGCCGACCGGCGGCGGCAAGACATTGATAGCGATTGAAACCATCCGCGCCTATCAAAACATTTTCGCAAAGCGCAAAACCGGTCTCGTGGTCTGGATAACACACCGCGAGCAAATATACCGCCAGACGATTGAAAACTTGCAAAACAAGAGCCATATCTACCGACAACTTTTGGACCAAGCGAGCGGCAACCGCACCATCATCCTTGAGAAAGGCCAGCCGATACGCGAGCAGGATGTACGGGAAAACCTTGTTGTGCTAATGCTGATGATTCAATCGGCCGCCAGAGACACGAATAAAATCTTTGAGGATAGCGGCGGATACACGGACTTTTTTCCTACGGATAATCGCTATGACTTACATAAAAAATTGATTGAGGCCGTTCCGAACCTTGATAAAACACCGGAGAGCTTGTGGGACCAGATGCAAGTGAAAACGAGCTTGGGCAATGTGGTACGCACGCTCTCTCCGCTCATCATCGTGGACGAGTTTCATACTATGTTTACCGACAATGCACGGGCAACACTGGACGGACTCAATCCGAGCGTGATTGTCGGGCTGTCGGCGACTCCGAAGCGAGAAATGAATCTGCTCGTCAATATAACTGGCCAGCAGTTGAAAGCCGCAGAAATGATAAAGCTAGACATGCACCTCTTTGCGCCAACGCAAAACGGCGATTGGCGAGGGATGCTGGCGGGTATCAAGCAAAAGCGCGACCAGCTTGAGCGCAAGGCGCGGAAACTAGAACAGAACCAAGGCGCGTACATCCGACCGATTGCGCTTATCCAAGTGGAGCGCACCGGCCGAGACCAACGAGGGCGGGGATTGGTCCATAGCGAAGATGTCCGTGAGCATCTGGTGAGCTTGGGCGTACCGAGGCACGAGATAGCAGTCAAATCAAGCTCGTTGGACGAGATAAAACAGCAGAAGCTCCTCTCCAAAGAGAGCGAGGTGCGATATATCATCACGAGAGAGGCATTAAAAGAGGGTTGGGACTGCTCATTTGCCTACATTCTCGGCGTGATACCGAACGCGCGCAATAATTCGTCCATGACGCAACTAGTCGGTCGTGTTCTGCGCCAACCCTACGCGAAGAAAACCGGCGTTGCCGAACTAGACGAGAGTTACATCTACTTTGCGAGCGGACACACGCAGGAAGCGTTGGAGCGAGTGAAAAAGGGTTTTGACGAGGAAGGGTTAGGTGATGTCTCCGGCGGCATCCAAACGCTAGATAAGCGAGGACAAGTCGTGTCTGCGCCACGGGTAGTAAGAATCAAAAAAGATATTCTCAAGGATTATCCAGAATCGCTCTTTTTGCCGGTGTGGTTGATGAAACAGGGCACGACATATCGCCGCTTTGTGTATGAGGTTGATATAAAACCTGCTATTCGTTGGCAAGATGTCGTGCTTGAGGATTGGATGTCGCACATCATGCCATCCATCGGAACGACCCGCAGACGACAGACAGAAGTGATAGTAGGGCTGGAACCCGAAACGACAGCTCGGCAGTCAGAAGTGGACGAGGCCACAACCTTTGATGTGTTGTATCTGGCACGCCGACTCTACGAGACGATTGAAAATGCGTTTATTGCTTATGACATGGCCGCACAAGTGGTTGCCGCCTTGAGTGGACAGGTATCACAAGAATGGCTGGACCGAGATGCCGGATATATTGCGAGAGAGCTGGAAATGCACCTCTTGACGCATCGCAAGACGGCAGAAAACACGATATTCAGTGAGCTGATGGAAAGCGGGCAGTTATGCCTTGCTGTGTCGGATGATGATGATTTGGGATTCACTATGCCGCGTACCGATGTAGTTGAAAACAATATCCGCTCGGCCTACGGCCTGACGCTGTACGAAGATGTTGATGTCGGCTCACTCAATCTGCTAGAACGAGAAGTGGCGCGCATTATTGAGGCCAGCCCGAAAGTGCTTTGGTGGGCGCGCAATAAGGTAGCGAGGGAATGGTATGCGATACAGGGCTGGCAGAGGGGCAAAGTGCGGCCGGACTTTATCATTGCGCGGAAAGATAAGAATGACGAGCTTGAGTTTGTGTATGTGGTTGAGAGCAAGGGCGAGCATTTGATTGGCAACGCGGACACACAGTACAAGGACGAGGTTTTTGAACGGATGAATAACATGCGGGGTAAGATTAAAAAGTTACTGTTTCGCACCACGACAGTCCGGCTCAACGACCGTTTCGAGTTTGAGTTATTGCCGCAAAACGAGGAGGAGTTGCGATTACGCACTAAATTGAATGCATAACAACACTATGAAAGCAGTCATTTTAGCGAGAGTATCAACCGAGGAGCAGAAAGATGCGGGCAATTCTCTGCCAGCGCAGATTGAGCGTATAAAGGCGTATTGTGCGCGCAGGGGGCTTGAGGTAGCGGAGACATTTAGCTTTGACGAGAGTGCGTATAAAACAAAACGGGACGAGTTTGATAAAATCCTCTCTTTTGTAAACGAGTCAAAAGAGAAAATCGCCATTTGTTTTGACAAGGTAGACCGGTTGTCCCGCAACATCTTTGATAAGCGGGTTGCCCTGTTGTACGAAAAAGCAGTTGCCGATGAGATAGAGTTACACTTTGTCTCGGATGGGCAAGTCATCAATAATGCGATGAATGCGGGCGACAAGTTTCGTTTTGGAATGCAACTCGGGCTTTCCAAATACTACTCGGACGCGATTAGCGACAATGTGAAGCGGGCGTTTGAGCAGAAGCGGCGCAACGGCGAGTGGACTGGTCCGGTGCGTATTGGGTACAAAAATGTCTCGCTGGATAGCGAGAAGCGATTGCGGAAAGACATTATGCTTGACCCAGAGCGCGCGCCCTTGGTGAAGAAACTTTTTGAGCTTTACGCTATGGGTAATGATTCCATTACGACCTTGTGGCGCAAGATAACCGAGATGGGCCTTAAAAGTCCGAACGGCAATATGCTCGCGCGGAGCAATGTTGAGCTGATACTCAAGGACTCGTTCTATTACGGCACGGCTCACTCGCACAGATATGGACTCTACGAGCATCGCTACCCGCGTCTTATTTCAAGAGAACTATTTGAGAAGTGTCAAGAAGTGCGCCTTGGCAGGAGCTGGAAACGGTCAAAACTTGCCTCTGCGATGGAGTACATTTTCAAGGGATTGCTTACCTGCAAACGCTGTGGCTGTTTGATGACACCAGAAATAAAGAAGGGCAAGTTTATCTATTACTCGTGCACAAACGCCAAGGGGATATGTAAACGGCTCTATGTGCCGGAAAAAACGCTCCTAGAGCGCGTCCATGCTATTTTTAGCGATTTTGAAAGTATCCCGAGAGATGTGCAGGAACGGCTAGTTGACGAACTCCGCGCGCTCAATGAGAGCGAGAAGGACTATCATAATAAGCAACTGGTACGAGTGAGAGCTGAATACGACCGCGTGCAGAAGCGAGTCAATGCTCTGTTGGATATGCGTTTGGACCAGAGTATTACCCACGCCGACTATGACAAAAAACTACAAGAGCTCAAAGATGAGCAGTACCATTTGGACATAGAAGCCGAGGAGTATACCAAGGCCGACCACGAGTACCATATCCATGTAGGTACTGTGTTCAACCTTGCCCGCCGTATGAAAGACATTTTTGAGAGTTCTGAAATTGTGGAAAAACGCGCCTTTCTCAACTTCCTACTTCAGAACCCGACCGTATCGGGCAAAAACCTAGAGTTTACCTTGCGAAAACCTTTCAATCTGATACATGAACTCGCTCTCAATCCTAACTGGCTCCGCGGGCTGGATTCGAACCAGCGACCAACGCTTTAACAGAGCGCCGCTCTACCACTGAGCTACCGCGGAATGGGTTTGTTCTTTGAGAGAACACGGCCATTGTACCTGAAAAGCGTGCGGATTCAACATGGTATACTGACATTGGTATGCGGACGGCATTCGGTATTTTCGCTCTCGTGGGTATCCTTGCGATGGTAGGTATGATCGTCGTTGTGCGTTATACACGTAGTACCGATCAGACGTCTTTTATTCGCCCAGCTAATACTTTCTCGCCTATGCTTACACTAACGAGTCCCGTGTTTGCGGAAGGGGGAACGATTCCTTCCCGCTGTACTTGCGAGGGGAAAAATATCAATCCGGAACTTCGCATCGAGGGTGTGCCGGAAGGCGCCGTCTCGCTCGCGCTTTTGATGGACGACCCCGACATTCCGGAGTCGGTGAAACAATCGAGAGACATTGATGTGTTTGACCACTGGGTTGCTTTCAATATGCCTCCCGATACGGCGGTGATCGCCGAAGGCGCGACACCGCCCGGCGTCGAAGGGAGAAACTCCGCCGGAGAGTCGGGGTATAAAGGGCCGTGTCCGCCGGACCGCGAGCATCGCTATTTTTTCAAGCTCTATGCACTTGATCGCACGCTTGATCTCAACGCGTCGGCGACGAAAGCCGATGTGGAAAAAGCGATGGAGGGGCATGTTGTCGAAGAGACACAGCTTATGGGGGTGTATGAGAAAGTGAATCCGTAGGCGGTATGTATGTGTATGTTCGTGTTACTCCGGGTGCGAAAAAAGAGCGAGTGGCGAAAGTCATGCCGGACCGCTTTGAAGTGGCGGTGCGGGAGCCGGCGGTGCGCAATCTGGCAAATACCCGGGTGCGCGAGCTCATCGCAGAAGTGTTCGAGGTCGGGGTGGGGGCGGTGCGGATTGTTTCGGGACATCGCTCTCCGACAAAAATTATAAGCGTAGACGTATAAGTATTTCGTATGAACACGTTTCCATCGTTTAATCTGAAGACGACCAATTTTGAACAGACGCCGATTATTGAAGATGTGCTCGGGAAGCGGCTCGGGACGCTCGAAAAATTCTTGCCCGACGGCGAGACGATGCTTGTCTGTGAGGTGGAGCTGGAGAAGCTCGCCGGACAGCAGACGGGCAAAATTTTTCGAGCGGAAATCAACCTGCAGGTCGGCGGCACGCTCCTGCGTGCGGAGGCGACTGCCGAGCGGATGGAAGACGCGATTGAACAGATGAAGAATGAATTGAAATCAGAGCTTGTAAAAGCGGGCGGCAAGAAGCACAGCGTCTTCAAGCGCGGCGCAAAAAAACTCAAGGAGATGTTGCTGTTCGGCGGAGAATAAACACTTTTCCGGTTATTCGCCGCGAAGGAAATCTTCGTAGTTCATCTCTTTTTTCCCTTCGGGGATGACGCGGAGGATGCGGAGGGAGCCGTCGGGGGCGAGGTCTGCGTCGGTGACTTTTACGCGCAGTTGTTTTCCATTCCGTTCGTGCATGAAATAGGTGCCGGGCCAGCCGTCGTAGGCGCGGATTTTGAGGAGGTTTTGGTACGGGTCGTCCGCGAGGTCGAGACGGCCGTCCTCTTTCTCGATTTTTTTGGAAAATGTCGCTTGTGCGTGGTCTTGTTGTTCCGGTGTGATTGTGCCGTCGAGCCAGAGGGGGACGGTTTCTGCGAGAAGCTGGCCGCCCGCGTGCGCAAGAAGCGCTTCGAGCATGGTTGCGCGCATGGGCCAATCTTCGGGCGCGATTTCGATGCGTGCTTGTGCGAGGATCGGTCCATGATCGACTTCCTGATCCATCAGCATGACGGAGACGCCCGTCTCTCGCGCATCAGTGAGAATCGCCGTGCGTATGGGGCTCGGACCGCGGAGCAGGGGCAGGAGCGACGGGTGGACGTTGAGCGTGCCGTGCTTGGGGAGCGCGAGCAGACGTTTCGGCAGAATCTTGCCGTATGACGCGACGATAAACAGGTCCCAATCGGTGTTGAGAAGCGGCGCGACCTGGTCTTCGTCTTTGAGCGATGTCGGCTGGAGCGCAGGAACGCCGTGCGCCTCGGCCCATGCTTTGGCTTCGGGCGGCGTCAGGATATGCTTGCGACCTTTCGGTACGTCCGGTCCGGTGACGACAAGCGACGGCATGAGGCCGGCTGACGCAAGCTCATCAAGTACGCCGCCGGCAAGCGGCTCCGAACCGAAGAAAACCATTGATACTGATTTCATACGGCGGTTTGCGCGCGGCGATGTGTCGCTATTTCTTCCGGATGCAGGATCTCTTCGGCGCGGTCGACGAAGAGGATGCCGTCGAGATGATCGACCTCATGCTGGAATATCTGCGCGAGGAGCCCGCTTGCGCCGCGCTCGTACGGTGTGCCGCGCTCATCGTATGCGCGGATCGTGGCATGCGTGGATCTTGTCACTCCTCCGTAGACATCTTTCACTGAAAGACATCCTTCATGCATGAGCTGTTTCTTTTTCGAGAGCCGAAGGATGCGGGGGTTTATGGCGACCAGAGACGGAAGGTGCGGAGGATCCGCTTTTGCGGCGTCTTTTTTCTTCTTTTGCAAATCTTCGACGAGAAAAATTCGCAACGGCACGCCGATCTGCGGGGCGGCAATGGCGAGGCCCACATATTCCGCCGCCTTGTACGAGTGAAGCGCGGCGCGCATGTCTTTGAGTATCTTTTGTATGCGTGGCGAAGTGATATCTTCGACAGGAACCTCCTCTGCAATCGCATGCAGGGCGGGGTGTGTCTGGGGGACGAGTTTTGCCATACGACACTACCATACCACTCCAATCGAGCATGTTCAAAAATTTGCAGACGGTGGCAAAGCGGATGGAGATCTTACACGATGCGGTCGGGGTTGATGATTATGCGGACTGATGGCGGAAGCAAACGCAGGGCATCGACAAGCGCGTCTTGCGGCCATCCGCTCCGGCCGCCGGCGGATGTCGGAGCGCTCGGGACGCGAATAAGTCCGTACATGATGTGTGATCCGCCGGCGGCCGGAGCGGTTTCTGTCGCGGCCGGAGGATTATAGACAAGGAGGCCGAACGGATCGAGCCGCTCTTTGATCTCTCTTGTCAACGTGTCCTCCGGATTGCTTCGCCACGTCAGATGGACGAATACGCTATAGGGCGGATAGTTGAATTGTTCTCGCGCGGCAAGCTCGTCGGTGTAATATGCCGCGGTCGAGCCGTCGCGCGCATGTCCGAGGAGTTCGTCATCGGCGGTGCGGATTTGCGCGAAGACGTATCCAAGCGTCTTCTCTCGAAGCGCAAGCAATATGCCGAACGCTTCTTCCTGTCCCCGCCACGAGGGGATGGCGCGCAGAGCGTCCATGCTGACGATGGCGCTCGTCTCTACGGGATCGTGGAGATAGGGCAAGGCAAGTAGGGTCCCCAGCAGGACCGTTTTTTTCTTTGCATAGAATGCGTCTCGGATTGCAACGGCTTTTCGGTGGGTCGACGCGGTTTGATAGTCGAAAAGGAATATATCATCATCTCCCAATTGTCTCACCATTTCGTCGTATACCTGCTGTATTCCGATGCCTCGCTCGCGCAGGCGCCAACTGCCGCAGTTGGGGCAGAGGTCGTCCGCCCTGCGACGGTAGCCCGAAACACTTGAAACAAGCCAGCGTTCTTCAACGCCGTCACGCATGACGCGATGGAGTGCAAGCGGCGAGCCGGAGCGCGGACACCGCAGAATGTGCCCGCAGTCTACGCACGTCACTACGGGCGAGAGCCCTCGCCGGGCGCACAAGAGAAATGTTCGTCCGCGTTCCCGGCGCGTCTTCAGGATGGTGTCGAGCAGGACATCGGAAAAGAGAGAAAACACTTTGCCGTCGGTTCTGTCTTTGATGGGGATGGTCTTGAGCTTGCCCGGCAACGAGAGCCGTTTGGGGTGTTCATCGAAGGGGACGGCGAGGCCTTTTCGCAGAAGAAACTCATCTTCGCTCTGTGGCAGAAGGTCGGCGCTTACCAATACCCGGCCGGTATGTCGAGCGTGGACCGCGAGCGCATGGCGAAAGTCGAGATACGGACGCGATCGCGCTCTGTATGCGGACGATCGCGCGTGTTCAAGCACGACCGTACCTACGTCGTCCCGCGCGATGCATGCGTGCTGGGGAGTGGCGACGATGAGCACCGGCCGGGCGTTTGTCGCGAACTTTTGGTAGGCGAGGGCGAGCCGGCGAGCGCCGATGCCGCTGTGGAGGAGGTATGCCCGGCCGGGAATCCCTTCGCTCAATATGGGGAAAAGAAACTCGCCGTCTTCTCTTGTCGGCGTCACGATGACGATTGATTTGTTCTCCGCAAATGACGTGCGGACCATGCTCTTATACGCAAGGAGTCGAGCATCTCGGGGCGCCTGGAGTATCCGATGGACGTACATGTCCCCTTGTCTGACAGTTACCGATTCGGGGTTGATGGGGATCTTTCCGTTTTTGATCTCATTCGGCAGGAGCGCAAAAAGCACGGCTCCGGGCTGGGAGGCATAATATTCCGCGAGCTCGTCTGCGGTACGCAGAAGCGGGTCGGGAAGCTTGTGCGCGTGTTTTTGCGGCGGGAGTTTTCGAAGCAGAAAAGAGGCGCCGCGAAGCGCCGCCTTCGCGAGCGACACTTCTTGCGAAGAGATCACGATACCTTGCGCCGACTGTTTGCGAAGCGGTATATCAAGCAAGGTTCCCCGCTCGTAGGGATGTTTTGAGAAATAGGTAAGGGCCGCACGCGACATGCCCCGACGCATCGGTATGACTTCGATGACGTACATTATCTCTATTCTACCAAATCGGTTCTCGTGGTGATTTTTGCGCCGAGTTCCGCAAGTCGTTCGGCGATGTTTTGGTAGCCGCGCTGGATGGTGTAGACATTGCGCAGTGTGGAGGTGCCTTCGGCCGCGAGCATGCCGATGAGGAGTATGGCGGCGGGGCGCAGTGCGGGCGGGCAGATGATGTCTGCGGCTTGCCACTCTGTCGGACCGGTGACAAAGACCCGGTGCGGATCGGCAAGAAGCACTTTCGCGCCCAGCTTTTCAAGCTCGGTGTAGTGCACTGCCCGACCGTCATATGTCCAGTCGTGAATCAGCGTTTGTCCTTCGGCTTGCGCGGCGATCACGACGAAGAAGGGGAGATTGTCCTGGTTGATGCCCGGGTATGGCAATGCATGTATTTTGTCCTCAAGTGCTTTGAGCTTGGAAGGGTGGATAATGAGATCGACGAGCTTTGTTTTGCCGTTTTTTGCGAGGTATGGCCCGGACTTCTCGTATCGCAGTCCCATCTTCTCGAGTTTCAAAAGTTCGAGTTCGAGAAATGCGATCGGCGCGCGGATGACGGCGAGTTTGGAGTCGGTCACAATCGCCGATGCGATAAAAAACATCGCGTCGATCGGGTCTTCCGAAAGGGTGTATTCGATTGTTTCGTTTATCTCTTCGACGCCATGCACGATGAGTGTTGATGTGCCGATGCCTTCGATTTTCACTCCGCATTGTTCAAGAAAAAAACATGTTTCTTGCACCATGTAGTTGGCGGAGGCGAATTTGATGGTTGTGGTGCCGGGAATTTTCGCCGCGGCCATAAGCGCGTTTTCAGTCACGGTGTCGCCCGCTTCATAGAGGATGATTTCGCGATCTTTCGCGAGGCCGCCGTGCGTCACATGAAAATAATTCTCCTCGGTCTCGACCGAGACGCCGAGCGGTTCGAGCGCGTAGAAGTGCGGACGCACGGTGCGCTGGCCGAGATTGCATCCGCCGGACTGCGGAATGCGGAAATCTTGCAAATCGTGGATCAGTGGGCCGAAGTACATGATGATGCTTCGGGTCATTCGCGCGGCGTCCTCGTCGATCGTATCCATCGCGAGATGCGCAGGCGGCGTGATGCGTATGCTCGTGCCTTCCCATGTCACGCCGACGCCGATACTTTGCAAGACTTCAATAAGGCGATTCACCTCTTCGATCTTCGGTACATCGTGGAGAACAGTCGTACCTTTATTGAGGAGTACGGCGCACAACAGCGCGACCGCGCCGTTTTTCGACGTGCTCGTTGTCACGGTGCCCGAAAGCTTGTGACCTCCCTCGATTGTAAAATTGATAACCGGCCGCGTTTTCGGGGTAGCTTCCATATTCGCCAATCATACTCCAGCCGCCTTCTGTCGCAAAATTGTCTTAAATAAAGACGGCCTGGTGCTCATCCCAGGCCTTGCCACGATACACCACCGACTATTCCTATGGGGGAGAGTAGTTGGTGGTTGCTCCGCAGTCGAGGCACACGTAGCCGTTTTCGCGGCGTGCCATTGCGGCTCCGCACTCGCCGCACGAAGGCACCTCATCTCTCTCGGTGTCTGGAACTACCGTTGTCGGTAGTCCATATGTGGCTGAAAGCTTCCGTCCCTCTTCGGCCATGTCGTTTCCCCTCCTAGACGAGACAAGGATCGTCCCACCTATTCGAGTGCGTCCCGATCGAGTACATACCTGCATTCGAACTCCTTTCGTACTTTATGCCGTGTGCAAAATATCATGCATACCAGGGCGATACAACTACGGCAAATGTTTACCAAGATGCGGTGTAAATTAAAACAAGGTATCATGCCCCTACATGTCATGGTTCTCCAATCTCTTTTCTCCAAAGGTTGGTATTGACCTTGGGACGACAAATGTACTCGTGTTTATTCCGGGCAAGGGCATCGTGCTCAATGAGCCGTCGGTGGTCGCGATCTCCGACGACAATAAGATTCTCGCGGTCGGACAGGAAGCGAAACATATGATCGGCCGTACGCCGGACAACATCCGCGCGTATCGCCCGATGAAAGACGGCGTGATCGCCGATTATCGCGTGACCGAGGCGATGCTGCGGTATTTTCTTAAGAAAGCGCTCGGGCGGTGGAATATTTTTAAGCCCGAAGTGATGGTGTCAGTGCCTGCGGGCGTGACGTCGACCGAACGGCGCGCGGTGATCGAGGCGGCGCTCAAAGCGGGCGCACGCAATGCGTATGTGGTCAAAGAGCCGATCCTTGCCGCCATCGGCGCGGGTATTCCCATCTACGAGCCGCGCGGACACATGATCGTGGATATCGGCGGCGGCACGATCGACGTGGCGGTGATCTCGCTTGGCGGCATCGTTGCGGCCAATTCGGTCAAATGCGCCGGTAATCGCATCGACGCGGCGATTGTAGACTACGCGAAAAAACATTCCAATCTTTCGATCGGCGACAAAACCGCCGAAGACATCAAGATTACGATCGGTTCGGCGCTTCCGCTCGAAGAAGAGATGGTGCTTGCGATCAAAGGACGAGACACACAGTCCGGCCTGCCGCGTACGGTTGAGATGAAAAGCAATGAGCTGGTGAGTGCGATGGCCCGCGAGCTCCGCGAGATGATCAAGGCGATCAAGGATGTGTTCCAGGATACGCCGCCGGAGCTTGCGGCCGATATTATCGACCAAGGGATCATTCTCACCGGAGGGACCTCCCAGTTGCGCAACTTCGCCGAGCTCGTGCGTCGTCGTACCGGCGTGAAAGCGAAGGTCGCCGACAGCGCGCTCTTCTGTGTCGCCAAAGGCACCGGCATCGCACTTGAACATCTCAATACCTACAAACGCAGTATCATCACGAAGCGGTAGGGTACAATGTGAAGCATGAAGAAGGTGCTCATCGGCGTGGTCGCGGCATATCTTGCGATCGGACTCACTGTCGGGGGAAATGAATGGCTGAAAGATATGGCGACATTCGACTGTGGTTCGTATACGTATGGAGGCGGTAGTATATTCGAATCAGCCGGTCCGGGCTGTCGGCGCAGAGGCTTGGAGGCAGGCGGCATATTCTCGGCGGTTGTCGTAGGGGCACTATGGGGACCGCTGATTGTGCCGAGACTACTCTTCCCTGATTCGAGGGAAGAAGTTTGATACTATCCTGATGTGCCGATGGAGAAACCGCGAATAACATCATCACAAAGTGATTATGGTGCACACTAAACCGCCTTCTTCACCTCGGAGTGGTATATACTGGAAGGGAATTAATGCTCATACACATATGACCGAAGAACAAAAACAAAAATTAGTTGCCCTTTTTGAAGAGCAGAAAACTTCTGAAGACGACCAAGCGTTCTGGTTTACTCGTTTGTCGGATGCCTCGCCGGTACTCTGCGAAAGTGTCATAGAAATGTTCGCATTATTTCCGGGCGAGATGGGGCAACTGCGCGGAATGCAGGAACGAAAAGAACAAGCGCTTGCAAGTGGAGATATGGACGCGTGGGGTGGAATCGTGGAGGATGAGACACGCCGACTTGCCGCGCTCGCATAGGAGATTACGCACTATATTTTACGAATATGAATGAAGGAGCACCTAAAGCCAAAAAGATTTCACCGGAACGATTGTCAATCAATACTGTTCAGGAGGAGGATAGCGACTCTACAGAGATGGCGCCCGATGAGGCCGCTACCGCAGTGCAAGAGGCGATGAAAAAGGGTCAAGAGGTACTGCCTCCTCAGCAAACAGAGATGATCGCGGAGGAAGTGAAAGGAACAGGCGGGGTCCTGCAGAGATTCGGCGGACGAACAAAGCGAACGATAATGTTCGGTCTTGTCGGCTTGTCACTTCTTGCCGCGTCTCCTCGGTGGTCGGAAGGCGCTGAAAAAAAAGGATCGGGGGAGCGTATCGAGGAAGTTGCGAAGAATCGTACCGAAGCTGACTATGCGAAAGCATGGAAAGTGCTTGAAGCTTACGGAGTAAAAAGATCTCCTGATGTAGAAAGAACCGAAAAGCTTGGAGAGCAAATTGCGCCAGGATCGCGCGCTATGAAAATCGAAGGGGAAGTGATGGGGGTCGCCGAAAAACTCGTACATACCTTGAATACGCTCGCCACCAGAGTGATAACGGGGATGGATAAAGTTAAACGGAGCTACGGGCTTCCTGAAGCGGCGCCCGACTTCGAGCAGACAGTGGCAACATTGCAAAAACAACTGGAGTCGGCGGATTCGTTCGATGTCGCATTGAAGGATTTTTCTCGCGGTGATTCCGTATTCAGATCATCGGATTCGCTGGATTTTGCGCGCGAACAGTTGCGCGCGGGAGAAGCGTTGATCGCATATTGGAAAGATCCCAAAAACAAGGCCATCCTGGACAAGAAGTCATCGGCAAAAAAGATTCTTGACCGGTTGGAACAGAAAGAAAAAACCGATCTTTTGAATCGGAACGAAACAGAGCTGAAAAAAGAAGCTCTACGCATTCTGGGAGAAGAGTCGTTGCAATCATCCGGGTCCGGAAAACAGGGTGGGAGTGAAACACCGCAACAGCGCGGAGGCACTGAGTTGGACAAGGTGCCGGGTCAGCTCGAAAAATCCGGCAGGGAGTTGAGGGAGTCTGCCGATAATCTGGGGAGGATAATGCAGGAATATCGCAAGCAGGTTGAAGAGCTCAATAAGAAGAAGTAGAAAAGCGAAAGAGAGTAGCCATGGAATCTCCTCCGATCAGAAAGTTTTCGTCTCCCGAAGAGGAGATCGCGTATCTGCGTGCACGCATTAATGAGCGGGAGCGCGACTCCGGGCAGAGTCCGGAGTCAGGTCCGCCGCGCGAAACAATCGCGCGGGAGGAACTCGGCACGTACAGCAGATTTACCCCGCAGTCGGTACTCGAAAAGGAATATCGGCTTGGTGCCCGCGCAGTCACGAGTGCCGCCGAACGCGTCCGTACATCGGAAGATCAGGTGACGGAAGTCGTCGAGCTTGCGCACACCAAAGGCATTCGCAATGCGCTTTCGGTCCTCGAAAAGCTCGACAACGCGTTCGTGACTGATGAGGCGCATCGGCGCCTCGTTCAAGATATACAGCAAGGTCGCGAAGTGATCGGTACGAAGGAGGGCGCACCGCTGTGGGGCGTGCTCCACATGACGCTCTTTGAAGTGACGCTTCCGGAAGAGCGCGAGAAAGAAGCCGGACAAGAAGCGGAGCTGAAGGGACTCATTTCCGCGATGGAGCAGTTTTACGCGGGCATGCAAGCCATCTCCGGAGAAAAGGGCCTGCCGCGGCATTTCACCCTTGAGATCGCGGTATCCGACAAGAGCGACGACATCATTTTCTACGCCGCAGTGCCGACGATGCACATCGATCTTTTTGAAAAACAACTGTTGTCCCTTTTTCCGAACGCCCAGATTGTCGAACAGAAGAGCGACTACAACATCTTTGTCGACGGGGGTACCGCTTTTGTTTCCGAGATGACACTCTCGCGACATCCGGTGTATCCCATTCGCGGCTACGAGACGTTTGATCGCGATCCGCTCCACGTATTGCTCAATGCTTTTTCAAAAATCGAGCGCGAGGGCGGCGGTGCGGCGTTCCAAGTGGTCTTGCGGCCGCAGAAAGATACGTACCGCAAGCAGTACGAGCACATCATCAAGAAGGTCCGCGACGGCATGCCGATCAAAAAGGCGATTCATATGACCACGATCGGCGGCCAGGCAATCGAGTTGTTCAAAGACATGTTCTCATCCTCGAAGAAAAAGAAGGATGAGGACGAAGAAGAAAAGCACAAGGTGGACGAGTCGCTTGTCGAGCTTCTCGAAGAAAAAGTCGCACGACCGATCATTCCCGCGAACATCCGCATCGCGGTGTCCGCCGGCGGTGAAGCGCGCGCCGTGCAGATACTCAATGATATTGAAGCGGGTTTCCATCAGTTTGAAAACACGAAAGGTAATCGCATCGTCTTTAAGAAGCCGAAAGGACGCGCATTGCGCCGTGCGCTTCGCGCCTTTTCCTTTCGTGAATATCTGAAGGCGGAAGAATTGCCACTCTCAATCACGGAGCTGTCGAGCATCATCCACTTCCCGGTGCAGGACGTGCGCTTCTCGCCACAGGTCAAACAGACGAGGGCGCAACAGGCGGCCGCGCCGATAGACATGCCTCAAGACGGGACACTCCTCGGCACCAACACCTACCGCAACACGGAAACCCCGGTCTACATCACCGCCGACGACCGCCTGCGCCATTTCTACATCATCGGTCAGACCGGCACCGGCAAGACCACGTTGATGAAGAACATGATCATCCAAGACATCGAGCAGGGCAACGGCGTCTGCATGATCGATCCGCACGGCACGGACATCGTCGACGTGCTTGCCGCCGTGCCGCCCGAGCGCGAGCAGGACGTCATCTATTTCGATCCCGCGTATACCGAGCGCTCCATCGGCCTCAATATGCTCGAGTTTGATCCCGCGCATCCCGAGCAAAAGACGTTTGTGGTGAACGAACTCTTCTCGATCTTCCAAAAGCTGTACGGTGCGGTGCCCGAGAGTATGGGGCCGATTTTCGAACAGTACTTCCGCAACGCGACGTTGCTCGTACTCGAAGATCCGGAAAGCGGCAACACGCTCATGGATGTCTCGCGCGTGATGGCGGACGCGAGTTATCGGAAACTGAAACTCTCAAAAACGCACAATCCGGTCGTCAAACAGTTCTGGGAGGAAATTGCAACGAAGGCCGGCGGTGAAGCCGCGCTCGAAAACATCGTGCCGTATATCACTTCGAAGTTTGATGTCTTTACGGCGAATGATTACATGCGTCCGATCATCGGCCAACAGCGGTCCTCGATCAACTTTCGGCGGATCATGGACGAGAAGAAGATTCTGCTCGTCAATCTCTCAAAAGGCCGCCTCGGCGAGATCAATGCAAACCTCATCGGTATGATCATCGTCGGCAAGCTCCTGATGGCCGCGCTCTCGCGCGTGGATGATCTCTCTCGTTCTCTCCCGCCGTTTTATCTCCATATGGATGAATTTCAAAACGTGACGACTGACTCCATCACCGCGATTCTCTCCGAAGCCCGTAAATACAAGCTCGGACTCACCATCGCCAATCAATACATCGCTCAACTCACCGACGAGATTCGCGATGCGGTCTTCGGCAACGTCGGCTCGATCGCGGCGTTCCGCGTCGGGCCGGAAGACGGTGAATTTCTTGAAAAACAATTTGAGCCGACCTTTTCCGCGCACGATCTGGTTAATATCGAAAATCAGCACGCATATGTGCGACTCTTGGCGAAGGGTACGCCGCAGAAGCCGTTCTCGATACATACGGTCGCGCCGCGCCCGGTGGATTACGCAAAGGCGCAGGAACGCATCGCGCGGCTCTATGCCGCGCATGGGCGTCCGCGTGAGGAAGTCGAAGCGGAGATCGCGGCGAGATATCAACGCCCCCCTGTTCCGGTGTCCGGCAGTGTGGTGGTATAGTAGTCACGACATGGTTTCGAATCTTGCAACAGCAGAAAAACCGGAATTGTCGGGACCTGCCGATCTGAGCATTCCCGGGTCCGACGTCGAAAATACGATTCGCGGACGCACGCAGCTGATTGAGATGGCCGAAAGAGCGGGGGAAGGAGATCCGACTGCGACGAAAGACATTGGGGAACTTCGTAACCTCATCACCACACTTGCCCGCAGTAAGCCCGAAGATCGACGTTCGTTGCTGGAAAAGATCCGTAGCAAAGCGTCATCATTCGGGATTGAAATTACCAGGGCCAATGACTACGAGGTTGCGGCCGCAAACGAGTATGAGGTGCCGAAGATAGCCCACGAAGCGGCAGTCGAGTTGAAAGGGGTGGAATCATCTGCAGTGATTCCCGAAGTATCAAAAACGGAAGCATCTGCAAATGAAGCGGAACAAGGACTCGGTCGCACGAGGCCGGCGCCGGAGATTGTCAGTCCGGTGTCCATGCCAACGCCTCCGGCGGAGACGGTGGCGCAGGTGGAGACGGTTACTGTCGCCGATACAATGCCCGATACGATACCCGCTCCCTCATCTGAAGTTGTCCCCGCACCGGCGGCCGTCGCTGAAGTTCCTGCCGCACCGGAGACTCCTGTTGTTCCGGACGCGGGGAAATTTGTCGAAGACATGAGAGCGCAACTTTCCGGAGCGCATGAATCCGTGTCTCCGGCGCCGGAAGGAGCCGTTCGCTGGGGAGAGCATATGGAAACTCAAGCCCCTTCCGCTGATGGTGTGCCAATTCCAGAGACAGATCCGGTGGACGCAGATGTGCGTCCGGTCGGGACACTTCCGCCACTTGCTCCCGTGCCTCACTATACGGAGGCCCCTGCTGTTGCCTCCGGTGAAGCGGCGGTGATCGCCGAAACACCGATGCGAGAAGATGCGGAACGTGTTTCTCCGGGAAATGGGGGAGCGGGGAACGCGATCAATGAAGACATTTCTGCCGCAGAAGCACCGGTCCAACCTCCCGTCATGGAGCAGGGACAGAGATCTGCGGAAACGCTTCCGCCGCAGACGGAAAAAGACTTCGTCGACTATCGCATGAAAATCGCTCCGGCGGACATGGTCATGCCGGGAGGTGTCGTATTGGGAACGCCGGAACGTCCTTCCGCCGATGTTGTGTCCGACACAGAGATTGCCCCGCAAGACTTGGACATGTCGCAGGAAGGGGTAGCGGCACCAGCGGCTGTTCCTGCCGAGGTGGCGGAGGCGCCGGTGGAAAGCTCTCCCGAAGAGCCGATGCTTGCGCCGGTGTCGGTCGAAACCGCGGCCCCGGCAAGCGATGTTGAATCGCCGACAGCCGAGCCGTCATACGACGAGGCGATACTTGAAGATCCCGAAGTCAGCGGAGGTCTTGCGGAACTCATGGACCGCTGGCCCGGGTTTGATAGGAGCGGCATACTTGGTTTCGGAGGACACGGCGTCAAGCATCCCGATTTTGAGAATACCAAGGATCGTCTTATGAGGGACATTCTCGAACAAGCGGCGTCGCTCAAGGAAGCGGCATAGGTTCTATATTATGGCAAAAGATCTTAAAGATATCGACCCGAAAATCCTCGCGAGCATCGCCGAGTATGTCGAAGGTTGGCGGACGGAGCACGGCATCACTCCCGATCCGAATGAAACATTCGAGCATTATCTCCGTCGAGTGATCGCGACGATTTTGGGCAAAATTCCGCAATCGTCCGGACAAAATCAGGGACAGTGACAGTGGTGGCGGTGCGTGTCTTCCGTCTTTGCGTTATGATGGGACGTATCCATGCCAAATCATCATGCATTGTTGTCTGTCGGTCCGTACGAGGAATGTTTTGCACTGATTCCGCTTGCGCATCGAAGCGGTGTGGATGCCGAAGTGATCGTATGCGAATCGTTTGATATTGCGCAGGCGCGAGCTCTGGCGGAAAAGGCGGCGACACGTCCGATTGCGGGAGAGAAACGATATTTTGTCGTCTCGTGCGCGTATATTCCGCACGAAGCGCAAAACGCACTTCTGAAACTTTTTGAAGACCCGCCTGCGACCGCGCAGTTTTACATCATCGTGCCGCGCGCGGAGCTGATTCTGCCGACTCTGCGCTCGCGTCTGCATGTACTGTATGAATCTCCGGTGGTAGGGCGCGCGCTCAATCCCGAGACGTCTGCCTTTCTGGGAGCGGCGTTTGCCGACCGTCTGGAACAGATCGCAATGCTTGCCAAAGCAAAGGATGCTCATGCTATGCGCGTTCTTATAAACGGCATCGAGCGCGCCGCGGGTTTCGGCGTTGGAAAATATGTGCGGGAAAAACAAGATGTGTCGTATCTTGCCGACGTGCTCATGGCCTCCACCTACGCCGAAACCCGCGGCGCCTCCCACAAAATGCTCCTCGAACACCTCGCGCTGTCGATACCGGAAAAAGCCGGCAGATAACATTTGCGTGCTTGTCGGAGGTGTTCGACAGTGGAATTCGCAAGGACGGACGTCTTGTTTTTACCGAGGTACCGGATACAATGCATGTATGGCATATTCTTTCGCTCATTTCGATGGTCGGGCGCAGGAGGTGGTGGACTGGCTCGGCAAGGAGTTTTCCGGCATTCGCACCGGGCGCGCGACGCCGGCTCTGCTCGATAGCATCCAAGTGGAATCATACGGCGCACGCGTGCCGATCAATCAGGTCGGCAACGTGACCGTGGAAGATGCGCGAACCTTGCGCATTTCTCCGTGGGACAGCACTTCCATCAAGCCGATCGAAAAGGCGATTACGGACGCGGACTTTGGCGTATCGGTGTCGGCGGATGACAAAGGCGTGCGAGTAACCTTCCCGGAGCTGACGAGCGACCGTCGCACCCAGCTCCTCAAGCTCGCCAAGTCTCGCCTTGAAGAAGCGCGCGTATCATTGCGGAAGGCGCGCGATGAAATAGTGAAAGACATCGATCAAAAGGAGAGCGAAAGCGAGTTGTCCGGCGACGAGAAGTTTCGCACCAAGGAAGAACTCCAAAAACGCGTCGACCGGGCAAACGAACAGCTCAACGCGTTATTCGAAAAAAAAGAGAAGGAGATACACAGCTGATACGCGCCGCGCTTTTCATCACATAATCATGTATATACTCATCTTTATAGTCGTACTCTTTGTCCTGGTGCTCGTGCATGAATGGGGTCACTTTTTTGTTGCCAAGAAGATCGGCATGCGAGTTGACGAATTCGGTATCGGGTTCCCGCCGAGGATCATGGGAATCAAGAAAGGGGAAACTCTCTATAGCGTAAATGCCTTGCCACTTGGCGGGTTTGTGAGAATTTTTGGTGAGGAAGCGTTGGAGGACGAATCGCAGGGAGAAGGGCCGACGTCCTACGAGAATGACAGGTCCTTCAATCGCAGGCCGAAATGGGCGCAGATCCTTGTACTTGTTGCGGGTATCGGCGCAAACATCATCTTCGCGTGGTTGCTTTTTACGCTCGCTTTGAGCACGGGCGTACTGACTAGTGTCTCTCCCGAGGAAGCGTCTCCGGCGGCGGAGCTTCATATTCTCGACGTATTGCCCGGAAGTCCCGCGGCGAAGGCGGGAATACCGGCTGGCGCCATTGTTAGCGGTCTTGCATCAAGAGGGGAAACTGTCGCACCTCGTACGCCGGAAGAATTCAGTACGTTCGTCGGCAGGTCGGGCGGCTCGCCGGTGGCCGTCTCCTATACGTATAACGGTACTGATGCGCATGTGGAAATCGTTCCGGAGACGGGCGTGCTGGAGTCGGAGCCGGGAAAAGCGGCTGTCGGCGTGTCGCTCGGACTTGCGGAAATGCGGGCGCTCCCGCTCCACATCGCTCTCGCCGAGGGATTTATGATGACCGCGACCGGCGTGCGTGACATCGCGCAGGGCCTCTTTTCACTTATCGCGTCCGCGATCGGCGGACAGGCCGACATTGAACAGGTCAGGGGTCCGGTCGGCATCGCGGTGCTCGTGCGCGATGCATCGAGTATGGGATTTTCCGCACTTTTGATATTTACGGCGTTTATTTCCTTGAGTCTTGCGGTCATCAACATTTTCCCGTTTCCGGCACTCGACGGCGGGCGCCTCTTGTTTGTCATTATCGAAGCGATCAAAGGCTCGCCCATTCCGGCAAAAGTCGCCTACTACACCAACACCGCCGGCTTTGCCGTCCTAGTCCTCCTGATGATCGCCATCACCTACCACGACATTGCGAGGTTGGTGTAAGACGTCGTGTCCTTTCGTAAAGGACACATATTACACATGCGCTATATGCTATGCTAGGAGAAGTGACAGCACGAACCCTTCTAGAATAGGGGAATCCTATGAAGGATTCTAAGAAATTTCTAGGATGTATAGGATGGAGAGAACTGGGAATCGCGATATGTATAGTAGCAGGGTTCTTTTTATTGAAAGCCCTCCGGTTACTATAGAATTCTGCAAGTCTCTTCTCTTTTCCGCGCGGCTTGGAACCCGCGCGTGTTTCGTCTTTTGACCGCATCCGATTTCGCGGTACAATGCTTTCGCTATGCGGCAATCGCAACTCTTTACAAAAACACGGCGGGAAGCGCCGAAGGACGAGGTCTCGAAAAACGCTCAGCTGTTGATCCGCGCCGGGTATATCCATAAGGAAATGGCGGGGGTGTATTCGTACCTGCCGCTTGGCTTGCGGGTACTCAAAAACATCGAGCGGATCATCCGCGAGGAAATGAACGCGATCGGCGGGCAGGAGATACAGATGGCGACTCTGCATCCGAGCGAAGTTTGGAAGCAGACCGGCGGCTGGGACGGCGTGGATGTCCTCTTTAAGATACAGAGCCGGACGGAAAAAGAATATGCGCTCGGGCAGAGCGAGGAAGAAATCGTAACGCCGATCGCACAGGAGTACGCGCTCTCGTACAAGGAGCTCCCGCTCGCCATATATCAGATCGGACAAAAATACCGCGATGAGCTCCGTGCGAAAAGCGGCATCATGCGTGGGCGCGAATTCGGCATGAAAGACATGTACAGCTTTCATGAGTCCCAGGAGGATTTCGAGCGTTTCTACGAGGTCGCAAAAGAAGCGTATCTCAAAGTATTTTCGCGCGCGGGTCTCGACGCGAAGGTGACGGAAGCTTCAGGTGGCGCGTTCACGACGAAGCTCTCGTACGAATTCATGGTGCTCACCGACGCGGGGGAGGACGACATCGTGTATTGTGACATGTGCACGCATTGTGCAAACACGGAAGTAGCGGAAGCCGAGTCGGGCGGTACCTGCCCGAAATGCGGCGAAGGAACGCTTGCAAAAGCACGCGCTGCGGAAGTAGGCAATGTCTTCGATCTTGGACGCAAGTACCCCGAAGCCTTCGGTTACACCTACAAGGACAAGGACGACAAAGATCAGACACCGATTATGGGATGCTACGGCATCGGCACGACGCGTCTAATGGGTGCGATCGTCGAGGTCCTCTCGGATGAGAAAGGTATTATCTGGCCGGAGAGTGTCGCGCCGTTTGCGGTGCATCTGGTCGCGCTCAATGCCGAAAGCGCGGAACTGCGCGACTATGCCGATACCATCTACAGCGGCCTGTGCGAGCGCGGCATCGAGGTACTCTACGATGATCGTTCGTTGCGTGCCGGTGAAAAGTTCGCGGACAGCGACCTTATCGGTATTCCGTATCGCGTCGTCGTGAGCGAAAAAACGAAAGAGCAAAATACGTTTGAGGTCGTCAAACGCAGGACGGGAGAAGTCACGTATCATTCGGAAGAAGAACTGTATGCGAGTCTTCCGCCGGCCGGCGGACCGGAATCTTCGCTCTCCGGTACGGAACAAACGGCGACGATATGAAGAAGTGGTTTTCCCGGCTGACAAACGGTCTGTCCACCGACATCGGCATCGACCTCGGTACCGCCAACACGCTTGTCTACGTCAAGGGCAAGGGGGTTGTCATCAATGAGCCGACCATGGTGGCCGTGAATCACAAGACGGGACAGCTTGTCGCGGTGGGCGCGGAGGCCAAGGGTATGCTCGGCAGGACGCCATCGCATATCGAGGTGGTGCGGCCGCTCGTCGAAGGAGTGATTTCCGACTTTGAAGTGACCGAGGAGATGCTCACCTACTTCATCGGGAAGATCAGGGAGAGTAATCGCATGCTCATGCCGCCGCGCGTACTCGTCGGTGTGCCGTACGGCATCACGAATGTCGAGATGCGCGCCGCTCGCGACGCCGCCCGCAATGCGGGCGCTCGCGAAGTGTTGTTGATCGAGGAGCCGATGGCGGCGGCTATCGGGTCAAAACTGCCGGTGTCGAAAGCCATGGGTAATATGATCATCGACATCGGCGGCGGCACGACCGACATCGCCGTCATATCGCTTAACGGCATTGTCACGGCGCGCAATCTGCGTACGGCCGGTGATCATCTCAATGCGGATATCATCGCCTATATTCGCGGCCAGTTTAAGGTGCTCATCGGGGAGCGTACCGCCGAAGAATTGAAAATCGCACTTGCATCCATCGCCGAAGATGGAGAGATGCACGAAGTAGTGGTGCGCGGTCGCGATGTCGTGACGGGACTGCCGCGCGAAGTGGCGATCACGGATGCCGATGTGCGCCATGCGATCGGACAGGCGATCGACTCCATTGTCGAATCGGTGCGGGACGTGCTCGAAGAGACGCCGCCCGAAGTGCTCGCGGATGTCATGCAGAGGGGAATCTACTTCTCCGGCGGCGGCGCGCTTATCCCGGGGGCCGCGCGACTTCTCGAAGAGCTGATCGGCGTGCCGGTCGTCACCGTCCCGGATCCTCTGCGCGCAGTGATACGGGGGACGGGCATCGTGCTCGAGAATCTTGACGATTATGCGGATATTCTCATCACCAATGAAGACGAACTCACGCCGCAGTTCACGTAACGCGTGGCGTCGTGGCGCTCTCGTGTTCTTGTTTGCGTGCGTCGGACTCGGACTTCTTTTCTCTGTGCGCGGCGGCATGGCGGCTGTCGGCGGGGTGATATTCAGCCCTATCGTATCGGTGCGGGCGTGGCTGTGGGAATCAGGCGGCGCCGTTCCCGTATATTTCAGGACACGCCATTCGCTCGACGAACAAATTATCGCTCTCGAAGACGAATTGCGCCGGACCGCAGACGATGCGTGGCAGGTACGGCAGTTGCAGGCCGAAAATGAAGAGCTTTCGGCATTGCTCGGCTTCAGGAAGGAGACGTATATTACGGCAGGGGTACTTTCCCGTCCCAACCAAACTCCCTACGACACCTTTCTCATAGACCGAGGGATGGAGGATGGTATTGTCGAGAACGCCATCGTATACGTAGAAGACAACGCAGTCGGATCGGTGATCCGAGTGTATGCGCACAGCGCGCTCGTGCTCCTTGTGAGTGCGCCGGGCGTACATACGACCGCATACCTCACCGGACCGAAGATCTTTGTGCAGGGTGAGGGTAAGGGAGGGGGCGTACTGCGCCTGTCGGTACCGCAGGGCATACCGTTGGCCGAGGGGGATGTCGCACTGCTCCCCGGAGCAGGCAGGGGCGCGTACGGAAAAGTCGTGCATATGGAGTCGCTCTCTTCCAATCCCGAGCAGTATGCCTACGTGACTACCTCAATACCGCTTTCGGCCGTGCGTTTTGTACATGTGGCAAAGGAGCCGGCCTCGCACATATCCTATGAGGAAGCGCTTGAGGCGGTCACCGCCGCCCCGACAGCGCTCTTTCAGGTGGAGGTGCCGCCCGAGGCGCATGTCGCCGCCACATCAACACCGGAAGCGCCGCCGGAAGAAGCGCCCGCGCAATAGCATATCTCCCGCACCATGCGTCTCATTTGTTTTACACTGTTGATCATCGTTTCCGTCGCCGCACCATGGTGGTTTGCTCTGCCGCTGTGGGCGGGCTATGTCTTTGTATTCAGAGGATACGAGATTATCGCACTCGGTCTGCTATGTGACGCATATTTCGGCGCGGGGGGATTCTATCAAGCCCTTTACACGCTGTCGGCGTCGGCTTTTTGTCTGCTCGCGGAAGTATTGCGTCCGCGAATCGCCTTTTATAAGGTAGAATGATACGAACGGAATCACTCTCAAAACTATGCGTTTGTCCCTTCTGAACATTTTCCGGAAAAAAAGACGCTCGACGATTGAATTCGACGAAATATTTCTTGATGCGTCCAATCTTCCATCATTCAACACCGGGCGGCTCGAAGGCCGCCTTGCTCTGCCGCTTTCTCGCGCCAGCATCATCGGAGTCGGGATCGCGTTCATACTGATCGCACTCGTGTTTCTCGGACAGGCGTTTCGCCTGCAGATCGTGCATGGCGAGGAGTTTCGAGAGCGGAGTGAGAATAATCGTCTCGACACATCGCTTGTCATCGCGCCGCGCGGGGTCATCTACGATCGCCGCGGCGAACTGCTTGCGTGGAATACCGAGGATGCCGATATTTCGGATTTCTCCGCGCGCGCGTACACCGATCGCCGCGGCTTGGGTCAGCTTCTCGGACACGTGAGCTATCCCAAGAAAGACAGCTCCGGCGTCTACTTTCGCACCGAGTATGAGGGCATCAGCGGTATCGAATCCGCGTACAACGGACAGCTTGCGGGGGAAAACGGAGAACAGCTTATCGAGATCGACGCGACGCAGGAGGTCATCTCTCATCATGTCGCGCATCCTTCGCGGGCCGGCGAGCCGCTTACACTCTCGATTGATGCGGAGTTTTCCGAGGCGCTTCATGATGCGCTTGCGACCACTTCCGAAGAGTATGACTTCCGCAGTGGCGCGGGCGTGGTCATGGATGTGCATACCGGCGAAGTCATCGCACTTGCAAATTTCCCGTCGTACAATCCCGGGCTTCTCGCCAAGGGTACTGATGCCGAGGCGATCCACGCACTCACGCAGGATGAACGTCTCCCGTTTCTCAATCGCATCGTGTCGGGGCTCTACACGCCGGGCTCGATCGTGAAGCCCTTCATGGCGTACGCGGCGCTTGCCGAAAAAATCATCGATCCGAGCAAGCAGATTTTATCGACCGGGTCGATTGTCATTCCCAATCTCTATAACCCAAGCAATCCTTCCGTTTTCAACGATTGGCGCGCTCACGGTCTCGTCGACATGCGCCGCGCGATTGCCGTCTCCTCAAACGTATATTTCTACACGATCGGCGGCGGTTACGGCGGCCAAGCCGGTCTGGGCATCAGCCGCATCAACGATTACATGCATCGTTTCGGCTTCGGCGAGCCGGTACATACGCCGCTTGCCGAAGGTAAGGCCGGCACCGTGCCGAATCCGGAATGGAAGGAGGAGACGTTCGGCGAAGAATGGCGTCTCGGCGATACGTACTTCACGTCGATCGGACAGTTTGGTTTTCAAGTGACACCGCTCCAGATGTTGCGCGCCTACGGCGCGATCGCCAACGGCGGCACCATGCTTACGCCGCATTTTATCCAAGGAGAACCGTCGTCTTCGTATGATCTCCGTCTTGATCCGGCATATCTTGCGGTCATACGGGAGGGTATGCGACAGTCGGCGACAGATGGCACGGCGCGATCGCTCAATCGCGGCGACATCCATATCGCCGCCAAGACCGGCACCGCGCAGATCGGCGCAAACAACGAATTCATCAACTCATGGGCGGTCGGATACTTCCCGTACGAAAATCCGAAGTATGTATTTGTGACGCTCCTTGAGCACGGGCCGCGCACCAATCTCTTCGGTTCCGCGCCGACCATGAGCCGTGTCATCAACTGGCTCGCCCACAACCGCCCAGAGTATCTTGGTGACATACAATAGATCAGAGCAATAGCTTTTTGCGCGAGGATGTGTCAGTTTGACTTGCACTTGTGCGTACGTATAATAGATTTCTTAGAGCGTAGCGACTTAGAAATCTTAGATACCCCGAAGCCCGCCTTCAAAAGCGGGCGGAGAGGGTATAATGAAGGCCACGATTTTTTGCAGAATACCGCCGCGTTTAAAAATTAATTTTTCCGAAGCATATGGATGATTCACCGCAAGCGTTTTTAACACCGGAAAAATTTGAGGAGCTGAAGCAGGAGCTTGAATATCTGAAAACGATCCGCCGCAAGGAAGTGGCGGAGCTTTTGGAATATGCACGGTCGCTCGGCGATCTCTCCGAAAACGCCGAATATCAAGAAGCGCGCGATATGCAGTCCGCGATCGAGGAGCGGATCGCCTATCTTGAGAAAGTCATCAAAGAGGTGAAGATCGTCGCGCACAGCAAAAAGGGCGACGTAGTAGGACTCGGCTCGGTCGTCACCATTCAGAAAGAATCGGACAAAGAGCCGCACACCTACACCATCGTCGGCTCCGAAGAGGCGAACATTCAAGAACACAAGCTCTCATATCTCTCTCCGCTCGGCGAGGCGCTCATGGGAAAGTCCAAGAGCGACTCGTTTACCTTCAACACCCCAAACGGCAAGATGTCGTACAAGGTGATTGACGTCAAATAGAAAGTATCCCCGATGAGCGCCGCTCCGCAAAAGCAATTTTTGGAAGCAACCCCCACGGCCACAGCCCTTCTCAAAAATTGTTTTGCTCCGCGGTGCGGTGTTCGTGTGTGTTATATTTCATAATGTCTTATGTCCTCACTCGAAGAAATACGCAGAGAGCGGGAGGAGAAGCGCGATGCCCTTGTTGCGAAAGGGATTAACCCGTATCCGGCAACATCAGGCCGCACCCATCGCATAGCGGATGCGCAAGAGGGTTTTGACATGCTCGCCGGGGCGAAGACGCCTGTCATACTTGCCGGACGCATCATGTCGCTTCGGCGTCATGGCGGCTCCACGTTCGCCGACATCTTTGACGGCACCGACCGCATGCAGGTCTTTTTGTCTCGTGATGCGGTCGGGGAAGAGGCGTACGATCTTTTTGGTGCAACCGTCGACCAAGGTGATTTTATCGAAACGTCGGGAACGCTGTTTGTCACCGGTCGCGGCGAGCGCACGCTCGCCGCGACGTCATGGCGCATGCTGACGAAGGCGCTTCAGGCCATCCCGAGCGAATTCTACGGCATCAAGGACGAGGATGAACGCTATCGCAAGCGATACATCGACCTCTTGCTCAACGAACAAACGCGCGACCTTGTCGAAAAGCGCGCGAAATTTTGGAAAGCGGTACGCCGCTTCCACGAAGACCACGGCTTCGTCGAAGTGCATACGCCAACTCTTGAAGTAACGACCGGCGGCG
This sequence comes from Candidatus Kaiserbacteria bacterium, assembly GCA_016204695.1. Lineage (GTDB taxonomy): Bacteria > Patescibacteriota > Minisyncoccia > Phycocordibacterales > UBA918 > JACQKD01. Next base: position 128,339 of record JACQKD010000001.1, read on the forward strand.
GGGATGCGCGGCCGTTCGCGACGCACCACCATGCGCTCGATATCGACGTATACCTGCGAATATCGGCGGGCGAGCTCTGGCAGAAGCGGCTGATGGTTGCCGGTTTTGAAAAAACATTCGAGGTTGGACGCATCTTCCGCAACGAGGGTATGTCCGCCGAGCATTTTCAGGAATACGAGCAGTGCGAGGCCTACTGGGCGTATGCCGACTACAAGCAGATGTATGAATTTTTGCGCGAATGTTACCGCTATGTGGCGCAAGAGACATTCGGCACGCAGAAATTTTCCATACGGGGATTTGAGATTGACCTCGCCGGAGAGTGGCCGTGTATCGACTATACCGAAGTGATCGAGCAAAACACCGGTGTCAATATCTGGAAAGCGAGTGTGGAAGATATTCAGAAAAAGCTTGCGGAATTGAAGGTGGACTATGACAAGGAGACCGCCGGACGCGAACGCCTTATCGACACGCTCTGGAAATATTGCCGCAAGTCGATCGGCGGTCCCGCAATTCTCATAAACGAGCCGAAGATCATGTCACCGCTTGCAAAATCAAAGCCGGACAATCCCGAGCTTACCGAGCGTTTTCACTTTGTTATCGCCGGGTCGGAGCTTGGGCAAGGGTACAGCGAGCTCAATGACCCGGCCGACCAGCGTGCGCGTTTCGAGACGCAACAAGCCATGCGCGACGCCGGAGACGAAGAGGCGCAGATGGCGGACATGGAATTCGTCGAGGCGCTCGAATACGGCATGCCGCCGACTGCCGGCCACGGCTTTTCGGAACGAACATTCGCCTTTCTCATGAACCAACCCGCCCGCGAAGTCCAACTCTTCCCGCTCATGCGCCCGAGGAAGGAGTAAGCTCTGCATTTTCATATGAAAAAACACCCCGAGATCGACTGGATCTTTTTCGACATGGGCGGGGTGTTGCTGGATGATGCGAGGGCGATCCGGATGTCGCACGAGTTTTTGCTTGCCGCCATGCGACGGGAGGACCCATCGCTGACTCTTGATCATATTACGGAAGTCTTTCCGGAGGCGAGCGGCAGGCTGGGTGACGTCAATCGGCATATAGTTTCGTTGTTGATTCCCGAAGAAGACAAGCGGGAAGCGATTCTGAAAGAGGTACAAATGCAGAATGAAGCGATCGACTATTTCACCCTCTCGTCTGTGCCTCCGGAGACGCGGGAAGTTCTTGAGGTTCTCTCACGAGAGTACAAGCTTGGCATCATCGCCAATCAGTCGATCAAGGCGCGACAAAAGTTGACTGAAGCCGGCATCTTCTCCTATTTCGATTTTGTTGGCATTTCCAATGAATTAAATCTTTCAAAACCCGATCCGCGCATTTTTAAAGCGGCATTTGAGGCAACGGGAGCCGCACCGGAGAAGTCAGTCATGATAGACGACAATATCGAACGGGGGCTTGCACCGGCAAAAAAACTTGGCATGAAAGTTGTTTGGTATGACCTTGGCACGAGAAAAGATTCGCCGGATTGGATCGATTTTAAAATCAGCCGACTAGACGATCTTTCAAGAATCTTTTAGTCTTTGGTTGAACGAGCGGGATATGAAAACCCCGGAATCGCGGAGCGATTCCGGGGTTTTGGGTGTTTGCTCTGTGGATAAAGTGTCTCCTGGTGGGATGGAGTGGTATATACTGTCATTGGGGTGGGAGGAAGTGGGTAACCGTGGTATTCTCTGAGGAACAAATACATATGCTCATCGGCGAATACACACACACCCTCGACCCGAAGAAGCGCCTGTCGGTGCCATCAAAATGGCGGCGTGAGCTCGGCAAGTCGGTGGTGGTGACGCGGGGTCTCGACAACTGCCTCTTCGTCTATCCACTCAAGGCATGGGGGCAGATTACGGAGAAAATCGGCCGCCTGCCGCTCGGACAAGCGGACACCAGAGGATTTAATCGCTTCTTTCTCTCCGGGGCGGTTGAGACCGAGGTGGACGGCGCCGGACGCATTCTCGTTCCCGATTTCTTGAAGGAATTTGCGGGGCTCGACAGCAAGGTCGTACTCGCGGGCATTCACGACCGCGTGGAGATTTGGGACGAGAAAAAGTGGACCGAGTACAAGCGCAGGATAGAGAAGCAGGGGAATGCGCTTGCGGAAAAGCTCGGCGAGGTTGGTGTTCTTTGAAGAATATGTCCGAGGAAAATACCAAGGACAGCACGCGGCACATACCGGTCTTGCTCGCCGAGACGGTTGCGGGACTCGCACTTCGGGCGGACGCGACGGTCATCGACGCGACGCTCGGGAACGGGGGACATTTCTCCGCGATTCTTGAAAAGCTCGGTCCGAAAGGAACGCTTTTCGGCATCGATGCCGACCCGATAGCGGTCGCGCGCGCGGCGGAGCGGGTCGCCCTGAAAGATGTGCCGTATGTGCGAGTGCTCTTTGCGACGGGCAATTTCAGAAACATTGCGGCGCTGGCGAAGACGCAAGGGCTGACGTATGCCGATGCCATTGTCGCCGACCTCGGGTGGCGCATGGAGCAGTTTTCAGGAGAACGGGAGCTTGGCGGCGGCAAAGGATTTTCTTTCAGCGCCGACGAACCGCTCGCGATGACGTTCGGCGACCCCGAGCACTATCCGTTCACGGCCGCCGACATCGTGAACGAATGGAAAGAGGAGGACATCGCAAATGTCATCTTCGCATACGGAGAGGAGCGGTACTCGCGGCCGATTGCTCGCGCAATCGTGCGAGCGAGAGCAGAGAAAAGGATCGAGACCGCACGCGAGCTCGCCGAGATTATTTCCGAAGCGGTGAGAAAGCGCGGGGCGCTTTCGCAAGACCTTGCGAGCTCTTTTGGGAGCGAAGCGAACCAAAAGAGCCACAAGGTGTACAGCACCGGTACGGTGCCGGAGAGATACCGTCACGGTCGCATCCATCCGGCGACCAAGACCTTCCAAGCCCTCCGCATCGCGGTCAATGACGAGATTGATGCGCTCAAAGAGTTTATCGCCGCGGCTGTCGATCTACTCTCCCCGGGCGGGATCCTCGCGATCATCAGCTTCCATAGTATTGAGGATCGCATCGTCAAACACGCGTTTGCGGGACTGGAAACGGAAGGGAGGATGCGGCGGATCACCAAAAAACCGATTATTCCCGCAGAAGAAGAGTTGAGCCGCAACCCGAGAGCCCGGAGTGCCCGGCTGAGGATTGTACAAAAGATATGACACAGAAATTGACAACACCATACCATCAGACACAGCGACTGTTTTTCGTCGCACTCTCGATATTTTTAATACTGTTTGGACTCTATGTGTATTTCATAAGCGCTTCGGTCGTACATGTTATCGCGCGCAAAGAAGTCGACCGGGAAATCACCTATCTTCATTCTCATATCAGCGACCTTGAATCGTCGTATATCGACGCAAAACAAGCGATTGGCGAGGATACTATCGGACAATATGGATTTGTTCCCGCTCCGAAAAAGGTGTATGTAGTGAAGGCGCCGGACAATCTGGTGCTCCTCACGCATGAGAACTAACGCCATCGGACGAATCAGAATCATTACCGTCGTGGTGTTTTGCACGGCGCTTGCGCTTATTGCGCGGCTGTATCATGTGCAAGTCGTCCACGGCAGTGAGTACCGCGAACATGCCGAGCGGCAGTACGTGCATACCGTAGAAGATTTTTTTAATCGAGGTTCCATTTTTTTTACCACGCGCCACGGCGAGGAGGTCTCGGCCGCTACGGTGAAAACAGGTTTTTTGCTTGCTGTGAATCCGAGTATCGTGGGCGACAACCGGGAAGCGGTCTATGACGCTCTGGCCCGCATCGTACCGATCGACAAAGAAACATTCTTAAAAAGGACGGAAGATATCCGGGACTCGTACTATGAAGCGGCGACGCATCTCACCCGCGAGCAGAGCGCCGCAATCGAAGCACTCGACCTCAAGGGAGTATCGCTCTATCGCGATCAATGGCGGCAGTATCCCGGAGGTGCGCTCGCGGCCCATACGGTGGGCTTTGTCGCATACGACGGAGACGAGCTTGTCGGGCGCTATGGTCTCGAACGCTACTACAACGATATGTTGTTGCGTCAAGACGACAAGCTCTCCGTCAATTTTTTTGCCGAAATATTCAGCAATATCGGACAGGCGATTTTTCCTGCGGATAAGAGCCGGGCGGGCGATCTGGTCACGTCCGTAGAGCCGACGGTCGCTCGCACGCTTGAGGGCGAACTCAAGGGCATCCACGAGGCATGGGAAAGCAAACTGACCGGCGGCATCATCATCAATCCTCGTACCGGCGATATATACGCGCTCGGCGTTTATCCTTCCTTTGATCTCAACGATCGTGCCGATGCGGGCATCGAGCAGTTCAAGAATCCGCTCGTCGAGAGCGTCTATGAGATGGGGTCGATTATCAAGCCGCTCACGATGGCGGCGGGGCTGGATGCCGGAGTCATTACGCCGTCTTCGACATACTACGACGCGGGATACCTTGATCTCGACGGCTATACGATCAAAAATTTCGACGGCAAAGGCCGCGGCACGGTGCCCATGCAGGAAATCTTGAGCCAGTCGCTGAATACGGGTGTCGCGCACATCGCCGCACTGCTCGGCGGCAAGCGTTTCGGCGACTATTTCAAGAAGCTTGGACTCGGCACGGAAACAGGCATTGATCTGCCGAACGAAACGCACGGCCTCATTTCAAACCTCGAAAGTCCGCGCATGGTCGAATACGCAACCGCCTCCTTCGGACAAGGTATCGCAATGACGCCGATCGAGACGGCGCGGGCGCTCGGCACGCTTGCAAACGGCGGTGTGCTCGTCACCCCGCATGTCGGTCGGAAAATCGTCTATACCGACGGGGAGGAACAGGCCATCTCATTTCCCGATGACGACCGGGTGTATAGCGAGAAAGCGACCGAAGAGGTGACGCGGATGCTTGTCGAGGTCGTGGATACGGCGCTCCGCGGCGGCGCGTACAAGATGGAGCACTATAGCGTGGCCGCCAAGACCGGTACCGCCCAGATTGCCAACCCTGCCGGCGGAGGGTACTATGACGATAGGTTTCTCCATTCCTTTTTCGGCTACTTTCCGGCCTACGATCCGAAGTTTTTTGTCTTCCTGTATACCGTCGAGCCCGGGCATGTGCGATATGCATCCGAGACCCTGACCGAGCCTTTTATGAACATCGCAAAGTTTTTGATTAACTACTATGATATTCCGCCGGACCGATAAGAGTCCTCACAACCAGCACGAGCTTTTTTTGCGGATTTTTTCATGAAGAACATTCTGAAGAACATAGTCGTTGCCGTTCTCACCGCCGAGGCTCGCGTATTGCTCGCCCGTAAACGGCCGAAGATTATTGCGATCACCGGAAGTGTCGGCAAGACATCGACCAAAGACGCGATTTATTCGGTGATCAAAAACAGCGTTCGTGTCCGAAAAAGCGAGAAGAGTTTTAATTCCGATATCGGCGTGCCGCTTACCGTGCTCGGACTTCCCAATTCCTCGTCGAATATGTTCGGGTGGATAGCGAATCTCTTTGAGGGGTTGATCATTGCTCTCTTTCAAAAAGAATATCCCGATTGGCTCGTACTCGAAATCGGCGTCGACCGCCCGGGAGACATGTCTGCCATTGTTGCATGGGTGAAACCCGACATCGTGGTGTTGACCCGGCTTCCCGATATGCCCGTCCATGTCGAATACTTCGGCACGCCGGAGGAGGTCGTGCGCGAGAAACTCCAGCTCGTCTCGGCGCTCAAGCCGGACGGCGTATTCGTATACAACCACGACGACGAGCGCGTCCGCGATGTCGCGACGACTCTGCGGCAAAAAGTTGTCGGCTTCAGTCGCTACTCGCTTTCCGATTTTACGGCCTCCGCCGACAAGATCATCTACGAAAATGGTCGCGCAGTCGGCATCGAATGTACCCTAACTCACGGCGGGGAAGCGGTCGTCATGCGCGTCGAAGGGTCGCTTGGCATACAACATGCGTACAACTACGCCGCGGCCGCGGCCGTCGGCTCGCTGATCGGTGTCGGGCTCTCCGAGGCCGCCACTGCGCTCCGCGAGCATGTGCCGCCTCCGGGCCGGATGCGCCTCCTTTCCGGGCTTAAAGACACGCTTATCATCGACGACACCTACAATTCCTCCCCCGTGGCGCTCGCAAAGGCGCTCCAAGCGCTCAAAGAAGTGAAGGGCGTGACGAGAAAGATAGCCGTGCTCGGCGATATGCTCGAACTTGGCCAATTTTCAGTACAGGCGCATCAGGAAGCCGGCGCGCAAGTGGCGGAATCCGCAGATATTCTCATCACCGTCGGCGTGCGCGCGCACAGCATCGCGAGGGGTGCGCTCGAACGGGGCATGGTTTCCGAACAGATATTTCAATATGACGACGCATACGTTGCAGGCAATGAGCTCGAGATGATGCTCCGCGAAGGAGATGTTGTTTTGGTAAAGGGATCGCAAAGCATGCGCCTTGAGCGTGTTGTGGAAGAAATCATGCTGAATCCCGAAGAAGCCGAAACCATGCTCGTCCGGCAGGAGAGGGAGTGGAAGGGGAGGTAAGAAGGTATCATGGAAAGTAGAGAAGCAATCAAGCGGAGAATGCTTAAGGAGGGTTTCTCAATCATCGGAGAATATGATGATCCTCCACATGAGTCATTCCCTAGTCACGATCATCCTGGAGATCAACTACTCGTTGTTTTAAAAGGATCAGTTGAAGTCATAATCAACGGGAAAATTTCGATCTTGAAACCGGGAGGTGAAATCTACACTTCTGCGAAAACAATACATGACCTGAAAATTGGTCCCGACGGATGTTCTTACATCGAGGGCGAACGTTCTACGTCACGATAAAGATAAATGCAAGCATTTTGTTCCCAAGCTCAAGAATTAATCGCAAAGTAATTTTGCGCGACCTCACCTCCTCCGCTTCGCTCCGTCCGGCTTCCGACTCTCTCTCCACGAGAATCGATCCTTACAGATTCAGTACACCTTGCGGCACGGGGAATCGTCCCGCTTTTTCTAGTTCCTTACAGAAACTGTTCACTCATTGGGTCTTTTGTTTCGGCTATGCCTCACAAAAGCCCACAATGAGTCTTGCGGAAGCTCCAAGCATTCGCTTCCTCACGCTTCGCTCATAAGAACGCTGGACGGAGAAACAGTGTTCGGACACTGTTTCTCCGCCGACAAGCCCTTGTTTCACTTCGTTCCGCTCGCCTTGTATACCGGCTCCGCCGTCCGATTCCTCGTAAGGTCACAAAAATATAGTCAGCGAACGCTATCGCGTTCCCCTCCTTACTTTTTTGTGACCCATTAGCGTGGCTTTCAGAACTTTGCAAAGATAGAGATTACATCAGGCAAGGGACAAATGAGCTGTCGTCGCTAGTTATGGTTAGCGGTCAAAAAGTCACGTAAGTCATCAACCGTTTTTACATCACCTCGCAGTACTCCTTCATACACATCTTCAGATACAAACTCTTTACCAACGCCATAGAGGTTCTTTTCAATAAGTTCTTCTTTCAATGAAAGTATAGTAATGCGCTTTTCTTCGCTAGCGTCTAGTAGCTTTTCTGCGTAACGATTTGTGTCGCCTGTGTACCACTCTGGTTTTTGTAGCCAAATATCAATCTTCCAGACACTATTTCCAAAATTGATGTCAGGAGATACCCAATAGCCAAAAGGTCTTTTTACAGAATAGCCAAAAGGTCTTTTTATAGAAGGTGCATGTGGATAATTTACTCTATCTCCAGATTTGAACTTTGATGTGAAATCTAGTCTGATGAGTTCACCGCACAAATTCGCAAACAAATCTTTAGACACATTTTCACTAACAACATCAATATCCAAGTCAGGGTAATTTAATAGCTTGTATGAGTAGCTTCCGCCGACTGACACCTTACCGTACTGCTCCAGAATTGGCAGTAGTATTTTCTCTAACAAAGATGTGCCTTCATTATGTAACTCTTCTTGTTTTTGTAAAAGTGGGTGCATATACCGTAGTATATCAAAGTTCTGAATTCCCTTTAGGGTATCCTGAAATACGTTGATAAATATAGTTTCTTATTTTGTGACCTTACGGGGAATCGAACCCCGATTCCAAGCTTGAGAAGCTTGTGTCCTAACCGTTAGACGATAAGGCCTAGGCTTGCAATATAGCAAAAAAGTGCCTCGGGACAAAGTGAACATGAGCCGATTGACTTTACTGCTATACTATCTAGTATCTTGATAAGCGTACGCTTTTCTACAGTATGAATCCCGAACAATTACAAAAAGAGGTTCCGCAACAGGAAACGGGAGCATCTTCCGAGCCGGATCCGGAGTCGCAGCCTGAAACTGCCGATTCCGTCCTGGAAGGCCTTCTCGAAGAATTGCGCGTGGATATTGGGAATCCTACTACACTGGGACCTGAAGACAAACGCCGCTGGGAGGCGCGGATCATTCGAGCGCAGGAGTTGGCGAGAAAGTCCCGGGAGACGTCTGCTATCGATACGCTCACGGGGCTCGCAAGTCGTTTTGAACTTGAGAGGGAGCAAGCGGCGCAGATTTCCAATCTTGCGCGTCGAGGAAAAGAGGCACCCGAACATCCGGAGACGCGGCTCTGCGTTCTTTTTATTGATCTGGATCGATTCAAGCGTGTCAACGATACGCTCGGTCATGCCATCGGTGATGAATGTCTCATACAAGTAGCGCGACATATCGCTTATGAGGCGCGAGGATCGGACACCTGTGCACGGTGGGGCGGAGACGAATTTATCGTATTGATGCCGGAGTTTAATCCCATATATGCGAGAAATGTTGCGGAACGATTCCGAAATGCGGCACGCGCCGGATTCGAAGCGATGAAAGCAAAACTACGAGAGACGGAAAGGGATCTGTATGAAACCTTGGAACGAAATGGCGTCGATGTTTCCGTCAGCATAGGGTTTGCATCCCTCAAAATGCAGACACGACCTGACGGAACGCAAATAATGCTTGAGACCCTCGACGATTTTATCAGGCGCGCCGATGCGTGCATGTATAAAGCAAAGCAGACTGGCAGAGACAGAGTTGTTCTTGAGGATGAATTGGATTCTTGACGTTCAGACCGGAGTATATCGGCGAGGGCAATTACGAAGTGCCGTTTTGGCAAGGCCATCCCGACCCGCACAATATGAAGCGGCATCACTTTATGATCTTTGGCGGCGAGCTGGAGGTGGCGGGCGAGGTCGGAGAATATTTTAAGCGAGTGCTCGGCGCGGAGGCACGGTATGAATTTGTGGACAGTACGACCGCGGAGCTTTGTAAATATATGGAAAACGCGTTTTTGGCGACGAAAGTGACCTTCTGTAACGAGTTTTACGAAATAGCAAAAGCACTCGGGGTAAACTACGACGTTTTACGCGAGATGTGGTTGCTCGACGGCCGAATCGGCCGCTCACATACGGCGGTATTCAAAGAGTCGCGGTTTTGGCGGGAAATGTCTGCCGAAGGACACCAATGCCATCGTGAAGCGTTCCGAAGAGGCTGGCTACGAGCCAAACCTCCTCAAAGCCGTGCTTGCAGTCAATAAGAAAATCCGAGGAGGATAGGCTTGTTTGAGTGCCTACCGAGTTCGCTCGCTTACATTTAGATTGCGAGCGCAACTCAAGGAAACTTTGTTTACAGAAGCAGTACCCCTGTTGGATTTTCTTGGTGTTGCCTTTCAGATTCCCGCAACATGGGTAACGTTTATCAAGGATGTTCCGGCGGCTCTGACGGCACCTGTGATGTTGGGCGTTCTGTGAGCCGGAGCGAGAGGTACCCGAGAAGCGCAAGCTGGATCGTGGGCGTGAGTCCCACTCCAAGAAAGGGAACAAGCGGCATATACTCATTGTACGCCCATCTGCCTGTCGAGAGCGCGAAGAGCTCTATTACAACGGCGAGTATGATCCAGAGGAGAATCGCAATCCATCGGTGCGCTCGCAGGCCGGAGAAATACAGGAAGGGAAACGCAACCGCGGCGATCATGACGGCGTCGGCAAGTGTCGCGCGGAGCAGAATAAATTCCGTGATTGGCCTTCCCATGTAGTTCTCGTAGAGCAACGAATGGAGATTTTCCCAGACAAAATTGAGAACAAAAGCAAAGAAAAATATGACTGCCATCCTTTTCATACGGGAAGTATAGCAAGCAAGAACCCCGCTCGCTTGTATGTGCTTAATGAACCAGACTGGAAAAGAGGGCGAAGAAAACGGAGAGGGCTCTCGGCAAAAAGCCGACGAAGTCGAACCTGTCTTTGTCGAATGAAAACTTGGAAAGAGTGCCGGTGGCGACGGAAAACTCCTTATGTTTACTGATGCCCGCTTTGGCCAGTGTGGGCATCAGTGCGCGCAAACAGCCGCGGTGAGTGATAATAAGTACATTCTTTCCTCCTTTGCTTTCTTCAGCTATCTCTTCAAGCGTCAGAAAGAGGCGCTCTTCCATTTTTTCCCAAGATTCTCCTCCTTCGGGGGTAAAGGTGTACCGTTCTTGTATAGGCATTTGGTCGAGTCGATCGGAAGCTTCGTGCCAGTACAGCGCGCTCCATTCCCCCCAATCTCTTTCATCCAATCCGGGCTTCACATTGATCTCAAGCCCCAACGATGCCGCAATGATTTCTGCTGTTTGAAGGGATCTTTCTTTGGGCGAGGCGTAGATGTGCGTTACTCGTGTGCTGTTTTGCTGCAGATAAGAAATAATTTGTGCCGCTTCTTGTGTTCCCTTTGCGGTAAGAGGCGTGTCGTGCATCACGGGACAAGTCCTTCCAAGCACATTCCCCTCGCTTTCACCGTGGCGCACGAACCAAAAAGCGGGCCGCCCCTTTGCAACTTTTTGCTTTATTCTTTTTTTGATTTCTTCCAACGAAGTTTTAATTTCAGGATCCATATCTATACATGATACTCGTCATTGCGGCTACGTATATGGACGAGGTTTGAGTTGCTACCGATACGTCTTCTCGTCTCGCAACAAAATGGCGGAAATCTTAACGATATGTGTCTCTGGATAGAGGACAAAGATGATCCGATATCGCCCGACGCGTTTCCGATACCGGCCATGCCACAACCTGCCTTTGAGTGGGATGGTATTTCCTTGAAATGGATCAACCTCAAGAATATCAATTGCTAGGCCGATGCGTCGACGGGCATCTTTAGGAAGTTTCACCAGTTGTCGTTCTGCAGTATCGGAAAGTTCAGCGCGCCAAGCCATGTTTAATGTCTGACCAAACCACAAACTTGCCTTCTCGAAGTTGTCGTTCTCCCTTACGGACGATCTTCTCCTCTTCCGGTGTCAGTACGTCATCGGCGTCCACGACCTTTTTTGGCTTGATGACCACGGTGCGATTCACCTGCGTCACCTCGACAAAATCGCCGGTTTCAAGACCCAGGTCCTCAAAGATTTTCTTCGGGATCACCACCTGGCGGCGCTGGCCGATCTTTCCGATAGGCATAGGGGCATTCCTCCGCTCCTTTGTTTGCGTTCTGGTGTTCATACCGTCAGACTATCAGATAAACAGAGGAAATCAACCCATCGTGATCTGGATCACTCCTCGCTACGAGAGGGATGCGCCCACATCTTTTTTTGACCACATCTGTGAATCTTGTTGTCCCTCCATTTCAATTTGCCGTAGCTCTCGTTTTTTTCTTGCTCAAGTCTATTTTAATCGTGTCAATCCGGTCCCTTATTGTCTGGGGGGCAACTGCCATGAGGAATGCTGGAGGATCATCTGTCCAGTGATAATCAATAGAAGTATTGTCAACGTGTCTAATTTGAAGTACGGACGAGTCACCAGCTTGAAAAGAATATACATCAAAGTTAAACGCTACCGAATCGGATGAATCTGTTCGACAGATGTACATCGTACCGCATATACTGGAAATTCCGAGTGCAGGAACTACGCCGTGGCGAGCTACAAAAACAGCAGTAGGTGGAGTTTTTATAGCGGGAACGGGGGACGTATCGCTGAAGATTATCTCCTCATCTTGACGGATGATCTTTCCGAATTGTTCGACGAAAATCGATTTATTTTTCATGATCAATGGACTTACTAGCCGGGTGCCTACCGGGATTCGGTCACGGATCACTAACTATTTTTCGCGCACTTCGTGCTCAAAAATAGCAAGTGTCCTTGACCACGCCTCGGCGACAAGCCCGAGCTCCACTTCGTTCCGCTCGTCTTGTATACCGCCTCCGGCTTTCTCATCCCGGTAGGCACTCCAAGAATATACTCCACAAATGCTCCGCATTTGCTCCGTTATTCTTGGGTGCCTACCGGGATTCGGTCACGGATCACTAACTATTTTTCGCGCACTTCGTGCTCAAAAATAGCAAGTGTCCTTGACCACGCCTCGGCGACAAGCCCGAGCTCCACTTCGTTCCGC
>JACQKD010000002.1 GCA_016204695.1 Candidatus Kaiserbacteria bacterium
CATACTCGTTGGTGACGTGGGTGACGGCGGTGGTGGCGATGGGGGTGGGTGATGGTGGTGGTGCAGAAGGTTGTGCAACAGGAGTCGTGGTGACCAACACGTCACCGGTTGTTTCTTCTTCGCAGGGGAAGCCGAAGAGTGAGGTGGTGGTGCAGTACAGGGTGGACCAAAATCCTGAGGACGCTTGAGCATATTGACCATGCATCGCCGCGTCCGTAACGATATCGGTCAACGTGTGTGTACCCCGAGACAGCAAGCGACCGACGCTAGCGATAGGTTCCACAACGCTTTCGGCGATAAACGAACGCGCGGACGTAAGCGCCTGTAGCGCCTTGTCATTCGGCTGCATATACAGTAACAAACCGACCATGCTACCTACAAAAACCACGCCGAATGCAGACGCAAGAGTACGCGCGCGCCTTGCAAGCTGTGCACTCGGAAATAATTTTGGAAGTCCGACCTCTTCCGCAGAAGCAAAAATTTGCTGTTCCGCTTTACGTTGTTTCCGAATCGCCTCACCGCGTACCGCTTTCTTTTTTCCCACGGACGCAATAAAGGAAACGAGAGTTTGCTTGTCCACGAACCATTCGCGACCGATGCGCTGTCCGGTAATTTTCTTCTCGCGAGCAAGACGCGATATGTAATCCCCCGTATACCCAAAAACGGAAGCGGCCTCGCTCGCTGACATACCGCTTCGTTTCAATTCTTGACGTGCTTTACGCTCTAGCCTGCGTTCGGCACGAATCGCATTCCTGCGGGCCGCTTCTTGCTCAGCAACTTTGGAAACAAAAACAGCAAGTGATTGCGGATTGACGAACCATCGATTGCCAATACGCTTACCCTCCACCTTCTGCTCTCGCACAAGAGATGCCACATAGTCGCGGGTATAATTAAAGAGACGCCCGGCATCACCTGCCGGAATATATTCGGCTCTCTGACCAGAGTCATTTTTCAGTAGCGAATGCGAAGGTTCAGCCATGTGTGCGGATATCCTAACTGTCTAGATATCATATAGTCTTTTCGTGTTTTTCTTGCCTCATTTTTGTTTCAATACTGTGGACAAGTTTTTTCTCAAAAAAATAAGAGTTTTCAAAGAAAACCTTTTCCTTTCAAATCCCGTAACGGAAGATCAAAAAAACAGTAAAACCGACCGCCCGTCCATCCCGAGAAACAGTCTCCGTACACTGTTTCTCCAAGCGGGCAGGGCATTGGTGGACGGCATCGGGACATTTCTGGCGTCCGACCAGTAAAAACCAAACCGCCCGTCCACCCCCGTAACAAAGCTGATGAGGTATTGGCGGGCGGTTGTCGGGGTGTTTTTTTGCTAGCAGAGGAAGGGGCTCCGCCGCTACATGTGTTTTATAACCTCTTATCCTCCAAACAGAGCTACGAGGCATTTTCGACAGACTAGTAGACAAATATAGATATAGATATCTCGGTCAGCCGAGATATCTATATTTTTGAATACGTAATTAGTCTTTCTTGAAAGCTGTAAGTATTGAATCCAGGGAAGCGAGGTGGTAGGTGGTATGAAAAGATGTTTTTTTCTGTCCGGAAGTACTATATGCCCACGTGCTCTCGAGGACCACATTAGCGACAAGGAAAATTATAAGAATGAGAATGGCAACCGGTACCAAACGATATGAACGCTTTTTAGACGATCTTCGCGGGAGAACATGACGATCGGGCTCTTGGAAGTCGTCGTCGTCTTCCTCAACGTAGTCATCTCTCTCCCGTGCAGTTCGGTACTCATGGACGAATGCTCTATCCGGTTGCCTGACGGGAGCCGGATCCTGAATCTTCCGTATGGGTACTGCAACCTCTTGATCTTCCGCATAGTTTTCTTCTTGAGGATACTCTATTTCCGGATCTGGCGGATCATATTCATCCTTATCTTCATATTCCTTATTGTGAAGCGGTTCCTCTTGCGGAGAGACTTCTTGGGATACTTCTGGCGTTGATAGATTTTCCATTTCGTCTTCCTCCGAGGGGTACGCCTCAAAATCGGACATTACCATCTCCGACTTCCCAATAACGGCAGGCAACAGCTCGTCCGTGTCTCTGGTGTAACGAACATCGGTGTCCCCAAAACGCTTCCTATGGTCGACCCCTGACGACACAGGGGTATACTCTACGGCTTGTTGCGAAACAAGAGCATCTTTCTGCTTTTCAACGTCGCGTTTGGTAATTCCCGCATTTGTACGGCTTTGAGAATTTTTGTGTGCAAGGAGAGATTCTTCGGAGACATACCATGTTTTCCCCAAGATGATAGCGTCCAGCAGACCTTTCCGACATAGCTGACCAACGTAATCGGGAGCATAGCCCACCCCGTCTGCCGCTTTTACGGCTTTGATATAGATCTTTCCATCAAGCGTGACGGTATCCATACGGGCCATTATACCCCAAGAGAAGGATATATCGCTAAGCCGAGGTGTTTATTTTTCGAATTAAAAGCTCTTTGAGTACCGCCGGATTTGCAGCTCCTTGTGTTGCTTTCATGCTTTTGCCAATAAGGAATTGCAGGGAGGAATCTTTACCGGCCTTATATTCGGCAACCACGAGCTCATATTCTGAAAGTATCTTTTCAACAATAGGAAGAAGCTCCCCTTCTCCGCTCTGTTGAAGAAGTCCTCGTTCCTTGGCTACTTTTTCAGGATCTTCGCGGCCAAAAAGGGACTCCGGAATGAGGTCCTTGGCAACTCTGGAGTTTATTGCGCCTCCGATAAGGAGATGCATCAGCTTTGCAAAACGTACCGGGGAGGCGTTTTCAAGTGACAAAGGCACTGCTCCTTGGGAAAGATACCCGAGGATGTCTGTCGTAATGTAATTGGCGACTTTCTGCCGATCATCTGATGCGATACCTCCTCGTAGTGATTCTAACTCGGACAGAGATCTTTCATAGAATTTTCTCAAATCACGATTGTAGACAAAAGTCTCGATCGTATCACTCGTTAATCCGAGATCATGTAATTTTATCCTTATTTTTGAAGGAGTTTCTGGTATAAGCTCGTCTAGACGAGATTCTGAAAACTCGTGGAGACTTTCAATGTCAAGCTTCGGCAGATCGGGGTCCGGGAAGTAGCGGTAGTCATGCGAGGATTCCTTTTTGCGCTGAGAAATCGTCACTTCTTTAATCTCATCCCATCCTCTCGTTTCCTGGACTATCAGACCCCCTTTTTCAAGCATATTGACTTGACGATCAATTTCGTGGGCTATTGCCGCCTCGACCGATCGAAAGGAATTGAGATTTTTGATTTCCACCTTGGTACCCATGGTACCGGAATCGCTCATCGAAATATTAACCTCGACTCGCATCTCCCCTTTTTCCATATTGGCATCGGACACTTCAAGCGTACGCAGTAAGAGCTGGAGCTCCCGGGCAAATAGACTCGCCGTTTTTGCATCGTGTATGACCGGTTCGGTCACGAGTTCCATAAGCGGTACGCCCGCACGATTAAAATCGATGAGACTCCCCGCCCCTTTGTCATGCAGGGAACGGGCGGTGTCTTCTTCGAGATGTACACGCGTGATCGTAACTCCCGCAAGTGACCCGCCCGAGACAAACGGGTACGCGTATTGGCTGATCTGATATCCTTTCGGAATATCGGGATAAAAGTAGTGCTTGCGGTCGAATTCACTGTACGTGGCTATGCGCGCCTCCAACGCCCGTCCAACAAGCAGAACCTTCCGGACCGCCTCTTTGTTTGCGGTCGGGAGCGTACCGGGGTGCCCCATGCAGACGGGACAAATGTGCGTATTGGGAACTTCTTCATGCGGCGCATTCCTGCATCCGCAAAACATCTTGGTTTTTGTCTTGAGTTCGGCGTGAATCTCAAGCCCGATCGTCGGCGTATATCTGGCAACCATATGGGCACTATACTAGCAAAATTTTTTCAGAAAGCTATCGGGCGAGGATATACCCCTTGCCGCACAGAACCACATCCGTAAAAACGACTGCCCGCACATCCGGCACCGGAGAGCCGAGAGACATTCTCGGCAAACCTGTAAAAGAAAAAACCGGGCGGTCAGAGTGACCGCAGGTACCCGACAAGTGCATCGCTCAATCGTTTGATTGACGCGGCATCAGCTTGAGAAATTGCAAATACTTTTTTGTTTCTGAAAAGCGACATCGTCTCAAGAACATGCTTTTGCGGGACGCTGTCCGTTTTGGTAAGTACAATCCATTCGGGACGGTCGGTAAGCGTCGGATCGAACACGGCAAGCTCTCGGCGGATGGTTTCGTAACTCCGACGCGGATCATCATCGGTAAGCGCAACGCAGTGGAGAAGCATCTTCGTCTTTTGAATATGACGCAAAAATTTGTGCCCGAGTCCCTTCCCTTCCGCCGCGCCTTCGATGAGACCGGGAATATCCGCGAGAATAAAACCGAAGAGATCGCCGAGTTCCGGCTCAAGTGTCGTAAACGGATAGGCGCCGATACGAGAACGAGCGTTGGTGAGTGCATTAAGAAGTGTCGATTTGCCTGCGTTCGGCAGGCCGATAATGCCGACGTC
Organism: Candidatus Kaiserbacteria bacterium; assembly: GCA_016204695.1. GTDB lineage: Bacteria > Patescibacteriota > Minisyncoccia > Phycocordibacterales > UBA918 > JACQKD01. Next base: position 4,515 of record JACQKD010000002.1, read on the forward strand.
GACAATCAGCGAAAGTACGAAGTGCAGGATCGATTCTTCTCCCGGTTTACCTTTGGTGGTCTGCGTCGGCGAACGGTTTGTGGAAGACTTGAAAATCTCATTCCCAAGCCCTCCGTTGCCCCCTCGGAGGATACATCTCGTTTCCCCTTCCTCGATAAGTTCGTATGTCTTTCCGGTATCGGCGCGCGTAATCGCCGTTCCGACCGGTATGTCTATCGTGAGGTCTTCCCCGCCTCGGCCATGTCTGCTTGAGCTCTCTCCCGGCTTGCCGTCCTGCGCTCGAAACTCCTTGGCGCCGGTATATTTGGCAAGCACGTTTATATTGCGAACGGCGCGCACATACACGTCGCCGCCCTTGCCACCGTTACCGCCCGCAGGTCCGCCAAGAGGCATACGCTTCTCGTGGCGCCAGCGCTCCACGCCGTCGCCTCCCTTCCCTGCGCGCGCATGGATTGTCAGTTCATCTACAAACATAGCTAGACCCTATCTCAAAATACGCTTCAATGCAAAGCGGTGCGAACGAAATTCATTTGACGAAGCGGTTTCCGATCACACTTACGATTGAAACGAGAAGCAATCCGAAAAGTGCCGGTACAAACCCGTCGACTGAAAAACCGGACACAAGCGAGGCCGCCGCCGCAAATAGCGCCGCGTTTATGACGAAAATAAAAAGACCGAGTGTAAGCAGTGTGATCGGCAATGTCAACAGGACGAGTATGGGGCGTGCAATAAGATTGAGCAGGCCAAGTATAATCGCCGCAACAACCGCCGCACCGAAGCTCGACACCGAGATACCCGGCACCAGATAGGCGCAGAACAGCAGCGCCCCGGCGGTTATGAGGATACGGAAGATAATCTTCATGCTCCCATAATGCCCCAAACTCCTTAAGAAAGCCACCTGTCACTTATGCTGTATGTTCTTTTTTAGCGAAGTACACCCAAAAGAAGACTCCCGTAGCGATATAAAAAAGTACATGGACCATAAAACTATACGCGAAGCCATATCTAAACTGTGTAATCAGGGTGGGAAAAACGAGACCGGATAGCATCGCGAATATCGTGTAATAGAGACCGAAAAATCTTCCTGTGGTTTTGATGAGCGGCACATGTAAAACACCAAACAACACGACAAAACAGACGACAATGCCTGCCAAGGTCAACCCTGTTTTTTGCAAAAGCAACACCAGCACAAGGATGGTTGTTTGTTGGAAAAGTATTTCAAAATGCTTCGATATTATATAACGGTAATCCATTGGAAGATTGAAATCTTCGGGTTGCTCCGCCATCGCTTTTTCCGGCTTTTTCAAAAAACGGCGAGACAAGAAATAGTTAAAAAAGAAAAGAGCAACAACGGCGACTACTGGAACGAGCAAAACAGACGAAAAATTAACGACGATGGACTGTAACAAGTCTCTAAACGTCACTGCCGTAATCACTGAAAATCCGAGAAAATAGAAGGAAGTAAAAATGAATCGGTTTATATAGTGTATTCCGTTGCGAAGCAGTACTATCCACACAGTCCATCCGGTTACAAAAATGGCGAGCCATGCCGCGAAGAAGAACGGGAGCGATTCGTTGGTAAACTGTAGACCTATGTTATCCATTGCCGAACATCACGATGAAACCAGTTTCCACGTGCCGGATGCGATGAGCGGTTCGGCTTTTTTGTATTTCATCTCCTTGGTCTCATTGCCGTCGGTGACGGTAACGAGATCGTTGCGGCCGATCTTCGGTTCGGCGCGCGCGGGCGCCGAACGGCGAGCGCCCCGCGCTTCCGCACCCTCCCCGGATGAATCACTACCGCCGAGGAGCTCGGCATTCTGCCGGACACGCTTCAGTTCGGCTTCTTCACGTTCAAGCATTTGGGCGGCGATATGCGGAATAAGCTCGGCAAGCCGCGCGATGAATGCCTCTTGCATCTCTTTAAAAAGACGATTGCCCTCCCTGCGATATTCGATAAGCGGATCACGCTGACCGTAGGCGCGCAGATTGACGCTTGAACGCGTATAATCCATGAGTTCCAGATGTTCCACCCACAACAGATCGGTTACCTGCAATGCGAGACGTCGCACGAGCACGTACCATTTCTCCGCTCCGAGCTGTCCCCGGCGCTCGTTCACCACAGTCTCAAGCGCCGGTTCAGCCGCCAGCACCTCCGCAAGCACGACATCGACCTCCGCGTCTGAACCCAAGAGCAACTTTCGCCGCCGCGCATAGACCGACTGGCGCTGTTTGTTGAGTACATCGTCATACGCAAGCACCTGCTTGCGCGCATCGAAATGAAAACCTTCGATCTTTCTTTGCGCGGTTTCAAGAGATCTGGTGATCATACGATTTTCGACCGGCTGGTCTTCCGGTATGCCGAAGCGTCCCATCATGTTTTTTACCGCGTCGGCCGCAAAGACACGCATCAGGGTGTCTTCCATCGAAACAAAAAACTGCGTCTCGCCCGGATCGCCCTGTCGGCCGGCGCGACCGCGCAACTGATCATCGGTACGTCGCGCCTCATGCCGCTCGGTGCCAAGCACGAAGAGGCCGCCGAGAGAAAGCACCTCGTCGTATTGCTCTTGTGTCGCATTCGTACCGCCGAGCTTAATGTCAACGCCGCGGCCTGCCATGTTGGTCGCAAGCGTTACCTTCCCTCTTTCTCCCGCGGCCGCGATGATCTCTCCTTCCCGCTCATGGTTCTTGGCATTTAACATCTCATGCGGAATGCCCGCGCGAGAGAGTTCGGCGGAAAGCGCCTCGTTGCGCTCAATGGATGCCGTGCCGATGAGCACCGGCTGACCGCGCTCATGAAGCTCCCGCACCTTCCAGATGGCCGCAATGTACTTGCCTTTTTCCGTCTGGAAGATGAGGTCGTTATGATCGACACGCCCGCTTTGTTTGTTGGTCGGCACCGGGACGACCTCAAGCTTGTATACGGTATAAAATTCCTCGGCCGAGGTGAGCGCCGTACCCGTCATGCCCGCAAGCTTCTCATACATGCGAAAATAATTTTGAAAGGTGACGGACGCGTACGTGCGCGATTCACGTTGCACCGTCACTCCCTCCTTTGCCTCGATCGCCTGATGCAGGCCTTCCGACCAGCGCCGGCCCGGTTGGAGACGACCGGTATGTTCGTCGACAATGATCACCTCTCCGTCCCGCACCACATATTCTTTATCCCGGATGTAGAGCGCTCTGGCGCGCACGGCCGTCTCAAGATGATGAACATATTTGATGCCACGGTCCGTGTAGATGTTGTCGATGCCGAGAAGCTCCTGCGCTCGCTCGATGCCGGCATCGGTAAGCGTCGCACTGTGCAACTTTTCATCAACGACAAAATGTTCATCGGCATCGAGTTTTTCCGCAACCTTGGCAAACACGGCATAAAGATTTTCGGAATCCTGCGCGGGGGCGGAGATAATGAGCGGCGTACGCGCCTCGTCAATAAGTACGGAGTCCACTTCGTCGACAATTGCAAAGTACGGGTCGCGCTGGCGCAAATTCTCGATGTCGTACTCGATGTTGTCGCGCAGATAATCGAATCCGAATTCATTGTTCGTGCCGTAGGTGATATCGGCGCGATACGCTTCCCTTCGCGTCGACGGACGCAGGTAATCGTAGACGACACGAAACGATCCTTCAATGTCGCGCGCGGCATCCGCTTCTTTGTGTCCGGCATCATATATATATGACTCGTCATGATTGATGACACCGACCGAAAGTCCCAAAGAAGCATAAATTTGTCCCATCCACACCGCATCGCGTCGCGCGAGATAATCGTTTACGGTCACAATATGTACGCCTTTGCCGGTGAGCGCATTGAGATACGCAGGCAGGGTACCGACAAGCGTCTTCCCTTCGCCGGTACGCATCTCGGTAACCTTGCCGCGATGCAGAAGAATGCCGCCGATGAGTTGCACATCGAAATGACGCTGGCCGAGCGTGCGTCGAGCGGCTTCGCGCACCACCGCATACGCCTCCGGCAAGATATCGTCAAGCGTCTCCCCGGCCTCCAAACGGCCTTTGAAATAGGCCGTTTTCTCTCTCAATGCCTCATCCGCAAGACCTCGCACTTCCTCTTCGCGAGCATTAATGGCCGGCACGAGCGAACGCGCTTCTTTCAAGACCCCTTCGTATCCCTGCCTGAAAAAACGGTCGAGAAATGACATGCGACACAGCATACCACACTAGAACCTATCTCAAAAATAATCGCGTAACGAGGCCGCCAAAACGCCACTCGACGCGACGCACTGGAGGATGAAGCAGTGACCTACGCTGAAGCCGAAGCGCGAGCGGAAGCGGCGTTTTGGCGGCCGTAGTAGCGAAATGGTTTTTGTATTTTATTTCCATGATTATTTTTGAGATAGGTTCTAGCATGCATCTCAAAAATGAACCGCTCCTTCTCGGGAGCGGTTCATTTTGTGCGAGTCAGTGCGACTAACAACTAGCGGCGCTTGCGCGAAGCGGATTTCCTTTTCGTTGTTGTCTTGCGCGCGGTGCTCTTGCGCTTTGGTGCAGCTTTCTTTTTTGCCGGTGCCTTTCGTTTCTTTGTTGCCATAGTATGGTGAAATTTATTTTTTCAATTCGACCGCAGTGTCTTCTTTGTATGTGGAAAAGAAAACAATTGCCTTACTGCAATTATCAATCACGTTGCGCATGCGCACAATGCAAAAAATATTTTTTGTGTGGATAACTAAAAAACTTTTTTAAAAAAATTTTCAGAATTTTTTGCGCGCGTCAAACTATTTTCTAGCCGACGCGTATTTATGAAAGTTTTGTCACTTCCCATTCGACGACAATTTCCGTCGCGTCAAAAATCTTTTGCGCGATATCGCGCGCGAACGTCTCAAGCTCCGCGCTTGTCGCATCACCGTAATTGACGACGACGAGCGCCTGTCCTTCGTATGTACCGACAGTGCCCGAGCGATATCCGCGTACATTCAGCACACGGTCAAGTATCCATCCGAGTGCGACTTTCACACCTTCGGGCGTCTTGTAGCCGGGCAACTCCGGAAAACGCTCAAGCAACGCGCTGAAATGTGCGTCGGAAATCGTGGGGTTTTTGAAAAAGGAGCCGGCCGTGCCGAGTACATTCCAATCGGGAAACTTGCGCGAACGTATCGCGCACACCGCCGTGCGTATCTCCGTAAGCGTCGGCAGCTCGTTCGTTTTGTGCGCTTCATTCCATGCCGCCAAGTCGCGGTAATGGAGAACGGGAGCCGGTGTTTTGCTCAAGCGATATGTGACACGCGTCACAATGTACCGTTTGCCCTCCGCGTGCTTGAACAGCGAATCACGATACCCGAAGAGACACGCGTCTCCGGTAAGTCGCACCGATGTATCCGTCTCCTTGTCGTACGCGTCCACAAACACGATGCGCTCCGCAACCTCCACGCCATACGCGCCGATGTTTTGTATCGGTGTCGCGCCGACCGACCCGGGAATGCATGAGAGATTTTCAAGTCCCCACCACCCGCGCGACACCGCAAGCGCGACAATGTCGTCAAACACTTCGCCCGCACCGATAGTGAGCAGTACCGCATCGCCCTCTTTGACGATTTCCCTCCCCGTGATGTGATTGTGAATGACAAGCCCGCGTACGCCCGCATCCGCCACGAACACGTTTGACCCGCCGCCGAGTACCGTAACCGGAAATTTTTTTGCTTTCGCCCACTGTACCGCTTTTCGCAATTTCTCTATGTTCTCCACGCTTGTAAAATACTCCGCCGCTCCGCCAATATGAAAGGTGGTATAGGGCGCGAGCGGCACCTGCTCTTCTATGGAAATATCTCCCCGTGTTTCCTCATTCATAGGTCGCGCTTCTTTCCCCGCCACGGCGCATCTTTGAAAAACGTAGCCAAACGTCGTTTTTGTAGAGGGAGAAACAGTTCTGATTTGAGCGCCATGACTTTCATTACAGGAGAAACATACAACGTTCATCTCCATGTATGGCCGGCGGATGCGAGCTCCAAATAAGTGAAAGTCTATATTGTGAGTGCCGCCGCCAGCCGTACACAAAGACGAACTATACGAAAATATAACACACCGCACGCGAGCATCCTACAAAAGCAAAAGTCCCCACCCCGGGGACCTCTGCCTAGACTTTCACATCCGGTGCCGACACAAATCGGCACTCACACGCATAGTATACCGCCGGTGTAGAGTTTTGCAAACAAACACTGTCGCATTAATCAATCTTCCGAACACACTGAACATAATTAGCAGGACTGCCCGGCCAAAGATACCCCGCGCCGCAAGTACCGCCAGGTTCCATCAACCAGTTAAGATACGCCCCGGTACCACCCGCCTGAACCCCGGCATCCCAAGGGTTTATGTACAAAAACCCGCCATAACCTCGAGTGTTATCGCTCGGGTCTGTCGGCTTTTGAGATAAGACCGGAGCGAGGAACGTATCCACTGTCCCATTTGCCCCATACCCAGCCCAATTTTGATAGCATGTTGCGCCCACACATACCCAACCGCCACCAGTACTTGGGAACGAACCGCTAGAATCGAGGCTCACATTAAACGCCTTATAGAGCGTATCTATACCCGCAAGTCGCGTCGCATTTCGCGCCTTGACACGCGCAGAATTGAGCGATGCCATCACTACGCTTGCCAACAGTCCGATGACTGCAATAACAACAAGAAGCTCTATCAAAGTGAAGCCTCCTTGCAGACTTGCTTTGATCGTGTTTGGGCGATTCGATAGTGACAGCCCCATTACGCACGATTATACCGTCTGCGCCTGAAATCACGCAATGACACTATTCACCAGCCCTCGGTTTTGTTCGGCTTGGCGACGCACTCATCTCCCGTATCAGCTGTTCGGCCTGCGGCCTGAAGCCGGAAATATCGTTAGCCGCCGACCGCAAGGTGCCGATAGCGCCGGTCGTGTCGCCCGACTCGCGCTGTACGGTCGCCTTCAAGATCCGCAACTGCGGATCGGACGGGGACTTCTCTATGCGCGCATCAAGCAGAGACAGGACGATATCGTAGTGTTTCAATACATAGTGCGTTTCGAGGATCACATCGCTCTCCCGGTACAACGCGTCGTAAGGGGGCGCCGACAATTCGGAGACGAGTGCCGCATCGTCCGCGTAGAGCGCCGCAACAATGTAGTACATGCGAGCGTCGCCATATTCGGGAGCAAGCTCAAAGGCCTTTTTGAATGTTTCTTTCGCCCTCACATAATCTCCTTGATCAATATGGAGTGAACCGATATCAAACAACGTACGCTGTTTGTTCGGCGACAAACGCTCGACTACTGCAAATTGTTCCAGCGCTTTTTCTTTTTCCCCGATGATTTTGTAAAACGCGCCGAGAAACGCATGCATGCGCGCTTGATTCGGCTGTTCCTGAACCTGTCTCTGCAACTCCGACTCCGCAAGACCGATAAATGCGAGCTTGATCGACACGCTCGCGCGCGGATCGACATAGACCCGCTCCGCCACCAAGGCGAGTTGTTCACGAATCTCCTGGTTGGCAAACGATCCGCGCGCGAGCGCGCTCTTAAACTCTCCCAATCCTCCCGCAAGCAATGCGTCATAGCTTACGAGCGCCCCGCCATTTGTCTTACTTGCGATATCCATCCACTCGAACGCATCCAAAATATCCTTCGCCGCGGCCATGGAGGGAACATTGACAAAATAGAGGGAGAGACACAGCGCCGCCGTGACGAGCGGCAGTGCGACCCGTTCCACCACATCCGCGCGTATATCCACGCTCCTCTTGGGGACGGTAGTGTGCGGCACTTCCCGCACAAGACGGGCGTGCAAGAATGCGAGCAGTGTCGCAAAGAGGAAATAGCTGATGAGATTGTCAAAGACGGCTATGTTGTGTATCCCGTAACCGACAAAGAGACCGATGAACAAGGAACGCTCCGCGATGGAAAAGTATTCCCGCCCGCCGGACGTATTCGGCTTGCATGCAAGGGAATAGAGTGCCGCGATCCATATCCACAGATACGCCGCAAATCCGATCATCCCGCCCGCGATCAGCCAGTCGAGCGCGATGTTATGCACCCGATCAAACCACGGCTCCTGTGCGTAGAGGGACGGCTTGTAGTGGGCATCGAACACATAGTCGAAATTACTCTGACCCCACCCGAGAAGCGGCCGTTCCTTGACGCCTTCAAGTGCGAGATTCCAGATCGTTGATCGGGTCGAGAGTGCATCTTTCAACGAAAAGATCGAGGCGACCCGGCCGAGAATGGGACTCTGCTCTACAAACGGCGTATAACGGACCATGTAAAATATCCCGGTGAGAACAAGGACCGCCGTAACGCCGACAATCCCCGATCTCCGCACGACGGTGTTGCCTTTTGAAAAAACCAACGCGTACACACCTGCCGCCAAAAGGCCGGCCGCAAGCCCGAGTATCGTACCCCGCGTCCCGGTCTGCACGACCAAGAACATACAGATGAGTGCGAGCGTGCTGTAGAGCACGCGCAGACCGTTGCGCTTTGCCCGCGCGAAGAGGTGCAGTGCGATGAAAACATGAAAAAGCAGATACACGGCCAAATAGATGGCGTTACCGAGTCCCGCTTCAATGCGCACGCCTCCTTGGGCGATTTTGAGCACCCCGGCTATCTGCAGGAGACCGACGGCCGATACGAGTGAGGCGGCGGCAAGCGATGTATTGAAGAACCGATTCCACCAAACCTCACTGTTGAAAACACTGCCGACCACAATGAAGTAGAGGAGAAGATGAATAAGTGTTACCCATCCCTCCATGCGTTCATAATTGCTCCAGAGACTTTTTGCAGGTGTCTCGCCGAGAAGATCGGCGAGGAATATCACGAAGACAAAAGCCGCAAGCGATGCAAATATCCACGAAAACCGCGGCCGGTACGCTTTCTCGTAGAGCGCAAGGAGCACCCACGCCGCAAATACCACCTCGACGATGATACGAAATACGAAATTCTTGCCCGTGATGTACGGGAAAAAGAACTGGCCGACGAACCAGCCTACGGGAAATCTCGGATCCGGCGCCAAGAGCGGCACGAACGGCAAGAGAAATATCCCCGCGATCACAATCCACTTCAGCGCGTCGCGCATACGGCCCAACTATATCACGGGCACTCCTTCTGATACCATTACGGCACATGCACGAATCGATCAAACAACAAACCCTCAACGTCCTCTCAAAAGGCGGACGGCACCTCAACATAGACATGGTCTTCCTGGGAAAAGGCGGTTTCTGGCTTGGTCTTGGGCAGGTGTCGTCTTCTCTTTCTGGCCTTATCGTATCGGTGGTGCTCGCGAATGTTTTGCCGCAAGAGACATTCGGCACATATAAATTCATCCTCTCGCTTGCGGCGATTATCGCCGTACCTGCGCTTGCGGGACTGAACACCGCACTGATACGAGCTCTCGCGCAAGGATATGACGGGACGATACGCGCGGTATTGCATCGCAAGCTCGTGTGGGGCGCCGTCGCGTTTTTCCTCGGAATCGGCATAGGAACCTACTACGCCCTACACGGCAACACGGCACTCGCGAACGCCGTGTTTATCGCCGCGGCATTCGTCCCTCTGATGGAAATCGGCAATCTCTACAGCGCCATCCTGGTCGGCACGCAACAACTCGCGCGCCATGCGCGATACACAGTGGTGCTCTACGCTATTGCGACCATACTCATTTCCGGCGTCGCACTGATGACCGACAATCTGTATGCCGTACTCCTTGCCTACTTCGGCTGGTGGGCGGCCGGCAGAACCTTCCTGCTGTATCTGACCCTACGGACATCCGCTCAAAAAACAAACGCCGTCTCATCCGAAGCGCTCTCGCTCGGGACACACTTGAGCATCATCGGCATCCTCGACATCATCGCGTCCCACATTGACCAGCTGGTCCTCTTTCATTTCCTCGGCCCGCTTGCCGTCGCCCGTTACGCCATCGCGGCCGCCCCGGTCTTGCACATCGTCGGCTTCGTCCAGGTACTGAAGCCCCTTGCCGTCACCAAATTTGCAGGAAACAAAACACCCATGACACGCGCTTCCTATTTTCATAAGCTTGTCTTCTCGGCCGGAACACTCTTCCTCGCGGCCCTCTGTTACATACTCATCGCTCCTTTTTTGTTCCAGCTCTTGTTCCCCGGATACCTCGATGCGGTTGTATATACGCAGGTGTTGAGCATCGCCGTCATCGGCGGCATCTCGGCACTCAACTCGTCAATACTTGTATCACTGAACGCAACACGGGAACTCTACCTCCAATCGCTCGCAAGCGATGCGGTACAAATCGTGCTCATAGCATTCGGCGCGTATGCATTCGGACTCTGGGGAGTACTCATCGCCTTTGTCACTGCAAAATTGTTCTCTCTCGTTTTCGGAACCGTCCAGACATCCATTCTTCTCTCGAAGAGAAACGGAACACACCAAGCACCTGTCTGAAAAGAATGACTATTTCCTCGCCACAAGGAAATATCCGAGCGGGATGCGTTTATTGAGCGCACGATACCTCTGTGACAATCGAAGAAACGCTCTGTCCATTCCCTTGCATGTGTACTTGAAAACTTCCTTGAGAAAACGAGTCGGGACGGCTCCTCCCACGGTTTGAAAAAGGAACGAGCAAAGTCCGAAGCCGAGCTCCTCTACAGACACTTCCTTGAAACCGCTCTCGCGACAGAGCCGTTCAAGCGCCGAGCGAGTATAGCGGAAATAATCGTCCGGAGAAGCGTGAATCTGAAACAAGAACGGAACGGAAACGACCAGCGTGCCGCCCGGCTTCAGCACCCGCGCGGATTCGCGGAATGCGTTATGAAAATGATACAGATGCTCGAAGAGATTGAGCGACAGCACATGGTCGTAGGTCTCGTCCGCAATCGGCCATACCGCCTCCGCATCAAAGACCATGTCACAATCGTACGCAGGGTCGATGTTTGTCGTCGTAATGCGCTCCGGCTTCCGAAGCAGTTCATGGTATCCCGAGCGCTTGCTTCCGCCGATGTCAAGAACGCTTCCGCGAAACGGCGTTCGCGACAATCTCGCGTATTCCTCCTCCCGCAGAATTGAGTAACTGGCATTGCTCATGGTTTTTTCTCTGTACAAAAGAGCAGTGAGTGCGCAAACGGCATTTGCGCCGCACGGATGGGAATCCAGCTGAATTTTTTTGAAAGAATGGGCCTGATTTCTGTTATGACAAACTCTTTTTCAAGCAGTCGCTTGAATTCGCGCCACCAAAAATGATTGATATGCGTCGGGTCCTGAAGCGGCGTTCCGCGTTTCGTACCGAGCACGAGACGCATCCTGTTTTGCAGACTGAACGCGTGCGGAATGGAGCCGACGAGCATGCCGCCCGGCTTCAGGACAGCCGCTATTTTTTCGAGCACGACCTCGGGATAATAGAGATGCTCGATAACTTCAGCCGCGACAACCACATCAAATCCGCCAGCCGGCGGATTTTTCGGAATCTCATCCCACGGCCCGTTGAGGTCTGTGTGAAGCGTTCGTATGCCGAGCGTCTGTTCCGCGTGCGCAAGCGCCACACGGTCCACATCGACTCCGAGCACATCATTCCCCTCCCGATACCACGCGGTCAAAGCGCCGTCGCGACAACCGACATCAAGTACGTTCTTTCCCGTGCCGACACACCGTTTGAGAAAACTTCCCCGTTCCTCTCCAAGCATCACAAACCCATCCCCCCGCCTCGTCTCGTGGTGATGGCGGTATATTTGTTCAATGCCGGTCGTGCCGTTTTCCATAATCGTATATGCGCACCTACTATACTACCGTTCGGATAAAAACTCATGGGTCGCGGCGACCACTCGCTCGACGCTGAACTCCTGAAGTTTTTTCTTTCCTCCGTCCGCAAGTTTCTGTGCAAGATGCTTGTCTGCAAGAACGTTGAGTACCGCGGTTTTGAGTCCGGCGGTATCATGGAGCGGAACGACAAGACCGCTCATGCCGTCATCAATCACGCCCGCATTGCCTTCAATGTCGGTAGTCACGATCGGCGTCCCCGAGGCCATGACTTCGAGCAACTGATTTGAAAACCCTTCGTAGCGGGTGTTGAGTACGAAGACGTCTGCGGCGCGCAAGTATCGCATAAGCATACCTTTTTCGAGTCGTCCGGTAAAAAACACCCGTTGTGTCAGATGCCGCTCCACAACCATACGCCGGAGCGTTTCGGCATCCGGCCCGTCACCGATAATATACAGCACAAAGTCGGGAACGGCTTTAAGTATTTCCGGCACAACCTCGATGAGCTCCGCGAAACCCTTCCACGGCACGAGCCGACCGGCGCTCACCGCAACCGTACCCGATATGCCCAGTGACTCGCGTTCCGCCTGTCTGCCGACAGTCGCGGGGATTCCGGAAAAGCCGTTCGGAATAACGCTGACTCGTTCCGGCGCGATTCCCCAGCATGAAACAATTTTTTTCATGAACGCACCTTGTACTGCGACGCGCTTGGCGCATCGTGCCACCGCACGTTCTATCCATCGGAACATCGTTACCATCGGATGCCGTGCTCCATTCCCGCAGGCAAACTCTTCAAGCGAAGCCGTGACGCCGAAACGGAGCGTACCCTGCTCCCACGCATAATCTCCCCCCACGCGGAGAAAGAACGGTTTGCGAAGCATCTTCGCGGCGACAAGCGCGGGTACGCCGACCGATACGGGGTCTTGCGCGAATATGACATCCGCGTCTTTTGCCCTCCGCAGACACTTCGCGAAATATGCGACATGGCGAACGACCTTCGGCAGATACCGTACATCTTTGAATGGAAGTACGGAAACGTCATATCCGTATTTCGGCAGATGCTCCTCAAGCATCTTCGTGTATGTTGCCGGTCCGCCGATGTCCGGAGGATATACTCCCGTGGCGATAAGAATCTTCATATATTTTTTGACACTATCCCGAGGATGCGGGGAATAAGTTTTTCGAGACTATGCTCCGTGCGCACTTTTTCCGCAAGCGCCGCAACGATGTCTTGCCGGTCGGGCGCGCGATGAAGCTCAAGAATTCTCTCGGCAAGCAGAGCCGCATCGCCCTCCGGGAACATCAGACGGTCGGCGTATGCGCCCAAGATATGTTTGAATGCCGGATTGCAAGTGACGAGCGGCAAGCCCGAGACGAGTCCTTCGAGTCCCGCCTTGTCCAAACTCCCCGTTGCGCTTGCGTTTACAAACATGTCCGCCGCCCAGAGATACTCGGGAAGCACATCGTGCGCGACACCGCCGGTGAATACGACGACATCCGTCAGGCCAAGCGCTCCGATACGCTCTTGGAGTGACGCGTAATACGCGGGGTCTGCGCCGGTATCTCCGACAAGCGTAACGAAGAATCGTTCTCCGCGTGCATTGAGTATGCCCGCCGCAGTGATAAGCACCTCGCAGTGTTTGACCGGCGAGATTCTTCCGGCATAGAATATGCGGATGAGCTCGGAACGGTAGCCGGACGCGCGGCGCGTAAATCGTTTGGTGTCTATCCCCTGTCCGACGACACGCACTTTCCCGCTCGAAATACGGAACCCTTCCGGCGTCGAAGTCACCACCGCATGCGCCAGCGTTTCGGCAAGCCGCAGCGACGCGGATGTTGCCCCGTGCGCATACCAGAGCACGACGCGCTTCTTCCACGCCCGCCAGAAGATGCCGCCGAGCAGTACGTATATCTGATTCATATGGACAAAGACCGCATCATACTGCCGGCGATATTTCCAGATGTATAAGAAAAAACGAGCGAGGTAGCGGAGGCGTGTGTTAATGTGGGGTGAATTTTCTCACGCCTCCGCTCTTTCCCCAGCGACAATACCGTCACGTTCTCCGGAAGCGAATGCTCACCCTCAAACAGGCACACCACAATCACTCGCTCGCAGTGCCGGGCGAACTCCGCAATCCACTCATGAAAAAACCCGAGCGTGGGATCGCCCCGATCCACCGTCTGGGTGCATATAAGCAATTTCATACGGAACCCGTGTTAGAACCTGTCTCAAATCTCATCGCAATCCAAAGTCCGGCAACATATGAGCGAAAATCGTGCGGAGGGAGGAGGTGAATCGGGATTCATCGACGACCGACAAGCGATTTGCAGCCATATGTTGCCGGACGACGATGCGAAATGAGTAATAACAGATTGTCTTCTCATGGTGAGATTTGAGACAGGTTCTTATAACTTTTCTTCGGTAAATGTCTTCAGCATGCACGTCGTAAAGGTGTCTATGAATGCCCGACGATACGCGTCGACATCCTGCTCCATCACGGAGAACACTTGGTCGCGGCTGTTGATCGAAAAAGCCGTGCGCAACTGATTGTCATTGAGGAATTCGCCGATGCGGGCCTGGAGGCAAACTTTGTCGTTTTCCGGACAAATAAACGCGTTCACGTTGTCCGTAAAAAGAGTATCGGCCATGCCGCTGTGCACCGTGAGTACCGGCAGGCCCGAGGCGGCCGCGGCCGCAAGAAGGGTGTCATTTTCTTCACTCGCGACCGGATTCAGCAGAAGATTCGACGACTTCATATGTGAGACAAGATCATCCGGATTCGATTCGACAACAATCTGATTTTGGAGATTGAGACCGATGATCTTGCGCTCTATTTGTTTGCGCAACGGCCCTTCGCCCACGATCACAAGCCCGATCGTGACGTACTGTTGCAATATCGGCGCACATACATCGATCGCGAATTCGACCCCGCTGCGCGCATCGAGCCGCCCGACGACGAGTACGATGAAGCGGAACCGCGGATACCGTTCATGCAGGTCGAAATGCGGCACTGCGTCTCGATACGCCGCAAGGTTGTGGAAGGCCGGCAGGACGTTGATGCGATCCGCAATATCGGAATACTCGGCATCAAGCTCCGTTTCAAGCGATTTTGAGCGTGCAAGGACGCATTCGGCGCGCGGTATGAGAAACTTCGCGACAAACAAGCGCCATCTGTTGCCATCCCGCTCTTCCGCGAATCCCTCCTCGAACGGGTTGACCGACAGTTGCAACTGGAGCGGGCGCTCATGTCGTCGCGCAACAATGTACGCGGCAACGCCCGCCTCAAACGCGTCGGTCGCCACGACCATGTCCGCGCGAAAATTATCACCAAACGCGATCTGACGTGATGTAATGCGATACGTATCGTAGACGGCAAACAACGAGGAACGGGAATTGGTCGGATACACCCAGACGTTTGGCGCAAGGCGAAGCGGTTTGTAGGTCGCCTCACTGCGCTTTGTCATGACGATAACGTGCACCTCGTCGAGATAATCGGCAAGTGCGACATACTCCGCGCCCGCCGCACTGCCGGGAGTGAGAAGGGAGGCATCGGTCGCAATGATAAGCACGCGCAATCGGCCGCGATCGGACGGCGGCTCCGGAGGCGGGGGCGGCTGAAGAGCGGGGGCAAGCGGTTCTTTCGGTTTGAGTTTCTTATCGAGTACGACGATATCCTCGGCATCATGATCTCCGGAGGAGATGACACTCTCAATACTGCGAACGGCGCGCTCCTCGGGAGTAACCCACGGCTCCTGCCGCTCGGCTTTTTTTCCTTTTGCCCAATGAGAAAAGATCGCCATAGGGATGCGATAACATTATACGGCGTTCCCGCGACATCTCCCAAATATCTCGGTCCATACCCGCGCATACTCCGAGGAGGCGACGGCATATGCGGCACTGGCGCGCCGCGCGGCCTCACCGTACCTGCGGCGCATTATCGCGTCGCCGACAAGCGACTCGAGCGCTTGCGCGTATGCCTCCTCATCCGCAACCGGAACAATATACCCATGCTCCCCGTGCACGAACGCGTCTCCCGCACATCCGACATCGGTAACCACGCCGGGCAGACCGGCCGCCATCGCCTCAATGATGATCCGTCCCCACCCCTCGCGGAACGACGACAGTGCGAAGATATCGGCGCTTTTCATGTACGAAGCGACATCGTCCGTCCAGGGAACAAACGTGATGTTGGAGGCAAGACCGCACTTCTCCGCAAGCGCGCGAAGCGCTTTCTCTTCCGGTCCGGATCCGACGATGACAAGACGCGCCGTCGGATGACCGGACACAACTCTGCCGAATGCTCTGATAAGAAGCGGAATATTTTTTTCCTTCACGAGCCGCCCGACGGCAATAACGATTGCCTCGGCATCAGGATATCGTGCACGCAGATCGCGCTCCGCACGGATCGGCGTTCCCGCCGCAAACGCCGACAGGTCGGAAGCGACCGCGAGTATCGAAATGCGGTCGAGCGGCACACCGAGTGCGACAAGATGCGTTCGCGCGCGCGATGAAACCGTACGTACGCAATCTGCGCGAAGCAGAACCCATTTTCCGAATACGTACCGAAGCCGATTCAGGAGCCGCTCCGTGCGCCACCAGGTGCCGCCGAAAAAGTCTCCGTGTTCTTGTATTTGAAGCGGCACGCCGTGGCGCAAACGAAGAAGCAAGCCGACAAAACCGGCCTCAAAGGGATCTTGCGCTGAAATGACCCATGTCTCTCCGTGTGCGTCGCGCGCTTTGAGAATGCGACTGCCGATAGTGTACGCATCAAACAGCATCCCGACGCGCGAGCGCGAGTCGGTCGGATAGATATGTAACGTACCTTCGCGTACTGCCGCACACCCGTGCGCACGAAGTGAAAAGACGATTGCATGGAGCGCGCCGGCCGCGAGCGCGCATGCATGCATGCGCGCTCGCTCGCGATTGCCCGTCGTGAACACTTGCCGTCCGTATCCTATGGTGAGCACCGACATCATAGACGATTTTCTTTAGCCGTGTGCGTGAGGCCGATTCCGGAAAACACGCGTGTCCGCATATCGTGCGCGATACGATCCCAGTCATATTTCTCTTTCACGAGCGCATACGCATTTTCGACAATCTGCCCCGTCACTTCTCTGTTTTCAAGGTACGCAAGTATGGCGCGCGCGATTCCTTTCGGATCATGCGCGTCTACCGCCCGGCCGGTTGGCGCATAGCCGGGATTGCGCTCCGGATCATAGAGAAAATCCGCGATGCCGCCGACCTGCGTAGCGACAACCGGCACTCTCGCCGCAAACGCTTCAATAAAGACGTTGCCCATGCCTTCCGACAAGGAAGGTTGCACGAATATGTCAGCCGCGTGGAAATATTTCGGCAACTCGGAATGGTCGATACATCCGAGAAATCGCACGCGGTCCGACACGCCAAGCTTTCCCGCATGCGCGACCAGCTTTTCTTTGTCAGGCCCGGCTCCTACTTGGACGAAAGAAATATCCGATGGCAAGTACGTCAGCGCCTCAATGGTATCTTCGATACCGTTTTTCGGCACGATCCTACCAACATGCAGAACGAGCGTCCCATCTCGGTCACCCAGACATTTCTTGCGGATCGCAGTGCGATCTTCGGGAGAGAGGGCTTTCGAAAAGAGCGACACGTCCACGCCGTTCGGAATAATCTCAAGCGGCCCGTCAAATCCCGCGCGGCGCGCCCAACCGCCGAGAAATGATGATATCGCCTGCACAACCGCCGCGTGCCGGATACCGTAGGTAAGAAGCGGCCGGACGAGACGGATACGCCATCGTTCGAATACGCGCCCGAAGGAATCCCCTTCTTGAAGCGTAAGCACGTATGGCAGGCGCACACCAACGAGGCGCAAGAGCGTGACGGGAAATGTCATATACGCCATCACCGCCCACAACCCGTCAAAATGGTACGTGCGGTGAAGTGTTCGCGCCTTGAGTACCGCGAGCGGTATGAAGAGTATTTTTGCGAGATAAAACAGCGGGCCGTATGTTTCGGCGATATCGACTCTTTTCCGACCAAAACCGATCCGATGAACATGCACGGTTCCCACCCGTTCCGTTTTCGGCAAGGACGTGTCATATCGGTTGCAGATGAGATGAAACTCGATATCGGACGGATTGATCCGGTCAGTGATCTCCCTCACGGCGATCTCGGCGCCGCTTACATGCGGATAATACGCCAAAGAGAAAATGAGTATTCGTTTCATAGTGTCTTTCGATGCATTCTATACAAATCTGGGGACGTAGAGTGCGAGCACTCCCGCGACGAGCACGCCGACGAACACAAGCTGTGCGGCCACAGGAGAGAGTGCGGCCGACTTGCCGGTACTCGCGGTTGCCGATGCAAGGTGACGGAACGATTCGAGAGTTGATGTATCTGTATCCGTATCTTCGCCGACAGAAGACACCGATACCGCATCAAGCTCCTTTGCTTTGACAGACACACTCTTGCGAACCGGCCGCATGGCAACCGCGCGCGGAAGCGCCGTGGGCGCCGTTTCTATCGGATCCGCCACCGCCAATATGGCATTCCGATCCTCCGGGCGATAACTCGCAACCACTGTTCTCTGTCGATCGTAGAGCAAACCTTTCAATGCCACTCCAAAATCGCCATACTTCAGAGGAAATACGATCGATTCGCCGGACGCGAGATAGGTATGCTCCGGGACCGTAAACGAACGCACGCCGTCCGAAACGACAAAGCCGGAAATCTCGCTCTCGTGCGACGCGTCATTGTGTACTGTCAGATTGCCTTCCTCGTCACTGCCAAGCACGAGCGCAAGTGGAGAGACGACCACTTCACTGCGTACCACGATCTCATGTCCCTGGCGCACAGCAATCCCGACGACAACGTATCTTCCGGGATACGCATACCGATGCACGGGAGTGCGTTCGGTCGACGTATACCCGTCGCCGAAACTCCACGAATACCGAACTGTCCGCAACTCGTTTTCTTCAAGACCGCTCGGCGTGGCGGCAAATTGCGCCGGCTGTCCCGCCGAGACGCGATTGGGATGACTGATGACGAGCGAGAGCGGATCGTGCTCGAACACTCTCGGCCCGGCAAGTGTCCCATTCCCTTTCTCAAGCGTACTCTCGACGCTCGTAATCTCGGAAGATGTCCCCTGTGAAGCGGTCCCGCTTGTTTGCGCCGAGGTGTCCGACACTTCGTCTTCGCCGGCGACCGAAGCGGTACCGATCGCATAGGTTGCCTGCCACTCTACGCTCCAGCCATCAGCAGGACCATATCCCGCCTTGACCGTTATGGTCTCGCTCCCACTACCCGCACCCCGGTAGTAGAAATTCCGATTTGCACTGCCGGAAGAAATCCACGCCTGGACCAACGAGCCGGTCTGTCCGGTGAACGCGCCGGTACCGGAACTCGCAAACGAAAGACGGAGTGTCTCGGTCACATGACATGCGACGCCGCCGCTATCCTGTGCCTGTACCGCCAACGACATATTGGCATCACTCGTCTCCCAAGGACCCGAAACAATGGCGATCTTCGCGACCGTGCAATGGGCCGCAAAAGCGGTATGCGAGAGAGCGTCGACCGCCAAGACCCCGCATACGAGAACCAAGATGCAGGTGCCGGATGTCATGATCTTTTGGCACGGTGCGAGCATATGCAGAATCTGCCTCAACGAGGCTTACGGACGAAACGGCGGATTGTCGGCACCGGTAATACGGAGCATTCGTTCAATCTTTTTGCGTGAGACGTCACCTGATGCCGTGGGGGCGGATACCGCTTCCGAAAGGGAATCTTCCGCAGGAGGAGCGTCGTGTGCGGGCACGTCGTCGACCGTCACCGAAGAAGTGTCCTCCTGCGGCCGAACGCGCGAGAGCACCTCCGACAACACCGATTTCAGATCAGATCCCGCCTCCGGCTGTGTATGTTCTTTCCCCGCAACCGGTTCTTGGCGGCGTTCCTCCCTCCGCGGCATATCGGATGTCTTGTCGCCCTTTGTGTCATTCTTGCCGTGCGCGATGGAACGCAACACGCTACGGAGCTCCTCAACGCTCGGCGCACTGCGACGAACGGGCGATGTGCGATGCGCGGAGTCGGCCGGCATCTCAAGAGGTGTTTTTTGCTCACCGCCTTTCGAGTCCGCATCCGACTCAACGGGCGGTTCCGGACGGCTCTCCTGCGATACCGTCCTTTTCGCCGAAGACTGCCCTTTCTTCGCCTTTGGCTTTGCGGTAACCGGACGGTCTATAGGAGTGTGCCATGTATGGATGTCCGCTTCGACTTCCGCACGCGGTTTCGCGTACCGCTGTCTGCTTGCCGAGATGATCTGATCTTGATAGGAAATCGGCGCCTGCTCAATCGGCGGAAGCGTCACTGCGGAAAACGGCCGCGAGCCGATGCCATCGATCATCAGCGAAAGATATATCTGCGCGAACCCGAGGTTTACCAGATCGGTCGCCAAAAACTGCGGCGTAAAGATGGTCTCGAGAAACTCGGCATCAAGCGGTCCCACACGAAAGGCGATCGTCGTACCGACGTTGCCGAAGACCGCATCGCGCACTTCTTCCTCCATCTGTTCGATGTACTGGTGCGCGATGATCAGATTGAGTTTGTACTTGCGCGCCTCCGAGAGAATGTTCGCGAAAGTCTCGTTTGCGAATGATTGGAATTCATCCACATAGAAGTAGAAATTCGGCATCTTGGCAAGCTCGCTCCCGTTGAGATTCGCCCGACTCATCGCCGAGAGATAGATGCGCGTGATGAGCATACTGCCGAGGAGATTGGCATTCGTCTCGCCGATAAGGCCCTTCGAGAGATTCATAATGAGAATCTTTTTCTCGTCCATGATCGCGCGCACGTCGAAGCTCGACTTCGGTTGGCCGATGATATTGCGAATCAGGGGATTGGCGGTAAATTGCCCGACTTTGTTTTTGATCGCGTCTCCCGCCTCTTGCATGTACCGCTCGTTGTATTTGGCAAACTCGTCGACCCAAAAGGACCGCACCGACGGATCCTTCACGTTCTCGACGACCATTTCACGATACGCCTGATCGGACAACATACGATTGACCCCGAGCAGTGTCGAGCCGGGATATTCGAGAAGCGCAAGCAGAGTGTTCGAGAGGATGTATTCCATGCGTGCGCTCCACGCGTCGACCCAAATTTTCTTGAAGGTCGACATCAGTCCCGACACCACAAGGTGCCGCTTATCCGCGCCGACATCCTCCATGACGTTGAAAGACACCGGATACTCCATGTCAAACGGCGCGAAATAGAGCACATCCTTGATGCGTTCCTCCGGCACGAATTCGAGGAGCTTCTCGGCGGTCGATCCGTGCGGGTCGATAAACGCGACTCCCTCCCCGCTCTGGATGTCCTGGATCGCCATGTTCTCAAGCAAGGTCGATTTGCCCATCCCGGTCTTGCCGATAACGTACATGTGCTTCGAGCGATCCTTGGCTTTAATACCGAACGGCACATTCTTCCCGCGCGCATCGGTCTTCGCAAACAACGTGATCTTTTCCGGATCAAATGGCATAGTCGATAGTTCGTCCCAGTATAGCAAAAAGATCAAGGAAAACCGTCCCCCGTTCGTCCGGCGAACAGACTTCTATTGTTCCGGCATTGCGCCGTTATAGGTGCGCTGGACGTGAGAGATGAGTGCCCGGGTGTCGGCGTTGCGGTCGGAGGAGTCGAGAAGTACGACCGCGAGTACGCGTTCGTTGCCGTCGATTTTGACTTTGAAAAGGAGTACCGCGCTCTCGCCGATGCTGTTCTTGCCAACTTTGCCGCCGACGAATCCATCAATGCCCGGTACCTCGTTGAAGTTTTGCAGATTGTCGAACGTCGTCACTTTGTAGAGCGTCGGCACCTCCCTTCCCGAGCTGATTTTCAGGATAAAACTGCGGTTGTTGTAGAGATACTGCGCGAGCCGGAGAAGATCGGCGACCGTAGACACGTTGGTGTGCTCGGCACCCGCAGGGTCGGTCAATTCCGTGTCCTTCATGCCAAGCGCCTTGACCTTGTCATTCATGAGACCGATAAAGCGGTCGCGTCCGACATTGCGAGCGAGCACTTCAGCCGCTTCATTCGACGATTCGAGCAAGAGCGGTAGAAGAAGCGAGTAGGCGGAGATAGCGTCTCCCGCCTTGAGTCGCGGCACCGAAGTGGATGCGAGCGATCCCGGATCGATCACGATATCCTTGTCAAGATTGATATGCTCGGCGGCCACAAGCGCGGTGATGATCTTTGTCACCGACGCGATCGGGCGCACTTCGTCCATGCCTTTTTGTGCGAGCACGGTACCGTTGCCGATATCGAGCACCGCATATTGCTTGGCGCTCACATTCACCGTATTGACGCTGTACATGAAACCGTCACTGCCGTAATCCTCTTCGTAGACCAAGACCGGCGTATGGACCGGTGCAAGATCGTAGAGTGCCCTCGCATCCGCGTCAGACAACCTGATGCAACCGCCCGAATAGGTGGACTCCACCGCCCTACCGTCCGGATACGTCGGCCAGCCGTGAATGAAGAAGTTCCCTTGAAATACCATATTCCATGGCGTATACACATGACCAAAGGACGAGAAGTGCTGTTCGGATTTTGACTGCACTTCATAGAGACCGGCGGGCGTCTCCCACCACGACCCCTCCTTCCCTTTTGTAAGGATGGACACCTCCTTCTCAAGCACACCCTCGCGATAGAAGCGCATCTTCATGTCCGACAGATTCGCCTCAAGAAATGTGGTCTTATTCTCGATAAATTTCTCCTTTACCTCTTTGAAAAAGTCGGGTTGCTGAAAAAGCGGCTGTTCGGCATCCGCAAACCTCCGCTCGGGGTTTTCGTCGAGCCCGGAAAAGACGATCTGCGATATCGACCGAGACGTATGCGCCCCATACCAATAGGAGCCGGATGCGAGGGCAAGGACGAGGACGGCGGTCCCCAGAGCACGCATAAAAGACAGACGCCGCGGACGCGCCGATTCTCCATCCGCACGAGCCGTAAGCACGCCAGAGGCGTACTCGGGGGACATCTCCGCCTCGTCGACAGATTTCTTTCTGCGGATATGCTTTTTCGGCTGGTTCTCGACGCTGTCCATGTCGTTTTGATGTCGATCAATAGTATCGCGCCCCCTTATTTTCTCCAAATAACTATCTGGAGAGAAGGTGATATAGTGAGCGGTATGAGACGCGTCCATTTCATCACTCTCGTAGCATCTTTCCTGCTGACGCTTTTTGAGCCAACGTTATTGGTCCTGTTTATACCCCATGGCGTCTTTAACTATCGTGAACTTGCATGGTTTTTCGGAATCGGCTCAATCTTCTCGAAGACTTTCTCCGAGGGTATCAATGCCGACATCATCGTCGTCTTTTTCATATTTCTACTGCAATGGACGCTTACGTATTTCGTCTTACGGGTTCTCGTAACTGCGATTAAAAAAGTACGGGCGAGCGTGTACTAGTATAAACTTATTCCGGCAGATACGCGTCGCGGGTATAGCGATTGGCGGGATCCCAGACCATCCAACTCGTCAGT
This sequence comes from Candidatus Kaiserbacteria bacterium, assembly GCA_016204695.1. Lineage (GTDB taxonomy): Bacteria > Patescibacteriota > Minisyncoccia > Phycocordibacterales > UBA918 > JACQKD01. Next base: position 27,716 of record JACQKD010000002.1, read on the forward strand.
CCCGCATCATACGCCGCTTTGATCTGGGCACGGACTTCCGCAACTCCGTACTGCCCACCATAGTCAAAATCCTGCAACCATGGCCGAAGCTTTTGGATGGAATACGCGGGTTTCTTATACGTCGCCGGAGTTGAAGTGCCCACGCGCTCGTGCAAAAAGCCGTCAACCGGTGTGGTTGTCGCGGCCATTCGACGCGCGCCTTCCTTCATCGCAAAATGCACGACGTCGTACGGATAGTGGTTCGGATTGCCAAGACCGTTAAAACCATGTGGATAGTGCGACGGATACACCATCGGCGCGACGAAGTCGAAATACGGCGCGGCGCGTTCCTGTACTTGGCCGATCGAAAGATCATCGGTGTTCGAAGTCGTCATCCCAAACAGATCGACCGAGAGATACGGTGTCGCCGTATCTCGACCCGTGTTCTCGTGCCGGATGTGTTCATACCGACTCGGATCGCTCAAGGCGCCGTGCAGATATTCGAAGAATAGTTCGAGATTTTCCTGCTTGTTTTTGCCGCCGCTGTGCGTGAATGCGATATCCTGCATATTGCCGTCCGAGGGGTACCGCACATAGTCGAAGTTGAGTTCGTCAAAGCCAAGATCGTACGACTCAACCGCGAGTGTGACGATGTAGTTCCAATACGCCTTGGCGCCGACGTCGATGAACGAAAGTCCTTTGCGGTCCCGCCATACCGCGCCGTCAGACGCCCGCGTTACCGCAAGCTCCGGATGCCTCGCGCTATAGTACGGATCTTGGAATACCGTGATACGTCCGATGACATAGATGTTCTTTTGATGCAATATTTCGATAAATGCCTGCATGTCCCGCGCGCCGCAGTCGGCTTCATTCCACGCAGGCATGAGCTCGGGTGATGACGGGGCAAACGAAATCTTGCCCGAATAATCTTTGATATCGATGACAAGTGCGTTTATTTCCGTTTGTTCGACAAGCGACACGATACTGTCGCGAAGCGTCGGCGTACCCACCGCACAGGCCGTCATATACGCGGCCTTCACCGCAGACGGCAGAGGCATATGTCTTCTCACAGAGCGAGCGGCCTCTGGAGGCGTTTCTTCCGACGCCGACAACGCATCCGTACGCACATCGGTCGAAGCCGCGCTTTCGTATGTCGTTTTTGTAATCTGGGGCAAGACGATATTCGACAATACGATCACTATCCCCACGACAGCTATCCCGCCAGCGATAGTTCGATACCTCATAGCTTCATTCTTGTCCGCCGCGCCTTCGGCGCAACCATTCCGTCTTCGACAGTCATGCTCGATATGGCAGTGTGCTCGACGGGTACGGTGTGTAAGATCGTTTCTTGCGGGGCTTGCTCGACGTACGCATCGGTCCTGCGTTCACCAGTACGACTCTCGATTGACCGCAAATATGCGTGCCGCCGCAATTGATAACCGAGCAGTATCAGTATCAAACCGAACGCCACGGAAATACCGTGCTTCCATGCGTTCGGGATTCCGAAAAACGGAAGCACCACAAGCAGTACGCCGAGAAAGAAAATAAACGTCTCCCGATTCATAATATAGAACCTATCTCAATAAAAACCACACGACATAGCTCTCTCGCAGACAGGATATCCTGTCTGCGAGAGAGCTTGCTTGGCTGACGAAACCCCAAAAACACGGCTGCAACACGGCGCTTCGCGCTCGCCAGAGGTCACCATGGCTCGCGCTCCAGCTTGTGTTTCGCTCGTGTTTTTGAAGTTTCGTCTTGCCATTTTTATTAAGATAGGTCCTAGAAAGTATACCGCACACTCCGGACTTTCCGGAACGCGGACATGCTGTGGATGCGGTCCCCGGATCAGTGTCACGTGGCCACAACTACTACGAATTCGCCTTTTTGTTTTTGCGGATTGCGAGCAAGACGCGCGTACAGCTCTTCGGCCGTTCCGCAGAGTGCTTCCTCATATATCTTCGTCAGTTCCCGAGCAAGGACAACGGAGCGGTCAGGAGCGATGCGCCGAAGCGCTTCGAGCGTTTTCATAATGCGGTGGGGAGATTCGTAGAACACAACGGTGCGTTCGGATTGTCCGATTTCTTTAAAAAGAGTTTCCCGACCCTTCTTGTGGGGAAGAAAGCCTAAAAAGAGAAAGTCCGATGTTTCGACGCCCGCCACCGAAAGCGCGGCGGTGAGGGCGCTCGGACCGGGAATGGCAACGATCGCCACATCGGCACAGTGTTCGCGGACTGCGGACACGAGATGGGCACCCGGATCGGAAATGGCGGGAGTACCCGCGTCGGTTACGAGCGCGAGATTCTTTCCTTCTTCGAGAAGTCCGATGATTTTCTCCATTTTCGCTTCGCCGCTTCGGGCATGGTATGAAAGCGTCGGCGTATGAATATCATGGCGCGCAAGCAGTTTCTTCGTCATGCGCGTATCTTCGGCTAGGATCAGGTCGGCTTCCTTGAGTACGCGCAGGGCGCGGAGCGTAATATCCTCCATATTCCCGATCGGCGTCGCGACAATATACAGCGTTGCCATGATTAGAGATTTTATGTAAGTAAGGTTTCCTTTCCTCCTTCTATTACAATTGCCTCTCCGTCTCGCAACGTCTTGTAAGGTATTTTTTGTTTTTCGAAATACTCTACTGTTTTCTCAATCCTCTCCGATTCATGATGATTCGAACGATAGTGGGGCGCTATCGAGTAAGGGATCAATCCTAGCCCACCCCAGCTGAAGTCTTCTCGGCCATCTCTATACGCAAGCGTTAGATCGTCAACGAACTCAATCCCTCTGAGCGTAGGAGCGGCCAGACATGCGCCCGCGCTATATCCGGCATACACGATACTATCCTCTAACAACAGCTTTTTGATTACAGGTTCAAATCCACTTTTCTCGACAGTCCGCTTCAAAACAAAGACGTTCCCCCCGGCAATCCAAATTCCGCCAAACTCTTTAAGTCTCTCTTCCAACTCTTTCTCTCTACCAAAGAAGTTTCGTAGGTCGACTTCTTCTATATCCGTAAGACCGATTTTTTTCAGCTCCCCAACAGCTCGTTCAACGCTTTCTCTGCGATCCTCCGGTTCGGCATAATCTACTGCATTTCTAATAACCGCGACCTTCTTATTGTCTCCGAGCAACTCTAAAAAACGTTCAGGGTGATTACCTACTTTGTATGAAGATAGGTATAAACGCATACTAGTCTTTACCCACCAATATCTCGGCAACCTTGTTTATCGGTCCGGCGCCGATAGTGATAATAAGGTCGCCGGCGCCGGTGTTGTCGCGGAGGTAGCCGGCAATCTCTTCATAACTGCCGAGCGCCCGCGCTTCTTTGCGTGTCTTTTTGACGACCGCCCGGGCGAGTTTCTCGGACGAGACTCCGTGATCCGCTTCTTTGCGCGCTTCAAATATCGGCGCAAGAATAATGTCATCGGCAAGCGCAAGCGCCTCCACGAACTGATCGAAGAAGTCCTTGGTGCGGCTGTGGAGATGCGGCTGAAAGGCGACGACCATGCGCTTGTCCGGATACTTCTCGCGAAACCCTTTCAAGGTCGCCTCGATTTCGGTCGGATGATGGCCGTAGTCGTCGTACACGACGGCGCCCTTCTCCGTTTCCCCGATGTATTCCGAGCGCCGCCATGTGCCGGCGAAATCTTCGAGCGCCTGTTTTGCGACTTCCGTATCGATCTTCAGCGCATGCGCGACGCCGAGTGCCGCGCCGGCATTGAGGAGGTTGTGCATGCCGGGCATCTTCAGGCGCAGGAGCGGGTCGATGAACTTCCGATAGTCAATGACCGACGCCGCGACACCTTCGAGCACGGCCGCAACCTTCGGATCGTTCTGCGGACAGACGATGTATCCGTGTTCCGGCACGCGGCGCGCGAGCGTACGGAACGCATCCTGTATGTCGGCAAGATTTTTGTAGTAGTCGAGATGGTCCGCTTCAATGTTGGTGATAACGAGAATGTCGGGATTAAACGCCAGAAAATGCCGCCGGTACTCGTCCGCCTCAACAACGAAATACTTCCCCTTCCCCGCACGAAAATTACTCTTCGTCTTCGCCCTCAGCGAGCCGACTACGGCGGTCGGGTCGAGCCCTGCGGCTTCGAGCACATCGGTGACCATCGCCGTAGTCGTCGTCTTTCCGTGCGTGCCGGAAACCGGAATAACAAAGTAGCGATTGGCAACCACTCCGAGCATTTCGTAGTATGAGAGCGTCGGTTTTTTGGTTTTGCACGCCGCATCGACGACCGCAGGAAAATTGATCGGCCATGCGTCGCTATAGACATAGCAATCGGCCTCCGGCAGAGCAATCGGGTCGATACCGACCGCGATAGGCACTCCTTGCCGGCGCAATGCGGCGAGCGTCTCGGGACTTTCGGAATCGTTTGTCCCCGACACCTGTTTCCCTTCATGCACCATCAGACGAGCAAGCGCCGAAATCCCCACCCCGCCGATGCCGATGAAATGCAGACGGGAAATGGTATTGAGATCGATGATATGTTTCTTCGGCATACCCATTACTCTTGATGCTCGCGAATTAACGCAACAAACTGGTCGTTCCTTTGGTATTCATTCTGAAACATGCCAAACGATGCGAACGCCGGACTGAACAGGAGCACATCTCCGTCTTGCACAATCTCGAATGCTTCCGTCACGGCATCGCTAAGTGCAGTATACGGTCCGCGAATCCCAACACCACCTTTTTCTTTCAAAACGGCATGAAGCCGGCCGGTACCGGTACCATCAATCAGCAGAACGTCTTTGCATGTCGCTCCTATCACCTTTACCAGCCGGTCGAGGTCAAGATTCTTTTCGGACCCGCCTGCGATTAACACGACTCGCCTCCCTTCGGGAGCAACCGCTTCGAGCGCCGCAATCGTCGCGTCCGGCGTCGTCGCATTGTTATCGTTGTATATCTTCACGCCGTTGTGTTCGCCCAAGAATTCAAGCCGGCCGGGAAGCCCGGGAAACGTCTCGATGCCCGCGCGGATGACCTCGTCCTCAAGACCCATCGCGTGCAGTGCCGCGCGGGCAAGCGCGATGTTGCGGCGATTATGTACTCCCGGAAGCGGAAGCGCCCACTCATCCGGCACGAGCGATTCGTCGACCAGCACCACTTCTTGCGGGAATGTCGCGCCGTGCGCTTTAGCGTACACTTCGGCACGCCCGAAGACCTCCGGTGTCGTCACGAACGTATCGCCCGACCCCTGGTGAAGAAATATCTGCGCTTTGTCCGAAAAATACTGCTCGCGGTCGTTTTTATAATAATTGAGATGGTCGTCGAGAAAGTTGGTAAACACCGCAACCTTCGGACTGATCTTCGATTCGCCGAAACCCTGCAACTGCCACGAGTCGAGCTCCAGTACCGCGACGCTGTCTTCTTTGACCTCATCCAGCAGGGCAAGATTTGACACTCCCCGCACATTCCCCCCGAGCAAGACACCGTCTCCGGTCGCGTGCGACAACACATGATGGATAAAGTGCGTCGTCGTAGACTTCCCCCGCGTGCCGGTAACGCCGATAACCGGAATCCCCGAGAGTCGAGCAAAAAGCGCGGCGCTCATCTCAATCGGAATGCCGCATGCGCGCGCCTCGGCGATATACGGAGAATCGTTCGAAACGCCCGCGGCCTTGAGTATCATATCGCGACCGCGAAAATCCTCGAGACGATGCTCTCCGAGTACGTAGGTGATATTCGAAAACTCCGAAAGCTCTTCGAGCGAGGACGCAAGCTGTTCCTTCGTTTTTACGTCGGTGACGATAAGCTCCGCGCCGCATTTCGCGAGCGTCCGCACATCGCCAATCCCCCGCCCCAAAAGCCCCAGCCCCATGACGGTTATCTTCTTGCCTTTAAAATAATCGCAGTAGTTCATGTTGCAGTCGTCCTAGCCCGCACTTCCCATCGCGGCATCCCCCACCAGTCTTTGTATGTGAGCCGCTTGCCAAGCAACAGGATAGACTGCGCAAAGACTCCGGCGATAAACGGCACGATCGTGCTTAATTCCATAGCATACCTACCCGCCCGAGAGAAAATACAGAGCGATAGTACCGACCAGTATGAGTATTCCCGCGATTGAAATCAAGCCGTCCTTTATGCGTACGCCGGTCGCCTTCCGGACAGCCTCCGCGATACACCCGTCCTCCGGCTTCCGATATGCCGGATCCGCCTGTTTGCGAAGATAGTGCTCAAGCTCTGTCGACGGACATTTCCCGAACCAGGCAAACTGCGAAACAAGCACGACACCGATCAGCACGAGCTCATAGCGTGCGACCCCCGGCACAAAAAACTGGCCGATGAACCCTCCGACCACACAGAGCACCACGGCGAAATGAAATCGCCACAGAGCATCCGCCAACATGCGAAAAAAGCGTTTCGGGATTCTCCTATCCGCCATCTGCGTATTATATCGCCACTTCCTTGCCCCGCCCGAATGTTTTTTGAAACACAACCAACGATACGAGCGCCACCGGCAGAGAGATGACTGCCGTCTCGGGCGTAAGAACCCCGGCGACAAACATTACAAGAACGCTCCCAAAACCGAGTACGAGGCTCCAAAACACTGCCTCTTCTTTGAGCTTCCAATAGAGCGATCCGAAGACAACCGGAAAGAGCATAAGATTCAAACTCGCAAATGAGAACCCGAGCGCCAGTATGTCTTGGTAGAAAATCGCGACCGCGACCGCGCATGCGATGAACGCAACAAGGGAAAGTCGTGTCATTTTTCGCATTGATCCTTCGCTATATCGGCGAGTGTAGTTTTTGAGATCGCGCGTGACGATTGACGAAAGCGTAAATGTCATGGTGTCCGACGACGAGAGCGCCACCGCATACAGGAGCACCAATCCGAATTCCTTGAGACCAAACGGCAAAAGCTGTGAGAAACCGACGATCAGAGCGTCCTCCGGCAGAATGTTCGGAAAGAATACTTTCGTGGACAAACCTATCACACTGATCACCACGCCGAGCGCCAATAGAATGATCACCGCATAATTGAGTCCGCGCCGCAGATTGCGTTCGTCTCTTGTTGCGAACGTCCTCTGCCAAAGGTCGGGACTTATCATCGCTCCGAAACCGGCGAGTATGAGAAACCCAAGGATGTTCCCTGCGCCCATAGCTCCGAGATTAAGTTCGGAAGTCGGAATCGTGGTCTTATTAAAAAGAAACAGAGCGACCGTGACGCTCATGAGGAATGCGACCACGAGTTGGAAAAAGTCGGTGCGCACCACCGCCTTGAACCCCGCAAGCACGAGATAGGAGGCCACAATGAGTCCCCCGATAGCCGCCGATACCGCATACGAAACGGGAAAGATAGCCGACAATATCTTCGAGCTGATGATGAGATTGACCACAAGCAGAAGAAAAAACTCCAGTATAAGGATGGCCGAAAACATCATTCCGTTGCGTTTCCCCAGTACTCTGAAAAAATATTCCGGCATCGAATACACCTTCAACTCATCGGCTTTCTGTTTTATGCGCCACGCATATTTTTTCAGGAGCAATAGGCCAATGCATGCTCCCACGAAAATCCAGATCGCGGAAAAGCCGTACTGGTAGACGTACGCGATGTATATCGCAAGGGTCGCACCATCGAACATTCCGGCGCTCATGGTTGCGGCCACTTGTGCGCCTTCCACTTTGCGTTCGGCAATCATGAAATCCTCCTCGGTCTCCTTCCGTGAGGAGACAATGCCGATCGCCAGTACGATTGCCGCGTACAACACAAAAAATATCATCGAGAGTTCCATATCTAAATGATAGCAACAAACAGAGCGATTGCACGCCCTCCGCGCGGCACATTATAAAAGCGGAGGCGGCGACATCATGATCGCCGCCTCCAAGACCACTCCCGTCGATACCTATCGACCGAAATGATCGAAAAGCTAAAAGCCGCCCTCCTTGTTACCTTCAGGAAGGTATTGAAGTACTCCACTGCCCGCTTTACAAAAGCAAACAAAAAGAAGCGCGCCGACACCCGGAACTCCCGTTCCCGTCGAGCATAAGCGGGAGAGACTCTCCGCAAGACGAACAGTATCGTGTACGCGACGCGCAAGCTAATACCAAGCGTCGAAGCGTTACGAACACTGATTCGTGGAGTGATCACATATATGTCCAACCACCATGTAATCCCTCCGCCGAATAGCGTACCCGCCAAGAGTTGTTCCAGAACGCGGAACGTGACACCCCAGACGAGAGACGCGACCGGGTACCACGCCAGTGCTCGCAAGAAAACTATCCACAATGCTCGCACTTTTCACCCCCCCCTTCATCTCGGGACGTACATCTAGGTTCTGATCATAGCGTAAAAATGGCCGTTATCAACGACTGTTTTCTAATGCTGTATTTTTGCTACACTCGACGTATGAACGAAAACACCAATTCCCCGCAATCAAACCAGCCAAAACCACGTCGGTTACATTCGAAACCAATGTTTGTCGGCGTTTTATTCCTTGCCGTTGTGGTTGTAGCTCTCCTGATTTACCGATGGCCGTCCGCAAAAAATAGCGTTTTGCCGACGGCGGATACTCAACAAAATGTAACAACGAGTGACGACGGCGGTTTGCACGTGTACTACTACACCGTCGACGACTCGTCGCAACAGAACACCCGGTACAACATTTTCAAAGTGTCTCCGGATTTGGGAAAGCCCGATACGGCCACACATTCCTTTAGCATCATGGGGCGGTATCCATCGGTCGTCACCGACTCATGGAAAAAGGACACAATGTTATTCGTATCAAATGCGGAAACGCAAGCGATCATCTCTTCCGTTGATGTTTCCGCGCAAGATTCGCAACCCCAAACAGTACTGGCCGTTCCTCTTGATACGACAGAAAATGAAAGGGTTGCGGACGCAAGATTTGTCGATGGCGGAACGGCAATTGCCTTCATCATTGCGGATGGCAGGAACGAACGAGCGGAAAACTCCGTTTTGCATATTGTTTCATTGCAAGATCAGTCCAAAACAGAAAGGTATCCGTTAAGCGAAAAAAGCCCGCTGTACGCGGGTTTCGGATTTTTGGTCGCCACGCCGGATAGTCACGCGATATACCTTCACGAAACCGGGGGCGACGGCGGATTCATCTGGTCACAGTGGTACAATGTCGACCGCACGACAAAAACGGTCAAAAAAATGGAGGGGTTGCCGCCGATCCCACAAGGAGAAGAGAATCCGACCGCCTCCACTTTCAGTCCGGATCGGACCAAATTGGCATACGCGGATTTTTCCGCGGTCGTTGATCCCGATGATGTAGGTCAAGAATATGAAGAGGGACAGTACGGCCGATGTTTACGTTTCGACACAAACCTGTTGCAAAAATACGCGTCATTCGGCGGAACCGTACTGGTGCGGGATTTGCGCACAGGAGCAACAAATGAAATCTTCCGGAATCTTTCCTATCAGGATAACTTTTGTAAAAATGTCGGAAACCGCATCATTTCCCTGCGATGGTTGGATGATTCCCTTCTCGCATTCGAGACGATTGACGGCGTATACGCAATCGATGTGAATTCCAAACAGCGAAAAACTCTTTTCACTTTCGAGGAAACGGTATCGCCGGGACAACAGACACGGCCGGCACTGTTGTCCATACAGCAACCTTTTATCATCTTCTCCGATCGAAGTATCGTACAAACCGGTACCAATAAACGACTGGAGCTTGTCACTCCCGACGCACAGCAAGGATATTTCTTTGTCTCTGAATGATGAGGAGACCAGCCACATTCCTCCCTGCAGGAGCAGTACACCTTGTAGCTCTTTTTGTTCCGCAAAGCTCACAAGGTCATACGGAAGCTCCAAGTTGTTCGCTTCCTCTCACTTCGTTCGTCCTGTGGGCGTGGGGAGACTCGAACTCCCACGGGTTGCCCCATGCGCACCTGAAGCGCACGTGTATACCAATTTCACCACACGCCCATAGCTGTCATACTATATACCAAACGCGAGGTTTTGAAAGTTTCGAGCGATCGATCCGTTATCACCTTTACAACCATGGCCGGAATGAACCCAATGTTTTCTCATGTTATCGCGCTCTCGGCAATAGCGGCGGTTTTCGCGAGCATCCCCGTTCCGATCCTCGCCGCCGGGAACGAAATCCACTACCAGTCGATCGAGTCGGTGCGGGGTGACACCGCGATTGTCGCCGACCATAGCCCCGGGGGGAACGCGCGGTACACATGCAGCACCGAGAAAGGCGATTGCACCAAACTGAAGAAGGGTACATCAGTATTACCCGAAATACAAGGAAAGACCGATTATCTGGCAAGCAAGGACGGTTCGTATGGCGTTCGTGAAAAAACGTCACGTTCAAAAGGCCGGACGCGCACGACATTTACCATCTACGACATCAGCGGCGACTCGCCGAAGGAGGTCGGGTCGCTTTCCGTAACAGGGAATGTGATCAAGAAAGCGTTTTCGGGAGATGAAGATACGTTCGTTGTGGTAACGAACGACAGCACGGTGACAAGCTACGACATACCGACGAAAAAAAGCCGGACGATCCTGACGCTTACGGCCGACATTCCCTTCTTCAACGTCTCATACAAAGGATCGTATATCAGCGCATACAACTACGACACCAAGACCCACCGTATATGGAACACCAAGACCGGTACACTCATTGAGCTCAAAGGGACACCGGGCTACGTCGAATTTTCCGAATCCGAAGACGAGGCGGCCTTCCCGACCGATGATGACGGATTTAAAAATCTTATGATCGCTTCCGGCTTTGGCGACGGGTCGACGCAGATCGCTTCCGCCGCCTCCGGCAGATACCTTGTCGAGGATTATCTCTATGTCGGCGACACGCTATACTATCTCGCCAACAAAGCATCGCCCCTGTCGTGGAATCTCTACGCGCGTGAAGGAGACTCCGTCGTGGCAACCGGCGTGTCCTACGGCGAATACCTCAAGCGGGTCGACGGCAAACTCGCCTACATCAAGATCGAGGGGAAAAACGCAAACGTCTATCTCTACGACCCGAAGTCGGAAAAACACGTTCGGCTTGCGGCCGCGCCATCCTCATCCGCAACCGCCGGCATCGAGCGGGAAGAGACGACGATTGCGGGACGAAGCGCGGCGCTCCTGACTCCGCTCTCGGCCGCAAAAAGCCGCTCTCGGAAGCCCAACCTGTTCTTGTGGCTCCACGGCGGCCCGCAACGCCAGACCTCGGTCGGATATCACCCCTACCTTTCATACGCGGTCTATGACGAACTTCTCGAACGACTCGCATCGGCGGGAAACTATGTGCTGAAACTCGATTACTCGGGTAGCTGGGGATACGGTCAAGATTTCATCAATATGCTCGACCGGAACGTCGGCGTCGTTGAAATCGCTGATGTCAAAAATGCCATTGAGAAGTTTGCCAAGGATCATGACATCGAACACACGTATCTTATCGGCAACAGCTACGGCGGGTATATGGCGATGAAGGGAGTCAATGATCTTACCGACACAGTCGACGGTATGGTTTCCATAAACGGCGTCTCCGACTGGGAGGAATTGATTCGCAGGATTCCCTCTTCTCCTTTTCGCGAGCTCTTTGACGGTGTGCCCGGCGGCGTAAACGGCACCCTTTATGCAAACGCATCCACCGTCTCCCACAGTGACAAAATTTCAAAAGATACGCCGCTTCTGGTGCTCTATGGCACTGCGGACAACATGGTTCCTACATGGCAGTCGACGGACTACACAGCCTTCATGAAAGCGCATGACAAGAACATCATACTCAAGCAACTCAAGGGCGAAAAACACGTGCTCGAAAAGCGCAGTACGCTGACAACGCTCTGCAAGTCGGTCGTGAATGCACTTTCACTCACCGGCATATCGTGCTCAAAATAAAGCAGGGGGTGGGAATGGTACACTGACAACATGAACACGCGAATATTCAAAACCGCCGCAAGCGTCGTGTTTATCTTGCTCGTCATGGTCGGCTCTTTTGCGCTTGCGCATATTCTCAAGGACAGCGAAGTGGCGCGGTCGACCATTGAGCAGTTCGGCTACCGGGGCATGTTCGTCATCGCCGTGGTGACGGGGCTCAATCTCTTCATTCCCATTCCGGCGGCCACATTCGCACCGGTATTCGTCTCGGCCGGATTCCCGCTCCCGGCCATCATCGTGGTACTGACCGCAGGTACGCTCGTTGCCGACATCGTCGGTTATCTTATCGGCGTAAGCGGGAGACACATCGCGCGGCACGCGCACCCCGGGCTTGAAGCGCGGATCGAATCGTTCGCTCGCGTGCACCACAGTCTTGTCGTGCCGCTCGTCTTCCTCTCCTCCGCATTCGCGCCCTTCCCGAACGAAGTTGTGCTTATCCCGCTCGCATTCATCGGCATCCGATTCCGAATACTCTTCTTGCCGCTCCTTGCCGGAACTATCGTCTACAACACCCTCATCGCCTACGGCCTAACCGGCACATTCGAGTATTTCTTTTGAATCCTTGCGTGCATTTTACGGGACACAAGGTTTCCACTGGTATCCTTGGCGTATACGCTCTTGGAGTATGACACCAAAGGGTCCTCCTCCTTCACGTTCGAGCATTTCTTCAATCGACATTGTACGCTGTGGGTGATAATAGATCGCCAGATCGTCTTCCACAATATTGACTTGGTTTAAAGATGAATCCCATTCGATTTGAGAGCAACTTCGTTGCTGCACAAGAGCCTCTTGTGCCGAACGCGCTTTTAGTTCGGCGCTTTTAGATGGATAGGTGAGGAGAATAAACACCGCATAGCCAAGAAGAGAAAAAACGATCATTACGATTTGCACCCTTCGTACCGCTTTTACAGCAAGCCCGAACGTACCGCCTATCCACGCGCAGACATACCAAATCGCGACACATGGATAAAAAAGAATATTGAACCAAAGCAACGCCCCATAGAACACTAGCGGATACAGAAAGAATGCCCCATGGATAAGGCTTGCAAAGAAACCCAAGAGTAAGAAATGAAAGACACTTAGTACCAGGAGCGGTACTGCCAACAAAAGAACTTTTTTGCGAGTCATGCAGTGCCAGTATACCTTATTTTTGTGCGCGCTCTTGGGTTCGAACCAAGGACCTTTCGAGTATCAGTCGAATGCTCTACCAACTGAGCTAAGCGCGCTCGCGATGGCTCATACTATACCAGAATTTGATGCCGTATCAAAGATGGTATGATGGAGGGCATGAAAAAAGTATTCGTGATGCTTTGTGCCGTTGCCGCAACGCTCACCCCGGCAACCGCGTTTGCGGCCACCTCCTCAATTCAACAGTTATTGAAAGACAGTATGTTGTTTGTCAATAAAACCCTCCTGCCGCTGTTATTTGCACTCGCGTTCTTGTTCTTTCTCGTCAATGTGGTGCGATATTTCATCGCTCACGGCGCCGACGAGAAAGGTCGCGAGCAGGCCAAGCGGCTTGCCGTCTGGGGCATCATCGCGTTCGTCCTTATGGTATCGATCTGGGGCATCGTCAATCTGCTGGTCTCTGGATTCGGCATTGACCGCAACAATGTAGTCTGTCCCGACTATCCGCCGGGGAATCCCTGTCAGACCGGGTCCGGTCCAACGCCGATAGTCCCCTCGAGGGAGCTTTCCCCGACAACACCGATATAGGCCAAGAGAGGATTCAAAATACCTCCCGTATGGGAGGTATTTTGAAATTACGCACTCTCTTTTGCCGTATCCATGAGGAAGTCTTTCCTTCCAGCCGGATGATGTTTAGGACGATATCATCAGACGTCCGTTCTGCGCTCGATCGAGGCACAGAACATCGACCAATCAGCAACGTGTGCTTTACAGCACCGTGCGTTGTCCAATTGGAATTAATCCACGACCAGGTTCCCCTAGCCGTGCCTTGTTACGACTTACTCCCTGTCATCGAGTTTACCGTAGGCCCCGCACTTTCCAAGCGTTCGCGCTTTTGGGCGCTGAACGCGCGGAAAGTGCGGGGACTTCGGGCACTCCCGACTCCCTTGAGTTGACGGGCGGTGAGTACAAGGCTCGGGAACGTATTCACCGCAGCGTGCTGATCTGCGATTACTAGCGATTCCGACTTCATGAGGTCGAGTTGCAGACCTCAATCCGAATTGAGGATGCTTTTAAGGATTTGCTCCGTCTTGCGACATTGCGCCCCTCTGTAGCACCCATTGTAGCGTGTGTGCAGCCCAAGGCATCAAGGGACATGCTGACCTGGCGTCATCCTCACCTTCCTCTCCCGTGAGGGAGCAGTCTCGCCTGACACTTGTAACAGGCAACGAGGGTTGCGTTCGTTTCCCCACTTAAGGGAACAACTCAAGCCACGAACTGACGACGGCCATGCATCACCTGCCATACACCCTCGAAGGCTTCCCTGCTTTCACAGGGCGTGCAGTATGGTTTCTAGCCTTGGTAAGGTTTTTCGCTTAACTACGAATTAAGCCACGCGCTCCACCGCTTGTGCGAGCCCCCGTCTATTCCTTTGAGTTTTAAGCTTGCGCTCGTACTACCCAGGCGGCCCGCTTAACGCGTTAGCTTCGCCACTAAGAGGGTCGATACTCCTAATAGCTAGCGGGCAACGTTTAGGGCGTGGAATACCGGGGTATCTAATCCCGTTCTCTCCCCACGCTTTCGTGCTTCAGTGTCAGGAATGCCCCAGCTGTCTGCCTTCGCTTTTGGTGTTCCCCATGATATCAACGAATTTCACCTCTACACCATGAGTTCCGACAGCCTCTGACATCCTCGAGTTGCGCCGTTTCCCTCGCGATCTTCGGGTTGAGCCCGAAGTTTTAACGAGAGACTAACGCAACCACCTACGCACCCTTTACGCCCAGTAAATCCGGGTAACGCTCGGGGCTTCTGTATTACCGCTCCTGCTGGCACAGAATTGGGAGCCCCTTATTCATGCGCTGATCAATAAACTTTCTGGCGCATAAAAGATGTTTACGTCCCGAGGGACTTCATCCATCACGCGGCGTCGCTCCGTCAGACTTTCGTCCATTGCGGAAGATTCTCGACTGCAGCCTCCCGTAGGAGTGTGGACCGTGTCGCAGTTCCACCGGTGGGGGTC
>JACQKD010000003.1 GCA_016204695.1 Candidatus Kaiserbacteria bacterium
GATATTGGTGTCTCCCACTCCGATACCGGTGGTGACGTATCCTCCTCCCACCACATGGAGGGCTTGGAGCGGTGCGGCGGTACCGATACCCACTCTGTTGGTCTGGTAGTCGTATACCAGTCCGGTGGTCTCGACTGCGAGTCCTCCCGCGAAGGTGGAGGTGGCAGTGGTTGAGGTGGCGACGAGTGACGGAAGGTTGAGTATGGGATAGAGGTATGAGTTCGTTGCGGCAAAGTTGGCGACTCCTTGGATGGACAAGAGAGAGCCGGGAGTGGTGGTGCCGATGCCGACGTTGCCGGAGGCGTCTATCCTCACTCTCTCTGTTCCTCCCGTCGAGAAGTTCAGTATGTTTGCCGCAGATGACCACACACCCGTATCATTATCCATCTCGAAGGTGAAGGCGGGAGCTCCCACGGTACCGCGGACTGATGCGGAGAAGTACGGAGCGGTGGTCGTCCCCGTCACGGTGAGGATGCCTCCCACATCAGCCGCTCCCGAGACCGAGAGGGTGAGCGTCTCCACTGCCTCGGCAAGTGCGGCCGCCAGTGGGTCGACATGGCTTGAGAGTGAATTGTATATGGCCTCTATCTGTCGTTCGTATGACTCCTGGGAGACGAAGTTGCCTCCTCCACCACCACTTCTCTCCACCACACGCTCGGTGAGGAGTTCTCTCACGGTCTCTTCCTTCACCACCATCACGGGATTGGTGACGTTGGTGATGTATGAGATGTGGGGAGTGACGACCGTCTCTTCCTTGGGAGTGGTACTGCTACCGGAAGGGGAAACCGGAGAAGGTATCACTCGTTCCTCCTCAACAGGAACATCAACGACCGTCTCCGCTACCGCAGAGACATTGGCGGTGTTCTCCCCAAACGGACAGGAATCGAAGCCAAACCAGCTGGTGACCCCGCAGAGGACGTTACCAACCTGCGGAATGGTGAAGGAATCGATGAAGGAAGAGGAGAAGGAAGAGAGGAAAGACGCGCGGGCGGGGAGAGGGAAAACCGAAAAGACCACTGCGAGTAGCACGGGAAACAGAACCCTTCGTGTCATGCCGTTGTGTTTAGGACTGTCTTTGTTATTCATGCAAACAAGGGCCTGACCATCGGAGGCAGGATTTAGCTCTATTTTATATGAAAATAGGCATTTCTGGTCGATGCAACCTGTGTATAGAAAAGTGCGATTGTCTCCATCAATCAAGCACCAAAAAACCCTGCGGCTCCGCCGAAAGGATCGACAGCTCGCCATATCTACTCTGTTGTGCGGACCGGTACGGATACGGTCGTGGTGGTAGCGGTTGTTGAAGCGCTCCCCGTCTGCTCTATTTCGTCTTTTGATTCTTTTACAAATACTTTGTCGCCAAAACGTAAATCAATATATACAAATCCATCCGTAGATATATGCTTGAACTCATCAGAAGATAAGAGAGCGCCGAGGTTGCCGAGTACATCCCCTATGTCGGCGTCGCGTTTCAGGAGCAACTCCCCGCCTCCGCGCAAGCGATACCGCACGTCGCCATCCGGCGTCTCCACGATCGCAGATACGGAGAGGCCGTGCTTCTCGGCAAGCGCCGCGGCAAAGTCTCTCGTCGCTTTCATATAGTCCGCCGGAGCGAGCATGGTCTGCACCTGCGGCTCCCGGCCTTCGGTGGCATATCGAAGCAATATCGCGCCTCGCAAGGACGGCGCCGGGGCAAACGCCCACCCTTCTTCGGTAACAAACAGACAATGACTGTCCCCCTCTACAGAATCTATGCTTTTGCACCAGAGCGCATACGGCATGTATTCGGTCACGATGACTGACAGCGCCGTCCCGGTGCGCTCGACAACGACATCCTGCACTCGCGTCACTTCTTTGGCCGCGGAGACGATGCTGTCATGCGGATAGGTATAGCTGAATCGCCGCGGGATCAGAAAAAAATAGCTCCCGTCGAGCGCGGACTGCACCTTGCGCTCGACCGCCGCGAGATCAACGGTCACTCCTCCTGTTACGGTAACCGTACTGATGTTAAATGTGCGAAGACGGGTGCCGTATACGACACCTGCGGCTATCCCCGCACAGAGTAATCCCATGAGCATCATCCGACGCATGCGCCGCAGGCGCATGCGTCCGCGAGCTCGGCGGTCTCGAAAGGGCCCTTGCCTGTTTATAGTGCCCCATGCCGCCATAGGTCACTGCGCGCTACCTATTATCGATATCCCGCCCATGTACGGCACGAGTGCCTCCGGCACCTTGATCGAACCATCCTCTTGCTGATTGTTCTCGATAAGCGGGATAAGAAGACGCGGCGTTGCGGCGGCGGTGTTGTTGAGCGAATGGACGAACCGCAATGTGCCGTCGGCATCGCGATAACGAATGTTGAGCCGCCGCGTCTGAAAATCGTGGAAGTACGAAGCCGAATGCGTTTCGCGATACGTCTTTTCGCTCGGCACCCACGCTTCGATATCGTACTTTTTCACTTGTCCGAGTCCGAGGTCGCCCGCACAATTGACGACGACATGATACGGAATCTTCAATGCTTGCATGATCGACTCGGCATTTTCGAGCAATGCTTCATGGAAGGCCACCGACCGCTCGTGACTCGCTTCACACAGGATGATTTGTTCGAATTTGAAAAATTCATGCACGCGCATGAGACCCTTCGTATCTTTGCCATGACTGCCCGCCTCGCGGCGAAAGCAGGGAGAGAAGCCGAGAAATTTTATCGGCAGTGCGGAACGGTCGATGACCTCGTCCATGTAGTAGCCCATCGCGCCGACCTCCGCCGTACCCGCGAGGAAATCGCCGTCCTGTGTCTTGTAGAGGTCATCTTCACCTTGCGGCAGATACCCGGTACCGATGAACGGCTCGCGCCGCACCAAAGACGGTACAGTGAGCGGCACGAATGCCGGATCGCGTTTCTGTATGAAATCGAATACAAAATTCCAGATCGCAAAATTAAGCCGCACGCCCATCCCCTTGAGAAAATAGCCGCGGAAGCCGGAAACTTTCGCACCCCGCTCGAAGTCCGCCATGTCGTGAAGCTCTGCGAGCTCGATATGGCTTTTCGGCTCGAAGCCGAAGCGGGACTTTTCTCCCCATGTTCGCACCTCGGCGTTGTCCGCGTCGCTGTCACCCTCGGGTACCGAGATATCGGGAATGTTCGGCACCTGCACCATGACCTGCCGCCACTCGGTAAGTACGTCTTTCAATTCGTCCTCGGACTTTTGGATTTCTTCTTTCAGCGGCTTCATCCGCTCAATCAACGCCATGCGCGTCCCCGCGTCGGCAGTCGCAACTTCCTGCGACACTTTATTCTGCTCCGCTTTTTTCGCTTCAAGCTGTCCCGTAAGCTCACGCCGCTTTTCGTCGAGCGCCATGAGTGCGTCGAGGTCCACTTCGATATGTTTCTTTATCGCTCCCGCTTTGACGAGCTCAAGATTTTCCCGAATGAATTTAATATCCAACATATGTAGTGCAAATATATCATATACTATAGTCAATGCAGTACCCGCTCTATGAAATAGCGAAGGACCGGTTTCCCGGCGCGCTTGCGGAGATTCCGGACAAGCCGAAGATGTTGTATGTGCGCGGAGCGTTGCCGCCCGCCGAGCACAAGCTCCTGGCTGTCGTCGGCTCGCGCAAGTACAGCACCTACGGCAAGCAGGCGGTGGAGCTTGTGCTCGGCGGGCTTTCCGGCTACCCAATCACCATTATTTCCGGACTTGCCATCGGCATTGACTGTCTTGCGCACCGCGCGGCGCTTGACCACACACTCAACACTATCGCCGTCCCCGGTTCCGGTCTCGCCGAGAGTGTGCTCTATCCGGCGCAAAACCGCGCTCTCGCGCACGAGATACTTGCAAGCGGCGGCGGACTCATCTCCGAGTTTGAGCCGGACTTCCGCGCGACTGACTGGTCGTTCCCCCAGCGCAACCGCATCATGGCCGGTATGGCGGACGCGGTGCTCGTCATTGAAGCGACGTTGAAATCCGGCACGCTCATTACGTCGCGCCTCGCGACCGACTACAACCGCGACGTGCTCACCGTCCCCGGCTCCATTTTTTCACAAAATAGCGACGGCCCGCACATGCTCATCAAACTTGGCGCAACACCGGTCACATCCGCCGAAGACGTCATCTTCGCCCTCGGTCTGAAACCGCATGAATCACCCGCACTTGAAGACATGAATCTGACGCCACAGGAAAAGAATCTTTTGGAACTCTTGTCCTCACCCCGCTCCCAAGACGAGCTCATCCGCCACCTCGCGCTGTCTCACTCCCTTGCCGCCCCCGAAGCCAACGCCCTCATCATGACACTCGAACTCCAAGGCCATATCTCAAAATCAAACGGCACCTTTATTCGCAGACGGACAGCACCATCTACCTATTGACCGATAGGTCTGTTGTGTTCTAGTGTACGACACAGTGAACGTGTGCGCACTAAAAAACCCTGTAGTGGAGAGCAGTCAATGAAGAAGGGGCACAGAAAGGTTGAAAAAGAAGAAATCGTATCTAAAATACGCGAATTAAAACCAAAGGGGTGGTCAGACAGGGCGATTGCTACCGAACTTAAAGTGAAGATCGGTAAAATTGCCCGGTGTCGTAAGCAACTTCAAATCAAACGTGGAAATCTGTTCCCCCGACATTTCACAGAAACATACGGGGATGATGCGTTCACTCAACTACAGTCCATGGTTGAGAGCGGCGCAACGGGTGAAGAGATTGCCAAATGCTTTGGCTTTACTCGCCAAAACGCCTCTTTGGTAAAAATGAAATTGTTTGCATGGAGTTGGGAAACCACAAAAACTAAAACGTAGTCCCGCCTGAAAGAGCTCTCTCATGAAGCTCCATCATGCGGGACTCTTTCGTTTCAAAATTTGACAGCATCCTGCTTTCCTAGTATTTGTTGGGTTCTATGAGCACGCTCGTGATTGTGGAGTCTCCCGCGAAAGCGAAGACGATAGAAAAATATCTCGGCAGTGAGTATCGCGTGCGAGCGTCGGTCGGGCATGTGCGCGACCTCCCGAAGTCGAACAAAGATGCCGTGGATATCGCGGGCGGTTTCGTGCCGCATTATGTTGTGTCAGAAGGAAAGCAGAAGATAATCACCGAGCTTCGCAAAGAAGCGAAAAAAGCCGATGCGGTCCTGCTCGCGACCGACCCCGACCGCGAGGGCGAGGCTATCGCTTGGCACATCGCCGAGCTTATCAAAAAAGACAATAAGAACATCAAACGCGTCGCCTTTCACGAGATCACCGAGTCGGCGGTGACGGAGGCAATCAAGCACCCGCGCGAGATTGACCAGCATTTGCGGTCTGCGCAGGAAGCGCGTCGTGTGCTCGACCGGCTCGTCGGCTACGACCTCTCCGGGCTCATCTGGAAGAAAGTGCGATACGGACTTTCGGCCGGCCGCGTGCAGTCTCCCGCGCTTCGCATCCTTATGGAGCGCGAGCGCGAGATACGCGCGTTCAAACCGGAAGATTTTTGGACGATTACGGCCGAGACTGAAACGAAGAAGAAAGAGAAACTTTCGCTCACTTGCGTGGAAGAGCCGCGCGATGAAGAGGCGGTGAAAGATATCGTCGCGAAGGGTACGGATGCGGGAAAGAAGGGAGCGTGGGTGGTGACGGATGTAAAGGAGACGGAGATGAAGCGTGCGCCGCGCCCCCCGTTTACGACCTCCACGCTCCAGCAGACCGCCTCCACCCGTCTCGTCTTCTCGCCCTCGCGCACCATGGGCGCGGCGCAAAAGCTCTACGAAGCCGGCCTCATCACCTACATGCGCACCGACAGTGTGTCCATGAGTTCGGTCGCAGAGAAGCAAATCCTTGCGCTCGTCCACAGCGAGCACGGGGAACAATACGTCCAACCCCGCAGTTACAAAACAAAGAGCAAGTCCGCGCAGGAGGCGCACGAGGCCATTCGCCCGACCAACTTCGCAAAGCGCACTGCGGGCGCGACCGACGACCAGAAGAAACTCTACGCGCTCATCTTTGAACGCGCGGTCTCTTCGCAAATGGCGGACGCGCGCCTCCTGCGCACGAAAATCACCGCAAACATCACAGACAAAAGCATTCCCGATTTCACCGCAAACGGCTCCCGAGTCATGTTCGACGGCTGGCTCAAAGTGGATTACCGAGCGAGAGGGGAAGACGTCGAAGTGCCAAACGTTTCCGCACAAGACCCGCTCGCGTTGCTTTCAATCGAATCCTTCGCCAAACAAACCCAGCCGCCTTCGCGGTACAGCGAAGCTGGTCTTATCAAAGAGCTTGAACAGCGTGGCATCGGCCGTCCGTCCACGTACGCCTCCATCATCAAGACCATTGTTGACCGCGAGTATGTGACGAAAGAAGGCCGGACGCTCATCCCGACCGACACCGGCGATGTCGTCTCAAGCTTCCTCGAAGACAATTTCGCCGGATACATTAGCGACACATTTACGAGCGAGATGGAGGACGAGCTCGACGACATCGCCGCCGGCACGCGCGAATACGAAAAAACGCTTAAAGATTTTTATACGCCGTTCACCAAGGACGTCGCGTCGAAAGAAACGATTGATAAGCTCACCACGCTCGGCGACGCGCCGAAGGAATTTCCCTGCCCGAAATGCGGAAAGGATATGGTGGTCAAGCTCGGCCGTGGCGGGAAATTTCTCTCCTGCTCCGACTTCCCCGCCTGCATGGGCGCGCGCATGAACGACGGGAGCGAGCTCAAGAGCGATGAACCGCTCGGCAAACACCCCGAAACTGGCGAAGATATTTTCATCATGAACGGCCGATTCGGTCCGTATGTGCAACTAGGCAAGACACCGGAAAAAGTGAAACGGGGACGAAAAGGGAAAAAAGACAGCGCCGCCAAAGGCGAAAGCAATGTCGGCAACGGGACGGCCTCGCCCCGAAGGGCGAGCATCCCCAAAGGCAAGAAGCCGGAAGAAGTGACAGTCGAAGATGCCGTGCGCTATCTCGCGCTCCCCCGCATCCTCGGCCGGCACCCCGAAACCGGAGAAGATATCACCGCAAGCATCGGCCGTTTCGGTCCCTTCATCGTCCACCAAAAGGACTTCCGCTCGCTCAAAGGCGCCGACAACCCCTACGACATCACGCTCCCTCGCGCCCTCGAAATCCTCAAAGAAGAAAAGAAAACCAGAGGCAAACGTCCGGCCAAAAAATAGCGTCCGGCGTATTTTGTCCGGCGGTTTCCCGTGTCTTCTTGACGGACATACAGAATCGTGTATAAACAATTTTATGGATCGCAATTATCGCAAGCCGAATACGGAGCGTATGACCCGGGGCTACGAGGGGCTTATTTCCTTCGTGTGTGCTTTCACGCTTATGTTCGGCCGCGATATGTCTATTGTATAAACTCCTCCACCTAATACATGTAGAAGAATTCCGGCTGAACGAAAGCCGGTTTTTGTTTTCGTTTGGCGCTGTCCTTTCACATACACCCACACAAGGAGGTTCCGATGATCGAGACAACGATCCGCCAGTATTTCGTCCTCACCGCCCTATCGAGGTTCGGCGTCGGCTTCATCATGGCCATCTACACGATGTACCTAATGGAGAAAGGCCTGACGTTGTTCGAAGTCAACTTGGTGAACTGCGCCTATTTCGCGACATTGTTCATATGCGAAATACCCACGGGCGCGATCGCCGATGTCTTCGGGAGAAAGATGTCGTATGTCCTATCATGCGTGCTCTACGGCATCGGCATGCTCGTATACGGAATATCAGACTCTTTTTTCGGCTTTATTGCCGCAGAAATGATCTGTGCGGTCGGCTCGACATGCGCCACCGGCGCATTCCAAGGATGGTTCGTATCATCTCTTCGCCATTATGGCTACACGGGTAGGACGACCCGCCTTCTGTCGAGAGAGCACATGATCGGCCAAGCGGCAAGTATCGCAGGGGCGGTGATGGGACCGTTTCTCCTTGGTATATCAGCCGGCCTGCCGTGGATAGTAGGCGGGATGATACATCTGGTCGCCGCCGTGCTCTCGACCTACTGGATGAAAGAGGAGTACTTCACGCGCGGCACATTGTCTCTCCGAGACCGCCTTCTCAAAATGAAAGCGGTAACTCGTACGAGTATGCGCTATGTCCGCAGTGAGCAGAACTTTCGTTTCGTCATATGTCTCGGCATAGCGCAACTCATTGCGATCAAAAGCCCGGATATGCAATGGCAACCATTCTTCTCGACAGCGTTCGGTACTCCCGCACTGCTGGGAATACTGTGGGCCGGCATAATCGCCGCGAGCATAGCGGGTGCGTGGTTGGCACCGTGCTTTCTCTCGCTTGTGCATGGAAACGAGCGATGGGCTCTTGTGGTTGCCAACATCGGTATCGGCGTAGGTATCGTCGCGACAATACTCTTTAATCTTCCGTTCGGACTCGCCGCGTTTCTGCTCCACGAGGCGGCTCGGGGACTATGGAAGCCTTTGAAGGACTCCTATCTCCAAGACACCATGCCGGACGCGGAACGAGCGACCATCGCATCGTTCGAGTCTATGTTTACACATCATCTCGGCGGACTGCTTGGTCTCCTTCTCGGCGGACTGCTGGTCAAGTACACCAGTATTCCAACAACATGGACCGTCGTGAGTGTCGTACTTATCGCCGCGACACTCACGGTCGCGCGCAAACGGTAGAAGTAACCGTGGTGGCATACGCATGTATGCCACTTTTTTGCGTCTTGCTTTGTAAAAATGCAGGGTCTAGAATGGAAAGATGACCGACTTGGAGAGCATTTTCACCAATCTCTCGACAGCGGCAACTAAAGAAGACCGCGATCTCATAACGCGCGCCTACGAATGCGCCAAAACGGCACACAAGGACCACATGCGCCGTTCCGGAGAGCCGTATCTCACCCACCTTGTCGCCGTCGCCAAAACCCTTGCCGAGATCGGTATGGGACCAAAAACCATCGCCGCAGGGCTCCTCCATGACACCATCGAGGACACAGACGTCACACCGGAAGAAATAAAAGAGCAGTTCGGCGACGAAGTGCTCTTTTTGGTAGAGGGGGTGACAAAGCTCGGTAGCGTGCGCTACCACGGCGTCGACCGCCATAATGAAAGTTTGCGAAAACTTTTTGTCGCAACATCGCAGGAGATCCGCGTCTTGATGGTCAAGCTCGCCGACCGCCTGCACAACATGCAGACCCTGGAGTATGTGCCGAAAGAGAAGCAGAAACGTATCGCGCAAGAGACACTCGAAATTTATGTCCCTGTCGCACATCGGCTGGGCATGGGGCGTTTTCGTAAAGAGCTTGAGGACCTTGCCTTTCCTTATGTGTATCCTGAAGAGTACGCGCATGTAAAACAAGTCGCCGGCGGGCATCTCAAGCACGCACTGGAGACGCTTGAAAAATTGCGCAAAACGCTCCAGAAAAAACTCGCGGAGGCGGGCATTAAAGATTTCAAGACTTCAAGCCGCGTGAAAGGCATGTACAGTCTGTTCCGGAAGCTTGAGCAACGCGACTGGGACATCGACAAGATCTACGACCTCCTCGCAATCCGCGTCGTCGTCCCCACGGTTGAAGACTGCTATCACATCTTCGGCATTGTGCATGAGCTGTGGCGGCCGCTCCCCCATCGTGTCAAAGACTATATCGCTTTCCCGGAGCCGAACGGCTATCAATCGCTCCATACGACCGTGATCGCCCAAGACCGCACGATCCTTGAAGTGCAGATCCGCACCGAAGACATGCACAAGAATGCCGAATTCGGCGTCGCTTCACACCTTGTGTATAAGCAAACGCAAAGCGGCGACAAATCCGCACTCGCCCAGTATCGGGCATGGGCGGGAAGTCTCATCCCCTCACTTTTTTATTCATCGTTTTGGCGATGGAGTCGAAAACCTGTCTCCGGCTCTGCGGAAAAAAACAAGGAGTCGATACCGCAATGGATACAAGAAATTGCCGCCGCCCACCAGGAAAGTGCCAACACCGAGCGCTTTGTGACCGACCTGCGGCAAGATTTCTTCAGTCAGCGGATTTTCATATTCACCCCCGAAGGCGACGTCGTCGATCTGCCGGTTGGCGCGACACCGATCGACTTCGCATACGCAATACACACCGACATCGGAGATCATATCGCGGGAGCAAAGGTCAATAACAAATTAGTGCACATCGACACCGCTTTGAGAAACGGCGACATCGTGGAAATTATTACCCGCCCGTCGAGCAGGCCGACCGCAAAATGGCTCTCATTTACAAAAACCGCACTGGCACGGCGAAGAATCCGCATAGCATTAGGCGAAATTGCAGAGAAAAAGGCGTAGAATCTGGCCGAAAAGGCCATCTGTGTTGTTGCAACGATGTACACCCGCATTCTCTCGCTCCTTACAGGAGCAGTACACCGTGCGGATATTTTTCTTCCTTACAGGAACTGTCCACTCATTGGATCTTTTGTTTCGACATTCGTCTCACAAAAGCTCTCAACGAGTCTTGCGGCAGTATGCCATACTGCCTCACGCTTCGCTCCAAAACTATCTCGCACGGTCTTCCGAAGCTCCACGTATTCGCTTCGGAACCTAGCATCCGGAGCTTTTCTGACAGATTCTTACAATGAAAAATGAGTGATGGCGTAGAGATCCGCGTCCTCTTCTTGTTCTTCACGCGACCGATCGTCGACGATCCCTTCCGCTTCCGCCGCAGAAGTGTCCTCTTGCGCCGAGGCTGTTTCCCCTCCGGCATCCTTTTCTTCCGCAAGAATAAGCGAGAGTATCTTCCGAAGGTCGTCCGGAGTGAAATAGTCGATGACGAGCTTGCCGCCGAAATCCTTGCGCTCGATCTGCACGCGCGTCCCGAGCGACTCGGTAAGCTGACGCTCCATCTCAATGAGCTCCGGATCAACGCCGTAATCCTTCTTTCGCACGCGATCGACAGCAATCTTGCGCGAGATCCGCTCCACCTCGCGGACAGACAATTTTTTCAGAAGTATTTCCTTGAATACCGTCTCCATTTCCTCGTCTCTGCCGGTGAGCATCAACAGCGCTCTGCCGTGACCTTCGGTGATCTGTCCTCCGCGCACCGAGTCAAGCATATGTTGCGGTAGCCCGAGAAGCCGGACCGAGTTGGATACATATTCGCGGCTACGCCCCACTTTCGCCGCCACTTGGGTGAACGAGAGGTTGAATTTGTCGGCGAGCTGTCGGAACGCTTCGGCACGATCGACGGGATTGAGATCCTCACGCTGGAGATTTTCGATGATCGCGAGTTCGAGCTTCATCAGATCGCTCTCTTCACCGGTGCGAATGATGACCGGAAGTTGGGAAAGGCCCGCGAGCTTGGCGGCGCGAAGACGCCGCTCTCCGGCGATCAGCTCATATTCCGTACGGAACGTCCCGTCTTCCCGCCCGATTTCTTTGCGCGTCACGGTCACCGGCTGAAGCAGGCCGTACATTCGTATGGACTCGCTCAACTCTTTCAGCTTTTGTTCGTCAAACTCGCGCCGCGGCTGATACGGATTGGGAACGATCTTTTGAATCTCAACCCAAAAAATAGAATCGCCTTGGTACGCCATTGGTGCGTATTGTAGCATATGCCATTTGAGCGCAAAGAAAAATGTTGTACACTCACCGGAGTCGCCCGGGTGGCGGAACTGGTATACGCGTACGACTCAAAATCGTATGTCGCAAGGCATGTGGGTTCGATTCCCACCCCGGGCACAGCAAAAGAGCGGAGTGATTTTGCTGTGCCCGGGAGGAAGCGCGGGGCGCTTCCGTGTGGGAATCGAAACCCGATTGAGCATTTTCTGTAGCACTTTGTGCGAACAGAAAATCCAATCGGGGTACTGCTCCTGTATACTTCGCTCTCTGGCACGGCACTCGAAGTTTGTGAAAGCAAAGCTTTCCCAACTTCTCGTTTGTACCAGTAAGGAGCGATCCCACCAGGACATCAACAAAAAGGGACAGGTGGATTCTGTCCTTTTATGTCGCGCAAATACTACAATTTCAACAGTAGCATCTGCGACTCTCCGTCGAGACAGCCGTCCGAATCGAGTCCTTGATTGAGCATTTGTTGTTCGGAGGCCGCAGGAATAGTGTTTGCGTTGCTGTAGTCACCCTGCACGCCGATATACATGCCCGCAGGCACCGTACATCCATACCGCCCAGCTCCGGTACCCCAATAGTTGTAATCATATTCACCTCCCCACGGTGTCGCCCCCGGCCATACGGAAAGATAAGGACCCCGCCAGCGCGCCTGCGCCTGCGCGACCCAATCAGAAGGACAGTGGGCGCACGCGCCACAACTTCCCGGAGTCAGGTTGCAGTCCACTCCGGCATCAGGATTGTACGGAAGCGCTTTTGCAAGTCCCGGGTCCCACCCCCGACCGACATCGGGAGGATAAAATCCCATGTCGTCATAATACAGCGCAAGCGCGCGTTCCATCTGCCGCTGTGTCTGTACGCTCGCCGCAATTCGCCCCTTATCTCGCGCGGAGTTAAGCGACGCCATCACCACCGACGCAAGCAGGCCGATAATCGCAATGACAACAAGGAGCTCAATAAGAGTGAAACCGCTTCGCGGTTTCACTCCGGCAGCAGTCGGACAAAATGTATGTGAACACCCACTTTGCTCCTCGTTTGTCGGAGTGAAGCCTCTTTTTGACCGCATTGCCTGCATTATAACAGGCAGAGCGGTCGATCAACGGCTATTAGAGCTTCCCGACGAGATCAAGCCCCGGCGTGAGTGTCTCTCCGCCTTCCTCCCAGCTCGCGGGACAGACCGTACCCGGATTGTCGAGCGCGTGTTTTGCCGCTCTGAACTTGCGCAATGTCTCTTTCCCTGATCGGCCGACAGCATCGTCGTTGACCTCAAGTGTTTTTATCACCCCTTCCGGACTGATGATGAACGTTCCGCGGTGCGTGATACCCTTCTCGGCAATAAGCACTCCGAAGAGATCGGAGAGCTCATGCGCCGGATCAGCCGCCATCGGGAAGCTGACTTTCTTCACCATTGCTGACGTATCATGCCATGCTTTGTGGACGTGCACCGTATCAGTCGAAACCGACACGATTTCCGCGCCATCTTTTTTAAACGTCTCATAGAGATCCGCCATCTCACCGAGCTCCGTCGGACAGACGAAGGTGAAATCGGCCGGATAGAAAAAGAGTATGGTCCACCCGCCACGCAGATCCTTGAAACTCATCTGTCTGATCCGATCTTCGTGGTATACCTCAAAACCGATCTCCTCCGGCACAACATCGCCAACAGTGAGCGGCGACCATATGTCATCGAGTGTATCGTCTGTATGTGTATCCGTCATGCCTCTATGCTACCATGGCCGCACCTATGCGTACAAAGCTCAAGAAAATCGTTGCGATCGTCGGCCCGACCGCTTCGGGAAAGACCGCCTTGGCCATCACACTGGCAAAGCAGTTTGATGGAGAAATCGTCTCCGCCGATTCCCGACAGGTATACCGCGGACTCGATATCGGTACCGAAAAGATCACCATGAGCGCGAGAGACGGCGTGACCCATCACCTCATCGACATCGCCGACCCGCGCGAGGTGTATACCGCCGCCGACTTTCTCCGAGACGCGTCTGCGGCAATCGCCGACATCGTCTCGCGCGGCAAGCTCCCCGTCGTCGCCGGAGGCACGTTTTTCTACGTCGATGTCCTTCTTGGCAACCGCTCCGTCGCGGACGTGCCTGCCGATCCCGTGTTGCGCTCCGAACTTGAAACACTATCCGTCGAAACCTTGTACCAAAAACTTCTCGCGCTCGATCCCGAATACGCCGAACACGTTGACCGGCATAATTCGAGACGACTCGTCCGCGCAATCGAAATCGCCGCCGCAAAAGGCCGGATGCCTGTCGGTACGGTAACCCGAAGATATGACGCATGCGTCATCGGTATCGATATGCCAACCACGATATTGCGCGAGCGCACCGAGAGGCGCCTCGATGCGACCCTCGGTGCCGGTCTCGTCGAAGAAACCAAAAAACTGCTCGCCGAGGGCGTGCCCGAAGAGCGGCTCGAAGAGATCGGCCTTGAGTATCGCGTCGTACTCGCGTATCTTCGCGGCGAATACGCCCGTGAGGAAATGCGTACGGTCCTTGCACAAAAAATTTGGCAATACGCAAAGCGCCAGCTGACCTGGCTGAAGAAAATGAAGGGTGTGCAGTGGGTACTTTCTTCAGAGCCAGAACAAGCCTGGGAACTCGTGAAGAATTTTATCTCGTGATAGGATTACCCATGTTTAGGGCAATTAGTTTAGTGGTAGAACGTCGGTCTCCAAAACCGATAACGGGGGTTCGATTCCCTCATTGCCCGCAAAATGAAACACCAGACGCTTCTGCGTCTGGTGTTTCATTTCTTGCGATGGCGTGGGAAGATCGAAAAGCGGAAAAAACAGTCTGGGGGACTGTTTTCGAGCTGGGGTCGCAAGCATTTAGTTTTTGCGAATACTTGGAGCAAAAACTAAATGGCTCGTGACCGATTCCCTCATTGCCCGCCGAGCGTAACAATTTTCCCTCAGGAAAAACTACGGGAGCTTCACGCTACCCGGGCAAGAACTGAAACCAAGATTCTGTCCTTCATAAAATTGATTTACATACGTTGTTGCGCCAATAGAGTAATTGAGAGTACAGAGCGCCATAGTATCAATACCTAGCCGTTCCATAAGGAATCGCTCTGCGGCAAGACGATTATTGCGAAGCGGTTCTTCCAGTGTGATGTTGAATAGATCATGCGGTCTGTCGTAATCAATACTGAAACCACTTACCTTCGCACCGGAAGGACAGCTACCATCGCCAAGGCAATATCCCAGTGAACCCGCTAAAATATAGTGTGTAGGATTGACAGTATCTTGAATTGTCTCGCCATTGCTTATGAAATCCTTTACGATGATTTGTGATCCGTTACTTCCCTTGATCTGCATCGACGGAGTGCTCACTGGAGGCAAAACGGGACCATCAGGAACAGGTAACGACACCGGTTGGTCAGGTACTTGAGGGTCTTTATCTCCCCAAAAAGTAGTAGCGAGGACAACGATGAGCACCACGAGAATAACTATCCCTATTATAATGATTGCCTTTTTCATATCTTAGCGAATATTGTATCACTCTTTTATATATTCAATGTCCGAATGCACCGAGCCTGCGCAGAGGATCGAGAATCCGCCGTCCACGCACTAAAGGAGCCTTTGTTTTGTTTCAAAAGACATGCAGCTGCGGACGCATTGCAGGTAAAGTTGCTCGCAGCGGCTTCGCAGGCCCGCCCAAGTTCTTGCCTATCGGGACGCATCGAACCGCCCCGATATGCAGTCGAACAATTTAAATTTCCTGAAATATTATATCCAGCCGCTTGCGCTGCAGCCGTACAGACCGGAAGATTTAGACTATGACAATCATCAGACAATCCGAGTACAACCTGAAATACACCTCGGGCAGATGTCTCCTTCCCATCGGGCGTTCGAGGGATGCCCGGGTTGTTTCTACAACGACTTTCCGGGATGGATAAGCATGAAAACGTGCGCGCCTGCGCTTCAGTCAAACTATATCCCCCTTGTTGTGCCGCCGCCTGGATATTTTGTGGATTGCAGTCCGCCATCTGAAGCGGTGCGTTATTGGGCGCTGATGTCTGACTCACAGGAGTCCCCGTCTGTGAGCCGGTTCCGGTTGCCGGCGCATCCGACGGCGGTTTGTTCGGCGGCAATTCGACGCATTTGATCTCATTCCAGAATCCAAAGTTATCTTTCATGGCTTTGTAGAGCTCGCTTCCTTCCCCTTCTTTATTTCCCTGGAACGCCCATTTCATGACCGTATCTATGACGAGCCACCCGGCAAGCGTAATAACGAGGCCGAGAAGTACGTTCCAGAACATGCCCTTCGCTTTGGTCACCTGTCCTTCGTTGCCGGCGGCCGTCATCATCAAAAAACCCGCCCATGCGAAGATTGCGACCGCGATAGACGAGGCGATAATAACGAGAAAGTTGATAATCCGTTGTCCGAGCTCGACCGCGTGGCAGATCTGACAGACGGGATACGGCATCGTGCCGATCGTCTCCGCTACGCCACTGCATGGCACCAGAGAACTCTCCGCAAATGAAAAAGCGGGGAGAGCAAAAACGATGCCGATCGCCAGTACTAGAAATGTCCCCCGCATAGATATTGGTATTGCTTCCATCATACGGATTACTGCCCGCTTGCCAAGCCGGTAATGCACTGTTCGAGTTTTCAACGCAGAGAGACAATGTCTTGCTGTTGATAAAAACAGGCACACAAAATCGCTCCTCGCACACGAGCCGAGGAGCGATTATTTTCTCTTGAAGATAGCAGGGGTGCATCTGACAATTATAATTGTAGTGACTCCCTGCATGATCAAGAGAGCATATGCCGACAACATGCCAAGCCACTCAACGAGAAAAAACAGGCCCAGCATGATGAGAAGCTGATTCGCAAAATGTAGGACGAAATGCGCCACTACTTGCCTTCGTATCCTCCCACTGCTCTTAAATGTCCATAAGCGATGGAGTGAAAAGTTTATGATCCAATAGACCATAAAATTCACCATCGACGCTGTTTGGTAGTGCATACCAAGGTTGACGAGCACCACGTATACAACATATGCCACGCCCGTGCTCACCCATCCGGCCAGCAACATTCGCGGCGTGGAAAATCCGAGAACGTTCGGAAGCCGCATCTTCCTGCCCCTCCTAAGCAAAGAACTTTTTTGCTATGCGTATCCAGCGTGGAAAACGCATCGCTATACAATACACGCAATAGAAATTGTGGGAACTTCCGGGTAGGATTCCACTCTTGCAGGATTAGTACAGGTTTCGTATCGCGCTCGTAAATTAATTGGGCAGGATTCGAAACTTACAGTTTCAGTACAGGTTTCGTATCGTACTCGCCTCTGCTTCGCTCCGGCTCCGTGCGATATACTCAACCTCTTCGAATCCTGCACGAAAGCTTCGCTTTCTCCGGCGCACATTTTAAAAACGCCCAGTTTGGGCGTTTTTAAAATGTGCGCCGGGCAGGATTCGAACCTGCGTAGCCCGTAGGGCGACAGATTTACAGTCTGTTGCGATTGACCACTCCGCCACCGACGCATTTTCAATCCACAAGGACGCTATCACCGTATCATATGCGTACGTATCAGTGAAGCGCAAAAATACGCGCGAGCCGCAAAATCTCTTGACATTGGAGCTGATCTGTAGTATCTTATGATCAACTTGAGATTCTCGTGTAGGGCTCTTGAGCTGCGAACAGGCTGAAAATACAGATTGATTCGGTTATATACCTGCACACAAGACCCTAAGTGTGTTCAAAAATCCTCCAGATGCGAGGCGCTGAGGAGTGAAAAACTGAGGCGTACTTTGTTGTACGATGAAGTTTTGAACGACAAAAGCAACGAAGCAGATGGAGATTTTGGGACATACGTAAAATATACACTACATGAACTATACCCATACCCGACCAAGTCGGTCACCTTCTCGTCGGAGAAGTTATTCACCGTCAGCACGACCTTCGTACCATAACAACCGTCCCCGAAGCAATCATTCGGATCGAGCAAACGACCGGAGCCGCTCCCGAGATGGCGGTCGTCGTGCCTTTTCAAGCGCTCCTCGCCAAAGCGGCCGCGGGGGACGCAAGACAAGCGCCTTCGACGTCTCGCAGTTTATCAACCGAAATCCTGCGCCCCGCGTCGTCGAGGAGGCGTACGTCCCGAAGCATCGCTTCGAAGATTTCAATCTTCCGGCGCCGCTCCTTGCCGCCATCAAGGCCGCACGGATTGACGCGCCGACACCTATCCAAGACGAGATTATCGAGCATATTCTCGTCGGACGCGACGTCGTCGGTCTTGCGAATACCGGCACCGGAAAAACCGCCGCGTTTCTCATTCCGCTCATTACTCGTACACTACAATCTCCGAAACACCAGACCTTGATTCTCACGCCGACGCGCGAGCTCGCAATCCAAATCGAGCAAGAATTACGGAAGCTTTCCGCCGGCATGCACCTGTACTCGACGACCGTCGTCGGCGGGGCAAACATCCGTCCGCAGATCGAAAGTCTCAGACGGAAGAATCACTTCATCGTCGGCACGCCCGGACGCGTCCAAGACCTTATCGATCGCCGCGCCTTGCGCACCGACGGCATTTCGACAGTCGTCCTCGACGAAGCGGACCGCATGCTCGACATGGGATTCATCCACGCGATGAAGCGGATTCTTAAAGACATTCCCGCCGGACATGAGACACTCTTCTTTTCGGCGACAATGTCAAAAAATATCGAAGTGCTCATTCACGACTTCCTCCGCGACCCGATCGTCATCTCCGTGAAAAAACAGGACATCACTTCAAACATTGAGCAGGACGTGATCCGGTGCGTCGGAAAAGATAAATTCTCAACACTTGTCGACCTTTTGAAACAGGAAAGTTGCACCCGTGTCTTGCTTTTCGGTGCGATGAAGCACAGTGTTGAAAAGCTTGGGAAACAGCTCAATGTTGCCGGCATCCCCGCCGAATCGATTCACGGCAATAAATCGCATCCCCAACGCCAGCGCGCCCTGAAACGTTTTAAGGACGGACAGGTCAAGGTACTGGTCGCCACCGACGTCGCTTCACGCGGCATCCATGTCGACAACGTCTCGCACGTCATCAATTACGATCTCCCGACCACGTATGAAGACTACGTCCACCGCATCGGCCGCACCGGTCGAAGCCAAAACAGCGGCAAAGCACTGACATTCGTCGAATAAAAACTGCATCGCAGTCACCAAAAAACCGCCCTGCGCCTCTTGGCGCGGGGCGGTTTTATATGTGATCAGATCACCGCAACCGGTTCTTTTTTCTCAACCTGCGTCTTGGTTTGTTTTTCGGTCTGCGATGTCGGCATTTTGCGCTTGCGACTACCTTTTTTCTTGACGTCGAAAGTAAACTGGCCGTTTTTCATTCCCACCGAGACCGCCCCGCCCTGCAACATGCCCTCGCCGACCATCATGCTGGCAACCGGTGTGAGAATCTTCGACTGGATGAGTCGCTTGAGCGGTCGTGCGCCGAACTTGGGATCGTATCCTTGTGCCGCGAGATATTCGAGCACTTCGTCCGAAACCGTGAGCTCGATTTCCTTGACGCGCAGTCGCTCCCGCACCATTTCCACCTGCATCCCGACGATCTTCCTTATCGTTTCCTTGGAAAGAATGTCGAAGACGATCACCTCATCGAGACGATTGAGGAATTCCGGACGGAAATACTGCTTCAACGATTCCATCACTTTGTCCTTGGCGTGCGCGTATTGGGTTTCTTCGTCACGCGTCTTCGAGAAGCCGAATTGCGACATGCGGTCGATGTGTTCCGCTCCGATATTCGACGTCATGACAATGACGGTATTTTTGAAATTGACCTTGCGGCCTTTCGCATCGGTAAGGTGTCCGGAGTCGAGCACTTGAAGCAGGATATTGAACACTTCAGGATGCGCCTTCTCGATCTCGTCAAGAAGAATGACCGCATACGGACGATGCCGCACGAGCTCGGTGATCGCGCCGCCTTCTTCATATCCGACATATCCCGGCGGCGAACCGATGATTTTCGAAACCGAGTGTTTTTCCATATATTCGGACATGTCGATGCGTATGAGCGCCCGTTCATCGTCGAACATAAACGCCGCGAGCGCCCGCGACAGCTCGGTTTTCCCGACACCGGTGGGACCCAAAAAGAGAAACGAACCGATCGGACGATTCGGG
The DNA here is from genome assembly GCA_016204695.1 of Candidatus Kaiserbacteria bacterium. GTDB lineage: Bacteria > Patescibacteriota > Minisyncoccia > Phycocordibacterales > UBA918 > JACQKD01. Next base: position 19,678 of record JACQKD010000003.1, read on the forward strand.
TCGGCAATACCTGCGCGCGAGCGTTTGACCGCGTCCGCAATGAGTGTCACCGCCTTGTCCTGGCCGACGATTCGTTCCCGGAGGTGCTCTTCCATGCGGGCGAGTTTTGAGGCCTCTTCTTCAAGCATGCGCGCGACCGGTATGCCCGTCCACTGCGATACGACAGCCGCGATGTCTTCTTCCGTCACCTCTTCTTTCAACAGGCGGCGGCCATGCTGGAGCTTCTTGAGCTTCGCTGTTTTCTGTTCAAGGTCTCGTTCAAGTTTCGGAATGAGCGCATACCGTATCTCGGCCGCGCGCGGATTATCCGCCCTCGCTTCCGCAGACTCCGCTTCAAGCCGAAGCCCTTCGAGTTCTTTTTTCATGCCTCGCATGCCGTCGAGCGCATCCTTCTCGTTGTTCCATTTGGTTTCGAGTGCGGCTGTTTTTTCTTTCAGTTCCGCAATTTCGGCGTCGATGTCTTTTATACGCTGTGCGTGTTTCCGTTTGTTGATCTCGGATTCCTCCTCTTTTTTCAACGCCTCTTTCTCTATTTCGAGCCGGCGAATCTTGCGGTCGGCCTCTTCGAGTTCCGGTGGTTTGTTCTCAAGCGAAATGCGGAGGGCGGAAGCGGCTTCGTCGATGAGGTCCACCGCTTTGTCGGGAAGGAAACGATCGGAGATGTACCGCGAAGAGAGATTGACGGCGCTCATGATGGCATCGTCGGTGATGCGTACGCCGTGAAAGATTTCGTATTTCTCCGCAAGGCCGCGCAAGATGGCGATTGCGTCCTCCTGCGAGGGCTCGTTGACGTAGACCGATTGGAAACGGCGTGTGAGGGCGGGATCGCGTTCGATGTGCTTTTGATATTCTTTCAACGTCGTTGCGCCGATGACGCGAAGCTCTCCGCGAGCAAGCGCGGGCTTCAGCATGTTGGACGCGTCCATGGCTCCCTCGGCGCCGCCGGCACCCACGATCGTATGCAATTCATCGATAAAAAGGATGACGTTGCCTTCGGCCTGTTCCACTTCTTTCATAATGGCCTTGAGGCGGTCTTCGAACTCGCCGCGAAACTTCGTGCCGGCGATCAAAAGACCGAGATCAAGCGAAAGCAATTCTTTCTGCTTCACCGAATCGGGCACCGCGTTTTGCGCAATGGCGATGGCGAGTCCTTCGGCGACTGCGGTCTTGCCGACACCCGCCTCGCCGATGAGCACCGGATTGTTTTTCGTGCGGCGAGAAAGTATCTGAATTACGCGCTGGATTTCCGCATCGCGGCCGATCACCGGATCGAGCTTGTTCTCCTGCGCAAGCTTGGTGAGATTTCTGGTGTATTTCGCAAGCGCGCGGAATTTCTTCGGATGCGTGACATCCTGCACATTCTTTTCGCGCATTTCTTTCAGTGTCGCGAGTACCTGACGCTTGTCGATGCCGGCGCGCTGGATGATCTCGACGGCCGGCCCCGGATGCTCAAGTACCGCAAGAAAGAGATGCTCGACGCCGATGTATGAGTCTCCCAAGTCTTGGGCGATGCGTCCCGCATATTCGAGAGCCGAGGCAAGATCAGGCGTGAGGTAGAGTTGGTACGAGGGAGAAATAGTCTGGCCGATTTCGGACCCCTCAAGCCCCTCCAGCACCATATCGGTAAGGACAATAACATCCACATCGATCCGATCGAGAATGGAGATCACGGCCGTCTCTTCTTGCATGACAAGAGCGGCAAAAAGGTGTACGGGGCTGACATGATTCTGTCCTCGCTCAATGGCGAGTTCATGCGCCTTACGCACCGCTTCTTTCGCTTTTGAAGTAAAACTTGCAAATGGTGGCATATATACAGAACAGTATACAAAACGGCCGTGACAATGCAACTATTCTGAACATCAGTCAAGAGAATAGACTTGCCTGCCGCCCTTAAGTATACCTCTACAAAGCCATCTTGGGAGTATTCGCATGTTCAGAAAGCGCCATGGCGACATGAACAAGGTCTTCCCGAGTCGTCTCTTCTCCAAGGGTGAAGCGGATGGTGTTGCCCGCGCGGTCGGCGTCATGGGTGATGGCCGCGACAACGTGCGAGCCGCTGCCTTTTCCTCCGGCGCATGCGCTCCGGGTAGACGCGGCAATGCCGTGAGTATCGAGCGTGACAACCGCAAACTCGCCGTCGATGCCCGGGATAGAGATGTTGCAGTTATTTGCGACGCGATGCTCGCGCGAGCCGTTTATGAGTACGTTTGGAATTTTCTCCTCCAATGTTTTGAAAAAGAAGTCACGGAGCGCGCCGACTTTGTCGGCGCGCTCTTCGTAGTTTTCTTGCGCAATATGCAACGCCTCCGCGCAACCGACAATGAGCGGCACGTTTTCGGTGCCGGCTCGTAAGCCGCCCTCTTGGTCTCCACCGAAAGACTGCGAGCGAAGCGGCACATGCCGCTTGTGCGCGAGCACACCGGCCCCTTTGGGGCCGTAGCATTTCCCCGCATCAAGCGTCATGAGGTCGACGCCGAGTGCATCCATCGCACACGGGAGCCACAGCGGCGCCTGGCTTGCATCGAGATGTATAAAAACTTTCCGACCTTCGGCGCTTTTTCTTTCATACTCACGCACGGTGCGCACGACACGCTTCACGTCCTCAACGACGCCAACTTCACTGTTGACGTATGCAAATGTAACGAGCAGTGTCTTTGGCGAAAGCAGTGTTTCAAATCCGCGCATGTCGATGCGACCTTCTTCCGTCACGGGCGCAAGACGTACACCGACCCCGCGCTTTTCGAGCACATCAAGCGCTTCAAGTACGGACGGATGTTCAATCATCGTACTGATAACTTCTATGTCTTTCGGATGTGCACCGCCTGCGACCGCGGCTTCGACAACTCCGAAAAGAGCAAGATTATTCGCTTCGGTGCCGCCGCTCGTACACGTCACTTCTTCAAGACGAATCTTGAGAAGCTTCGCGACAATTGCCCGCGCGGCCTCGACGGCCGCGCGGGCAACGCGCCCTTCTTCATGTATCGCACTTGGATTTGCGAACCGTTCGGAAAAATACGGTTGCATGGCGGCAAACACTTCAGGTCGCACGGGCGTCGCCGCCGCGTAGTCGAGGTAGATTCGATCAGATGCGTGCATAACAATAGTAGAACCTACCGCAACATACGCCGCAATGCAACGCTGTTCCCCCCGATAGAAAGAAAAGGCACTCTGTGCTATAGTACTGCCACTCTTTCGCACTCCCCTGCATAAGCAGTGAGCTCTGCGGCTCAAGCGATTTTTTGCAATATGGCTAACGCATCGCACAACTCCAATAGTGTACCCCGGCCGCCGATCGTGGTGGTTATGGGTCATATCGACCACGGTAAGTCGACCTTGCTTGACTATATCCGCAAAACGAACGTTGTCGAAGGAGAGGCCGGCGGTATCACTCAGCGCCTTTCGGCGTATGTGGTCGAGCATACGACCAAGGAAGGAGAGACAAAAAAGATCACCTTCCTTGATACGCCGGGCCATGAAGCATTCCAAAAGATGCGTCTGCGCGGAGCGGATGTCGCGGATGTCGCCATCCTCGTCGTATCGGCGGAAGACGCCGTTATGCCGCAAACACTCGAAGCTCTCGCATCCATCAAAACGGCATCTATTCCCTATATCGTCGCCATCAACAAAATAGACAAGCCGAGCGCCGACATCGCGCGGACACAGGCGAGCTTGATCGAGCATGAAATCTATATCGAAGGCATGGGCGGCGATGTCCCTTGGGTCGCCATTTCCGCAAAAGTCGGTACGGGCGTGGCCGAGCTTCTCGATGTCCTTCTGCTTGCCGCCGAGCTTGCTGAACTCAAAGGTGACGAAAACGCTTCAGCTTCCGGCAAGGTGATCGAAGCGCACCTCGACCAAAAGCGCGGTACGCACGCCACACTCCTTATCACCGATGGCAGACTCAAAGGCGGCCAGTATGTCGTATCCGGACGCAGTATCGCGCCGGTACGCATCATGGAGGACTTCCGCGGCAAGTCGATCAAAGAAGCCGGGCTTTCCGAGCCGGTCGGCGTCGTAGGATGGAACAGTGTCCCCAAAGTCGGCGCGCGCTTTATGTCCGTGGCTTCGAAAAAAGAAGCCGAAGCGGCGGCGACAGAGGACGTGACGCTTGCATCCGCGGAACAATTCGATCCGTCCTTGCCGCTTATCCCCATCCTCGTCAAAGTAGACCGCCTCGGCACCGGCGAAGCCATAGAACATGAGCTCGGCAAACTGAAATCCGAACGGGTACAGGTGCGCGTAATCGACAAACGCGTCGGTTCGATCACCGCAAGCGACGTCCAAAACATACAGGCGACCGATCATGCGATCATTGTCGGTTTCAACGTGCCGGTCGAGCGCGGCGCGGCGGATCTCGCCGAACGCCTGGGCGTTGAGATTAAGACATTTTCCGTCATTTACGAACTTTCCGAATGGCTCGAAGCCGCGATCAAAGCTCGTACTCCCGAAACCGAAGTCGAGCGCCGTACCGGCCGCGCGAAAATACTGAAAACATTCAGTGTGCAGAAAAACGTGCAGGTGCTCGGCGGTCGTGTCGAAGAAGGGATGCTTGCGGTTGGCAATCCTGTTAAGATCACGCGCCGAGACATGGAGATCGGCAGAGGAAAAGTACAAAATCTTCAACAGCAAAAGGCGGACGTGCAGTCGGTGTCGACTGACGAGTTCGGCATGCAGATTTCCTCGACGACCGAAATCGCCGCCGGCGATTATATCGAGGCGTTCACCATAGAAACCGTATGAGCTTGCAACGCATGGGCCGTGTCAATTCCCTCTTGCGCGAGCTTGCGGCCACCTTCATCGCAGATGAGGCAAACCCGTCGCCGCTCATTACGGTGATCGCCGTGGAAACCACTCCCGATCTGAAACAGGCAACCGTACTGGTATCCGTGTTTCCCGAAGCGCAAGAACATGAAGCGCTCACATTCCTCAAACGTAAAGGAAGCGACCTTCGGGGGTTCGTAAAGCAAAAGGTCAATCTCAAAGATATTCCTTTCTTCGAATTCAAGATCGACTATGGTGAAAGAAACCGACAGCAGATCGACCGTATTTCAAACGAACAAAAGGGACAAGCATAAGCGGTATTTGCCCTCCGGGTGTTGTCGTGTAGTATCATGGTGGTTGCGGCCTGGTGGTGAAGAGGTAACACAGGAGTCTGCAAAACTCCCACGCGCGGGTTCGATTCCCGCCCAGGCCTCACGAAGTGAACAGAGTGAACGAGTGGGGCCTGGAGCAAGTGCCCTACGGCACTTGCGTGCGGGAATCGAAGAGGTTGAGTATATCGCGCGGAGCCGGAGCGAAGCAGAGGCGAGCACGATACGAAACCTGTACTGATCCTGTAAGGATCGATCCCGCCCAGGCCTCAAAGAGAGCGTAGCGAACGTAGAGGATTGGGCGGGAATCGAAAGCCGGAAAAAAGATGCTGGGAGCATCTTTTTGAGGCGGGGATGAAAAGCAAACTGCTTTGCTTTTCATCCGATTTCGACCGAAGGGAGAAATGCGCCACTGTCGAGCGAAGCGAGGCGGGCGCAAGGAGGACGAGAGCGCTTAGTATAAATGTGAGCGGAGCGAAACATTTTACTTAGCGACTCGTGACCGATTCCTTACAGAAACCGTATACCTTGCGAAGCTCCAAGTATTCACTTCTCCCCACAACAAAAAAGACCCTGCCCAGGGTCTTTTTTGTTCAGAGGATACTCAAAATCAATCCTCGATCGCATCAACCGCATCGTCCGCCTTTTCCTCCGCTTCTTCGGCCTTATCTTCCGCTTCGTCAAAATCATCGTCATCAAACGCATCCTGTGCCTTTTCAAGGAGTTCCTGCGCGTCGGCGAGAATCTCCTCGGCCTCGTCGACATCTCTGCCGTCGCCATCCGCAGTGTTGACTTCGTCTTCCGCCTCGTCAATGGCATTCTGCGCGCTAGTAATCGCTTCTTGTGCTTGATCCTCGTCCTCGTCTTCATCATCGCAATCATCGTCCTCATCGAGAGCGGAACATTCCTCATCCTCATCTTCGTCATCGCATTCATCAGTATCATCATTGTTGGCGTCCTCCCCATCATCATCCTCATCATCGTCGTCGTTACCCTCGTCCTCATCATCCTCTTCGTCATCGTCGTTTGCTTCATCATCGCCATCCTCGTCATCGTCATCTTCCACACATTCCCCGTCTATCTCATGGCGAGCATCGTTTGCAATCTCTTTTGCTTCTTTTGCAAGCTCTTTTGCTGTGCCATAGTCCGCATCGTCAAACGCATCTTGAGCTTCTGTAAGCTTCGCCTTTGCATCGGCGATGAGACTCTCTGCATCACCGGTATCACGCCCGCCAATCTCTTCCGCGAGCGCCGTTTCGGCTTTATCTATCTCATTCTGCGCATTCGTGATGGCAGACGATGCGCTCTGCTTACTGCCTTTATTTGTCTCGTTCGCATTGTCGGCCCTTATCTTGTCCCAATCAACCTGCGGCCGCCACTCTTTCAAAAGCGCGATCAACTGCTCAAGGAGCGCCTCAAGCCGTGCGATTTTTACCTCATTGGCCGTCTGCCCTGTCGTCTGCGCCGCGGCAATGCGGGGAAATGCAAAAGGTGCGAGGATGATGCCCGCCCCGAGCATTATCGTCAATAGCGCTACGACGATACGATTGGTAAAGAAGATTTTAAAACTTTGAATCATATGTTGTTTCTTGTGCGATCTATAATGAATAATCGCTTCCCAATAAACGGGCAAAACGTCCGTTCATTACCACAGTATACTCCGGTACCGCACTCCGACACCCGTCATTTTCCACTTTTTCCGCTTTTCGACTCCCGCGACCTTGAGCAACATAAAAAGAGTACGGTTAGAAAACCGTACTCTTTTTATGTTGTGCCGAGGGTGGGAGTCGAACCCACATGAGCGTGCGCTCCGGGAATTTTAAGTCCCCTACGTCTACCATTCCGTCACCTCGGCATGTCCTGACAGATGATAGCAAACTAGGCGGGTAAGCGAAATGCGGCCGTATTTTTCTCTTGTTCTGTACAGTATTGCATAGTACACTCTCGAAGAAGCAATATCCGCCTGTAGCTCAGTTGGTAGAGCAGGGGACTCTTAATCCCAAGGTCGAAGGTTCAAATCCTTCCAGGCGGACTTGGAACGGAGTGGAAAGTCCGCCTGGAGCGTGCGAACTGCTTCGCTCGCGTGGAGGATTTGAAGACCTCGAGTATATTTTTGAAAAGCTCTGCTTTGAAAAAATACGAAAGGTGTACCGTTCCTGTAAGGAAAGAACCCTTCCAGGCGGACACGGAGCGTAGCGGAGTGTCCGCCTGAGAAAGCGCGGGGCGCTTTCGTGAAGGGCTCGAAGCCCGATTGAGCATTTTCCGGAGCGTTTGACGCGACGGAAAATGCTCAATCGGGATACTGCTTCTGTAAGAAGCGAGCTCTTCCATGCGGACTTGAACGAAGTGAAAGGACGGCTGGAAGGGCTCGAAAGCCGGAAAAAAGATGCTGGAGCGTCTTTTGAGGTGGGGATGAAAAGCAAACTGCTTTGCTTTTCATCCGGTTTCGACCGAAGGGAGAAATGCGCCACTGTCGAGCGAAGCGAGACCGGCGCAAGGAGGCCGAGAGCGCTTAGTGAATGTGAGCGGAGCGAAACATTTTACTTAGCGACTCGTGACCGAGCCCTTCCATGCGGACACGGTCTGCGCAAATGTAACAAAAAAATTCTATAATACCCCCGATGGGCAAGTGGCGGAATTGGCTATACGCGCCAGTCTTAGGAACTGGTTCCGAAAGGATTGAGGGTTCGAGTCCCTCCTTGCCCACAGATTTGAACACAGTGAAAAGCTGTGGGGGAATGAAGCACATCTTTTGCGAAGCAAAAGATGTAGGACTCGAAGACCGTGCGAGATAGTTTGGAGCGCGAAGCGCGAACAAAATATCCACACGGTGTACTGAACATGTAATGTTCGAGTCCCTCCTTGCCCACAAAATAAGGAGAAAAGGCAAAGCGTTTTCGACTATATTTTGTGAGACAAGAAGGGACGAGAACGGCGGAGGCGGTACACAAGACGACGAGCTTGCGAGAAGTGCTTGTCGCCGAGCCGTGACCCGCGGCGCTTATGAGCGAAGTGCAATGAAGCGAATTAGTGACCGTCAGGTCGAGTCCTCTCGTCTCCACCAAACCACCCCAAATACCCTTCTATTAAGGGCTATTTTAGATGTATCAAAAACTTGACTTTTTATATTTTTATGGTACAATCCCCGCCAGAAGTGCGTCATGTTGACGCATTGATAGATAACTGCTTGTAAGTAAACCAGCTCACGGAAGGAAAAAGACGATGGCAGATCCACGACAGCTTGAACCAGAGGATAGTATGGTGACCCGACGCAGAGAAGAGCGAACCCAGAATTTCTGGATGTATATCGTTCCGGCAGTGACTGGGCCTCCCCTGCTGATGGCGGCGGTCTCATGGGGCCTACTTGATCGATGGAAGGAAGGATTGTTCCTTGGATTGATTATTAGTACGATTGTCGTATCCAAGACGATTCACCGTTTCATTATTCAAGTAGGACCTGCTCGGGGGTTTGTAACACTCGATCAGCTCAGGAACACCAGATCGTATGTCCCCTACGGACCGGGCCTGCATTTCTCCAAACCTCAAGAGAAACGAGAGGCAAGAAACAATATCTCACTTGAGGAAGGGAGTGAAGACTTTCAGGTTACCGTAAGAGCCCAAGATGGGTTTCTAACCGTACGCGGGTCTATCCGCATGCGGCCTGACATCGGAAGGATGGTCCCATTTATCACTGGTGTGGCTTCCCTGGCGTCAGAGGTGACTGCGCTTCTGCGAGCATTCCTTTCTGACATCATGTCGGGGGAGACGATAGACACCGCCACTAGCGGTGTCCAGCGAATCAACGGGCTCTTGAGTGCAGCCTTTGCAAATGGTCCCAGGAGAACTGATTTCGAGGAGCGGTTCGGAGTCGTGGTGGGAGACGTAACAATTGAGGAAATTCTACCGTCCGCGGACGTGCAGGCAACCCTCAGTGGTCTCTTTGAAGCAGACGTTATCGCTCGGGGAACTTCGCGCCTGCTCGGTCACGGAGATGACGTGGTTACCGCCCGGGTAGCAGTAAGCGAAGAAGAATGGAGACGGGCGCAGGACAGATTCATGGCAGCGAGTAAAAATCTGACCATGAACCTCGACGCAAATGAATACGTCATCGACATCCGGGGGCTCGAAAACCTGGACCCGGAAACCGCACGAGCGATCATGGCTGGTGCGAGTCGTGTATTCACAGGCACAACAGTTCGCGGGGGGCGGGGAAGAGGCGGTGCTCCCAGGACTCCCGCAACCCCCCCAGTTGCGTCACCACCAGCTCCGGGAGCTTCCACCTCATCTCCTGCACTGCCCGCCCCTCCTGACCCAGATCCTCCTCTCTGCTAACTTCCTAACCAATATAATCCGGAGGATATAAAAGTGGCGGAATCAGAAGTAACACGAGGGATCGCAGGGAATAACCGACGCGCCGCAGTAGAAGGGACGGAAATTCGAGAAGGGTTGTACGATGGCATACGATGGTGGAGAAATGTTGCGTTGCTGATCATTATCCCCACCTACGTTTTGTGGTTAATGTTCGAAATCAAATACAGGAGCGACACCACCACGCCAGGTAGTGCCGGGGCGGGGCGGGGCGTTCGGAGTTCGATTGTTACGGTGGCTCCTCCCAAAGCCCCCACCTGCACGAACGTCAACTCCCTCTCCGAAATCTCGGGGAAAGATGGGCACTACTGTGTCCATCTCAAGGCGGGAGTTGACTCCGGCATATACCGGCCGCCGGGCGGTCGGAAGATGGACATCACGATTAACGCCCCGGGTGAGGTCTCTTATTTCGACTCGAAAAACAACCTCATCGACAAGCCGGTTCTAGTTGCCGGCACGGGGGACAATTTGAGGTTCCTGCCCGGCTGGGCCGCCTTCAGCGTCAAGCTTGCGGTCGATGGTACGGTGACCCTACTCTTGGAAAAAATTTAGATCTTTCATGAACCTTTAACGGCGGTATGGAGAACCGCCACAGGCCATTGTCTCTTAGTTTGAGACAATGGTCTGTTGTATTTTTAGTGAATATTCTTCTCTTTGCGACGGTAGATTTTCTACAGCGGCGGCATCGGGATATCGAACGTGCGGAGGGCGATGGCAAGGATAGCGTAGGCGGACACCATGATCACGAGACCGATGATCCCGAACATCATGTGTTTCTGGCCGGTCTTGCGGGCCTCGTCTCCTTCCGCGTGGGTGATATACGTAAACACTCCCCATAGAAATATGAGGAGTGCTACACCTAAAAGCAGTGCTATCAGAGGAACGAGAATCGCCACTTTCAGCTTGTCCACGAAGGGGCCGACGACCGTCGTTGCGCTAGGCGCCGCTGCGTAGGCTACGTTCATACAATTACTCCACCAAACCACTATATGCTCTGGGTCCTCGCTTTCGGAAGCTGTTCGAGTGTGTCGTCGTTAAAGCCAAAGCCGCTTGACAATACATTGACGATGCCCCAGATCGAAACCATGAGGAGAAAGGCGATAATGGCCCAGAGCATGAGCTGTTTCCCCTCCTCACGTTTCTCCTCTTCACCGCCTCCCCAGAAGAAGTACTTGAACATTCCCCAAAGAAAGAGGAGAAATGCAAGCGCGAAGATGAGCGGAACAAGAGTGGTATTGAGTACATCGATGAAACTTTCAAGCACATCGGTGATCTGCTCGAATCGGGCAAACGCCACTGCCGGGAGAAGATACATGCTTGCTACCCCGATAACTGATACGACTGTTTTCTTCATAAAAACAATTAATGATTAATGACTCGGTACTTATTGTACCCGATTATCGCATGTATAACACAATCCCTGTGGATAGTCCAGAAAGAACTCCCTTAATGGAATACGCTGCCGAAGAGGGCTACGATGCCCCAGACTCCGGCCATGACGACAAGACCGATGACGCCCGCAAGGGCGATCTTCTTGCCATGCTCGATCTTTGTTTCGTCTCCTCCTCCCAAAATCCAGGCATTGGTAATGCCCCAGAGGAATACGATAAGCGCGAGTCCGAATAGAAACGGAATGAGTAAACCAATAATATCGAGAAATCGGGTAACGAGCTGGCTGAAGTTACACGGCGCGGCGCCCTCGCAAGGAAGCGGGGTGGCGGGCGACGTGACCAGTGCGAAGAAAGAAAGAAACATATGCGGTTACGTAGGTGGCATAAGAGAATGCACGGTGTTGGTAATGATGGTGAGCAGTACTTGCGCCCCGAGTACGATGACCGCCCCGATGATAGTCCAGGTAAAGGCCTTCGTCGCTTTGGTGATCTGATCGGGCTTGCCTTGGGCGGTGACGTAGAGGAAGCCGGAGTACATGATCATGAACACGACGATCGGAACGGCAAATATGATGACAATTTGGAGGATAAGCTTTAGAAGGTCTCCGATGGAGTCGACGGTGAGGGGATTCTTTAATTCAATCCTAGTACCGGGAGTAATTGTAGTACCAGTAGTACCGGGGGTATTAGTATTCCCCGTAGTCCCCGGAGTGGGAGTGGTCCCAGTAGTTCCGGGAGTAACAGTACTTCCGGTTGTACCTGGAGTTTGTGCGCTGGATACAAGGGGGAGAACTATCAACATCATGGCCAGAAAAACCAGGAAAATGATGGGGACTGTTCTTTTTTTGACGAGTGTTTTCATCGTAGAAGCAAAAGATTAAACCGATCCGCCGCGTCTTGGGCCGACTCGCTTGCGCTCATGCGCCCGGACGTAACGTCCTCGATCATCGTCTTGATAATATCCTCACTGGCGGACGGCTCCGGGTTCAAAAAGCCGCGTGCGATAAGCGCCAAGGTGTATGCGGTCTGCAGGTATGGATTGGCGTTGCCGCCAGCGAGCGCCTGCCGGGAGACCGGTGCAAGAGCAAGCTCCTCACTGATCATCTTCTGTTCCTCGACTCCATTGAGACGGCTGATTGCGGCGTACGTCCCAGCGAGATTGTCACTGCTTTTAAGCAGAGCGAGCGCGTAGAACGTGCCGTACCCCCGCTTGAGTACACCATCCGCTCCTTGCGGAATCGGCGCCGCGTCGAAATCGAGATTGGCGTTGCCGGCACGCAGGCCCGGGAATTCGCTTCCGAATCCGAAATACATGGCAAGGTCGCCGGCAAGGAAAGCGTTGCGATCTCCGGTAAGCGAGCGATTCCATGTGTAGACGGGACGTGCGGGATTGGCAAACTGGGTATAGAAATCGAGCGCGGCTTGCGCCGGAGGGCGGGTGGTCTGGCCAACCGACCGGTTGACGTTTGCCTCGTAGCCGATTGCGTTTTCAGTGATCAGATTGCTTCCCGCTTGCAGAATCAGCATGTACATGATTTCCGAGGCATTCTGCACGTTGGCATACTCGCCGAAAGCGAGTGCGGCTTTGTCGACCGCAAAAATGGGACTCTGCTTGACGCGAACGAGCGCCGGTACCGCCTGTGCTACGAGTGATTCCCACGTTGAGGGCGGCGCGGCAAGCCCCGCACTTGCAAAAAGACTCCTGTTCCAATACATCAGGAGCGGGTCGACGGCAAACGGCAGGCCGTAGAGACCATCCTTGAGCGCAAAGATCTCGACGCCGTCCACATACGCATCCTTGATGTCGCGCAAAGGGAGCGTTTTGTACGATATGGGATAGATCTTGGCGCGTTCCGTGATGAGAAAGTCGCTCGAAAGCACGATGGCATCCGGCCCCCTGCCTTCGGCTATCGCATCGGCGAGGGCCGCATGAAATGTCCGCGGATCCTTCTGAATGTACGAAACTACTTTGTAGTCGTTTTCCGTATCCCCGATAGCTCGAATAACCTCGCTGAAGGCCCGATCGTCAAGCGTGCCCCATATCTCAACACTATTGCCGTATGGATTGGCCGTGCCGCCGAATCCCCGGTACATCATAAACAAGATGACACCGCCGACCGCGAGCGCGAGAAAGATGCCGATGAGGATGATTTGAAACGGACGGAGCGATGAAGACATGAAAATAAAGAATGTTTAGACGGCTTGAAAGGCAAGGCCGTAGTGATGCTCGCCCGCAGGAAACGACCGAACGAAACGGAAGTGGTGCTGTTCGACGAGTGCCTGCGCCTTGTCTTCCGGGACGACAGCGGCCGGACCTATGCCCGGCGCTTTGTCGCTCCAGTCGAGCACAAAAAATTTCCCTCCCTTGCGAAGCAAACGGCGTATCTCTTCGAGCGCCGACGCCTTATTGTCAAGCTGAAACAGTGTATTGGAAAGTATGCCGGCGTCAAGGATGCCGTCTTTAAGCTTGCATCCGTCGGGCGTCTCTATGTCGCACCAGAGGACTTCCGCGTTGTCTATTTTTTCGCTGTCGAGCAGGGAGGCGATTCGCTCTATAAGCGCCTTCTGTATTTCGCAGACATATACCTTGCCGGTCTTGCCGACCATCTTCGAAAGCGCCTTTTCAAAAAAACCGCTCCCCGCGCCGAAGTCGCCGACCGCGTCTCCGTCGCGCAAGTGAAAATGTGTTGCTACGTTTTCCGGTACGACAAATTGCATCAAAAACATTATACCTCGACCTCGCCGCTCCCTACAGGAGCTGTCCACTCATTGGATCTTTTGTTTCGCTCCGCTCACAAAAGCTCTCAATGAGTCTTGCGAAGCTCCAAGTATTCGCTTCTCACGCAAAGCGGCCGGCGGGTGGTGGACAGGAAATTGCAAGGGTCTCGATAAGAAATCTCAAAAGTATACGACCGAAGCGATAGAATCCCCCTCCCGCAATTTCATCACCCGCACGCCCTGCGTCTGTCTGCCGAGCGAGGGCACGTCCTTGACGGGGAGACGGATCACCTGCCCCTTTTTGCTCATGACGACGAGTTCGCCGAGTTCGAGGTCTTCAGGCGAGATTGCCGAGCCGCTCACCACCGCGCCGGTCTTTGACGTGAGCTTCGCGGTCTTGATGCCACTGCCGCCGCGACCTTGCACTTTGTATTCCTTGGCGGATGTCGTCTTGCCGTAGCCGTTCTCGGTTATGATCAAAATCTCGGCGGTCGCGGCGGCGTCTTTTCGGATCACATCCGCCGACACCACATAGTCGCTCTTGCCGAGCTTCACGCCGCGCACACCTGCGGCGGCGCGGCCCATCTGCCGGATATCCGATTCCTTGAATCGGATAGACTGGCCACGCGAAGTCACGAGCGAAACCGTGTCTCCCTTGCCCACAAACCGCGCCGCAATCAACGAGTCGTTGTCATTGAGACCGATCGCGATAAGCCCGCTACGGCGCACGTCTTTGAAGCTTGCCACGTCCGTTTTTTTCGCCACGCCCTCGCGCGTCACCATCAACATGGCGCTCTCGGCATCTTTCGCCCCTTCCCACGTCTCCTTGCGTACAGCGAGCACGGAGGTCACCGACTCTTCGGCCGAGAGCGAGAGGAAATTCATGATTGACTTCCCTTTCGTGGCGCGCCGTCCCTCGGGGATCTCATACATCTTGATGCTGTATACCTTGCCTTTATTGGTGAAAAAGAGGAGGTCGCTATGGAGCGAGGTTGTGAGCAAGGTAGTGACAAAATCTTCCTCCTTGGTATCCAAATCCACGACGCCGACGCCGCCGCGTTTCTGCGTGCGGTATTCGCTCGGATTGGTACGCTTTATGTAGCCACCCTGCGTGAGTACGAGCACACTCTCGTCGTCGGGCACGAGATCTTCGGGATTGAGCACTTTGACGCCGCCCGCAACGATCTTTGTCCTTCGAACATCGCCGTACTTCTCCGCGACCTCTCCAAGCTCCTTCTTGATCAGCGAGCGCATCTTGGCGACACTTTTGAGAATCGTTTCAAGCTCCTCGATCAACGCCTGCACTTCCCGCAATTCGTCTTCTATCTTCTTTCGCTCAAGACCGGCGAGCTTCGCGAGCCGCATCTCAAGAATCGCCGCCGCCTGAAGGTCGGAGAATTTAAACTTCTTCATGAGCTCGGCGTGCGCGGTCGGCACATCCTTGGCCGCGCGGATGAGCTTGATGATCTCCTCGATATGATCAAGCGCCTTTTTGAGACCGAGGAGGATATGCTCACGATCTTTGGCTTTGGTGAGATCAAACTGCGTCCTTCGGCGCACCACCTCCTCGCGATGCTTCACGTATTCCTGGAGGATCGACTTTAACGAAAGAGTCTGCGGCACACCGCCGACGATCGCCACCATATTGTAGTGGAAGGTATCTTCAAGCTGGGTGTGCTTGTAGAGTTTGTTGAGCACGGTCTGCGGTTGTGCGCCACTTTTGAGCTCGACCACCACGCGGATGTCCTTCGTCGACTCGTCCCGCAGATCTTTAATGCCCTCTATCTTCTTGTCGCGGACGAGGTCGGCGATCTTCATCAACATGTCCGCTTTGTTCACGCGATACGGAATGGAAGTGATAATAATTGAAAACGCACCCTTTTTGTCCTCAATGATCTCCGCTTCGCCGCGGACGACTACGCCGCCCTTGCCGTTTGCGTAGGCATGCGCGATATCTTTCTTGTTAAATGCGATACCGCCGACCGGGAAGTCGGGACCTTTGACGAATTTCAAAAGATCGTCCGTCGTCGCCTCCGGGTTGTCGATGAGATGCGTGGTTGCCTCCACGACTTCGCGGAGATTGTGCGGCGGAATATTTGTCGCCATGCCAACCGCGATGCCAAGCGTGCCTTGCAATAAAAGATTCGGTACCGCCGCCGGTAGGACTTCCGGTTCGCGTTTCGTGCCGTCGAAGTTCGGCCGCCAGTTCACCGTCTCTTTCTCGATGTCGCGAAGCATCTCCTCCGCGATACGCGACATTTTCGCCTCGGTGTATCGGTACGCGGCGGCCGGGTCCCCGTCAAGCGATCCGAAGTTGCCCTGCCCCATGATGAGCGGATAGCGCGTACTAAACGGCTGGGCGAGCTTCACGAGCGCGTCATAGACCGCCACCTCGCCGTGCGGATGGAAGCTTCCGATCACGTCGCCCACCACCGTCGCCGACTTCCTGAACCGCGCGCTTGGCGTCAGACCATTGAGCCGCATAGAATAGAGCACGCGACGATGCACGGGCTTCAGACCGTCACGCACGTCCGGAAGGGCTCGGTCGGTGATCACCGACATCGCATAATCGAGGTACGCGCGGCGCATCTCGTCGCTGATCTCCTGTATTAAAACACCGCGCACGGGTTCCGCCGCGCGATCACCGCCGTCTCCGGGCACAGCATCTTCCTCCGTCTGATTCTTCCGAGCCATGAAAAATTAAGAAAATGAAGCGGCTCTATTATAACACAAAAACGAGATTTTTTCGCCCGAAGAAACGACTGAAAAGCGTCAGTCGGAGCCGGTAGTCGTACCGATGAGGACTTCGCGGCGATCGACGGGCATGACGACGGGCTTTTCTTGAAAGGACGATTCACCGTAGCTCGGTTCTTCGGGAGACGGAGTTCCCTCGCGATAAGTGCCGGCATCCCCAAACGGAGCTTCTTCGGGACTTGCCGGCGTCTCGCCGGACGCGCCGATGAGCTGGCCGAGGTTGTCTCGCGTATCGGAAAAGAAATTTTTCAGCTCGGTACCCGGCTCCGTCTCAAGCGGATCGGCATGCTCCGAGAGTACCTGCATCCGAGCAGGCAGTGTCACTCCCCACAAGACCACAACGACACCCGTCACACACAACGCACCCAGAAATGACATCTGCACTCGAAACTCTTTTGGTTTTTCACGTAATCGTTCGAGAAAGGGACGCTTCATGGTGTGCTAATTCTTCAGCACAAGTATATCACCCTCCTTTTCAAGTAAGTCCTTCTTCTTCACAGTCAACTTCTCTTCGGGCTTTACGCCGTCAGCTCCTTCTTCTTTCAAAAATGCGGCGAGTGTTTTCGTATCGTAATGCATCGGAATGATAAGATGCGGTTCGAGTTTGACTCCGAGCGCGGAGGCCGCCGACGGATCAAGCACGTCCCCTCCGCCGACCGGTACAAACAAAATATCTACGTCTCCGAGCTCTTGGAGGATTTTCGCATCAATGGAACTCTGCGACAGAGCACCTAAAAACAAAAGTGTGATCCCCTCAAGCGTCACCTGGTAGATCGTATTGAAATAGGAAATGCCGTCGTAGGTGGTCTGTACCCCCCAGCCGCGCGCGGTTACCTCGCCGATTTCATATTCGCCCGGACCGGATACCACAAACGGTACCCGTTCACCGTAGGTGACCTGCTCGATACCGTTGAAATCCGGATGATTGAGCGATACAAACGCGATATCCGCGCCAAACTTTACTGCCGGAAAGTTCGATCCTTTGGCAATCGGGTTAAAGACAAGCGTCAGATTGCCCGAAGAAACCTTGAAACACTCCCCGCCGTGGTAGGTGATAATCATATGGAGGAGAGTATAGCATGATGCCAGACAGGCAAAAATTATCGTTGCGAGCACCTCACGGGTAATATACACTGGGTGTATGTTAGATGATCGAGACATACAAAAACTTTCTGACGTGTTCGTTACCAAGGCCGAACATAAGGAACTAAAAGATACCACCGTACGCATTGCGGAAATGGTGACAAAACATGATATCCAGTTGGATCGTCTTGAAAAGAAAGTTGAGAATATCGAGACTGCTACCAAAGCGATTCTAACTGCCGTAGACAAAATCAGTAAGAGTGTTGACGACTTACGGCACGAATACATCGCTATCAAATTACAGCTCGACCGGCACGAGAAATGGATCAAAGAAATCGCCGAAAAGACCGGTGTGGCTCTTTCTCCGGCGTAACACAATAGGATGGACAAAGCGGAATTTTTGTTCTACACTCTTTTCGTTCTCATTATTAATTCTCATGGGGCGCCGGTAATCCCGGCATGCGCACACGGCAACGAGTCATGGATAGCCGGGGCGGCGCCTCACGGATACATATGGATGAAAAAAATACCGCAGTGACGGACGAGTTTGTCGCTCTTCCGATGACGGACGAAGAAGACGACGTCGAGAATAACAAAAAAAGCTCCCCGATGGGGGCCCTTGTAGTACAGAGTCCCCAGCCGCCGCAGGCGGGTGATCTTGTCGAGGGTATCGTTTCGGCTATCGGCCGGGCAAGGGTATTCGTTGATCTGCCTCCGTTCGGGAGCGGCATCATCTACGGCCGCGAGTATCTGAACGCCCGCGACATTCTCCGGAAAGTACAGGTTGGCGACACGATCGCGGCAAAAGTGGTCGACACGGAAAACGAAGACGGCTATCTTGAGCTGTCGCTCAAGGAAGCTCGGCAAGCGCTCATCTGGAGCGATGCCGAAGAAGCGCAGAAGAAGCAGACGATTCTCAATCTGCCGGTCAAGGAAGCCAATAAGGGCGGCCTCATCCTGACATGGCAGGGTATCGCGGGCTTCCTCCCCGCCTCACAGCTTGCGGCCGAGCACTACCCGCGCGTCGAGGACGGCGACAAGGATAAGATCTACAGTGAGCTTCAGAAGATGGTCGGCCAGGCGCTGAACGTCGTTATCATTACCGCCGACCAGAAAGAAGGCAAACTTATCTTCTCGGAAAAGGGTCCGCAGGAAAAAGAAGAGAAGGAAGAAAAAGTCAGCCGCTACGCGGTCGGCGACACGCTTGAGGGTACCGTCACCGGTGCAGTTGATTTTGGCATCTTTGTAAAGCTCGAAGAAGGACTCGAGGGACTGGTGCATATCTCCGAGCTTGACTGGGGACTCGTCGAAGACACTCGAGCGCTGTATAAAGTCGGCGACAAGGTAAAAGTGAAAATCATCGAAGTCAAAGACGACAAAATTTCCCTCTCGATCAAACAACTTGAAGAAAATCCGTGGGTCGGCGCAGGAAAGAAATACGCAAAAGACCAGACGGTGCAGGGCGTCATCATCAAATACAACAAGCATGGCGCACTCGCCTCGATTGAGGAAGGCGTCGCGGGCCTTGTACATATCTCGGAATTTGCTTCGGAGCAAGAGCTTCGCAACACGCTTGAGCTCGGCAAGAGCTATCCCTTGAAGATCACGCTCTTCGAGCCGAAAGAACAGCGCATGACCTTCTCATACAAAGAGGCCCTCGCGGAGCAAGCGAAATAATATATCACTTGGCCAAATAATTATATAGGACAGCGACAGTGGCACCCAACAACCAAAATGCACCCGCTTCAATCACTGTGCCAAAAAGGATGTGCCCGAAACGAGAATCGAACTTCGTCACCTTGAGGTGAAGCCCGGCAACAGATACATTCATAATCCACTCATAGGAACGTGGGAACAGAGAAATCCATACATGGAACAGTGTATGTAGAATGATATCAATAATAGCGAAGGTGTTTGCGAGACCGAGAACATTAAATTCTTGCATAAGTGTTTTTGATGTTATTACTATAACCTATTCTTATTCCTTCTTCGCCCACAGACTGGAAAAGTATTTCAGTACGTTTGCGTTTTTATAGACCAATCCCAGTGTGGTAAGTCCAATCACAAATGTGATACCGAAATAAACTCCTTTGTTGAATGTTAAACCCCCGAAGTAATAAATGAGAAACATAAGAGGGAACGTTCCCAACACTGTCGAAAAGAGAAATGTACTCCATCTCATCTTCGTGAGTCCTGCAACGTAGCCCATATGGTCAAAAAATGGAACGGCGACAAGCCGAATAGCAACGAGTGCCCAAAACTTTTGGCGTTCTGAGTATTTTTCTTCCCACTCCTCCACCGTTCGCAAGAGGGTGAATCGTTTCACCAGAGGTTTTCTAAACCTTCTCGCAAGCCAAAAAGTCACCAAAGAACCGAGTATAATTCCCACCTCTCCCAAGACCAGTCCAACTATCCAACCAAACATCAGGATACCAATCAGATCAGTCAGAATCCCTGGAATAGGTGGGATAATAACAGCGATTGCCCGTACTGCTACAAAGAGCGCTGGGGCGAGTGTTGGGTATTCTGAAAACAGTTTTGTTAAAAATTCTTCCACGCTAGTTTTTAATTAAATTGATTCATTGCTTTTTGGAGACCGTCGGTGAGGATGGTTTCGATTGCTTCCCCGACTTGTTTGGAGATTTTTTTGAGGGCCTCTTGTTCGGGTTTTTTAAATTCGCCCATGAGAAAGTCGATGATTTTCTCCTCATCTTTTGGCTTCTTCAGCTTGCCGGACGGAGTCGTGGGCGCGATGCCGACGCGAATGCGGATAAAATCTCTCGTTTTAAGGGCTTTGATAATGGACTCAACTCCTTTGTGTCCTCCCGAGCCGCGGCCAAAGGAAATTTTCATGGTGCCGAGCGGCAGGTCGAGATCATCGTAGACCACGATAAGATTTTTCGCTTTTTTTGCGCTCGATATCGCCTTCGCGACCGCGCTCCCCGACTTGTTCATATATGTTTCGGGCCAGAGCACGAAAACATCTTCTCCGCCGCAATCACCTTCCGAAACAAGCGACGCATATTTTTTTGATTCAATCGGCTCCGGCAGATGCTGTTTTTTCAAAAAGTACGCGAGTACGATGCGGCCGGTGTTGTGCCTTGTCGCTTCGTATTCTTCGCCGGGATTGCCGAGACCTACGATCCAATACATGCGATATATCGTATCACAACCGCGCACATCAGTGCCGGCACACGCTTCATCTCCGTCAGAACAGTTGTACCATCGCGCGATGCCTTGTATACTACACGCACTACGTGCTCTCTATGGATGATCGCTTCACATCACCGTCGCCGCTCATACCACAGGAACATTTTTTTGCCGATCTGGTGCGCTTCGCCATCATTGCGGTGCTTGTCGTATTTCCGATACGTCTGTTCATCGCACAGCCATTCATCGTCGCGGGGGCTTCAATGGAGCCAACATTCGAAAACGGCCAGTATCTGATCATTGATGAGATCACCTATCGCCTTGAAGATCCGGAACGCGGCGACGTCATCATCTTCCGTTACCCGCGCGACCCGTCGAAATTCTTCATAAAACGCATCATTGCCCTGCCTGGAGAAACAATTACGGTGGAGGGCGTCGAGGTCAGTATCCGCAACAAGACCCATCCTGATGGATTTGTTCTCGACGAGCCGTATATCAATGACATGCGCCAGCCGACAACGCTCTCGCAGACCCTTGGCAAAGACGAATACTTCGTACTCGGCGACAACCGCGACGCGAGTTCCGATTCGCGCGTCTGGGGAGTGCTCAAACGCGACCTCATCATCGGCCGCGCCTTTCTGCGCCTCCTGCCGATAGGTTCAGCGAGCGTGTTCCCCGGCTATAGCGTACCGACCGAGAGCACGTCTCCCCGGCAGGAATAATGCCGAAGATCGTATGTATACACTATGACTTTGTTCTCTCCACTGGAGTTTCTCAAAGCGGCAAATCGCACCGCGCATCATTTTGGCTTTTTGCCGTTTGAAGTGCTCGCTTCATCAGCCGCACGACAGAAAAAAGAATCGGCTATCCAGAAAGCGACGGCGGAGGACCGCAAACTCGACGCCATGCACGGCCTGCTCACGAACGGCGTCAGCCTGTATTTCGAACGGGGCATACCGCTACCGACTCCCGGAAAACCGTCGTTCTTTTTTTCGACATGCGTACTGCCGAAAAACGGATCGATCGCGCTTGCGCTCCACATTGTCGGCGTGCGCAAAAGTATCGCCGAGGCGCTCCTCATCCAGGCACTTCGATCCCTGGCCCGCGACCTCACTCGGGAAACGTGTCATGTCCGGATCAATTCTCTCGGCGACTACGAGTCGGTGACGCGCTACACGCGCGAGCTGGGCACCTATTTCAGAAAGCGGCTTGATGACATGCCCCGCGAGGCGCGGGAACTCATGCGGACGGATGTAGCGGCGGCGTACCTCCACCTGCTCGATATCGACCATGAGCTATGCGCGAAGAGTCCCAGCCCTCTCGAATACTTGAGCGACCCGTCACGACGGCATTTCCGGGAAATCGTCGAACATCTCGACATGACAGCGACACCCTACGAGATCGATCCGCGCCTCATGGGACATCACCATTGTTACAGTGATACGTTGTTCACGCTTGAATTCCATGAAAACGGCGAAGACCGCCCCGCACCCCCGCTTGTCATACGAGGCGGCCGGCTCGATGCGTTCGTCAAACACGCCTTTAAGACGGATGTGCCGGCGGCGGGCGCGGTGATCATCTTCAGCGGGAAAAAAGCGCCGGCGCGTATGCCGCGCCCGCGCCGCGCGACACCGTCCATCTTCATGGTGCAGATCGGCTTCGGACCGAAGATCAAGAGCTTGATACTGCTCGACATGTTGAAGTCAGCCGACATCCCCGTCCATCAGGCGCTCGTCAGCGATTCCTTGAGCGATCAACTGCGCCAAGCGGAGACGACAAACGTGCCGTTTTCCATCATTCTCGGTCAGAAAGAATTTGTCGAAAACAGCGTCATCCTGCGCGATATGCGCTCCCGCTCGCAACAACAAATCCCGTTCGACACCCTTATCCCCCACCTCAAGCGCCTCCTGAAGAAGGTCTGACATCGGTCCGGTCGACCTTCGGCCGCTCTTGCGGGGACTATAGAGCATATGGTATGCTCATCCCCATTATGGCAGTCAATGTAGAAGTAGAGAAAAACGGGCCTGAAAGCACGGCAAATCTGATTCGCCGCTTCACGAAGCGGATGCAAGGCGCCGGCATTGTCCAAAAAATTCGCGGCACGCGGTATTTTAAGCGCGACAAATCGGAAAATGTGCACCGGCACTCCAAGCTCCTCCGTCTCAAGCGTCAAAAAGAATACGAGCGACTGTTGAAACTGGGCAAAATCCAAGATCCCCGGCAACGCTAGTAAATCTATCCCGTATGATAGAGCGAGGCCGCGTTTCGATTTCCTCTACCGCCCGGAGATACCCTCAGCTTCCCTACCAAGCAATAAAAGACGACATCCTCGGACGCACATACGCGCTTTCGCTCGTATTCGTGGGCACCTCGCGCGCGCAAGCGATCAATCGGACCAATCGCGGCAAATCGTACATACCGAACGTACTCTCATTTCCGCTTGATGCGCACACCGGCGAGATTTTCATCACACCGCAGATCGCGAGAAAAGAAGCATCCGCTCGCGACATGACCGTAAACGGATACACCGGTTTTCTTTTTATCCACGCACTCCTTCATTTGAAAGGAATGCATCACGGCGATACAATGGATGTGCTTGAGAAGCGGTACTGCACCAAGTACCGTCTTGCATGAGGCACGGTTCTTACCCTGCGTTTTTTGTATCTCGGCTTCGACTCTCATTATTTCCATGGCAGATCGTACGATAACAGGCATCGACATCGGCACCTACCAGGTGAAGGTCGTTATTGCGCGCCAACCGAAAAAAGGAAGTCCTCATGTACTCCCGCACATCCTCGGTACCGGCATCGCGGAGTCCCGCGGGATGCGACATGGCTATATCATCAATGAAAGCAACGTTGTAAAGAGTGTCCGTGCCGCAATGGCGCAAGCCCAGCAGGCGGCCGGCGTGGATGTGAAGCGGGCATACCTGGCTGTCGGCGGCATCGGTCTTGATGAAATCCATTCCTATGGCGAAGTGATCACGTCCCGCGCCGATTCGGAGATCTCGCAGATCGATATCGATAAGGCCTTAAACGACAGCGAGGAGCGCATCCAAGAAAAAGTGCCGAATCGCAAAATTTTACACGCGATTCCCCTTTCGTACGCCATAGACAACGAGAAGGTGCTCGGGCGGCCGCACGGCATGAAAGGCACCAAGCTCGAAGTGGAATCTCTTTTTGTTACGTGTTTCGAACAACATATCAATGATCTTATGAGCGCCGTGGAGCATACGGGCATCATCGTCGACGACGTCATGGCCTCTCCGCTTGCGGGCTCGCTCGTCATGCTGACAAAAACCCAGCGGCGGGCGGGATGCGTGCTTGCAAATATCGGAGCCGAGACTGTTTCTATCGTTGTGTTCGAGAACCACACGCCAATATCGCTCAAAGTCTTCCCCGTCGGCTCCACCGACATTACGAACGATATCGCGTTGGGCTTGAAGGTACCCCTTGAAGAAGCCGAAAAACTCAAGCGCGGCCATGGGACGAGCGCCGCATACTCCAAACGCAAACTCGACGAAATCGTGGGTGCGCGTCTCTCCGACATATTCGAACTCATAGACGCACATCTCAAAAAGATCAAGCGCGACGGGCTTCTGCCCGCAGGCATCATCATCACAGGCGGAGGCTCGGGTATTGCTACCATACAAGATCTCGCACGCGCCTCGCTCCGGTTGCCATCGCGTATCGCAACGCTCGATCCGGGACAGAACGGGAAGGTGCGGGATGCTTCATGGGCCGTGGCATACGGGCTCTGTGTATGGGGCGCAAGCGGCGAAGTCGAAGATACCGGCATCAGGGTGGCGCGCAGCACCGGTAACTCGATTGTAAATTGGCTCAAACAATTTCTACCCTAGATTACGTCCCAAAATCTTCATCTGCTTTGTCGCCTTCGTCGCTCGAACCCTACAGGTTCTGTATACCTTGCGGATATTTTCGTTCGCTTCGCTCCGAAACTATCTCGCAAGGTCTTGCGAAAGCGCCCCGCGCTTTCTCTCCCTCATCGTATTATGTATACGTCTCGAGTTCTCGCTCCTCGGCTTCGCGCATCTGAAGGATTTTTGAACGCAATCTTTTGCGAGATTTTTGCAACATATATCTTTACTTGGCAAACACACGCAAGAGCGTATCTGTCAATCTCGTGACAGATTTTTATATACCTGTATGATAGTGGCTAACGGATGTTTAACCGGAGGTATCCCGATATACACATATGGAACAAGTAAAGTCTAATGTCGAATCGTTCGCGAGGATCCGCGTCGTGGGTGTGGGTGGATCGGGATGCAACGGCGTCAATCACATGGTCGCGTCAAAGGTGCAGGGTGTGGAGTTTATCGCAGTCAACAGCGATGCGCAGGATCTGCATCACTCGCTCGCGAAGAAAAAAATCCACATCGGTAAAAACCTCACACGAGGACTCGGCGCCGGCGGCAATCCGGACGTAGGCAAGCGCGCGGCCGAAGAGACGCGCGAAGAGATCGCAAACTCCATCAAAGGATCGGATATGATCTTCATCACCTGCGGCATGGGCGGCGGCACCGGCACGGGTGCGGCACCCATCGTTGCGAAGATCGCCCGCGAGAGCGGAGCGCTTACCGTAGGTGTGGTCACCAAGCCGTTCTCCTTTGAGGGACAGGAACGTATGCGACTTGCACTCGGCGGCATTGAAGAACTCAAAAAGGAAGTCGATGCGCTCATCACTATCCCGAACGACCGCCTGCTTGCAATCGTCGATAAAGAGACGACGGTTAAGAACGCGTTCGCGATGTGCGACGACGTACTCAAACAAGCCGTCGAGGGTATCTCCGATCTCATCACCATGCCGGGCATCATCAACGTCGACTTTGCTGATATCCGCTCGGTCATGGAAAGCGCCGGCTCCGCGCTCATGGGCGTGGGCATCTCCGCAGGCGAAAAGCGCGCCGAGGAAGCCGCCCAGCTCGCGATCAATTCTCCGCTTCTTGAGGTGTCCATCACCGGCGCCAAGGGTGTGCTCTTTGCGGTCGCCGGCAGCGACGATCTCGGCATGCTCGAGATCCAGGATGCCGCACGCACGATCACCGAATCTATCGATCCGCACGCAAAGGTGATCTTCGGAGCGGTACGAGACGAGAAACTCAAGAAGAATGAGGTGAAGATCACGGTGATCGCCACCGGCTTCCCCGAAATCAACTCGCACGCCGTCCACTCGGTCGTCCACGCTCCGCGCACGGAAGAACAAGTTGAAGAAGAACCGGTGCGCGGCCGCATCTTCAATTCACTTGGCATACCAAGCAGAGAGAAGACAGTCGACGAGAAAGCACCCGTATCAGAAGAAAAAAATCCGCCGACAAGCGGAGAGCCGAAGCCGGTCGAAGACGATGACGACGACTGGGGCGCCGTCCCGGCCTTCCTCCGCCGCTCGAAGTTGAAATAATCTCCGGAATCTGTGCTATACTGACGACAGGAATTTGGCCCAGAAGCCCGCGATCCCCACAAAACCGGGTAGCGGCCCCCGGTGGGGATCCGTCCTCTGCTGTACAGAGGATGCGGACTTCTGGGTCTGCTTTATGCAACCGTCAAATGGTGGTTGTGTATTTTTTTAAAAGCATCCTACTTATGATATTCTTTTCATCATGTTAGACCTTATCATCATCGGCGGCGGCCCCGGAGGGGCCGCCGCCGGAGTATACGCCGCCCGCAAACAACTCAAAACAGAACTCGTCACCAAAGAGTGGGGCGGGCAGAGCGTCGTTTCTCCAGACATCCAAAATTGGATCGGCACTGTTTCCATAAGCGGCAACGACTTCTCCGAGGCGCTCAAAAAGCACCTTGAGGCGTACAAGGGCGACACGCTCACGATTACTCCGAACTCGCTTGTTGCAAAAGTCGAAAAAAAGGACGACGGCTTCGCTATCACACTCGACAACGGCTCGACACGCGAAACAAAGGCGGTACTTGTGACCTCCGGCTCAACCCGCCGCAAACTTGCCGTCAAAGGCGCGGACATCTTTGAACAGAAAGGTCTCACCTATTGCGCCTCATGCGACGGCCCGCTCTTTTCCGGACAAGATGTCGTCGTCATCGGCGGCGGTAATGCCGGATTTGAGACAGCCGCCCAACTGCTTGCCTATACGAAAAGCGTCACCCTGCTCAACCGCAGTGCCGAATTCAAGGCGGACCCGATTACTACCGAAAAGGTTCTTGCAAACTCTCATATGACCGCCATCCGCAATGCCGAACCAACGGAGGTTTTCGGCGATACCTTCGTCACCGGTATCCGCTACAAAGATACGGCAACGGGTGAAGAAAAAGAGCTCGCCGCCGGAGGCGTATTCGTCGAAATCGGCTTGGTTCCCAACACCGGCTTTATCAGCGACCTCGTCGAAGCGGACGAGTATCAGCGCATCAAAATCGACCCATGGACCCAAGCCACATCCGTCCCCGGCATCTGGGCCGCAGGCGATTGTACCAATATCAAATACCACCAAAACAACATTTCCGCCGGCGACGCCGTCAAAGCGCTCGAGGACATTTACGTTAATCTTC
This sequence comes from Candidatus Kaiserbacteria bacterium, assembly GCA_016204695.1. Lineage (GTDB taxonomy): Bacteria > Patescibacteriota > Minisyncoccia > Phycocordibacterales > UBA918 > JACQKD01. The sequence continues at coordinate 46,762 of JACQKD010000003.1, forward strand.
GAACTAGATAACCAAAAAATATATGGAACACGCACCTGGTTCTAACCAAACTGAAACCGAAATTGTACAACAACTACATGATTCAGCTTTGACAAAAGCCCAAGAAGCAAGCAGGTTGTGGGCGAAGTACAGAAAGAGTGGTGTTCTAGAGAGATATCTGGAAGAGAATCCGGATCTTTGGACAATCTCTCAAATGGGAGACGAACCCGAAGCCGAAGGTGGAAGTGGTAAGACTGCTCTGCAGAAATACTTTGAGAGACAACTCCAATCAGCGCAACAGAACGGGAGAGTCAATAATCAACCTGCATACTACATGAGAGACTTGGAAAAACGAATGGAACAGGCGTTGAACTCTCTCAAGAACCCCATACAGTAGACGAAATATCTTTGTTTCCAATCTACTGATCACCCCGACTACCGGGCATGATACCAAGTAAAAATATTTTTTCAAAAATCGATATGCTCTTTAAAATAGAGAGCTTATTTTTGCAGTCAGTTAAATTATTTCTCCGACAACCGCGTTTACGCGGCAAGATTGAGTCCTCGCGCTTCTTCTTCGTTCAGCTCTTCCTTGGTGATATCAAGCTCGATTGCGCCGTTGATGCTCAAGTAGAAATGACGAATTTTGCCGGCAAACTCCGGATAGCGGGTGAGAATCGCCGCCTCTATTTCGCGATGCCGGGCGACATGAAAGAGAAACTGCTTTTGCCGATCGCCTCCGGCGGTCGCTCCCTCACCGTATGCGCCGCAATCCTCGTGCGTTATGGCGACGACACTGCGGGTGTGGTGGAGTTTGACCGATTTTGCGATTTGGCCCATGAGAGACGTCTGCTCGGGCGTGCCGTCCGCCGCAAGGTCTTTCGCTCCTCCGGCAGTAATGACGCGGTCAATATACACGACGGCTGTATCCCCTTCCCCCGCCGCCTCTTTCCCCAGCTCTTCCATCAAACGTTCATATAAATGAAAAAAACGGTCGTCAAAACATTGAAACACGATGACACCGGCCTGGTAATGCGTGAGGTCAACGCTGACCGGTACAGTAAGTTTATGCATATTTTTATAGTGATTCTCCGATAAGAACAACCGCTTCGCTCTGGGGACGGACTTCGAGGACGCCGTTTTCGAGCGGGATATCAAGGTTTTGTTGGCCTTTTCTGACAACCGAAACGCATGGGCCGGTCAGCGTAGTGACAAGCGGAATATGCTCCGGAAGCACGGCAATTTGGCCTCCGCTCGTATGCGCGATAAGCTCGTCGGCTTCGCCTTCGAAGAGAGTTTCAGAAATTGAATAGACTGCGATTTTCATGAATCAAGTTTTAATTTCTCCTTCGTTTCTATTATTTTCTGTTTCAGTTCTTCTACGGTAGAGTAGGCACGAGGACCTACTGCATGATCTTCTTCATGTTGAGAAAACCTGCTCGCCACCTTATCCAGTTCCGAAAATACTTTCCTCTCTATGTCACTAAGTATCTTGGGATCTATCTCTAACGAGTAGGAGTAATAAAACTCATCACAAAAGGTTGATTCGTCAATATTTCCGGAGAGATATTCATCAATCAGCCAATAGAGTCTCCGTCTGTCGTTTTTATCGTATATTATCATCCTTGGTATACTAAGCTTTCTGGACGAGACACTATACCTCCTCGATGCCGCCTTTCATATAAAAGGCATCTTCCGGCTTGTCGTCATGCTTGCCATCGAGGATTTCGCGGAAACCGCGCACGGTGTCGGCAAGCGGCACGAATTTGCCGGGCCGTCCCGTAAACATCTCGGCGACGAAAAACGGCTGAGAGAAGAAGCGCTGTATCTTGCGCGCACGAGCAACGGTCTGCTTGTCCTCCTCGGAAAGCTCCTCCATGCCGAGAATGTTGATGATGTCTTGAAGCTCGGCGTATCGCTGGAGCGTACGCTGGACATCGCGAGCGGTCTGATAGTGCTCTTCGCCCACGATGCGCGGGTTGAGCGCGGAAGAGGTCGAAGCAAGCGGGTCAACGGCCGGATAGATGCCGAGCTCGGTGAGCGCCCGCGAAAGCACGATAGTGGAGTCAAGGTGGCTGAAGGTGGTCGCGGGCGCCGGGTCGGTGATGTCGTCTGCCGGCACATAGATGGCCTGCACGGACGTGACCGAACCGCGCGTGGTGGAAGTGATGCGCTCCTGAAGCTCACCCATCTCGGAGGCCAAGGTCGGCTGGTAGCCCACGGCCGACGGCATGCGCCCGAGAAGCGCCGAGACTTCCGCGCCCGCCTGCGAGTAGCGGAAAATGTTGTCGATGAAAAGGAGTACGTCCTTCCCTTCCTCGTCGCGGAAATATTCGGCCATCGTGAGAGCGGTGAGCGGCGTGCGCAGACGCGCGCCCGGCACTTCGTTCATTTGTCCGAAGACGAGCGCGGTCTTGTTGAGCACGCCCGACTCCTGCATTTCGCGATAGAGGTCGTTGCCTTCGCGCGTGCGCTCGCCGACGCCCGCGAAGACCGATGCACCGCCCGATTCCTCCGCCACGTTGCGGATGAGCTCGGTGAGAAGCACGGTCTTGCCGACACCCGCGCCGCCGAAGAGCCCAACCTTGCCGCCGCGAATAAACGGCGCGAGCAAGTCGATGACCTTGATGCCGGTCGGGAAGATTTCGGTCTTGGTCGCCTGCTCGTAGAGCGGCGGCGCACTGCGATGAATCGCCCATTTCTTTTCAAACGCTTTCGCATTTTCCGGTTGGTCAAGCGCCTCACCGAGCACATTGAAAAGCCGCCCGAGCACTTCCGGCCCGACCGGCACGGAGATGCCCGCGCCAGTGTCGGTCACCGTCGTCCCACGCGAGAGGCCATCGGTCGAAGAGAGCGCAATCGTGCGCACTGTGCCGCCGCCAAGATGTCGCGCGACTTCAAGCGTCACGACGCTTCCGTCTTCGCACTCAATCGTGAGCGCATTATAGATGCTGGGCAATGTATCCTCCGCAAAAGCGACATCAACGACCGGCCCGATGATTTGTGTGATAGTTCCTTGTGTCATAAAAATTTTTATGCTTGACCTGGATAAAAAAGTTGTAACACGACCTGAACGGAAGATGTTATGAGTTCGGGGTGCTCTTTAATATAACTAACAAATTTTTTAAACCAAGTATTGGCGCTCGATACATTGCCATTTTTCAAGTCTTGATACGAAGATTGAAGGTAAGTTTGGGCATCGCCTTGCAAATCTTTTATTGCCGCTTCAAGTAATTCATACTGACTTTCTGCAATATAGTCTTTAATACTAAAAGTTCCAGCGTTCGTCACGTTACCAAGAACTTCAAGGTTTGCCCTGACATCAATTTGGACATTTCCTGTATTTTGAAAATCGCCGCCAACCTTAACAATACCTCCACCGCCAAATCTTGCGGTTGTGCCTTCAGTATTATTTATTCCTTTGGGCGAAATGTGGAAAGTCATGTAATTAACTATACTTCTTGCAAGGCTTCAGCTCCGGCGCTTATTTCGGCGAGCTCGCGGGTGATGCCGGCCTGACGGACTTGGTTATACAGGCGAGTGAAATCGGTAATGAGCTCGCGGGCATTGTCCGACGCGCTCTTCATCGCGACCATCCGCGCCGAGTGCTCGGAGGCATTCGATTCGAGAATGACATGGTGAATGTGCAAGCGAATCAACTGCGGCACGAGCACGGAGAGCACTTCCTCCGGAGACGGCTCGACGACATACTCGTAGCGATAGATACTTTCGGGAGATGCCGGAAGCGCCGACGCGGCAAACTTCCCCGTCTCGGGAATGATGCCGCGCACGACCTCGAAGAGCCCGCCCTCGGTCGCCGGAAGTATGGGGCGTACGACGCTTTCTTGCAAGAGCGACGTGCGGAAGTTGGTATATACCGCCTCCACCTCGTCCCATGAACCGTCCAGATATCCGTTGACAAGCGTCTCGGCAACGGGACGAGTTTGCTCTTGTGTCGAGTAGTCGCCGAAGCCGGTGAACGCGTGTGCGATGGACACGCCCCGACGCTCATAATACTCTTTCGCTTTCTTCCCCACCACAATGAGTGCAAACGGCAGGTCGCCGTGGGCGGCAATCCACGCATCCGCTTTTTTCAAAATATTGGTATTGATGGCTCCGGCAAGACCCTTGTCCGCCGTGATGACAAGAAGCGCGCGGCGCGCTACCGCACGTTTTGAAAAAAGCGGATGCGTGACCTCTCCCTCCGTCCGCGTGAGAATATTGCGCATCAGCTCAAGCGACGCCACCGCATACGGCCGCGCACGAAGCGCAAACTGCTGGGACCGCCGCATCTTGGTCGCCGAAACCACCTCCATCGCCTTGGTAATCTTGGCGGTATTCTGCGCCCCCTTTATTCTCTGTTTTATCGACTTGATCGATGCCATACGACATTCCGTTATCCTTTATCCATATAACTCGCTGTGCGTGCCGATCTCAAGGAAGAGTACCTGTTCGTCTTGCTGTCTGAATACCGCCCGGTAGTCGCCCGTGATGTTGATACTTCGGCAACCCGGAAATACGCCATCCACGGAGTGATTATGCAAAAGCGGATGAAATGGTTCTTGTATAAAGAGATTTTTCCGTTCAACAAACTGCACACGAATATTTCTCGGCAGCTTCGTATATTGTTTCAGAAACCGCCGATGAAGCCCGATTTTCATACTCGATTGCTAGAGTGAGAGCAGATACTTGTCCATCTCCGCGGCATTCTTGAAGGATATGATGTTCTTCCCCTGTTCCGCATCACGGAGCGCCGCTCGAATTTCTCGCCTCGTTTTCGCGTTAAAGCGCTCTTCGGGCGCAATATCCACGGAAAACCTGCCCTCGGCGAAGGCCTTGGTCGCCAGCTTCAAAACGGAGGCGAACGGAACCCCGGCCTGCTTCGCGCGTTTCATCGCTTGTGCTTTCACTTTTGGATCAATGGTGAATACGATTTGCGTTGTCATAAATATAGTTTATACATAGCGTAAATATATGTCAACTTTTCTTCGTAGACGCCATGATTACGAGAGTGTCTTGAATGTTTCCGCCGCACCTTTAAGCGCCGCCAGTGTTTCTTCGGAAAGGTCGCCGGAGGTGCGAATTGCTTCGAGGATTTCTTCGCGATAGAGTTTGTTGACGTATTCGAGAAACGCCCGGCCGCGCTCGCCCGCTTTTTCAGAGCCTGCGTCGTCGAAATACCCATTGGTCGCCGCCCAGATAAGCACCACTTGATACTCAAACGGTATCGGCTCAAGCTCGGGTTGTTTGAGTATCTCGGTCAGCACCTTGCCGCGCTCAATGCGCTTGCGCGTCGCCTCATCCAGCTCCGAGGAAAACTGCATGAATGCCGCAAGTTCGCGGAATTGCGCAAGCTCGAGACGAAGCCGCCCGGCAACCTTCTTCATCGCCTTGGTCTGTGCCGAAGAACCCACGCGCGAGACGGAAAGTCCGGCATTCACCGCAGGACGATTGCCCTGATGGAACAGCTCCGGCTCGAGATATATCTGGCCGTCGGTGATGGAGATGACGTTCGTCGGAATGTACGCCGAGACATCGCCGAGTTGCGTCTCAATGATGGGAAGCGCGGTCAAGGACCCCCCTCCATTTTCCTTGTTCAATTTCGCTGAACGCTCCAAGAGGCGTGAGTGAAGATAGAAGATATCTCCCGGATATGCCTCGCGACCCGGCGGGCGGCGCAGAAGGAGCGAGAGCTCGCGATACGCCCACGCGTGTTTTGAAAGGTCGTCGTAAATCACGAGCGCATCCTCTCCTTTTTCCATGAAATACTCGCCGATTGCGGTCGCCGTATACGGCGCAAGATACCACAAGGTCGAAGCGGCGGATGCCGGAGCGGACACGACGATGGTGTACTCCATCGCACCGGCTTCTTTCAGTGTCGCGATGAGACGCGCGACTTTCGATTCCTTCTGACCGATGGCAACATAGATGCAGATCGGTCGGCGCCCGCGCGAATCATTCTTCTGGTTGATGATGGTGTCGAGCGCAATGGCGGTCTTCCCGAGTCCGCGGTCGCCGATAATGAGCTCGCGCTGGCCGCGGCCGATCGGAATAATCGCGTCAATGGCTTTGATGCCGGTATGGAGCGGCGTATTGACCGACTCGCGCGAGAGCACGCCCGGCGCTTTCTTCTCGACCGGATAGAAAATTTCCTCGCTATTATTATCTTTTGCTTTTTCAAAAATATTTCCGCCGTTATCAAGCGGGTTGCCGAGCGGGTCGACCACCCGACCGACAAGTTCACTGCCCACCCGCACCGAAAGCACGCGGCCCGTCGGACGCACGAGCGCGCCTTCCTTGATACCGGAGGCATCGCCGAGCACCACCGCACCGACCGTCTCTTCCTCCAAGTTGAACGCAAGCGCGGTCACGGTGCCACCCTCGGTCTCTATCTCAAGCATTTCCTGCGACGCCGCTCCCGAGATGCCGGAGATTTTCGCGATGCCGTCGCCGACTTCAAGCACATGCCCGACCTTCTCGGCCCGGATCTCGTCCTTGAATCCTTCAATCTCTTTGCGCAACGTATCTATGACTGGATTATTCATAAAACAATATAAAATTATGCGGCATGTCGAAACATCTGTGCGAGACGGCGTTTTGCGCTCGCGTCGACGAGCGTCTCATCATCGACGAGGATGCGGACGCCGGCGAGGAGCTCCGGCCGGACTTTCTCCTCGATCCACGCCTTTCCGTCAAAAACATCGGAAACTTGTTTTTGCAACGCCGGGGCCGCGGACTCGGGTGTTTCGAGTGTGACACGCACGGCGCCGGCTCGCGAAGCGAGCCGGCGCTCGACAACCCGCATGATACTCTCCGCCTTGCCAAGCATCCGGTGTCTCCGAAGAAGCGCGGCGAATGCGCGAATGCGCGTGCGAGCGACCTCCGGTTCCGCATCTACGATCGACCCGACGAGCGCTTCGGCATACTGCGCCGCTTTGTACTTCATACCTTTGCCGACTTAAGAGCGCTCAACGCCCCGCGAATAAGCTCCTCGTCGCGCTCGCCGGCGGGCATCCGCCGCAAGACCTGTTTGATGCCTTCTCGCACCAACACTTCGGCCTCTTCGAGCACCGCCGCTTCCATTTTTTCGACCTCCTTCCCCGCTTTCTGTTTTGCTTCAGAAATAAGTATCTCGCCGCGCGCGGTCGCCTCCCCGATAATTTCATCCTTCCGCTCCACCGCCGTTTCCTCGGCGCGTTTGACGACCGCAAGCGCTTCCTCCTGCGCCTCGGTAATGCTTTTTGCTTTCAATGTCTCGATCTCGCCGAGCGTCCGCTCCGCTTCCTCGCGCATCACAAGCCCCTCGGCAATTGTCTCCCGGCGTTTGCGGAGTATTGCAAGAATCGGCTGATACGCAAACTTTTTCAACAGGAAAAACAGTATCGCAAAGTTGACCACTTGCGAAAGCAAGAGTTTCCAATCAACGCCGAAGTTATGCAGAAGTTCTGACACAGTCTGGATCAATTACTGGTATTAGGATTGCGATTTTGCTCCTCTACTGCGTTTGCAAGAATTCCTTGATCTATCTCCAGAGCCATCCTTAGTCGAGAGAGATCCCCTTCGATAGTTAACAAGGCTCTTGTGTAGAAATTCAGCCAACCTTCCGTTTTTACCATGGCTTCCCCTGCCACCTCTTCACCCTCTCTCGAAGATGACGGGCTGAAACGCGCCTCCCGTGCTCTTTCCGTACGAACTTTCAGTTCACCTTCAAGCTCTACTATGCGAGACTTGATGTCCCGTATCACTTCAAGCAATGCCCGTTCCTTTTCTATTTGTTCCTTCTCATCCCGGAAAAAGGTGTCTACCACTTCCTCGGCTCTCTCCGGATAAAAACCGCCTCCACTTTCTTTATCCGTGACAGTTGGAACAAAACGCCTCCTGTTGGGTTTCCGTTCCATACGATAGAAGGCCTACTCTACGAATTTAACGACGAGTGCGATAACAAGCGCGTAAATCGCAATCGCTTCCGCGAACGCAATCGCGAGCACCATCGCCGTCTGCACCTTTGATGCCGCTTCAGGATTGCGCCCGATCGCATCGAGGCCCCTGCCGCCAATCCACGCGATTGCGAGCGCCGGTACGACGGTACCGCCGACAATCGCAAGCGCCGTCACAATAAGTCGTGCTACTTCTGGGTCTGCAAACATTGTATAAATACTTAAAGTTATTAATTCTGATCTTTTTCAAAGTTGATGAAATGCGAGAAACGGAGAAGGCGGTGAGGAAGACGTATGAATAATACGGCGACCGAGACGCAGAGGCTCCGCGACAGAGCAGATCGCGACTTTGGGAAAGATCAGTGATGGTGAGCGACTGCAATACTAATAAACACCATAGTCAGCATCGCAAACACCAACGCTTGAATGAAGCCCACAAAGACCTCAAGCAACAAAAACGGAACCGGCGCCCCATACGGAGCCAAGAATCCGACGATAACCAACAGCACTTCCCCGGCAAACACATTGCCGAAAAGGCGGAAGGAGAACGATATGATTTTAGCAAATTCCGAAAGAAGTTCAAGGATGCCCACAAAAAAGTTGATGGGGTTCGAGAAGGTGAAAAACTTTTTCAGATGAGCAAAGAGCCCGAGCGCGCCCACACCCGAGACGTTGACGAGCGTCATGGCGACGATGCCGAGCGCAAGCGTCACATTGAGGTCGCTCGCGGCCGAGCGCAAAAACGGCACAAAGACCTCATGCCCCTCTTTAGACTCAAAAAAACCGAACGCGCCGACGCCGGGCAATATCCCAAACCAGTTCGAGCAGATGATAAAAAGGAAGAGCGTCGCGATGATGGGGAGATACTGTTCGGCTCGCTCACGCGAGCCGAAAATCCCTTCCATGAGCCCGAGGAGCGATTCTATGACCACCTCAAACACATTCTGCGGGCCGACCGGCACGAGCCGAATCTTGCGGGAAAGCGCATACGCGCCGACGATCAAAAGCCCGGTCACGAGCCATGCGGCGACAAACGTATTCGTGACCGAAAATCCGCCCACGCTCAAAAGCTCTTCAGCAGCAATTTCTATATGCGGCATATGATGCGTGTAGAATAAGAACTTTTTCGAGAAAAAGCAATCACAGGCCGCAGAAGAGCCGTTGCCCCACCCTCTCTTTTATGACATAATTTCGGGGCTCGAAAGAGCGACATGGTGCCTATAGTGTAGCGGTTAGCACTAGAGTTTGTGGAACTCTCAGCTCGGGTTCGAATCCCGGTAGGCACCCAAGAATAACGGAGCAAATGCGGAGCATTTGTGGAGTATATTCTTGGAGTGCCTACCGGGATGAGAAAGCCGGAGGCGGTATACAAGACGAGCGGAACGAAGTGGAGC
>JACQKD010000004.1 GCA_016204695.1 Candidatus Kaiserbacteria bacterium
CTCACTCGGCTTTATCGCCCAGGAAGTGGAGGAGATCTTCCCGGAACTGGTGATTACCGATACCGCCGGATACAAGAATCTCGACTACAGCAAGCTCACGGCGGTGCTCGCGAAAGCGGTGCAGGAGCTGTATGCGCAGGTCACTGCTCTGGCAACACAGGTAAACGACTTGGCGGCTACAGTGCTTGGATTCCAGGAGGAGTTTACCACACAGCGGCTCTGTCTTGGCGAGACATGTATCACCGAGGCGGAACTTCAGCAGTTGCTGAATGAGCGGGGTATCGCTCCGGCTTCAAGCGGAGGCGCCTCCGATGCTGTGACGGATGATGGAAGCAACGATACTCCCGCATCGTCTGGCGATACGGGGTCCGGTGAGAGTGATGTGTCGAACAACGGTGACACGGAAGAACCTGTAGGTGAGACGACTCCGGAGCCGGCGCCTGCCGAAATCGTCGTAGAGGAAGAAGCACCTCCATCGGCGGAGCCTGTTTCAGGTTCTGAAGAGGGTATCGGCGAGTCTGTCGACAGTGCCGCACCGGAAGCATCCTCAAGCGAAAGTGCCGGATCCGAGAGTGGTGAATCTTCGGGTGTGTAGCGATCGGCGGTATGATTTTTGTGCAATACCGCTCATATAAAAGACAAAGCATGTAGCGGGCGTGTGGATACGGTATATATTCGCCCGCCGCGACATATAGTAGTATGGTGGTCTATTCGTCATTGATCAGTCATGCGTAACATACAAGACAGTGCGGCGTTCGGATTTATCTTCTGTATCGTCCTGTTATCGGTGATTTCCATCTTCGGCGTGTGGGAATTTCTCGCGCGCGACGTCATCGGCAAATCCTTTTGGTCCATCGGCCTGTTGGCGGCGGTGGCGGCGATCGTTATGGTTGCCGGTCGATTCATCGACAAACATCAGACTCTCACGGTGTCGCCCGGTTCAGTCGAAGCGGTGGATGCGGGGGCGGTGATCAATCCTGCGTTTACCGCCATTCGGCACCTGACGCTGACCACGCTCATCGTCTTCGTGTCGCTTCTCGGCCTTGTCGGCATACTCGCGATCTGGGAAATACTTGAGGGCGATACGGTGTACAAGTCGCTCGCGACGATGGGTATCGGCGCGTTCTCCTCGTTTGTCGTCGTGGTGACCTGTCTTGATCGGGAAAATCACAAATGGTTGCGTCGGGAAGACGGCAAGAAGTCGGGCATGGGCTTGGGCACCATGATCTTTCTGACTCTGCTTGGCCTGTGGGTGCTGTCGTCTTTCTTGAGCTTGTTTTGATTGGTACGTATATAGGCGGAACTATTTGTCCAGATGCTGTATGACCTCAAGGTACAGGTCTTCGACGATTTTTGCCTGGGTCTTGCCTATGTGCGCATAGTGATCGAGACCGGGAGCGGAATTGATCTCGAGAATCCGGTAGGATCCGGGCTCCGGTTTTTTCGAGATGTCTCCGCGGACGATCATGTCGACTCCGCAGAGCCGCAGTCCCATGTCTTTGGTGAGCCGTATCGCGAGTTGTTTGAAGCCGGGGTGGACGTTTTTTGTGACCTCGACCGCGTCGCCTCCCGTCGAGAGATTGGCGTTATCGAGAAGAAACACTCGTTCTCCCTTGTGGGGAACGGAGTCGAAGGTGAGTTTTTGGTGTTTTAATTTCAGGGCGATGCGCGGATCGTCAGTCTTGATCCGCGTGTCGCGACTTGCGGCGACAAAGTCTTGCTCCTTTTTACGCAAGAGTTTTCCGATGCTCGACGTGCCGTCTCCCACGACATTGAGCGGGATGCGCTCATAAGCCGAGATGAGCTGTTTGTCGAGAACAACCAAACGATAGTCACTGCCGCGCACCGGCCGCTCTACGATCACGATACGGTCGCGCTTGAACACCGAGCGTACAGCCGCATAGAATTCATGTTTGGTATGGACCAACGCCACGCCCGTCCCTTGACTGCCGCTTGAAGGTTTAACGAACACGGGGAAGCCGAGCGTCTGCGCGTAGCGATAGGCGGCGTCGATATTCCGTCGGGGCGAGCCGATAGCCCGTCCCCATTCCTTTGAGAAAAATGTTTTGCTTCCCGGGACGGTGGGGTAGCCCATCGACCGCATGAAGAAATTCGCATAATCCTTGTCCTTTGCGATTTCAGAGCTTCCCATCGGATTGAGGTCCAGTGTGTTGTACCTGAAATAGGACCGCCGGCCGCTCTTGAAGGTGATCTGGCCGACGACGCCCCATTCGGGCTCGATGAGCACGGTGGCGCCGATCCGCGGAGCAATCTTTCGCAAGATACGTCCCAGCACGAGTGACTCTTTTTTCTTCTTCGGCTTCTCCATATTTTTATATACTGCTTTGTAGCATATTTTGTCCGTCTCATATACTTTTTCAAATTGTCCTCTTGGGACACAATCTGTTAGCATAAGGAGATATTTTTCACGGCGGCGTATGGGCGGCAAAACATTCAGTGAGCGAGTGGTGGCGCTGGCGCGCAGTATTCCGAAAGGGAGGGTGACGACGTATGGGGATTTGGCCCGCGCCTGCGGAGCGGGCCCGATGGCCTCGCAAAGCATTACCGCCATTCTCGGCAAGGCGCGGCAGAAGGGCGTCAAGGATATTCCGTTTCATCGTATCGTGTATGCGGGCGGCAAAATATGGATTGACGACGAATGCCGCGCGGCGCGTATGAAACTGTATAAAAAGGAAGGTATAACAATCGACGACCGAGACCGCGTTGTTGATTTCGACGAGATACGAATATAAGAGGTATACTGTCTGCATGACGCAGACAGAAGCACTTGATGTGCTGAAAACCGGCGCGAACGTGTTCCTGACCGGCGAGCCGGGGGCGGGGAAGACGCATACGCTCAACGCATACATTACCTACCTGCGCGAGCACGGGATCGATGCGGCGGTCACGGCCTCGACCGGCATTGCGGCGACGCATATCGGCGGCATGACCATTCATGCGTGGTCGGGCATCGGCATCAAGGATTCGCTTTCGCCATACGACCTTGAGCAGATTGCGACGCGTGAACGGGTCGCGAAGCGCGTTGCGCAGGCGAAAGTGCTTGTTATTGACGAGATTTCAATGCTCGATGCGCGGACATTCGGCATGGTTGACCAGGTCTTGCGGGCGGTGCGGAGAAGCCGCGAGCCGTTCGGGGGCATGCAGGTGGTGCTTGTCGGCGACTTCTTCCAACTGCCTCCCATCGGGAGAAGTACGGAAACGCAATTCGCTTTCATGTCGCCGCTCTGGCATGAGCTTGGACTGATGAGTTGTTATCTCCATGAGCAGTATCGGCAGTCCGATGACTCGCTCACGGGTCTGCTCGGCTCTCTGCGCAATGGCACGGTGGACGAGTCGGTCTATGACGTGCTCGAATCGTGCAAGGAGACGAGCTTTCAGGACGGTATCGAGCCGACGCGGCTCTATACACATAACGCAGACGTTGACCGTATCAACGGCGAGCGTCTTGCGCGGCTTTCCGGCACGGCGCGGACATTTGCGATGGAATCGCGCGGCGCGCGGGCGCTTGTCGAGGGACTGAAGAAAAGCTGTCTCTCGCCGGAAACTTTGGAATTGAAAATCGGCGCGGTCGTGATATGTACGAAGAATAATTTTGATGTCGGATATGTCAACGGCACGCTCGGGCAGGTGGTGAAGTATGAAGAAAAAACGGGGTATCCGGTGATTGAGACGTTTGACGGCGAGGAGCTTGTCATTGCGCCGGCGAGCTGGTCGGTGACCGAGGGCGACGCGGTGCTCGCTGAAGTGACGCAGGTGCCGTTGCGCCTTGCGTGGGCCATCACGGTGCATAAGAGCCAAGGTATGTCGCTCGATGCCGCCGAGATTGACCTCTCAAATGCCTTCGAGTACGGGCAGGGGTACGTCGCGCTCTCGCGCGTACGCTCGCTTTCGGGGCTTCTTTTGCGGGGATGCAATCAGCGCGCGCTTGAGGTCCATCCGCATGTTCGGAAGTACGATGGAAATTTCAAAGAACAATCCGAAGCGGCGTGTGCGGCGTTTGCCGAGATGTCCGAGAGCGAGCGGCAAAAAATGCACGAGCAGTTCATCAAGGCGAGCGGAGGCACGCTTGAACGAAAAGAAATAGAGACGCGCCCCGCGCGCGGCGCCGATAAGACCTCGACATACGAGAAGACGCGGCTCCTTCTCGCAAGCGGCCAGACCATCGCCGACATCGCCCGCGCGCGAGGCATGAGTGCGGAGACGATCGTGGGCCACGTCTATCGTCTTGCCGAGGAGGGAAAGATAGCCGCGGGCGATATCAAGCATCTCACGTTCGAACAAGAACAGCTTGACGCAATCATGGCGATGGTCGAAAAGGTGGGAGGAACCGAGAAGCTTGCGCCCATCTACTACGGCCTAAAAGAGGCGTATTCATACAACGACATCCGCCTGCTTCTCGCAATCAATTTAATTCTCACTCGATAGTCACATGGTTTTAGAAGCACATAAGACAGCAGTATTTGCGGGAGGATGCTTTTGGTGTACGGAGGCTGTTTTCAAAATGCTCAAAGGTGTGCGAAGCGTGACGCCGGGGTACGCGGGAGGCACGACGCCGGACCCGACATATGAAGAAGTTGTTGAAGGAAACACGGGCCATGCCGAATCCATACAGATAGAATATGATCCGTCGCAGATTTCATTTCGCGACCTCCTGACCGTCTTTTTCGCGACACATGACCCTACGACATTGAATCGGCAAGGGTACGATGTCGGCCCGGTGTATCGGTCCGCCATTTTCTATACGGACAAGGAGCAGAGGGAAGAAGCGGAGCGGCTTATCGACGAACTTAATCATGCAAATGAAGAAGGCGACCCGATCGTGACCGAGGTGTCGCCGCTCGAAACATTCTATCCCGCCGAAAACTACCACCGCGACTACTACGCGAAAAACAAATCCCAGCCATACTGCCAGCTTGTGATCAACCCCAAGCTCGAAAAAGTCCAGGCACAATTCGCGGAACTGTTAAAAGAGAATGAGAAATGAGTGTATGGATATCTGTGTTTTCGGCGATAGCATAACTCACGGCGCAAGCGATTACAAGAAAGGAGGCTGGGTCGAGCGCCTGAAAGCTTACTGTATGGAAAAATATGCTGACGTGAGTATCTATAATCTTGGAATATCGGGTGATACATCGAGTGGTGTCTTGCGGAGATTTAAAGTAGAGGCAGAAGAACGAGAACCAGACATAACCATCTTTGCTGTAGGAATCAATGACTCGCGTTATGCCGAGTCGAAAGAAAAACGTCAAGTTAGTGCCGACGTCTTTGAGAAAAATCTTGCCAAACTTCTTTTTCTTTCACGCAAAATAGCGGACAAAGTCATGTTTGTTGGGTTGACGGAGGTGGATGAATCAAAGACAATGCCGATACTGTGCGATATAGAAAGGTATTACGACAACGAAAGCGTAAGGGAATATAATGGCATTATCGAAAACTGCTGTGAGAAAAATGATGTGGAGTACGTGAGCATGAAGGGAGTAGTCGTGGCGGATGATTTGGAGGACGGCTTGCATCCGAACTCTCACGGGCATGAAAAAATGTTTCAAGCCGTATTAAAGAAGTTGGATACACACTTACACTTTTAACTATGGATTCACAAAAACATCCGCCGACTGGCGGACAAACCGAAGACACATGGAAGGAGAAGCTTTCCCCTGAAGCGTATGTAGTGCTCCGCGAGAAGGGGACCGAGATGCCCTTTTCGGGGAAGCTTCTGCAGGAGAAGCGGGACGGCATGTACCGATGTGCGGCATGCGGCAATCCCTTGTTTCCTTCGGATGCGAAGTTCGATTCCGGTACCGGTTGGCCGAGTTTCGACAAAGCGCTTCCGGGCGCGATCAAAGAAATTTCCGATACATCCCATGGTATGGAACGAGTCGAGACAGTCTGCGCGAACTGCGGCTCGCATCTCGGGCATATCTTCGACGATGGTCCGACCGAGACCGGCAAACGCTATTGCATGAATTCCGTCTGTCTTGATTTCAGTCAAAGTGAAATAGACGAAGTCTCCAAAAAAGACAAAAACGTGCAGTAGGAATCAGATAACCCCCGCGCTTTCGCAAGTACGGGGGTTAGTAGTTATGTGTCACCTCCTCTCCGAGGCCAAAGAAAGAAGATCACGCCCACCGGAACGGAGAGCATCCCTCCGGCAAAAAAGATTTCCAATTCGGGGCTCACCCAGTTCCAGACACTGGGTAACGACATTGTCACCCCACCGAGCACGGCGACGAGCGTCGCAGTGCCGATGCTCCCAACTTTCAACTCATGGGTCAGGAACATCGCCGCAACAGCGCTCAACATGAGCGCTCCAGCCGCAAACCACCACACGATGTATCGCGTGGTGGTTCTATCCCCTCCAACATATTCAAAGTTGGAGAAGACAAAAAGACCGGCCCACACTGCAATTGCCAGACCCAGACAATCGCCGATTGCTATGTTCCTCCAATTTCCTTTCATTCTCCGGAAACTCCAGAGGATGAACCGAGGCGTAATCTTGAGGAAACAAGCGATGATACCTATGTATACGATCGCGAGTAATACAGGTCCTGGACCGGGATACGCCCATGCCCAGAAGAATGGACGGTAGAATAACCATGCCCCACCAAGAAGGCTGATCCCAAAAGAGGTTGCCTCTCCCCCTGCAAACACGGCGCCGAAGAAGGTCACGAAGAAGCTAAGACTCCCCACCAGGAGCACAAAAGCAAACAAAACGCCGCTCGGCCCGCTTGGTAGGCCATGGTGAAATTCGACAAGAAATCCTGTCAATCCCCACCATATAGCGGGGACCAAACCATAACACAGGCCATTGATGACTCTTTCAAACAGACTCACGCTTTCTTTTGTGTCCTTCATGACATCTCCTCTTCCTGTTGGGGTTGTCAGCGACTTTTCCAGATAGGACTGTATAGAAATGTAACGCGGAGTCAACCAATATGACTGTTTTACTTTATTTTGTATTCTGAAGTAAGGATAATTTATACTTTAGTCACATATATTGACTACTATTATGTTTCTGCTATGCTCGCTCGATGGATAACCAAGAAATAGGCAAAATCTTGCGATCGCTCAATTTGAGCGACAGCGAAACGAAAGTGTACCTCGCGTCCCTCTCGCTCGGTGAAAGTACCGCGTACGAGATCGCGAAGGTTTCGGGCCTTAAGCGGCCGACAGTGTATGTCCTGCTTGAAGGTCTCGTGGAGAAAGGTTGGATTACGTCATACAAAGGACGCGATAAGACGGTGCACAGCGCGGTGGAGCCGAAGCACGTGGTCGAACTCTGGAAAGGGAGAGTCGCGTCACTTGAAGCGATTTCCCCGGATTTGCATACACAATACCGGCGTGCGCCCAAAACCCATCCGCAGGTGCGTGTCCTTACGGGCGAGAGCGGACTCGACACGGTGTATACTCAAATCATTACAAGTAAGGATACCAAGGACGGGGAGATTTTGGCCTTCGGGTCGATACACGCGATCAAGTCGCGTTTCAGCCACTTGTTTCCAGTGTGGGAGAGGACGGTCAAAAACAAACGCAATCATATCAAGGAACTCATCAACAGAGAATCCGATGTGCAGGAGTATATTCGGCGGATGAAAGCATTGGGAAATCCTCATTATGAAATACGGGTCGTGGGTGGAGGCATGTTCGGAGCATGCGACAATCTCATATACCAAGACAGACTGGCGATGTTCTCGGTTGCAAAGGGAGAGGTATTCGGAACGGTCGTCGAGTCGCAAGATATTGTTCTGACCTACAAGACTCTTTTTAATGCCGCGTGGATGAAAGCGAAAAAAACATAAAGAACGATGTGGACGTTTCGACGAAAAAGGACGCGGAGGCGAACGAGGCGGTCTGCCGGACGACAGCCGACAAAGCACTATCTCGCGCATAAAGAAACGGCGCGGGCGTTTGTGCATGAGCGGCTTGCGCTCCACAACGCGGAGTATAGCTTTTCATACAAGCGCGTGTTCATAAAAAACCAAAAGTCATGTTGGGGAAGCTGTTCCGAAAAAGGCAATCTCAATTTTAACTACAAGCTCCTTTTTCTCCCGCCGCATATCGCCGACTACGTCATTATCCACGAGCTCTGCCATCTTGCGGAGCTCAATCACTCGCCGAAGTTTTGGTCGCTCGTGGCGCAAGCGTGTCCGGAATACAAAGCATGTCGAAAAGTGCTCAAGACCACGACGATGCGTGGTGTATCATATGCATATGGATCCACAACAGCACGAACAACGGCTCGCACAGCTTGAAGCAAAGTTGGACAAAATATACGAGTCAACGGAAAAAACGAGAAAATATTTTCTCGCGGTGATTATCGTCAGTGTCGTGCTCTTCGTACTTCCGCTTCTCGGTCTTATCTTCGCAATTCCGACATTTCTCGGCGCTCTCAATACCGCAAGCGAACTCGGGATATAAATGAACCATCTCAATTTTAATACCGCGTACTTTTTTCGGGCGGGACAGATCATCGCGGACACCATGTATCGGTATCGCCTTTCTGCGGGCATCGCTGTGTGGCTTCTCACGGCGGCCTTGATCCTCGCCGTCGTATTCGACGCAATACCGTGGGATAGGCTTCAATCACTTGGCTACGTCGGACTGTTTTTCGTAACGCTCATCAATGGCGCGACGATCGTTTTTGGCGGACCAAGCCAAGTCGCCACTTTCTTCGCGGGGCAAAAGTTTTCACCATTTGCGGTCGGTATCGTAGCCGGTCTCGGGACTTCGATCGGGGAACTCTCGGGCTATGTACTTGGGTACACAAGCACCGCTTTTCTTAATACACGTTTGGGCGAGAGAGTTACGTCGCTCCAAAAGACGCGTTGGCATCGCTTGGTTATACAGTGGACGTTTCCCGCACTTATGCTTCTTGCCCTTGTGCCGAATCCTTTTTTCGATATCGTCAGTATTGCGGCAGGAATGACAAAATTGCCCCTAAGGAAATACTACCCGCCGGTGATTCTCGGGAAGATGTTGCGATTTGTAGCACTTGCGTATGCGGGAGCGTGGCTTTTGTCCTGATTGAGTACCGATAATGCAAAGGGGTGGATACTTGAAGATCTAGACAAACAGTTTTTCGACGACTGCTTTTACATCAGCCCCGTCTGCTTTTCCGGCAAGCTCTTTCATGACGGCTCCCATGAGCTGTCCCATGTTTGATTTATCCGTGACGCCAAGCTCGTCTTTTTTCGCGCGGGCAATCGGTTCGACGTCTTCCTGCGACATCATCCGGGGAAGATAGCTTTCCAGCACGACAAGCTCTTCCGACTCCACCGTCGCGAGGTCTTTGCGGTTGCCTTTGAGGAATTGCTCGATGGAATCCTTGCGCTGTTTTGCGAGCCGCCTGATGACGTTCACCACCTCGAGGTCGGCAAGCTCGTCTTGCGGCTTTCGACTCGTCGCGACAAGCTCATTGGTAAAGGCCGTCAGCATGTTGCGAATCGTCCGCAAGCGCACCTCGTCTTTGGCTTTCATCGCGTTCTTCAGCTGTTCTTTTATGTCGGTGTGTAATGGCATAGAATAAGAGAGCGAATTTTTAAATAAGATTGACTTTCTCTTTTATCTTATCAGCGTACTCGTATAGTTCATTATAGGACAAACCAGATTGACCCCCGTTAGGAATAACACAAAAGGCAGTATCTTTGTTTGATGCGAATCGTGTTCGACGAGTAGTTTCTTCCGGCATTTCTCCAATAATATTCGTCCAATAAGGCAAATATCCCATTGAGTAAAAAATGATAAGCTTTGGTTTGTGTACTTGTATAAACTCCTTTATTTTCCGTGTCCTTTCTTGTAAATATTCCCTTTCATATTCTCGACGAGAAGAAAGTCCCACGAGGTCCGAGTTCCCGTAGAGCCAGTCCTCTTTTTTGGTGCTTGGGCAAGGAAGCGGTGATAATTCTAGTGTTGCTGTTTCTTTTTTCTCCGCGTCGGCAAGTATATTTCTTTGATATTCCTTTATCACCCTTCCTCTTTCGTCAGTTGTAAGTGATATGCCAGACTGAAGGTATAGATACAAAGCGATGGGATATTTCCATGTGGTCTGTAATTCACTCTCCGGAAGGAATGGCCCCATATTCGCAAGGTGATTCCACTCATTGATTTTTGAACGACTTGCATCCAGCATTCCGCCAAGCATGTTGGCCTCTGTATAACGGAATTGTTCCTCAAGCATCTCCAGACCTTCGGATGAATCAAATCGTTCATCCATACCGACAAACCACACAGGCGCTTCCATGCTACCGTATCCAAAAAAATTATTGATCCTGTTTTGTAAAATCTCTTGTGTAATCATTTTTATTTACGCAGTACGGATTGTATCACAAAACCGAGGGTCTTTCGGTTATGCTAAACTAGCAACTATGGAATCTCTATTACCCATACTGATTATTCTTCTGCTCGTTGCTATTGTGGCAATCGGGTTTTTCTTGTGGAAATTGTCGCAGAGTTTGCGGGAGCGGGGGCAGGGGAGGGGGAACGAGATGCTTCTGCTCCAGCAACAACTGCAGGAGCTTTCGCGGACGCTTGACGCGAAGATGGGGGAGACGACACGGACGATGCATCGGGCGGTGGAGACGCAGTTTAGTGAGTCTCAGCGGCTCATTCGCGACATCAACAAGGAAGTGAACGAGCAGATGATGAAGGTCGTCAAAGAAGTGAGCCAGGTGTCGGAATCGTCGAAGCAGGTGTTCACGGTTGCCGAACAGCTCCAAAATCTTGAGAAAGTGCTGAAACATCAGAAACAGCGCGGCAACCTCGGCGAAGCGTCGCTCCAGCTTGCGCTTGAAAATATGCTTCCGGCCGGCGCGTATCATCTCCAGTACCAATTTCCGGGGGGCGACACGGTGGACGCGGTGATTGAGACGAAGGACGGACTCATCTGCATTGATGCGAAGTTTTCGCTCGACAATTACCGTCGGCTTGTGGACGAGCCGGACGAGTTCCGCCGCAAAGAGCTCGAAAAAGATTTCACGAACGATCTCAAAAAGCGCATAGACGAGACGGCAAAATACATCCGCACGAAAGACGGCACGCTTCCGTTTGCCTTCATGTACATTCCCGCCGAGGCCATTTATTACGATCTCCTCGTCAACGAAGTGGGTGCGCTCAAGGTCAACACGCGCTCGCTGATTGACTATGCGTACAAGGATAAGAACGTCATCATTGTTTCGCCGACGACGTTTGCCGCGTACTTGCAGTCGGTGCTCTATGGCTTTCGCGCATTCAAGATTGAAGAATCCGCAAAGCAGATAGGCAAACAAGTGGAGGACTTATCGCGGCATCTCAAGGCGTATGACGACTATTTCAAGAAAGTGGGCACTGCGCTCGGCACGACCGTCAACCACTACAATGCCGCGCAAAAAGAGCTCGGCAAAGTGGACAAGGATGTCACGCGCATTACTGGTACCGGCGTGGGAGTGGAACAACTGGCGCTTGATAAGCCGCATGCGCTTGATGAGTAATGGGAGGTACGTTATGGGAAACGCAACAGCCGCGAAAGCCAAAAAGCACTTTGTGCTTTTTGGCTTTCGCGGCTTCACTCCCGGAAATGAGGAGCGAAGCGGCTTCACTTTGATTGAACTCCTCGTCGTAATTTCCATCATCGGTCTTCTCGCGAGTATCGTGATGGCATCGCTTAATTCCGCACGGGTGAAGGCCCGGGACGCCAGGCGTAAATCCGATCTCCGGGAGATAGCGCTTGCACTTGAACTATTTTATGACGCGAACGGAAGCTACATATCGACCGGGGCTACGGATGTAAACAATGAATACAACACGCTCGACAGCGCGGTGCTGGGCGGCGGCGGTACGTATGACTGGCATAGGCTCGATGGATTGGTGACCGGAGGATATATTTCCGTTCTTCCGGTAGACCCCGTGAATAAGGATATCGGCCCGTGGTGTTGGGTGCGGCCGGACGGAGGTCTGAAGGATTATATTTATACCTACACGAGCGACGGACAGCACTATATATTGTGCACATGGATGGAGAACACATCCGACCGCGATACGCTTCAGTTTAAAGATGCTCCCAATCCGTGGAATGCTTCGGAGAGACTATATGCGAATCGCAATTACTCCCCGTATAGTTATGTGATCGTGAAGTAGTATGGTGGGAATGTGCTCGCGGGATTGAATACTATGGCGGTTTTTCTCAAAATGAATATACGAAGAAAAAAAGGAAATTGCGGCAAGGACTTGCGTGCAAGCGGTTTCACCTTGATCGAACTCCTCGTCGTCATCTCCATCATCGGGCTTCTTGCGAGCGTGGTGATGGCGAGCCTCAACTCCGCACGAGCGAAAGCGCGCGATGCGCGACGCATGGCTGATTTTAGAAATGTAACCTCGGCGTTGGACTTGTACTACGACAAATACGGTCGCTATCCTGCTTCGCCGAACGGCTGTTGCAGTGGCGGACCCGGCGGTACGCATAATCAAAGTTTTGAAGCGGTTACAGGCGCGCTTGTCGCAGAGGGATTTTTGACGGCAATACCGAAAGACCCTACAACCGCGAGCGCGTACATGCTCTATGACTACGGCGGTACGATTGGTCCTATCACAGTGACCTATCTTGAGTCCATTAGCGCGACAACGGTTGGTCCGTCCAATTCGTGCCGACCGTTTGATCAGAATTGGTGCAGTCACACACTCCCCTCAACGGCGTATTGTATCTGTCATCCGTACTGACATTGTATGAAGTTCATAAAGACAAAAAGGAACGGTCTCACTCCTTACAGGAGCAGTACACCTTTTGGATATTTCTTGTTCGCTTCGCTCCCAAAATATCTCAAAAGGTCTGTAAAGCCGTCCCATGGCTTTACACTTATCGAACTGCTCGTCGTTATTTCCATCATCGGCTTGCTCGCAAGCGTGGTGATGGCGTCGCTGAATAGTTCCCGCTCAAAGGCGAAGTGGGCGAGGATGATGTCGGACTTCAACCAAATGGGCAAGGCGGCGGAGCTGTTTATGGCGAATGAAAATCTGTACTCCTGCGATTCTCCTCCGGGATACGACGCGAGCTGGAATAGCGGCGGTCGGTACAGCCCGGCGTCGGAACTCGGTATCACTTGCCAAAACAAAGGCATCGTCGAAATGGGCTATCTCTCGCAGTGGCCGAAACCGCCGTGCGCAGGGTGGGATTATGACTGGGATAATTGGAGCCCCGCCGTAGCTCTTCCGACCGGAGGGGGACAGGTCGTGCGCATTACACTCCGAGGCCCGGCTCCCGCATACGCGGCGATGTACTACTACTGCATATACGACACGCACGGCAGTACGGCATATCCATGCGGCGGCCAGTCGGGCGACCATGTCTATACGCTTGGCGGCAGTATGGTAAACGGAACATCCGGCGGGTCGCTGGTGTGCCAGTGAGCGTGCGCGTGCTGATTATCGCGTTGACAGACCGATGCGGGAAGCGTAGCTTGTCTTGTAGTATAAAATGACAAAGCATCACATATAAATGCTTTGTATGTTGTCCGGTGCGGGCAGGGTCTGCTACCCTCTGTCTTGTGGTAGGGTCCAGTGTCCTTTACTCCTTGCAGCTCTGTGTGTAAGACCGCAGGAGGGTAGCAGATCCATCCCCGGCGAGCGGCAAATCGTCTGGGGGTTCTTTTTCCCCCACATATTTTCTGCCGTTGCTTTTCTAGGCCTTTTCTTGTAGTATTCGCGCATTATGGCTCGGGCGACAACGACAAAGACAACGGCTAAAACCGCACCGGCGGCGAAAAAAGAGCCGAAACAAAAAGATGAATTTGCCGTTATTTTGAGCGGCGGAAAGCAGTACGTCGTTTCGGTGGGAGACATCGTTGATGTTGAGCTTCTTCCGAAAGAGTATAAGGAGGGCGATGTAGTCGAGTTTGATACCGTGCTTCTCGTAGACAATGGCGCCGATGCGACTATCGGCACACCCTATATAGATGGTGCGAAAGTGAAAGCGATTTATCAGGGAGAGAAGAAAGGCAAGAAGTTGCAGATCGTGCGATACATGGCAAAGAGCAATCGCGACCGGAAGATAGGGCATCGCCAACACTACAGCCGAGTGAAGATAGAGTCTTTGGTGTAATAACACAGCGATGTCAACCGAGCAATTACTTTTCATTCCGGTCATCCTCGGTACTGCACGTGAAGGACGCCGCTCGGAACATGCGGCGCGTTTTGTTTTTGAGGAGCTCAAGAAGAGGGAAGGTATCGAGACGGAGCTTATCGACGTGCGCGAGCATCGCCTACCGGCGACCGACGATACGGGAGAGACGGAGACTGCCCGAAACATTCTCCCGACGCTCGAACGCGCTGACGGCTTTATCGTTGTTTCTCCCGAATACAATCACGGCTATCCCGGCGAGCTCAAGATGTTTTTGGATATGTCCGACGGGCAGTATGCGAAAAAGCCGATCGCGATATGCGGGGTCTCGGAAGGTGCCGTCGGCGGCGCGCGCATGATGGAACAGCTTCGGAATGTCATCCTCGACCTCGGCGCGACGCCCATTCTCGCGGCGGTCTATTTTGCGACTGTTGAAAAACTTTTTAACGAGGAAGGAGAAATACAGGACGATTCGTACCGCGACCGCGTCTCAAAAATGTTCGACAGCCTGCTCTGGTATACAAAGGTGCTGAAAGCGGGACGCGAAAGGGAGAGCGAATAAACTTTTACGATTACGTCCGGTTTTTCAGTGCGTTTTTGATGGTTTCGGGGTCGGCGTATTCGAGCTCGGAGCCGGTGGAGAGACCGCGGCCGAGAGTGGAGATTTTGATATTTTTTTCCTCTGTTTCTTTGAGAAGCGTGCCGACATAGCGGGCGGTGTTCTCTCCGTCGGGATTGACCGAGAAGGCGAGGATAACCTCTGCGAGCCCCTCTTTTGCGCGCATCTCCGCAATGCCTTTCAGTGCGCCGCCGCGCAGTTTGATATTCTCCTGCGGCTCAAGCAGGGGGACGGTACCGCCGAGCACGAAGTAGTAGCCGTCGTAGATGCCGGAGCGTTCGATCGGTGGAATGTCGGAGTCGCGTTCGACGACCATGAGGAGCTCGTGGTTGCGGTTTGCATCATTACATATTTCGCAGAGCGTATTGCCATTGTCGCGGGCGAAGTACCGGAAGCAGTGCGCGCACTCGGTCACTTTTGCCTGTACGTCGGCGATGGCATCGGCGAGCGCGCGGAGCGATTGCGGGTCTTCGGTGAGGAGATGGTACACAAACCGCCGTGCTTGTCTCGGCCCGATGCCGGGGAACCGTTCAAAATGTCGCACCAGTTCATCGAAAGAAGTCATGGGTCGGGTGTTAAAGTATGTTTTGGACTGTAGTACTATACCAGGAAATATGAAATCTATCGGAAAGGGATTCACTCCGACAAACGAGGAGCAAAGTGGATGTTCACATACATTTTGTCCGAGTGCCGTCGGAGCAAATCCTCGCAGAGGATTTACCCTTATTGAACTTCTCGTCGTTATCGCAATCATCGGACTGCTCGCGAGCGTGGTGATGGCATCACTCAATAGTGCGCGAGCGAAAGCGCGGGATGCGCGGCGACAATCCGACCTCAACCAGATATATCTTGCCTTACAACTCTACTTTGACGCCAACGGGTACTTGCCTACCACCTCCTCGTACGGCGGCGCAAATCCGGGCGGGTGGGACTACAGTTCGCAAGGCGACTTTCTGCCGTTTTTACGAACCGCGGGTTTTTTCTCGTCGGTGCCCGTAGACCCCGTCAATAATGGAACCGGCGATGTCTACTACGGGGGTAGCGGGTACGCGTACGCGTATTACTGTTATCCCGGTGAGAATTCGGTCGCGCTCGGCGCGCGGCTCGACAACGGCGTGGTGATTTGGAAAAGCAATCACGAGGCGAATTTCAAGTGCCAGTAACGTTCAAAGGAACGTAAAACACCGGACAGGTTTGAGTGCATCAAAAATCGTCGTCTTGCGGGGCGCCGAAGCTCTCTTCGCCGCCGCGCTTTGTCTCAAGCGAGAGGAAGGTGGTGCGCTTCTCATCAAAATAGAGCTCGACTGCGCCGGTGGGACCATTGCGGTGTTTCTCGACGAGAATTTGCGCGATGTTCGGACGGTCGGAATTTTCGTTCGTCTTGTCATCGCGATGGATGAACATCACGACGTCCGCATCTTGCTCGATGCTGCCAGAATCCCTCAAGTCGGAGAGACGCGGTTTGCCGCCGCGCTGTTCGACGGCGCGCGAGAGCTGTGAGAGCGCGAGCACCGGCACGTCGAGCTCGCGCGCCATGATCTTGAGTGCGCGCGATATCTCGGTGACCTGTTGGACCATCGAGTCGTGATATTTCATGTTCGCGGGCATCATGAGCTGGAGATAATCGACGACGATAAGGCCGAGCCCGAACTCGTTTTTCAGCCGCCGAGCCGCGGAGCGCATCTTGAGGATGGAATTGCCCGGCTGGTCGTCTATGTGGATGGGCGCTTCGGAGAGCCGCGCCATCGCTTCCTGCACGAGGACAAACTCTTCGTCGGTGGAGAGCTTGCCGGTGCGGAGTTTCCATGCGTCCACTTTCGCCTCGGCGGCGAGCATGCGGTCGACGAGCTGTTGGTCACTCATTTCAAGGGAGAAAATGCCGACGGGCGTTTTGTATTCGCACGCGGCATGGCGCGCGATATCAAGCGCGAAAGCAGTCTTTCCGACCGACGGCCGCGCGGCGAGGATGACGAGGTCCGACTTCTGCAAGCCTGCGAGCAGATTATCAAGCGCGGGGAAGCCGGTCTGCACGCCGCGGATTTCGTCCTTGGCATTATGCAGGCGGTCGAGCCGGTCCCATGCTTCGCCGAGTGAGTTTTTAATGGGCGTGAATTTCTGCGCGGTCGGCGATTGCGTCACCTGATAGATTTTCTTTTCGGCGGTGTCGAGCGCTTCGTCGACGTCTTCCGGGTTCCCGAAGCCGATTTCGGCGATGTCGTCGGCGGCGCGGATGAGGCCGCGAAGCACCGCCTTGTCCTGCACCACTTCGGCGTAGTACTGGGCGTTGCCCGCCGCGGGAACATGTTCAATCAGTTCGGTGAGGTAGCTTGCGCCGCCGATGCGGTCAAGCGCGTTTTTGTCTTTGAGCTTATGCGTGACGGAGAGGAGGTCGATGGGGTTGCTCTTGGTGAAAATTTCCAGCATCGCGGTGAAAATCTCGCGGTGCTTGTCCGCGTAAAATGATTCGGGATACACCGACACCGAAATGTCGTGCATGCTCTCGGGCTTCAGCATAATGGCGCCGAGGAGCGCCTGCTCGGCATCAAGGTTGTGCGGGATGGTCCGCAGTGCCTTCGAGACGACCGGCGGTTGCCGAGACGATGATGTGCGCGGTGCGTAGGGCGATGTTTGTGGAGTCGTTTCCGCCATAGTGAGCGTCATTGTATCACGACGGGCGTGCGCCCGCGCCCGTCATTTTTCGTCACTTTTGCACAACTTGTGCATGTAGTTATCCACGCATATCCCCTGACGACATAACTTGCCATTGTCTATCCACATGGGGTAGTATGTCGCCTACCTAGCAATAGGTACAATAAACAAAGCCCCCACCATGATGGTGAAGGGCTTTGAATGTAAAAGTACTAAGAAGCTATTGCTTCTTCAGAAACATCCTCTCTAGCCAGAGGATTTTCTGTTTCACTATCTCTCGTAGAGAGTGGTGGTGCCCAGCTACCATTGAGGTGCTGACACCAAACCATACCCGTTTTCTTGTCGAGGTGACAGTGAGCGAATTGACTGCTCATGTTGGTTTCTGCTATTTAGTTGTGTAAAGATCGACCCCTCTAAGAAACGAAAAGACTCCACTGGCAGATACTCGCGGTAAAGCAAGTATCAGCCACTAGAGTCTTTCTCCCACCGTAGAACAACTTTTCGTTTCTAATAATTACCTCACCGCTATGTATCTGCCGCCTCATTGTTTCCGTAGAGGTACATACAGTATGAACTCTTTAATTTTTTGTGCAAGTGCTTGGTGCTAGTTTCCCCCCATTAGTCTACCGTTGAGATATTCGCGGAAAAAGAAACCGAGTCCAAATAATACCACTGTCTTTGCGTTACTGGTGATTTCCACAAAAAGTTTTTGGAGCGCACGTACCCCTTCGGTGTCAGGGAGTTTGCTTTGTGTTACTCCGGCAATGATAATCAGGACAAGAAAGACACATAGGGCGAGTGCCAATACGACCATTAAGCCAATCTGTATCCAATTTTTTGCAGTTTCAAAGCGCTGTGTACGTCTGAAATCCCCTATGTGGACATCAGGTGTTGACTCGATTGATTGAGGAGGGTTCTTCTTTGTCATAATCACAGACGCCGTAAGTCAATTTCATAGCGGCCATTCTTTTTCTCTATGGTTATAGTTGTGCCTTCTTTTCCTACATCAATTAGATTGAGTCCTTTCACCAAAACATCACCGAGACGTTCTTCGGGTATACCAAGCTCACGAGCCACCTTGCGCAATTTTGCTAGTGCCCCATTTCGGAATGTGACACTGAACTCTTGGGGCTCTTGCTCTCGCGCTTCTTCTGTGTTAGCTCTTTCATCCATAATGGCATGATACTATAGGATGCACTATGAATAAAGCTCATTTCCTCTCTATCTTGCGCCGCGTAATACAGCACCAAGCAACACCGCGAACCTCGCGCTGTCGTTGCCAGAATTGTTCCGATGAAAGACGAAAGCGTCCAAATACGACTGCAAATGCTCCTTCGAAATAGTCTTGTGCGTGCCTGCGATTGAGCGTTTGAGGTGAGCGAAAAAGGTTTCAATGGTATTTATGTGAATCCTGTCCCACGCGTACTCTTTCTTGCTGTGGTTGACTTTGAGGTGGCGGTACACCTTCGAGGATGACTTATAAGTAGCGGCATTGTCTGTCATCAGCAGAGCGTCTTTTGATACATGACTTTCAAGGAACGCTTCTATTACGGGTAAACCTGCGTTGGGTACTACTTTCAGCTTCGCTTTGCCCCCGCGTGAGACTGCACCCATGACAACGCTCTTTGCCGCCATCGCCTCGCTCTGTCGGTGATTGTCCGTGCCTGCGCGAAAGCGGCCGCCGAAGTACCCCGTGTCCATTTCTACGTCTCCCGTTAGCTTTTCTTTATCCTGTCCGAGCGCAGAGCGTATCTGCTTGTGCATCCGCCACGCGCATTTGTACGTTACGCCAATCTGCCGTTCCAGTTCTTTGGCGGAGATACCACTTTTGGCGTTTGAGAAGATAAAGAGAGCATAGAACCAGCCCGTGAGGGGAGTATCGGACTTGTGGAAGATCGTCCCCGCCGTGGGTGCGATCTGAAAGCGGCATTTTGAGCACTGGTACTGCTTTCGGGCTTTCACACGCCGATACTCGCCCCCACAGGAGCATTTGCGGCTGTGGAGGGCATCGAATATGAAATCCAAACAAACGTCCTCGGTGGAAAATTGAGCTTTTAAGTCCTTGATTGTGTATTTATTGATTCTAGCCATATACCTACAGTATAGACCATAGGATTATGTTGTCAAGGGATAGGCATGTAGTTATCCCCACACAGCAGTGTAGAGGATCAGAGGGATTATTTGGTAAATCTAAAGCTGGAGAGTATTTCGTTCAAAAGAGAATCATAGACACTATCTTTTGATGCGTCATATTCAACCATAGAAAAAAATATCCATGTAGCATGGTCTTTTTCATAAATTGTAGCAGTCCGATAATTTTGAGACGCTCGTGCCCACCCGGTGTATGAAATTTTGATCGCCGGACTCCCATCAAGCAGTATGGATTCTTCTTTGAAATCATCGTTGTGGATACTTGATGCCTTCTCGTCATTAACGAGTTCTTCAATAGTAAAATTTCTTCCTTTCTCCCTTGAATAGTAGAATGCTCCATGGAGGATAGAAAGTTTACTAAGGAAATCCGGTGACTGAAAATCTACTCTTGTTCCTCCACTATCTGAATACTCAGGGGTCACACTCCAATCAAGGGGATGTTGCATTGAAAATCCCATCTGTTGATTTTGATACGTCTTCCAGTCGGCGGAAGTGGCAGATTGCGTGACAGGTTTTGCGGTCGGTACCCAGCCGTTTTCAAAACCTTCGGGGCAGAGATAGTCGCACATCTCGAAATCGCATACTTTTTTGGTTTCTTGCTCGCATGTCTCCTTGGAGCGCCATCTGTTTTTGCCTTCTCCCGGGCATGCCGCAAACTCGCATTTTGGTCCGGTACGTCCGACGTAGGTTCCGTCCGGACATTGTTTCGCTTCTTGTGTACACGCTGTTTCTTCCGGTGCTGAAGGGGGAGCGGGGGCCGTATCGGCGTAGTCCGGCATCTGACTCTGTGTATACACATACCCGCCGACTCCTGCGGCGATGATGAGCGTCACGATGATCCCGAAGGTCGAACTAATCGCACCTCTGTGGTGTACGCGAGCATCTTGCATTGTCTCTAATCCTATCACGCCTTCGTGACGCGCACGCCCTTGGGAGTGTCTTCGACGAGGTAGCCCTTGAGGTTGATGGCCTCACGCAATGCGTCCGCGCCGTCCCAATCTTTTCGCTTTCGGGCATGCTCCCGTTCGGAGAGAAGCTTTTGTACTTCGTCGGGTAAATCGCTCACTTCGATGACGTTCAGGGAGCGCATTTCATTTTCGGAGATATCGCTGACACGCAGACCAAATACGGCGTCGAAATGTTTGATGGTTGCGGCTTTGTCGGGAAGCGGATACTTGGTGTCCTTCACGAGCTCCCAGATCAGGGCGAGTGCTCGAGGCGTGTCGAGATTGTTATTGATGGCGTGGTGAAATTGCTCGCGGTACGATTCGATCACCACTCCGTCCGCACAGGTGCCGCCGGACTCCCTTGCGCATCCTTCGACGACAAACCGCTTCAGCCGAAAGAGCGCCTGTTTCGCGCCGTCGAGCGCCTCGAAGGTAAAGTTCATGGGCGATTTGTAGTGGCCGGTCAGGAGCCAATAGCGATACTCGAGCGGGGAGTAGCCGCGGTCGCGGAGCTGGCGAAGCGTAATGCCGTTGCGGAGTGATTTCGATATCTTGGTGGCGTCTATTGTAATAAATTCGCCATGCATCCAATAGCGCACATAGGGCGATTTGCCGGTTGCGGATTCCGCTTGCGCGATTTCGCCGTTGTGATGCGTCGCGATATGGTCGATACCTCCGGTGTGGATATCGATCTGCTTGCCGAGCGTGGCAAACGCCATTGCGGTGCATTCGATATGCCAGCCGGGGAATCCCTTGCCCCATACACTGTCCCAGCCGAGCTCGCCGAATTTCCAGAGCGCAAAGTCGGCAGGATGCTTTTTTTCGGGGTTTGTCTCGATGCGCGCGCCCTCTTTCTGCGCCGCAAGGTTGATGTTGCCGAGCCGTCCGTACGCGGGGAAGCGCGAAATATCGAAATAAATGCCGTCGCGTGTCCGGTAGGTATAGCCCTTCTCGACGAGCGTGCGAATCAGGGCGATCTGTTCGCCGACATAGTCGCTTGCGCGCGTGTACTGCGAGGGTGGCAGATTGCCGATCGCATCCATGTCTTCCTTGAATGCTTCGGCAAATACGCTTGTGACTGCGCGCATATTCTCAAGATTGATCGGCTTGCCGGAACGTTGCAGTGCGAGCATGACTTTGTCCTCGCCCGCGTCCGCATCGTCGGTGAGATGTCCGAAGTCGGTGATGTTGATGGTGTGATTTACCGCAAAGCCGTTGTATCCGAGCGTACGTTTCAGAATATCGGCGAAGACATATGCGCGCATGTTGCCGATATGCACGTAGTCGTAGACGGTCGGCCCGCAGGTGTACATGGTCACGCTCGAAGAGTTGCGCGGCTCGAAGTGTTCCGTAAGGTCCGAAAGGGTATTGCAGAGAAAGAGTGGCAGGGACGGCGTTTGGGACCGCTGTTTCTGTTTTGTGTCGCGTCCCGCCCGGGACAAAAATGCTACCATATGGCATCAGCATACTCCTCCGACAAGCGAGAGGCAAAACAAAGTACCAGGCGTTCTCATGTTGTTTGAGCGCGGTCGGTTTTACATCCAGTGCTTGTGTCTGAAAAATGCAAAAAGGACGGTCGCGGCGACGACCATAATACCGATCACGATCCAAAAATCGCCGCGGGTGCCGGCCAGAGGCAGGGTCGTATTCATGCCGAAAATGGACGAAAGCAGAGCAAGCGGAAACGTAACGGAGGCCAGAATCGTGAGCGTCTTCATGATCTCATTTTGTTTGGTCGTGAGCAGGGTGTTGTTGGTCTCGCGCAATTCGATGCCGGTCGCCGCGAGTGTTGAGAGATACTGCGTCAGGTGCGCGAATGCGCGATCGAACGTGTCGAGGGAAGCGGCAAACGATGCCCCGAACAGTGCGCCGAAATGGGTTTTGGCTTGTTCAAGCACGTACTCGTGCCCGACGAGCGTCTGCCGGAACATGATGAGCCGCTGACTCATCTGCGACAGATCAAGCACCATTTCCTTCTCGCGTCCGCTCACTATTTCTTCTTCGATGTCGACGAGGCGCGCTTCTATGTAGTCAAGCTTCTGCGACAACGCTCCGTACAGCGCGTTCATGACCGCGAGGAACAGGTGCCCTCCGTGCAGGCGCTTGCGTGTTTTTTGCAGGGTGGCCACCACCTCGAACTCTTTTGCGAACTGATGAAGCGCGGCGATGTCCGCGTAGCGCACCGTAATCAGGGCATTCTTGGTGACGATGAATTTCATTTCCTGGGGGAACTCCCGCTGGGAGAGTTTGACGACCGGGAAATCGAGGGTGATCTTGACGGCGCCCGGCACACTGACGACATCCGCTCGCCGTGTGGGTACGGCGAGGTCGGTGACGAGTCCCGGATCGATTGCGTATTCCTCCATCAGCTCGCGGATCTCTTCCGCCGTCGGTTCGAGGACGTCAATCCATGCGGTATTGTCCTGTAGATAGCGGACAATCATAGGTTCTGACCTTCTTCGCAGTGTAGCATGCCTGTCTCGCATCGTTATGGGCATGGTGTAGATTATTTCGATTTGTATGCGTCATCTGTGGATTGTGTTTGACGTCTGTGGCATAATGCACAGCATGGAACAAGACAAGACGGCACACGGTCGGCACAAAGCGTGGAAATCTCCGTCCGCATTTTCCTTGGTTGGCATGGGACTCGCGGTCGTATTTGTTGCGGCGGCTTTTTTCTCGGGTGTGCACGTGGGCTCCGACATGCGTCTCGGTACGAGCGTCAATTCGCTCTTTGCGGCGTCGGAAGCGGAACAGACCGTCGATCTCGGACGTTTTTGGGCGGTATGGAAAATACTCAATGAGCGGTTCGTGTCGGCGAGTTCGACCGACCCGCTCTCGGAAGAAGACCGCATCAACGGGGCGATTCAGGGTCTTGTCAACGCATATGGCGACCCGTACACCGTCTATTTCCTCCCGGAAGACGCGGCGCTTTTCCAGGAAGACGTGTCGGGGAATTTTCAGGGTGTGGGCATGGAGGTCGGCTCGCGCGACGACGTGCTGACGGTCATCGCTCCGCTTCCGAACACCCCTGCGGAAAAAGCGGGCATCCGCTCCGGCGACAAAATCATCCGCATCGACGGCGATTCGACGGAGAACATGAGCGTGGACGCGGCGGTCAAGCGCATTCGCGGAGAGAAGGGAACCGAAGTGACATTCACCATCTTGCGAAAAGGAGAAGGTGAATTGCGTGAGATTGCCGTGGTGCGCGACACGATCAATATTCCGACAGTCAAGACCGAGACGCGCGGCGATACGTTCATCATTCGTCTTTTCAACTTCTCTGCCATCTCCGAGGCGAAGTTCGGGGAGGCGATCCGGGAGTACGTGCGTAGCGACAAAACGAAACTCATCCTCGATCTGCGCGGCAATCCGGGCGGATATCTCGAAAGTGCCGTGTCGATCGCGAGCTACTTCCTGCCGACCGGCAAGGTGATAGTGCGCGAAAGTTTCGGAGAAGGTGTCGATGAAAAAGTGCACCGTAGCACCGGGCGTCTCTTGGGCAAGCACGCGCCGGAACAGATGGTGGTGCTTGTCGACGGCGGTTCGGCGTCGGCGTCCGAGATCCTTGCCGGAGCGCTCTCCGAGCACAATGTCGCAACACTCATCGGCACCGATACGTTCGGCAAGGGTTCGGTGCAGGAACTTCTTGATCTCGATGACGGATCGTCACTGAAAGTCACGATCGCGCGCTGGCTTACGCCCGACGGCAATTCGATCTCGGCCGGGGGCTTGAAACCCGACGTGAAGGTCGAAGTAACCGCCGAACAGCAGGAAAAGGGCGAAGATCCTCAGCTCGAAGCCGCGATTGACTACCTCGACAAGTGATCGCTTGTCTCCGGAGTGAAGGGGGTTTTGACCAATATTTGAAATAGGAAGATTCTTCCATTATACTGCGGTGCGAAGTATGAAAGTTATCCTTCTGGCGGATGTTGCCCGGGTAGGGCGCAAGCACGAGCTTGTCGAGGTGCCCGACGGGCACGCTCACAATTATCTTATTCCGCGCAAGCTCGCTCTGCCGGCGACACCGCAGAACCTCGCACGGCAGACGGAACACAACGCTCGTGTCGAGGCCGAAGCGGCCGCGGGCGAATCCGCCTTCTCGGCCTTACTCGAACGATTCAAGGATGCGCCGCTTGTCATCAATGCTCCGGCAAACGACCACGGTCATCTTTTCAAGGGCTTGCGGGCGGAAGATGTGGCGAAAGAAATCAATGCGAGCGCGGGCATTGCGCTTTCGCCCTCGGCTATAGCGCTCGAACGTCCGATCAAGCAGATCGGCGAACATACCATCACTGTCGTGTCGGGCGGACGAGAGGGAACCATACCGATAATCGTACAAACAACATGACCGCAAGTCCGAAATCAGTGATCGTCGCGATCCTCATTACCGCCGTTCTCATCGGCG
Organism: Candidatus Kaiserbacteria bacterium; assembly: GCA_016204695.1. Taxonomy (GTDB): domain Bacteria; phylum Patescibacteriota; class Minisyncoccia; order Phycocordibacterales; family UBA918; genus JACQKD01. The sequence continues at coordinate 24,879 of JACQKD010000004.1, forward strand.
GTCTCGCCGCGTGGGTCGGATACCGCAAAGGAGAACTGACTCTTTTTACTCGCGAGTATGTGGCGGATCATGAGTTCCCGAAGGCGCTTCCCGAACCGGGGACGCAAGCGGAGCAGGGAAGGGAAGACACCGATCAAACTACAAGTCAATCAACAACAACCCCTATGGCGGAAAAAACAGCTACGCACAATCCCACGGTGACATTGCACACGAGCCACGGAGATATCGTGCTCGAATTGTATGCGGATGTGATGCCGATCACGGTGGGCAATTTCCTCGCGCTCGCCGAAAAGGACTTCTATGACAATACCAAGTTTCATCGGGTGATTGACGGGTTCATGATCCAGGGAGGCGACCCGAACTCGAAGACCGACAAGGCGGAAACATACGGCACGGGTGGTCCGGGGTACGCGATCAAAGACGAGTTTGTCTCCGATCCGCGACTCACCAATGTGCGGGGCACGATCGCGATGGCCAATGCCGGACCCGAGACCGGCGGCAGTCAGTTTTTTATAAATCTTGTGGACAATACGGGGCTTGATTTCGATAAACCGCCCGAGACCTCGTCGCATCCGGTGTTTGGCAAGGTGATCGCCGGCCTGGATGTCGTCGACAAGATCGCGAAGGTCCCGACAAACAGTCGCGATCTGCCGCTTGAGCCGGTGGTAGTCCAGGACGTAGCGGTTGCTAAATAAATGAGTGTCAAGAAGGGGGGAGAAGGGCAGATATAAGACATGGAGGAAAACAAATCACCCGGCGGCCGAAAGGCCGCCGGGTGATTGTCTCGCTATCGTACCCCTGTATTATTTTCCTCCTCCAACGATGTGTACGATCTTTTTTGCGACGATGGTTCCGTCAAAATGCGTTCTGCGCACGTTCCGAAACGAGACGACGCCGGGCTCTGTTGCGAAGAGGGTATGATCGCGTCCGACTCGCACGTTTTTCCCGGGCACGATGCGAGTGCCGCGCTGGCGCACGAGAATCTCCCCGGCTTTCACCGTCACGCCATCCGCGCGCTTTACTCCGAGGTATTTCGGCCCTGAATCTCGAAGGTTTTTTGCTGACCCGCCTGCTTTTTTAGTAGACATATCCTATACTGTAGAGACGATATGGGTGCCACTATACGGGAATGGACGCAAAAAGGCAAGTCACTGCTTACGCATCTGCTCGCGGGCGGGGCTTCCGATCGAGGTCTCTTTCCCGCACTACTTCTGGTCACTGTAGGTCTTGTATCATTCGGACTCGGTCGTCTCTCGGTCGAGACCGGACCCGCGGATAGGGGAGGGTCATTGCTGTCCGCCACGGCGGCGGCGGAAGACGGTACGTCTGTCGCCACCGGGCGGAGCGGTCCAGCTGGAGGCGTGGGAGAAGCGGATACAAGAGAATCGGACATCCGTACTGTCGGTAGTGCGGATGAAACGTCCTCTTCTCCGGCATCTGAAAAGCGCTATGTGGGGTCAAAAAATGGCAGTAAGTATCACCTGCCGTGGTGCTCGGGCGCCGCACGCATAGCCGAAGAAAACAAAATATGGTTTTCTTCGAAAGAAGAAGCGGAGGCGGCCGGATATACTCCTGCCGCGAATTGCAAAGGCATTTGACATATGATTTGGAAAAAATATTTACGTAGGACAGCCGGTGTCATCATATGTATCCTGGGTCTGTTTTCGATGCTCATACCGCTCATCCCCGGCATAGTGCTTCTGCCGATCGGTCTGTATCTTCTCTCACTTGATTCTCCCGCGCTCAAACGACATCTCGAGCTTCTCTACGTGCGCTATCCGGTGTTTCTGCGCATACGCGCCTCGTATCGGCGCCTGTTTGGCCGGGGAAGGGACGGCCAAGAATGAATGTATGGTATGCTTTCCGCATGATCGCAATTGATATCGAAGCGTCGGGCACCGACAACAGGGCACATTCCATCGTCTCGGTCGGGGCCATTGACCTTCGAGACCCCACTCGTCAATTCTATGACGAGTGCCGGATCTGGGACGGGGCGCACATCATGGAAAGCGCGCTTGCCGTCAACGGCTTTAGCGAAGCGGAGATCATGGATCCGCAGAAAAAGAGCGAAGCGGAGCTGGTAGAGGCTCTGCTCGCTTGGATATATGAAGCCGACGAGCGCACGCTTGCCGGACAAAACGTGTCGTTCGATCGTGACTTTATCGAAGCGGCCGCGCGCCGGGCAGGCATGGAAGCGGATATCGCCTATCGCACCGTGGATACGCATACGCTCTGCTATATGCACATGACGGTGCATGGCCGGAGCGTGCCGCTTACCAAACACCATTCGGGTCTCGATCTCGACGCCATACTGCGGTACTGCGGCATTCCCGAAGAGCCGACGCCGCACAATGCGCTCACGGGTGCGCTCTGTCATGCCGAGACAATCTCGCGTCTGCTCTATGGCAAGAAGCTTCTGCCGGAGTTCGAACGGTATGATATGCCATAACACGCATGTTTGTCCGCGCGCGAGTGGTATACTGATACACGTATTTTTGAGATAGGTTCATATTATGTTTGGTATACGAAATAAAGAAAGACAGAAGCGCGGCGGCATGGTATTGCAGGCAGATACGGTGGCCGTTGAAAAAGAGCGGATCGCCAATCTTCCGGTCGGGCGCACCGGCGCGAGCCGCGTGGAAGAGGAGTTGCTTTCGGCGAGAGCGAAAGAAGACGAGGTTGAGTCGTGGCGGGTATTCAAGATACTTGCCGAGCTTGTGGCGGGATTTGATCTCTTGCGCAACTACGACCTCGCGGCGACCATCTTCGGCAGTTCGCGGTGCGAAGCGGATAACACCGTATACGCCGACGCCGAGATACTCGCCCGGAAGCTCGTGGCGGCGGGGTTTGCGGTGATCACCGGCGGCGCAAACGGCGTGATGCAAGCGGCGAACAAGGGTGCCAAAGATGCGGGCGGCGAATCGGTCGGCCTCAATATCACTCTGCCCGCCACCCAGCAGGCAAACGGCTATACGACGCGCAGTCAAGAGTTCCACTACTTTTTCACGCGCAAGGTCATGCTCGCGTTTGCATCCGAGGTGTACATTTTCTTTCCGGGCGGCTATGGCACACTCGATGAATTCTTCGAGATCATGACGCTTGTGCAGACAAAAAAGGTCAAGCCGCTTCCGATCATTCTCATCGGGAAGGACTATTGGCAACCCCTGCTGGTCTGGTTTGAGTCCACGCTTAAAGAGCGATATCGTACGATCGACGAAGGAGATATGCGTATTTATGATCTCGTCGAGACGGTCGACGAGGCGATGGCCATCATCAAGAAAAAAGTGGCGTTATAATCTTGTTGGGAGATCGGAAGCGGGGAGAAAAAAGAACATGACAAACGCCTCAACAACCGGCAACGTCGGCACCGGGACCGGCAAGTACCGGGAAATACTCGCACAGTTTGACGAACATTCCATACCCGATCTTGATATCGCGGTGCTCGGGGCGCTTGAGCTTTTCGAGACTGCCGCACTGCCGCCCTTTCCTATCCCCCGGCTGGCGGGGAAGCGCTTGCTGGTGGTCGGCAGTGGCAACGCGGCGGTCGTCGGCCGCTTGCTATTTGACGATGTGGATGCTCGCTATGCCGACGAGAGCACATATGAGCACGAGTTGGCGACGCACCGAGAACGTATTGATTCGGCCGTGATCGTCTCCGCTTCAGGCGGTAAGGATGCGGACGGTATTGCCGCGGCGCTGAAGAAAGAAGGGATTCCGCTGTGGCTCCTCACGGCCAACGAGCGTGCTCCCGCTCGCGCCCATGTCGATCCGGAGCAGGTACTCGTTTTTCCCAAAAATCGGGAACCGTACACTTATAACACCTCGACCTACATGGGTATGCTACTTGCCAAGACCCAAGAGGATCCGAACGCGATCCTCGGGTTTATTACCGATACAGTCGCCCAAGCCATTCCCGATACACTTGCCAAGTACGACGCGTTTTATTGCATACTGCCGGCGCACTGTATCGGCATGAAGGATATGTTGCTTACCAAGTTCGACGAGCTTTTCGGTGCGCGCGTCTCTGCGCGCGCCTTCACTCTCGAAGAGACCATGCATGCCAAGACCGATGTGCCGTCCGAGACGGAATGCTTTATCAGTTTTGGAGAAGAGAACACGATGTTTGGCGATCCGTCCGCGCGCGTGCATATTCCGCTTCCGTCTCCGCCGACCGGCGGAGGGTATGCCGCCATGATGGCAATCGCGTACTATACTATCGGCCAAATTCAGAAACAGCATCCCCCGTATTTTAAAGACAACATCGGACGATATGCGGAGGAAGCGTCAAAGTTATTCGGCGAGCGTATTTCTGTAATTGTTGCATAACGTTCTTCCTATGTACGCGCTTTTTGACATCGGGGGAACCAAGACGCGGGTCGCGGTAAGCGACGATCTGCAAGGATTCGGCGAACCGATAAAATTTGATACGCCGCAGGCGTACGGCGACGGCCTTGCGGCCGTCGCCGACGCGATCACAAAACTCGCCGGAGGGAAGCATCTCGACGCCTGCGCCGGCGGCATTCGCGGGCCGCTTCTGCCCGATCACTCCGGTATTGCCGGTGATGACATACTCATCGACTGGGTAGGGAAGTCCCTTGCGCGTGATTTGGAAAAGCTGACGAATGCGCCGGTGCAGATTGAAAATGATGCCGCACTCGCCGGTCTTGGCGAGGCACACTTCGGGGCGGGGAAGGGATACCGTATCGTCGCGTACCATACCGTCTCGACCGGGGTCGGGGGCGCACGGATCGTCGACGGAAAGATAGACGCGGCAAGTAGCGGCTTTGAGCCGGGGCATCAGACCATCGACATTGACAAGACCGTATGTCCGACCTGCGAGAGCGGGGAGCTTGAAGACCTCATTTCAGGCACCGCGCTTGAAAAACGCACCGGCAAGAAGCCGAAGGAAACATCCCAGAACGATCCGGTCTGGGACGAGCTTGCGCACTACCTCGCGCACGGGCTCAAGAATACCATCGCCTACTGGTCGCCTGACGTCATCGTGCTCGGCGGCTCTATGATCCTGGGTGACCCGCGCATCAAGCTTGAAGATGTCGAGCGCCATCTCACCGACCTCCTTGCCGGCCTCGTGTCTCCGCCATCCGCCGACCGGCGGGTCGGACCGCCCATTAAAGACGCACTTTTGGCCGATGTCGGCGGCCTCTATGGCGCAATGGCACTCCTAAAAGGATAATTTCTCCCCTAATGGCGGTATTTCCGACTTTCTCGGGTAAGAAGAGATGTGTTATTGCACCAGAAAAGGTGACAAGGGGGCAAGGAGATTGCGGTTTTTGTGGCTCTATAGAGCCACTTATGTACTCATTGACAGAGGGCGAGAATCATCTTGTAGTATTGACAATACTCAAATATGTGCTATAGTGGTGGCGTAATCGGTCGCAAGCCGATTTTTTGTTAGATAAGACCATTGGCTTATTTTAAGCACGATAGTCGCAGTAGTGATTGCAGTATCTTCGATGACTTCGGTTCCCGAAACTGCATACGGGCACATTGAAATGAAAGAAGACAAGAAGGTAACGACCGCCCTCGCTGCCGCCGAACTAAACGCCACTGAAATGGCTGTACGGGAGTATTTCAAAGATATCCCCGTTATGGTGCAAATCGCGAAATGCGAGTCGCACTTCCGGCATACACTTGCAGACGGCTCGATTCTTCGCGGGAAGGTGGACGCGGCAGATCTCGGTGTGATGCAAATCAACACCCGATACCATGCCGCTCGCGCCGCCACCCTTGGTCTTGATCTTCATCTCCTTGAAGACAATCTCGAATATGCGCGTGACCTGTACGAAGCGCAAGGTACGGTTCCGTGGAATTCTTCCGCGCCGTGCTGGAAGCGCACACTCGCCCAGGCTTAATTTCGGGAACCATTGAAAAGCACTAAAACACAAAACACCGCCGCAAGGCGGTGTTTTGTGTGTCTCAAGTTTTGGGATATCATTGCCGAATGATCTACTTCATTACTGGCAACAAAGGGAAATACGAGGAAGTGAAAGCGATTCTGCCCGAAGTCGAACAGCTTGATATCGACTTGCCGGAGATACAGGAGATCGATGCACATGAAGTGATCAAGGCGAAACTTGAAGCGGCATTCGCACACAAGGAAGGAGAGTTTATCGTCGAGGACATTTCTTTATACCTTGATTGTCTTAATGGGCTTCCGGGGCCGCTTATCAAGTGGTTCTTGAAAACAATCGGCAATGATGGACTGGCCGAGATTGCCGAAAAATTCGGCAATGACAAAGCGACTGCAAAGACGATGATTGGCTATGCGAAAAGTAGTGACGACGTGCACTTTTTCGAAGGAGTGATTGAAGGACGGATTGTGCCGGCGAGAGGGGAGGGGGGATTCGGCTGGGACCCTATCTTCCTGCCCGACGGACACGATAAGACATTTGCTGAAATGACCGCGGAAGAAAAGAACGAGATCAGCATGCGCCGCATTGCGACCAGCAAGCTGAAAGAATTTCTAACTGCAAAAAATATATGATCAGCTATGAAGATTTCGAGAAGGTGGACGTCAGGGTAGGGGAGATCATTGAGGTCGAGGATTTTCCTGAAGCGAGAAAACCGGCATATAAATTGACCATTGATTTCGGGCCGGAGATCGGCATCAAGAAATCGTCCGCGCAGATCACGAAGCACTACACAAAGAAGGAACTTGTCGGCAGGCAAGTGCTCGGCGTTGTGAACTTTGCCCCGAAACAAATCGGACCATTCATTTCCGAGGCCCTTACACTGGGGCTTCCTGATGGAGAAGAGGGTGTGGTGCCGATAGTCCCAACAGAGGACGTGCCGAAGGGAGGCAAGATGTTTTGAGGTCTGCGTCTACTGCGTGCCGCCGTGGAATTTCTCGTGGACGTCGCGCAGGCGCTTATTGGTGAGGTGGGTGTAGATCTGTGTTGTTGCGACATTGCGATGCCCGAGAAGCTCCTGGACACTACGCAGATCGGCGCCGTTACCTAACAGGTCGGTGGCGTAGGTGTGGCGAAGCGTGTGGGGTGTCACCTTTTTTGAGAGGCCGGCAAGTATTGCGCATCGTGAGATTGTCTGCTCTATGGAACGCGGGGAGAGCCGTTTGTTCTCGGTGCGCGAACTGTAGTTGATAAACAAAGGAGTATGGACATCGGTGCGTGTCTTGATGTAGTCGCGCAACCAGAGAGCCGCACGCGGCGAAATGAAAATCGTGCGTACGTGTTTTCCTTTGCCGACGATGGAGAGCTCGTATGTGCGCGTCGTACTGTTGTCCTCAAGCATCGACAACTGGTCGATGTTGAGCGCGGTGAGTTCGGAGATGCGCATGCCGGAAGAAAACAACAGCTCCATGATGGTACGGTCGCGCAGGCCCGTCGGCGAGGTGACATCCGGCACTTTGAGCATCTTTTCTATGTCGCGCACTTCAAGGAAGGTAATCGTTTCTTCGTCCTTTTGTTTGGCGAGCTTCACTTTGACCGACGGCAGACATTCGATGTCCCGCTCCGCGAGAAAATCCAACAGTGCGCGCAATGCGATCAGGTAATAATTTTGCGATTTTTTCGAGAGGTATCCGCCACTGTGCGTTCTGTGTTTGCGTGCGAGATAGAGTCGGTAGTCCCAGATATGTTCTGCGGAGAGCTGGTGGGGGAGCAGGGAAGGGTGGCCCGCTTCCCTCAACCACTTCACAAAAAGCTTCAAATACTGTTCGTAATTGCGTTGGGTATTATTCGAAAGACCTTTCTCGATTTCGCAGTATTCGAGGAAGGGAAGAATGTATTCGGTGATCGGTTCGGTGCTCTTGACAGGTCTCATAGGGGGGTGTGGATAACTCTGCTATCCCAGATTAGCTGATTCGCACAATATATGTAAAGCGAACTAATCCACAGTTTTCCTGTGGTATTAATTCACTTTGCATATCGCAGATTTTACAAACCCCTTGGTTCTCCAATAATCTGCTCAAAGCGAACTAATCAACAGTTTGTTTTATTTTAATCCGCTTTCTGTGCCCCGGCTCTTCCATGGCCGTTCACACACACTTTCTTGCTACAGCGGCGGCAAATACAGCAACGGATTGAGATATCCGGTGTATGCCGCTATGGGGATCGTCAGCGTCACTCCGCTGTTGCAGGTATATTGCTTAAACGTGACCGCGTCCGATGCGTACACCGTAAAATGCAGGTGCGGTCCCGTGGCGTAACCGGTGTCTCCGCTGTAGCCGATAACATCGCCGGTCGATACTGCCGCGCCCTGATTGACATTGACGACGGAGAGGTGCGCGTAGAGCGTGGTGAGGCCGTTGGCGTGCCGTATGACGATCCATTTACCATACTGACACATGGGAGCGACCTGTGTATTGACCGCGAGCACGTTGCCCGAAAGCGCCGCACGCACCGGAGTGCCGCGCGGTATGCCAAAGTCGACGCCGTTGTGTCCGGAGCCGTTATATGCGGCGGTGCGAGCAAAAGCGGTATTTCCGAACTCCTGGGTGATGCGGATGGAATCGAGCGGCCAACTCAATGCGGTGGTACCGGCGGTCGGGATGCTTGCAGGGTCAAGCGTAAATTGCAACTTTGCTTCGAGCTCCCGGAGTTCTTTCTCGAACTGCGCCTTGGCGGCCTGTTTCTCCGCCAAAAGACTCTGATAACTTGCCTCTTGGTTTCTCGTCTGGGCGAGGAGCTGGCTTTTTTCGGATCTGTTTACGTCAAGCACTTTCTGTTGGCCCGAATACTGGTCTTTGAGCGCGACAAGATCGCCGCGCTTCGCGTGATGCTCGGTCACTTTTTCTTCGAGTATGTTTTGCAGATCGGTAAGATCGCGCATGCGCTCGTCCATGACCGCACGCACCTGCGCCATGCCGTCGAGCGCGGCCCATGCCTCGGAGAGATTGTCGTGAATGAGCAATACCTCGACAAGAGAAAGATTGTCCTGCTCGTGCATACGGCGGACCATTTCTTCCACAGCGAGGCGATTGCGGTCAATACGGCCTCCGGTCTCTTCTATCTCGAGATCAAGTTTCTGAATTTCAAGATCGGTCGCGCCGATCTTGTTTTGCGTGTAGCTCAAGTCGCTCTGCACTTTTTTGCGCTCAAGCTCTAGCTGGCGGATGGCGTTTTGAAGGGTTGCTTTTTCCCCGCCCACTTTTTGCAATTCTTGCTGGTATTGCGCGATTTCCGCCTCAATCTGCTTCAGCCGGTTGTTTCGGTCGGCAATGCCCTCTTTCAGGCGGGCTACCTCCGAAGAAACATCCGAGGGGGGTTGTGTCTGCGCAAATGCAAACTCTCGCGCGTAGTGAGCGCTTGATACGAAAAAAGATCCGATAAAAACACCCGCAAGAAAGGAACGGATTTGCCTCTTCATGTGCCGAAAATTATACCACGAGGGCGGCGCGAGCCGCCGCTATCCGTCGGAGCGCCTCGTCTCTGCCGAGTATGTAGATGAGTGTAAAGGGATCGGGGGACTTTTCCCGTCCCGAAAGAGCGACACGCAGGGGCCAGAGGACTTCCCCCCTTCCCTCTTGCTCGGCGTATTCCCAAACGGCTTCTTTCGCTTCATCGGCAGTCGGAAATGACGGCAGTGCGCCGATGATTCCGGCGAGTTTCTCAAGACGGGGAAGTACGACGGTCGGAGAGGGGTCTTTTTTCCACGCAAGCGTGGCGGTCGGCGGATTGGGAGCAAAGAACGCGAAGTCGTACTCCCCCGCCTCCGCATCGCGCGAGATGTCGGCAAGTATCGTCGTGCGGTCTTGTATGGTCGGCAGAAGACGTTCGAAGCGTCCCGCGTGCTCGACTTCCGAAAGAAGCGATGTGATTCGTTCCGGCAAGCGGTGTGCGGCCAATGCTTTGAAGTCGGTCTCGGGAATCTTCTTGACGTATTCTCGGTTGAACCACAAGAGCTTGTCGATGTTGAACACCCCGGCGCTTTTCTGGATACCTCCGAAGTCGAATCGCTCGACAAGCTCGGGGAGCGTGAAAAATTCTTCATCGGTACCCGGACTCCAGCCGATGAGGGCGAGGAAGTTGGTAAGCGCTTCTTTGAGATAGCCGGTCTCGCGGTACTCGTGGAGAGAGGTGGCGCCGTGGCGTTTCGAGAGCTTTTTGCGGTCGGGCGCGAGAATGATCGGCAGGTGCGCGTAGACGGGCCGCGGCGCGCCGATGGCTTCCTGGATAAGTATCTGTCGCGGCGTGTTGGAGATATGCTCTTCCCCGCGGATGATATGGGTGACGCCCATATCTGAATCGTCGGCGACCACGGCGAAATGATACACCGGATCATCGATCGCGCGCGCGATCACGATGTCGCCGAGCTCGGTCGTATCAAAAGTGATCTCGCCGCGAATTTCGTCGACGAAGGTGATGATTTTGCCGGGATTTTTCAGTCGCACGACTTCCGCCGTCTCTCCCGGCGTGAGCTTACTCTCTTCTTTCGAGAGATATGCCTTTCCCTCCCCCACCAGCTTCTCAAGATATGTTTGGTGGATGTCTTTGCGTTCCGACTGGCGATGGAATTCGTCCCAAGAGAGGCCGAGCCATGCAAGGTCGTCGAGATTGGCAGACTCATATTCGCGTTTGCTTCTGGCACGGTCGGTATCTTCGGAGCGGAAGATGATCCTGCCCCCATGCTTTTTTGCGAAGAGATAGCTGAAAAGAAGCGTGCGCACGTTGCCGATATGCACGTACCCGGTCGGGCTCGGGGGGAAGCGTACTATGACGTGGCTGTCGTGTTTAGCGTTCATGTTCGAGACCAATCTCTATTAAAATTTCCGCGATCTTCTTCGCCGCGTCCACTGGCGCAAAAGCGCGCGCGGCCTCCTGCATGCGCAATCGGATGGCTTGGTCGCCTATAATACGGCTGATCTCGGCCGCGAGCAAGTGGGGGGTGAGATTTTTCTCTTCCATGACGATGGCGGCGCCGGTGCGAGCGTAGGTGTAGGCATTGAGGCGCTGATCGTGGCTGATTTCCTCTGGAATGGGAATGAGAATGGACGGCTTGCCGGCAAGCGCAATCTCGTTGATCGAGCCGCTGCCCGCGCGCGAGATGACGAGTGCCGCGGCGCGAAGCGCCGCGGCGAGGGTGGTAACGTCAAGGAAACCGCGCACGTGATAGCGATTGAGATAGCTTTTTTCCTTGGTGAGCGCTTGCGCCGTTTCGGTGACGATGGTGGCGTGACTCTCTCCTGTTTGGTGTAAGATGACGTATTTTGACAACAACACATCGAGCGACGTGGCGATGAGGTCGTTTATCCGCTCGGCGCCTTGCGAACCGCCGAGTACCAAAATGAGCGGCAGATCGCGGTGAGCATCGAACTGCAACTGTTCGTACGGGTCACCCGCTCCCGGCGTAAGAAGGTGGCTCCGCGTGGGTATGCCGGTGCGGACCACCTTGTGTGCCGGAAAGTATTTGTTATCGCCTGCGTAGGTGACGGCGATGGTGCGCGCGAATCGCGCGACGAGCTTGTTTGCGCGCCCGGGTTGCGCATCGGATTCGTGGATGACGATCGGAATGCGCAGAAATATCGCCGCGAGGATGACCGGCACGCTCGTGTAGCTCCCTTTGCTCACGACCACATCGGGGTACAGCGTAAACAACTTCCATGTCGCGACACATACTCCGGCCAGCGTCCTTGCCGTGTCTGTGAAATTTTTCCACGAAAAATACCGCCGCATTTTTCCGGCCGGCACGTATTGAAAGGAGATGCCGTGGCGCATCAATGCTTCCGGATCGTATGGCTCCGGACCCATAAGGTACAATTCGGGCAGAAGAAGCTTCTGGTCCCGCGCATGTATGATCAGGGCTTCGGCAATGGCGATAAGCGGATAGAAGTGTCCGCCGCTCCCGCTTCCTGTAAGGACGATACGCATACGCTGTATGCCCCTTATTGTACCACTCCGCTCCTCTTCTTTCGGTGTTTTGAGACGTTCAGGATGATTCCCACCGAGGCCAGTACGGCAAGCAGGGCCGTACCCCCTTGGCTGATAAACGGTAGCGGCAGGCCGGAGAGCGGCGCAAGTGCGAGCATCGCGGCGATATTAAGAAACGCCTGGGATACGATCAGGGTGACAAATCCCACTACGAGTAACATGCCGAAGAGGTCCGTGCTTTCGGCGGCGATTCGGTATCCGCGAAAGGCGAAAAACGAAAACAAGAGTATCAATACGACGCCGCCGATAAAACCGAATTCTTCGCTGTATACGGCAAATATCGAGTCGCTGATCGGCTCCGGCAGATGTTCGAATTTCTGGATGCTCTGCCCGAATCCCCGTCCAAGAATGTGTCCCGAGCCGATGGCGATGAGCGACTGGTTGATTTGATAGCTCTTGCCTTGCGGGTCGACACTGGGATCGATGAATGACGTGAGGCGGTCCATGATATACGGCCGTGAAAAAGCGAGTACCGCGACAAGGGCGATACCGAAAAGTGCGAGCCAGAGGACATCCCGCCACCTTCCGCCGGCGGTCAAAAACAACGCCACGCCCGCGAGTGTCATGATGACGAATGTGTCGGTGTCCGGTTGCGCCAAGACCACGGCTCCGACGAGAGCGACAATGCTGAAGAACGGGAGGGTGCCTTTCCTGAAGGAGCGGATATGCTGTTTCATCCCCGAGAGCCATGTCGCCAGATAGATCACGTATCCGATCTTAAGAAACTCAGACGGTTGAAACGACACGAAGCCGATTCTGACCCATCGGTGAGCTCCGTTGAGCTCAAGTCCGATCTTTGGCACGAAGACGAGCAGGGTCAGAATCCCCGTCGTGACGAAAATGTAGAATGCGTACCGTCGCCAGAAGCGATACTGGATTGAGCTGGCGACGAGGAGCGCGATACTGCCGCCTACGATACCGTAAAAGATCTGGTTGAATGCAACCGAGGAAAAACGCGCTCCCTCGCGAGCGAGAAGGCCGAGTGACGCGGAAGAAAAAATAAAAAATCCGCCCACCACGAGGAGGATGACGAGTCCAAGCAATGTTCTATCGAGAGTCCGGCTCATGTCTGTTTCCGCATGTTTCCTTTAGGCGGTGAGGGCGATAGTCATGCCAACGATGGCGCATATGATTGAAATAATCCAATACCGCATTGTCACTTTGTATCCCGGCCACCCCATTGCCTCGAAGTGGTGGTGGAGCGGTGCGACGTACAGCACCTTTCTTCCCCAGACTTTCTTGGCCGTGAGTTGGACGATATTTGAGAGTACGGTGACGACAAGCGGCAGGCCGATGATGGGAAGTACCGCGATGCCGACTCCGGTGCCGAGATTGTCCGACATGAAGACCACGACCGCGAGGGTGAGTGTGAGCGCCATCGTGCCCGTCTCGGTCATCCAGAACCGCGCGGGTGGAATGTTAAACCACAAGAATGCGAGAATTGCGCCGGCAACCGTCGCGCAAAATGCCGCAAGGTCGAATTGGTCTTGGTAATAGGTAATGACGGAGTATGCGGTGAATATGGTCGCAAATACGCCCCCGGAGAGTCCGTCTATGCCGTCGATGACTCCGCTTGCGTAGAGCGAAAGCGCCAACAGCATAAAGAACGGAATAATGAGCGCCCCGAGATATACTTCCCCGTCGTAGGGCAGGCCGATGGCTACGACATCGAGTTTTTCATAAAACCACCAGCCGACGGCGAACGCGAGCGCCGCAACAAACAACAGGCGGACACGCAAGCGTATGCCCCGCCCGGCATATTGCACATCGTACCAATCGTTGAGAAAGCCGACGAGGGCGCCGAGAATGAGTGTTGAGAACGGAATCCATGTCTGCGACCGCGAGACGAAGTCGAGCGCCGCAAGCGGCGACTGCGGGAAGCACGAGGCGATCACCCACAGCACCGTGGTGGTGAGCAAAACGCTCATCCAGATGACGATGCCTCCCATGCGCGGCGTGTGCGCCTCGGTCGCCTTGTGGAGTTTGTTGAACTCGGTCGCCTCGGTGCCGTCGAGCGCTTCCTTGCCGGGATTTTTCTTCCATACTTTATACAAAAAGAGATAGTGCGTGACGATCGGCGTGATCGCGATGCCGAGTATGAAGGCGAGCGTTGCCGGAGCGAATATTTTTACAATGTCGGTAATCATATGCGTCTATTGTTTTGTTCCGAGCGCTGTGCCGGTCTTTTCGATCAAGGTCATGACGTCGTTGAAACGCCCTTCGCGGGTTGATCCGAGTACCGCGATGGCGATCGGTCGGTTGAGCCCGGCATCGTAGGCGATGACCAGATTGCCTCCGGCAAGCCGCGTGAAGCCTGTTTTCGAGCCGAGGATGCCGGGGATATCGTGCGTAACTTCATTCGTGTTGAATGCATTAAACGCGAGGCCTTCCTGGTTGTACACGGTGCGGAGAGCGTCTTTTGTCCCTTCAAGGATTTCCGGGCGGTGCAGTACCAGATATTCCATAAGAAATGCCATATCGCGCGCGGAGCCGTAGCTTCCGCTCTTGGCCCCGTCGACGTCAAGGCCGGTGGGATTGGTGAAATATGACTGCGAAAGGCCGATCTCCTCCGCTTTTGCGTTCATAGCGTCTATGAAGGCGCGTTCCGCGTGGTCTTGGTCAAGTGCGGCTCCCGCCGCCGCGGCCAAAGCATAGGCGCCGTCGTTTGACGAGGTGATGAGCGTCAGGTCGGTGAGCTCCCGGAGTGTGAAGGTGTGGCCGGTCGCAAGCAGACTATCGCCCTCTTGTTCCACCGCTTGTTGCGTAATCGATATCTGATCGTCGGATTGTAAGTGTTCGTAGGCGACCAGTGCGGTCATGAGTTTCGTGAGCGAGGCGAGCGGAAGCTGTGCGCTCGCGTTTTTGTTAAAGAGCGCCTTTTGGTTTTTTATGTCCCAGACATAGGCGGCATGCGCAGTCAGTTGTACATCGTTAAATGCGCTACCGTCCGGCTCTCCGGTCGGCCGCTCCACTCCCGCTTTTCTCCCCACCTCTTTTTTTTGTTTTTCGCCCATTGGCAGATAGGAAGCGCCGAAGAGGAGCGCGAGCATGCCGAGGGCGATCGCAAGTTGCGGCAGAGTCGGCATTCGATGGGCCGGAAGAATTGATGCGGAGGGAGTCGGAGCGAGAGTTTCCACGGCGGCAGGTTCCGGCTCCGGAGCGGTTGCCGGGTTTTCGGCGGCTTCGGATGGTTGGTCCGCAGACGGATTCCCTTCCATTTCTTCCTGCTGTGTGTCGTCCGTATCCATATGCCAATTACTCACTGTCGCTTGATGTCGCTATCGCCTCCATATTCTCCTCGCGGGCGTTGTTCTCAAATACATCGATCTCGTCCATGACGGTCGCATACCGCGGCAGGTCTTCTTTTTTTGCAATACCCATATGCGCGTAGAGTGCGGGCGTGGCGGCGTATTCAAATGCATGTGCGCGCGTCTTGTGCGCAACGCGCTCGACGAGCCCGCGCACCTGGAGATTGCGCAGAATGTATCCCGAGTTCACGCCGCGGATATAGTCGATCTGCGCGCGAGAAACCGGTCCGCGATAGAGCACGATTGCGAGCGTCTCCGCTCCCGCCTTCCCTATCTCGCGCGAGAGTTCTTCTTTGCGAAGTTTTTCTACGATTTCAGAAACCTCGGGCGCGCTTGCGAGCTGAACTTCGCTTCCGGTATCTATGAGTCGCGCCGCACCACGCGAGAGCCGCTCGCCCAAGCTCGCAAGCGCGCCCGAGAGCTCCTCCTCCGAAACACCCAAAAACTCTCCAAGCTCTTTCTTGGTCACCGGCTCCGTCCTATAAAAAAGCACCGCTTCGATCAGTACATCAGCGTTCACCCCAGAAGTATAGCAAACTTCCCTCCTGCTCACACAAAACATATGTGGTTAAGCCATAAAATATCATGTAGTTTTGTCACATGATATAATGAAACGGATCAACCAAATAGAACCCTCTCCAGCGGCAAAACGGGAGCCGGAATCCGGCTACGGTGAGTATAGGCAACGAGACGTGGCGTAAGACGGGAGGTACCTTGCTTGGAAACAGAGCATGTTCAGTGGAAATGGTTGAAAGAGAAATAGCCCTTAGGGGCTATTTCTCTTTCTTGGTGTCTGGAAAACTGACAATCTGATTGCTTTACGAATACCTTGGAGTGTCAACTGATTCGCGTTCGATATCGAAGTCGGCGAAGCGTGCTTCTTGGCGCACCATGACGATGCCTTGCTTGACGAGTTCGAGGACGGCGAGGAAGCTCACAATCACGTCTCCCTTCTCTCCCCCGCCGTGGAATGTGCTGAAACTCATCTTGAAGTGCTCGGTGATGCGCTGTTCAAGCCTCTGCATCATTTCCTCAAGCGAGATGACTTTTTTCACCGACACTTGCGTGCGCGCCGGGGCTTTTTTCGGGAGATTCAGCAGTACGCGCCCTATCGCTTCTTGCATGCTCTCTATCGTCGTATATGAGTCGGGTATGAAAAGCGGATCCGCCAGCTGGCGGACGGGTGCAAACGGCCGGGCATAGAGCATGTGCGAGCCGAACACTGCTCTGATACCATCGCTCGCCTCTTTATATATTTTGTAGAGCTTGAGACGAAGCTCGAGGTCTTCGATACTCGCTTCCTCTTCGCCCGTGAGGTCGAGCATGGGAAGGAGCGATTTTGATTTTATCAAAAGCAGGGTCGAAGCGACGAGTACGAATTGCGCCGTCTCTCCGAGATGATGCTCTTGGTGGTCGCTGTGCTCCGGCGCTTCGAGTGCGCTGACATATGCCATGAAGTCATCCGTCACCGCGGCGAGTGAAATATCATTGATGAGGAGCTTGCGCTTCTCGATGAGGTCGAGCAGAAGCTCCATCGGTCCCTCAAACACCTCTGTCTTAATAGCAAATTGCGTATCCGGCACATGAGTATCATAGCAAATATAGAGCTATAATTAGCTCATCGAAAGATACGTATGAATAGGACTTCGTATACAACCCTTCTTACCGAAAAAGATAAAAAGAAAGTAGTATTTAGTACCCGTAAGGGTCGAGTTACATATTTCAGTGTCCATTACTATAGTCTGATAGATGGTCGGTGGCGTTCAATTATTCGTTTTGATACCGCTCATGGTCGTCCCCATAAGCATACTTTCCACAAAGATGGTCGAGAGTATAGAGTAGATATACCAGGTGATTATGGTACAATCTTTACTGAAGCGGTAAAGCTAATCACGCGGCGTTTTGAGGGGATAAAACGAAATTATTTGTACTAGATATATTATGACTAAAGGACAGGTAAAAAAGAATATCGCTTTGTCACTTGATTTTGATACTTACGTTGCTCGTAATCCGCGGGTGCTTCGCTCTGTACCAAAGGGTGTAAATATTATCCTGACTTCTGCAAGGGACAATAAATTGTCTGATTCAAATATGCAGATGGCCAGATCAGCACGTAGTGGACGATTTGTCGTTGCGCACAAAGAGAGTCGTGGTTGGACAATTGATTCGTTTCCTCCTAAGGACAGAAAGTAATTTTAGTATCTCTCCGCGATGAGGGTGAGGAGGCGGATGGGTTCGCCGGTGGCGCCTTTGGCGAGCTTGTCGCTTGCGACGGAGGTCATGCGCGAGCCGATAGCTTTATTCAGTAGTTGTAGAAACTTCTGCTTGGGGGTCATTTACATATATTACAACATTTTCCTTTCCATCAGGTTCGCCAGAAGTAAGAGTTGCCAGTGCCAGAAGCGTTGTAACTACTGCGGTCAACAGTGAGATAATAATCTGAACGCCAATTTGTTCAACAGGCTTTAATGTCTCTGGAATATATTTGCACCAGAAGTATCGCTTGTTTAGAAGCTCCGTACCTTTGTCTGCGCCCACACGAATAAGACGCAAGCTAGACTTATCGTCGTCGAGTGCATCTGTCAAATTTTCAGGTTCTCTGAAGTGAGGATTTGGTTGATCGATTACGAACTTGTTAGCAATGCAGGTTCGCAGTAGGTTTTTCCAATTTCTTATGTAAGCTACATCCGTCTCCTCTTTTTGGTACTTCTGCATCATTGCTCTCAAGAGCTTATTCTCAAGTACCCAGAACTTCGTGTCGCCTACAAAGAAAAGCGGTATTCGTTCATGCTTTTGTTGGTGTAGTCGTTTGAGTTCCTTATTTTCAAAGTCCTCTAACTCTCGCACCAGCTTTCTTTGTTCCCATAAAACTGCCATGCGCCCCAATATACCCTTTTCTCCCAACTTGCACTAATGGAACGAGCACCAGTTTTTAACGATTCAGGCATATTTCGTAGTCAGATAAGGCCTCTTCGTATTCTTCGCAACCCTCGATGAAAGAATTGGAGTTCCCACTACAATAATTTCCTTGTTCTCCCCAATTCCATCCGGCATAGTGTCCCGACCCAATGTCGTAGGGGTTCTCTGGCTCGATACACTCCTGTCCCATCGCTTGGTATTGTTCAGAATAACTTTCTGATTCAAATCTATCCGAGGTCTCATCTTCGGAGAAAAAGCTATATACACCCCAAGCAATAAGCCCTATCAGAATGAGCGATCCGATTCCTTTCATTTCTTCGTTTTCTGACATTGTTAATACCTCTCCGCGATGAGGGTGAGGAGGCGGATGGGTTCGCCGGTGGCGCCTTTGGCGAGTTTGTCGCTTGCGACGGATGTCATGCGCGGGGCCATGTCTATGTGCGCCCACTTGCAACCGTCGGGGTAGCCCTCGGCGAAATGCGAGAGGAACATGCCGCCATTGATGGCGCCGCCCCATTTGTATCCGGAAGCGGGGATATTTGCCACATCGCCGAAGCGGCCTTTGATGTACTGCTTGTATTCGTCCCAGAGCGGGAGCGGCCAGAGATAGTCGCCGCTTTCTTCGCCGAGCTTCATGAATGTTTCGCGGACGGCGTCGTCTTTTGTCATGAGCGCGGAGCAATGCTCGCCGAGCGCGACGAGCGATGCGCCGGTGAGTGTCGCGACATCAACGACGAGCCTTGGAGAGTATATCTGCGCGTAGGTGAGCGCGTCAGAAAGGACGAGGCGGCCTTCCGCATCGGTATCGAGCACGTCAATAGTCTTTCCCGAGCGGCCGACGAGGACATCTCCCGGATGCAGACTGTCGTCCGAGATAGCGTTTTCGGTCGCGGGCACGAGGCCGATGATGTTTTTCTTGAGTTTCAATTTTGCCGCGAGAACGACTGCGCCGATGACCGCCGCGCCGCCGGACATGTCGAGGTGCATGTCGAGCATTGCACCTCCCACTTTTACGTTAAGCCCCCCGCTGTCGAAGGTAATGCCTTTCCCGACGAAGACGATGGGCGCTTCTTTTTTGCTTGCTCCATAGTATTCGAGGATGATGAATCGCGGGCCGTGCTTTGCCCCGCGGCCGACACCGAGGAGCGCGCCCATACGCTCTTTCTCGATGCGCTTCTTGTCAAAGACGGTGACGCGCGCGCCCGTGCCTTTTACCATCTGCTTGGCGTGCTCGGCAAGGAGCGAGGGGGTCATGATGCTTCCCGGCGTGTTTGCGAGGTCGCGGCATTTGTTGACTTCGGTTGCGATGACGACTGCGCGGTCAAGCGCCTTTTTCGCCTCCGCACTTTGCACGCCGGAGATGAGTATCTCTTTGATGTCGTGCTTGTCTTTCTTGTACGCGGTGTATGTATAGTTTGCCAGGAGGAAATTTTCCGCCATGGTCCCGACGATCCAAGTGGCATCATGCGTCTCCAGTTGCGGGAACGGATGTTCGATTTCCACCACAAGCCGGTCTATCTTGTGCGTTTTTGCGGTGCGGACGATAGCGCGGCAGAGTGTGCGAAATGTGCGGACGTTTACGTCCTTGTATTTTCCGGCGGCGATAGAAAGTGTCGTGGAGCCGTCCTGTTGTTCGATGTATTTTGACTCTTCCCCTTCGTGCCACGCGATGCGCACGCAGTCTTTCGGGAGCGTCTTTGAGTTACTGATCGGAGTTATTTTTGTCATTGTCGGGTTTGTTAGAAGAAAGCAACGTGTCGATGCGATTAATATCTCGCGGAAAGAGCGTCGCCTCCTTCACGTTCTCGAGGCCGAGCATCTGCTTGGTGAGCCGTTCAAGGCCGATGGAACAGCCTCCGTGCGGCGGCATGCCGTACTTGAACGCCTGTAGGTAGAAACTGAAATTTTTCGGGTCCATGCCGCGACTCTCGATCTTGGCGACGAGGTCGTCGTAGCTGTGGATGCGCTGTGCGCCGGAGAGGATTTCAAGGCCCCGAAAAAGCAGGTCGAAGCCGCGCGAGTACGGCGCTTCCGAAGGGTCTTCGTAGGTATAAAATGCGCGCTTCGCGGTTGGGAATTTTGTGACGAATACGAAATCGGAACCATGCTCCTTCTTCGCCCATTCGCAGATGGCGCGTTCGTGCGCGGGCTCAAGGTCGGGTTCCTCCGGCACACCGATGATTTTTTGGACTTCGCGGAGGGTGAGTATTGGGAACGGCTTGCTCGGCAGAAGCGGAAGCTCTGCGCCGCATGTTGTGAAGTGATGGGCGTAGCCCTCTTTCATCTCCGTACTGATGTCGCGTACGACGGTTTCAAGTACGGCAAGCACGTCGCGCTCATCCTTGATGAAGGCCATCTCGAAGTCCATCTGCGTGAGCTCGGAAATATGTCGCGTCGTCGCGCTCTTTTCCGCGCGGAAGATGCGCGCGATGGTAAAGGCTCGTTCGTAGACGCCGGTGAGGATTTGTTTGTAGAACTGGGGAGAGGTCGCGAGATTGGCGGTATGGCCGTTGAAGTATTCGACGCGAAAAACCTCCGCGCCGCCTTCGGCGTCGCTTCCGACGAGTGCCGGCGCCTGAAACTCCGTGAAGTCCTGCCGCAGAAGCGAGTTGCGGTATGCCTGCGAGAGCCCGGCCTGCACGGCGAAAATCGCTCGCTCGCGCTCGCGGCGCAGGGTCAGCGGGCGATAATCAAGAAGCGTGTCGAGATTGAGCTCGGCATCGGAAGCAAACGGCAACTCTTGAGCGGGACTCAATACTGTAATGGAAGTCGCCTCAAGCTCAATGTTTCCGTTCGGTTCGTCGGCGTTCACCATTTTCTCCGGGCGCGCGCCCACCGTGCCGGTGAGCGTCACGACCCATTCCGGGCGGAGCGTCTGTGCGGTTGCAAGCGCATCGGCATGATTCGGCAAGACAACACTCTGCACACTGCCGGAGCGGTCGCGCAGTACGAGAAAAATGAGCTTGCCGTGGTCTCGTCGCACGTCAATCCATCCGGAAACAGACACTTCTTTCCCGGTGTGTTTTTGCAAATCCGCAATCAGTGTTCGTTCCATACTTATAGCGTTACTCCTATCTTCTGCCGCACGTCTTTCATTTTTGCTTCCGCTACTTCCCGCGCTCTGTCACCTCCCTCTCGTATGATTTCCTTCACTTTTTCCGGCTGTGCCGCGAAGGATTCTCGGCGCTCGCGCAGAGGTGCGATAAACGCGTCAATGTCCTCCGCGAGCGCTTCTTTGAGTACTTTGTAATTTCCTTCGTTCTGTGTGTATATCGGCTCAAGTTCGGCTTCACTTTTGAATAATCGATGGATAGCATGCACATTTTTCGGCCGCCCGCCGGAAGAATCGGTCACGATGCCCATAACGGCTTTCTGGATTTCCTCCCGCGAACCAAAAAGCGGAATCGTATTTTTGTAGCTCTTGCTCATCTTCTGTCCGTCGGTACCGGGTACGACCGCTACCGCTTCCTGAATAATCGCTTCCGGTAACTTGAATGTCTCGCTGTAAATGTTGTTGAATTTTAAGGCCGTGTCCCGGGCGAATTCAACGTGTTGTTTTTGATCCTGTCCGACCGGCACCACGTCCGTATCGTAGAGCAAAATATCGGCGGCCATGAGCATCGGATAATTAAACACCCCGACGGTGATTTCTTTGTTTTTTGCTTCAGCATCCTTGAAGGCATGTGCACGCATGAGGTACGGCATTGTCGTGATGGTATCGAATATCCATGTCAGCTCCGGATGCTGGGGTACGTCAGACTGCTTGAAGAGTATCGTGTGCTCCGGGTCGAGTCCCGCACCGAGGTAGTCGATGGCGAGGTTTAAGATAAGGTCGCGCATCTCCGGGCCGTTCTGCACGCTCATCAGCGCATGAAGGTCCGGGATGAACAGGTACGAGAAATAGTCGTGTTGCATCTCGATACACGGCTTCATCATCCCGAAATAGTTGCCAAGATGGGGCTGTCCGGTCGGCTTCACGCCGGATAGGAGCGTTTTCTTATCCATGCGTGGAATACTAGCAAAAAACGCGGCACTACGGAAGTCTCAACATCTTGTTGAATACTAGATAAAAAACAAACCGATGAGGGGGAGGAGCAGGAGCCAAAAGAAATATTGGGGAGGTGAAAAGAGCGCGCCGACGGCGGAGCCGGGGTCAAAGAGCGCAGTGACGGGGAGCACATGATAGCTGTACGCCATCACGAGTATGGTCGCCAGAACCGCGAGCAGGATTTTCTTCGGGACGCCTTCGTATATCTCGCGATAATCGCGCGGGAGCAGGCGTCCAAAGAGGAGCGTGGCAAGGACGGTGAATATCACAAAGACGATGATGGCCGCGATGGGTGCGCCTGATTCTCCGCGCGAAAGGACGCCGTAAATGGCATCGTAGTATGGAAATTTCAGCGAGACGAGGAGTGCGATGTATAGGCCGAGCAAGAGCGTGATGAGTGCGCGATTGCCGCGAATGGCCGCATACGCGAGCAGTGCGCCAAACACGACAATCAGCGGGAGAAATTCTTTTGCGTATGCGAGCAATGCGTATACATCCATTGCTCTTGATTATACCGCTATCGCTCCGGTAAAAAGCGGCGGAGGTGGATTAAATCCCTTCTTCGCGCAATTCCTCCACGAGCTTTTTCGCTTTTCGCGACAGTTTCTGCGGCGTGTCGATAATGACTTTCACGAGGAAGTCTCCTCTTCCGCCGCCGGTCTTCACTCCTTTTTCGCGGATGCGCAACAGCTCTCCGCTCTGCATGCCCGCAGGTATTTTTACGCTTACCGGCCCGTCAAGCGTGGTCACGGTATATGTGGCGCCGAGAAGAGCATCGGTAAGTTTGACAGACAGGGTACTGCGCAGGTTTGCTCCGTCGCGGACGATGGATGCGTGTTTGCCGACGTGTACTTTGATGTAGAGGTCGCCGGGTACGCCGCCGCGCACGGCTTCACCCCGGCCGGTCATACGGATCATCTCGCCATCCTCAATGCCGGGAGGAACGGTGAGTCCGATTTCTTCCTCGCTCTTCAGCACGCCCCGGCCTCCGCACTTCGCGCAAGGGATCTTGGGGACGGTACCGCGACCGTCGCAGACGGTGCACTCGCGGACGGTGGTAAATGTGCCGAGAATGGACTGGCGCGTCTCACGTATCTTGCCATTGCCGTTGCAGGCGGTGCAGGCGACCGTACCGGCTTTCCTGTCGGCGCCGCTTCCCTCGCATTCCGGGCAGACGTTATTTTTTGTAAGCAGTATTCTGCGAGTGGCGCCGAAGACGGCTTCGGCAAGAGATATCTCAATATCTATCGAAATGTCGCGACCGCGCACTTCCTTGCGACCGCGTCTTCCGCCTCCGAACATGTCTCCGAATCCCTCGAAAATATCGTTGAGATCAAACTCGATCCCGCCGGCTCCCGCGCCGAATCCTCCCCAGTTCATGCCTGCGCCGCCCGCGCCGGGTCCGCCGTTGGCATACGAACGGCCGTACATATCATATTCGGCGCGCTTTTTCTGATCGGAGAGTACCGCGTACGCTTCGCTAATCTCCTTAAACTTCGCCTCATCGCCCCCCTTTTTATCGGGATGATACTTCGTGGCGAGCTTGCGAAACGCCTTCTTTATCTCATCTTGCGAAGCATTTTTCGTGACCTCAAGAATCTGGTAGTAGTCCTTCATGGTGCATGTAGTATGCCAGAAAAAGAAATACGCCACAACCGGCGGGTTCGGTAGCCGTGCGTGTTGTATGGCCTTGCGGTCGGACTGTTATTCTATTGAAGGGTCGTCGACGATGGTAAATGACGTATCGCTCGAATCACAGAGTGGCTTGAACGTCACAGACGGGTTAGGTGTGCCCTCGTCACAGATAGTGATGCGATACTCTCCCAAAGGTACGTTCGCGGCTTCGGCCGGGAGTGTCTCAGTATTTTTGCCGATACCGCCGGAGAGCGGGGCCTCGTAGTATTCCGTGCCGGTTGTGTTGTTAAAAAGGTGGATGAAGAGGTCTTCGTCTTGGTAATTTTGCGACCAAGTCACGCGGATAGGGGTTCCCCTCTCGTATACTTCTCCGCCGTTCGGAGAGGTGACAGTGATGGAAGGACTCTCGGTGTTGCCGGTTAGCGTGAAGTAGGCGTCGCTCGTGTCGGTCGCAGTTGGTCCCTTGTCATCAGTGCTTACGATTATCTTGTACTTTCCATTAGGAATACTCGAATCGTATTTCCAAGAAAAACTTCCCATGTCTCGAACACCCGTACCGATCCATTTGACGATTTGGTCGTCGGCGTCGACAAGACCTACATTTATCGGCACATTATTGGTATACGCCGATGTCCACTTGATGTTTGCAATTAAGCCGCTGTCTTTTGCGCCCGAATTGTCCAATTGTTCTCCGCCGTTCGGATAGACGACCATGACAACGGCCCCTCCCTTCACGCTTGTTCCTATGGTTCCCACAAAGTACGGAGCACTCGCTCCTGCCGGATTTTGCACATACAGATAGTATGCGTCCTTGGCGAGCCAGTCGGGTACGACGACATCAATTCGGGCATCGTTCACGATGGTGTGTTTCAAATAGATGCTTTCAGTGGAATTTTCTCCTCTGATGCCGACCCCTGCGGTACGTTGCAGGTAGACGAGCGTTACCTCGTCGAAATGTTCTCCGAAAATGGAATTGCTGTCGCCCGTGCCGAAACCTCCTTTACCGTTGACGCTGGTGATGACCGGGAGCGGAATATCGGGGCCCGGGATTGGAGGGATTTCCGGATTTTCGCCAGCCACTATTCCACTATCTAACTGATGAGTCGCCACGGTGATTGCACGGTTGGCGACCTCTATCGCCTGTTCGCGGAGCGAAGCGTCAAGCGACGGGTGTGCCTGTACGAACAAAAGCAGTGATATGGCGGCTTGGAGCAAGAGGGCGGTGACGGATGTCATGAATTAATTTATTTTAATCCTTTTCAAGGTTAGTCGTTAGTCACCACGAAAAATGCGTCTGATTCATCTGTCACCGAACCTGTGCCGGTGTCGTATCCCACAACAGATATCTTCACATTCTTTGATTCTGAAAAGGTTCCAATATCAACACTCCAATCATACGAATAGGTCCCGCTATTTTTCGAAGTGGGAATGTCAGTCGCTATCCAACTGACTGAACCGGTACCTAGCGACCATCCGAGGTACACCTTGTCTATCTGGGATGACTTCCATTTGATTGTGTAGGTTTCTCCTTGCGTCAGTGTCTCTCCCCCGTTAGGCGACAGAACGGCAATGGAACGCCCTGATTGTGTCTCGGTTGACACATCACTAATGGTGGCTGAACAACTCGTCGATATCGTGGTACCGGAGGCATCAGTAATGCGCACGGTCGCTTTTTTGGTTCCGATGGATGCATAATTCACCATGAGAGCTTGCGACTGAATACTACCTTCTCCGTAATTTGAGATGTCATCAAACATGGTCCATGCATATCGGTATGGACTTTGTCCTCCTGACACGTATGCGGACCACGATGCTCCCGGTGTGCCAAAGTTGAAGGTGGCGGCTGAGCATGAAGCAGTCAATGACTGCAGAGTATCGTGTGCTCCGATAGTTCCCACAAAGTACGGAGCACTAGTCCCGGATTGGTTTTCCACATATAGATAGTAGGTGTCTTTAACCAAATACGGCACATCGACATTGAGTCTCGTGTCATCCACAATCGTATATCCTAAATGAATTCCTCCTTTGCCACTCCCATCTTTTCCATAGTCGATCTCATGTCTGCCTTTCAGGTAAACATATGTTACTGTCGAGAAGTTTTTTCCGAAAATGGAATTGCTGTCGCCCGTGCCGAAACCTCCTTTACCGTTGACGCTGGTGATGACGGGTGTTTTGGCTGTGTTTGCATCTCCTACGGAGATGGTGAGTGTGCCAACTGTCTGTAAATCTTTAGGGCCGCCATCTTTCCACCGTGAAAGTGTCGCGGTGTATGTTCCCGAATGAGTGTAGTCGTGACCGGCGACTCCGGTCGCGTTTGTGCAGTCATTGCAGGTGGTGTTCAAGGCCACTATGTCTGAACCATCACCAAAATCAAGCGCATAACCGAATGTATGGGGGTCATACAGGTTCTGTGCCTTAAAATTTACATGGAGGGGCGCATTGCCGGATTTCGGCGAAGCTGAAAATGCATTATTGTCTGCTGTGTCTTGGCTTTCTTGTGACGTTTTTTGTGGGGTTTCCGACTGATGAGTCGCCACGGTGATTGCATGGTTGGCGACTTCTATCGCCTGTTCGCGGAGCGAAGCATCAAGCGAGGGGTGTGCCTGCACGAACAAAAGCAGTGATATGGCGGCTTGGAGCAAGAGGGCGGTGACGGATGTCATAGTAAAGATTTAAAATTAATTACCATATGCAGTAGCAAAAAGAATAGTTAAAAACCACTCTGGCTTGAAGTACTGCCGCCCCCGCCGCTACCGGATGACGCGCCTCCGCCGCTTGACGAGCCGCCTCCACCTCCGGAAGAATCGCCGCTTCCACTTCCCGAACCACCCCCGCCTTCGTTACCACCTGAACTTGAAGCGGTAATACTAAACGGCGTATTACTGAAATCTGACTTGATTTCCATGCCATCGCCACTTTTCCAAAATGCGTAGACGAAATACTTTCCGGGAACGATGTCGGAGCCAAGTACGGCGTTTTTTTCTATGATACTTCCTGCCGTACTCGGCGAAATGTCGAGTGTCAGAAGATGGTACGCCGGGTCGCTTGGCTTACCGCCCGCAAGTTCCTCCGAAAGCATCAGTTGCAGAGACCCGCGCGATTTGCTACTCCGCAGGTCAACTTTCAGCAGCAGAGTATCTCCCTGTGTGAAGGTTTCTCCCCCGTCTGGCGACACCACTTTTACGGAGGCGGCACTACCGGCTACGACTACCGTAAATGAGGCGATCCCGATTCCTCCTTTGCAGTCCGAGACGGTCATTTCTACCGTATAGGTCCCGGGTGTATTCCAAGTGTGCGATTGAGTGAAGGCAGTATTTTCCGGGACACATATCGTACTGGATTTGCCGTTCCCCCAGTCTAGTGACCAGCCCACATTGTCGCCGTCCGGGTCTGTGCCCTTCCATGAAAAAGTAACTGCTTGTCCTGCGATAACATTGGTTGGTGTTTGAGGGATGCTGGTGAACCGTGGAGGTTCATTTTCTGTCTCCGCTTTTTCTGTTGGGAGATTGGCAGTCGGAGCGACTTTAGGGAGTGGAGTGTCATGTTTCACTGTCGGTTGCTCCGTCGCCACTCTGATCGCTTGATTGGCGACTTCTATCGCTTGCTCGCGGAGCGAAGCGTCAAGCGACGGATGCGCCTGCACGAACAAAAGCAGTGATATGGCGGCTTGGAGCAAGAGGGCGGTGACGGATGTCATAAATGATGTGAAAAGTTATAGATAAGACCCATCTATAATGTGCGCGTAGGTATATCACACAAACCGCCTATTTGTCAAGGCGGTTGTCCCCATGTGTGGGCGTTTTAGCTTTTCTGCTCTCCTCCCTCCTCTGTCTCAGTAACGATATTTGGCAGCAAGAGGGAAATGGGGTCAATTTTGTTTAACAAATCCTTGTCTCTTTAGGTGTGTGTAAGCAATGCCTTGAGCGCGTTGCAGCGCAGTCTTTTCAGTTGGAAATGTTTCTTCTGGTTGGGGAATTCGGATGTCTGTGATTTGACCAGCAATCATGATCCGAATCATACCCCACGCTGCCCAACTTCCATCCGGAATCTGATGTGCGCTTGGTGATATTTTGATTGGTACCTTGAAGTAAATCATAGTATTTGCTTTCCCTACTTTTCTCCACCATCATTCCCAATATCCGCGTCGTGGATGTTTTCACTGTTTGGGTTGGTTTGCGCGTCTCCGCTTGCCGGTGCGGCCTTTGCGACGGCTTCGCCGATTTTGGACATTTCGGTCGAGAGCGCGGCGGTTGCGGCAATGATGGCGTCGGCATCGTCCTTTTCTTTCGTGGATTTCAGGTCGGTGATTTTGGCTTCAACGCCGGTCTTCACGTCATTGCCGATTTTGTCTTTGTGGTCGGCGAGCGCTTTCTCGGCGGTGTAGATCATCTGGTCGGCTGTGTTGCGCGCCTCAATCACTTTCTTTTTCTTCTCGTCTTCGGCGCTGTGGGCTTCCGCGTCCTTCTTCATGCGCTCAATGTCGTCCGGTGTGAGTCCGGAGCTTGCTTCGATGCGGATGGATTGTGTCTTGCCGGAGGTCTTGTCCTTTGCAGTGACGTTCAGCACGCCGTTGGAGTCTACGTCAAATGCAACTTCCACCTGCGGAAGGCCGCGCGGCGCGGGCGGGATGCCGTCGAGGATGAAACGCCCGAGCGACTTGTTGTCGGCCGCCATCGGACGCTCGCCCTGCGTGATGTGGATTTCCACCGACGTCTGGTTGTCGGCGGCGGTTGAGAAGACCTGCTCTTTTTTCGTCGGAATATGCGTGTTTTTCTCGATGAGCTTCGTCGCCACGCCGCCGAGCGTTTCGATGCCGAGCGAGAGCGGAATGACATCCACGAGCGTGATGTCGTTGACATCTCCTTGGAAAATGCCGGCCTGGATCGCCGCACCGAGCGCGACGACTTCGTCGGGGTTGATGGTCTTGTTCGGCTCTTTTCCGAAGAGGTCTTTCACTGCCGAGACGATTGCAGGCATGCGCGTCTGTCCGCCGACCATGATGATTTCATCAATGTCGCCTTTCTGGAACGGCGATGCTTCAAGCGCGCGCTTCGTTATCTCGATTGAGCGGTCGATGTATTCGCGGGCGAGTTCTTCGAGCTTTGCGCGGCTCATTTTGAGCAACATGTGTTTCGGTCCGTTCTGGTCGGAGGTGATGAACGGAATGTTGATTTCCGTTTCGCCGACGGTCGAAAGTTCGTGCTTGGCTTTCTCGGCCGCTTCGGTGAGGCGCTGGAGCGCGAGCGGGTCTTTGCTGATGTCGATACCTTCGGACTTTTTGAATTCCGCGAGGAGCCAACGCACGATGCCCTGGTCGATGTCGTGGCCGCCCATGTGCGCGTCGCCGTCGGTCGCCTTCACCTCGATAACATCGTCGCCGACTTCAAGTACGGTGACATCGAAGGTGCCGCCGCCGAAGTCGAAGACAACGAGTTTCTCTTCTTTCTTTTTATTAAAACCGTACGCGAGCGCGGCGGCGGTCGGTTCGTTGAGAATGCGCTTCACTTCAAGTCCCGCGATTTTTCCCGCGTCCTGCGTCGCTTTGCGCTGGGCATCATTGAAATACGCCGGTACGGTGATGACCGCTTCGGTGATTTTTTCTCCAAGTTTCGCTTCCGCATCGGCTTTGAGTTTGCCGAGAATCATTGCGGAAATTTCCTCCGGGCGCAGGTCTTTCTCGCCCATTTTGACGAGCACGCCGCCGTCCGGGCCGTCCTTCACTTCATACGGCACCATTTCCTTGTCTTTCTGCACATGCTCTTCCTTGAAACTGTGCCCCATGAAGCGCTTGATGCCGTAGATGGTGTTCTGCGGATTGGTCACCGACTGGCGCTTCGCAATCTGGCCGACGAGCCGCTCGCCGGTCTTCGAAATTGCGACAACCGATGGTGTCGTGCGTGCGCCATCGCTGTTTTCGATGATGCGCGGTTCGCCACCTTCGACGATCGCCATCGCGGAGTTGGTCGTACCCAAATCGATTCCAAGAATTTTTGCCATATGTCGTGTTGTTGTTATTTTTGATAAGTTCCGACTACTACTTTTGCCGGACGGACGAGCCGTTCGCCCATGCGGTATCCTTTCTGAAGCACTTCGAGCACGGTATGGTCTCGGGCGGCGTCCTCGACGGGGATTTCAGAAACCGCCTCATGGAAGTGCGGGTCAAACGGTGCGCCAGCCGGCTCCAATGCTTCTACATCGTACGATTTCAAAACAGCCGCGAGCTGATTATATATCTGCTCCACGCCCGCGCGCCAGTTCTCCTCCTTACAGGAGCTGTTCAGGTTGTATGACGGTTTCTCCCTTTGGTCGAAACCGTCGACAACCTCTTGCGAAGCTCCAAGTATTCGCTTCTCACTTCCCTGCTTTTTAATGTCCTCCATCGCTCGGTCGAAGCTGTCGGCAAGCGGAAGAATTTTCTCGATGAAGCGCGCGGTCTGTCGTTCCGCTTCCCGTTCGCGTTCCTCGACGGCCCGACGCTGGCTATTCAGATAATCCGCCTTTGCCCTCTGCCAGCCGTCGAGATATTCCTGCCGTTCCTGTTGACACGCCGCGAGCTTCTCCTTCATCTTCTTTAATTCTCCTTTGAAATCGCCCTCGATGTCTTCCAATTCTGGCTCATCTCCGCCTGCTGGCGGACTGTCAGCGTCATCAAAAACCATATCGTCGCCTTCGCCTGTTGCCTTCTTCTTAATCATAACGTGCGTATTATAAATTGGTTTTTACCTTGTGTCAAAAAAAACGGGCAGGCACGCCTGCCCGTTTTTTTGAGGGGAGAGAAACTCTATCTCTTACTCCACTGAGGTGCTTTGCGGGCTTTCTTGAGGCCGAATTTGCGGCGTTCCTTGCTTCTAGGGTCGCGCATGAGGAGGCCGGCTTGTTTGAGCTCGGTGCGGCGCTCCGGCTTCTCCTTCACGAGCGCTCGCGCGATGCCGAGCTTGATGGCGTCTCCTTGGGCGCGGATGCCGCCGCCCGAAACGTGTGCGGAAACTTCGTAATTACCGAGTGTCTCGTCGGCGGAAAATGCCAAGAGTACGGCGTGCTCAAGCGCCGGTGAACGGAAATATTCGGCAAGCGACTTGCCGTTTACCGTGATTGCGCGTTCCTTTGCGGGAGTGAGACGCACGCGGGCGGTCGCGGTCTTGCGGCGGCCGATTCCCTCTTTGTACTTCTCTGTGTTTGTAACTTTTTTCGTTTCCGGCATAGGCATAAGTGACTATTCTTTTATGGAAAGATTCTGCATGCGCACCTTGTGAAGTCTGTTTTTGGGGAGCATGCCGCCGATGGTGCGGGTGAGCGCTTCGCCATAGCCGCGTCGGATTGCCAAGTGGCCGAGCGTCTCCTCCTTCTGGCCCCCGGGATATCCGGAATAGGTTTTGTATATTTCTTGTTCGCGCTTCTTCTCGCTGATATCCATAAGACGGGCGTTCACGATCGTGAGCGTAATCGGATATGCAAGACGTTTCTCAAACGCCGGCGAGTGCTTGCCGAGAAGGAGCGAGGCGGCCTCCACGGCCACAACACCGAGGCGCTTCCCTTGCGCGTCAATCGTTCGTTCTTCTTTCTGTTGTACGGTTTTTACGGCCATGGTTAGTATACGGATTTGATCATACGAACTCAATGACGGCTTCGCGCCGTCCGGCCGCAGTCGGGCCGGTCTTCACGATACGTGTGTAGCCCCCCGGACGCTCGGCGTACTCGGCCGCCTTCGTGAAGATTTTCTGCACGGTCGTCCCCGACGGTTCGCCGAGCCGCGAGGACACGAGACGACGCGAGGCGACCGAGTCATGTTTTGCGGCGGTGATCAGGTGCTCGACGCGCGGGCGGAGTTCTTTCGCTTTCGCTTCGGTTGTGACGATTCGTCCATGCGAAACGAGCGACACGATAAGGCCTCGCAGGAGCGCGGTGCGGCCCCGGCGGGTGCGGGAGAGTGTTCGGTTGTGGTCGTGGTGTCGCATGAGGATGTAACAAATAAACCCTTACTCCTTGAGACCGAGATCCAGCGATTTCAGCACGTCCTCAATCTCGAGGAGCGCTTTGGGACCCAAGCCGTCGATCTGGAGGATATCATCTTTTTTCTTGCGGACAAGGCCGCCGACCGTGCGGATGTTTGCCTCTTCCAAGGCGTGTGCGGTGCGGGTCGAGAGATCGAGAGTCTCGATGCGCGTCTTCAATATATCGGCATCCGGCTTCGTATCGTTCTCGGATTCCGAGAACGCCTCCTCCTGCGGCTCTTCGGCGGACTTTTCCTGGAAGCCGATGATGGCATGGAGTTGGTGAATCATGATCTCGATCGAACGCTCAAGCGCCTGGCGCGGGGAGATCGATCCGTCGGTCTCGATGAAAATGCGGAGGCGGTTGTAGTCGGTCTGGTCGCCGACACGCATGTTCTCCACTTCGTAGTTGACGCGGCGAATCGGCGTGAAGACGGCATCAAGGGATACCGTACCGATGTCCATCTTGTCCTTCTGATGGATCTCGCGCGGCACGTAGCCGAGGCCTCGTTCGACGAGCATCTCGAGCTCGAGACCGGCGCCTTTGCCCGTGATCTCGGCGATGTACTGGTCGGGATTCAGAATCTCGACTTGACTCGGCGCAGTGATGGCCGCGGCGGTGACGATGCCGGGCTGGGTGTATTTCAGTGTCATTGAAAGCGGACCGTCGGCATGCATCTTCATCCGGACGCGCTTGAGATTGAGTACGATCGTGAGCACGTCTTCTTTGACGCCATCGATCGCGGAGAACTCATGCTGTACGCCCTCGATTTTGACCTGCGTGACTGCGGAGCCGGAGAGCGACGAGAGGATGATACGGCGGAGCGAATTGCCGAGGGTATGGCCGTATCCGGGATAGAGGCCGTCTATCTCGTAGATCCCGCTGAATCCTTCTTCGGTGACGACGCGCGGTTTCGATGGCAGTGCTACGTTTGTTTCAAGCATATGAAAATAGTTACGTTGCTAAACGAGCGCTCGTATTATCGGCTATAGTACTCGAACACCTGTTCAAGGTCGAACAGAAGCTCGTGCGCGTCGTACGACGGGACCGCAGTCACGCTTCCCGCAAGCGCCTTGCGGTCAAATGAGAGCCATACCGGCACGCGACCGTCGTCTCCCTCCTCCCGTATGCTCTGGAAGAGCACCGACTCTTTGCTCCCGTCGCGGACCGCCACCTGCTGATTCTGTACCACCAAATAGGACGGAACGGTGACTTTTCGACCGTTCACCGTGATGTGTCCATGCGACACCATCTGGCGTGCCAGACGCCGCGTCCGCGCGAGGCCGAGACGGTAGACGACGTTATCGAGACGCGATTCAAGCCGGGTCATAAGTGCATGACTCGGATTGTCGCTTTTCTCGATCGATTCGTCCACATATCGCGAAAGCTGGGTTTCGGACAAGCCGTACATGTAGCGCATTTTCTGCTTCTCGATGAGCTGGCGCTTGTAGTCGCTTGCGGCGCCCTGTCGCTTGCCACGGCCTCCGGTGGTCTTTTTGCGCGCTTCGACAAGGGTGAATTTCTGCGTCTGGCATTTCTCAAACACCGCGCCGCCGAGACGCTTGCAGATCTTGAATTTCGGTCCGATGATCATATAAATAGATACTGGTTACACCCTTCGCGCCTTCGGAGGACGCGGTCCGTTATGCGCGACCGGCGTACGGTCGCGGATGGCGACGATGCCGACTCCTTTTCCCGCAAAAGCGCGCAGAGCGCTCTCGCGGCCCGCACCGACGCCGCGCACCACGACTGTCGCTTCGCGCATGCCCATCTGCAGGGCTTTCTCGCCGATCACTTCTCCGACTTTGGCGGCGGCAAACGGCGTCGACTTGCGGGAACCCTTGAAGCCGATCGCGCCGCTCGACGCGCTGATGAGCGCGTTACCCTTCACATCGGCAAGCGTCAGAATGGTGTTGTTGAAGGTTGCGAGCACATTCAAGATACCGGACTCGACTTTCCGCTTCGGGATGCGGGAAAGCGCGCGTGTCGCCTGCGCGTCCGATCCCCCACTTTTCTTTATGATACGTTTCTTACCCATAGATCATTACGTAAAAGTATGACAAGCGAGGATTATGTCTTTTCAAGCTTACGGCGGCCACTACCCATTGTCTTCCTCACTCCTTTCAGTGTGCGCGCATTGGTCTTCGTGCGCTGGCCTCGTGCCGGCAGGCGCTTGATATGCCGACTGCCGCGGTACGACTTGATGTCTTTGAGGCGCTTGATGTTGCCGCCCACTTCACGGCGCAGTTCTCCTTCGATGGGAAGCGCCTCGACTTTTTCTCTGATCGTATTTTCCTCTGCGGTGGAAAGATCTCCGGGTCGCTTGGTCTCCGCAACATGTGCCGCTTCAAGAATGGAGGCGGCCTTGCTTCTGCCGATACCGTAAATCGCTGTCAGTCCGAAGACGAGTTGTTTGTTGTCCGGGATGGTGATTCCTGCGATACGCATATGCTATCCTTGTCGCTGTTTATGCCGCGGCTTGCGCTTGTTGATGACGTATACGCGGCCGCGGCGACGCACGATAATGTCATCGGGACTCATCTTCTTTACTGACGATCGTACTTTCATGGATATCTGTTCTGTTTACAGTCGTTTGGTGATTCTTGCTTTCCCTCCGTACGGGTCGATGACCATACCCACCCGGTCCCCGACGAGTACTCTGATGCGAAATTTCCGCATCTTGCCGGCCAGGTACGCAAGTATAACCGAGCCGTCATCGAGCATAACCCGAAAAAGCGTATCAGGCAACGCCTCCTCGACGGTGCCATACACGAGGTTGTCTTCCTTGCCGCTTTGAACTTCCATTACGCTTATGCCCCAATAAGATAGCATGAGCCAAAAAACGAGTCAATGCCGATCGGCGGGGTTTGGGACATTATTTTGGCGCTTCGAGGACTTCGATGATCTTTATGTCGGCGGGGTCTTCCGGGAATGACTGTTTCCAGAAGGGGCGCATGACCGTGGTGGCTCGCTGGATTGCCGGCTGGTAGCTCAAGAGTACCGAGGGGAGCTCTTCTTTTGCGGTACCCGCGACATCGGCGCGGAGCTTTTCGGTATCGTACGTCCAGATCATTTTTGTGTTCCCGGAGAGCTTGAAATCGATTTTCTCCATGCCGGCCATGGCTTCCGTGCTCGTGGCGGCGTAGGTAAACGAGAGAGATTGGGAATTTTCAAGTTTTACGTTTTCGCCTTTATAATCCACGATCGTGTTTTGCGCGAGATATCGGGCAAGGTCCGCCTCCGCAAAGAGCGGCGCTTCAAGGACCGCTTTCTCGCGGATGGTGGCCTTGCTTTCGCCTCCGTCTATCGACGGCAGGGACTCGAATCTGATGCGCGCGGCGCTCTCATAGAGCACGAAGCCGGCGGGACGCTCATTACGCAGACGCTCCGAAAGTTTGGCGCGCAGGTCGTTTTGGATCGCCTCTTTTGCGCCCTTGAGCGCACTCTCTTCGACGATGAGTTTCTGGCCGACAAATCCTCCCTGCATGGCCGCTTTGGGTTCGGCGTACATGCTCTCAAATTGCGGCGTACCTTTGAGTCCGGGGATGGTAAGCCGTCCCGGATTGACGTTGTATTTGTCGCCCGTACCGTCGGCGAACACCTTTGCGGTCGCCGTGCCGGGCACTTTCTCATTTCCTTCGGTCGTATATCCCGGAATGACGACCGATTCTTGAATTTTGAAAATCAACCCGTCCTTCGACTCGAAACGTGTGTTTTTAATGAGACGTTGGGGTTCTTTTGAAAATGCGTTGGAGATTGTGATCTCTCCGGTCGCACGTTCTTCCACCGGTTCCGTGCCGGTCGCCTCGACCGCGCGCTCGCCCGTTTCTTCGAGTGAGAGGAGTTCGTAACCGAGTGCGTTTGCTTCCGGATTTTGACTGGCGGTAAACGCGGCGTCTACGGTCACCTCCTTGCTCTTTGGATAGACGGTAAGCTCCGCTCCTTGAAAGAAGAAAGAAGTGAGGAGGCCGAGTATCAGCAGTACGGCAAGGACGACCGCGCCGAGAATCGTTTTTCTTTTTCCGCCTCTGCCCGCGAAACCGCGTCTCGTCCTCGTCGGACGTTCTTCGGATTCGACGTATTCATCTTCGCTATCCATGGAATCTTGGGATGCGGACGGCGCGCTCCGGGCGACCATGTCCTGCATTGTCCGAGCGCTTCTCTGTCGTGTCGGACGCTCGGACGGTCCTCGTTCGGGGGGGCGGATATCTCCCAAATTCCATTTTTGCTGTGGCATAAGGACAGTATACAACACTCTTCGCGCTGTCTATAAAACCGGTGTATATAGAGCCGTCATCTACGCGACTTCGCCGCAGGCATGCAGTTTGTGGAAAAATCTGGCGAGAAGCGCATGGCGCGGGTCCATCAATGTGCCGGGCGGCGCCGCCACGAACGTGTGTGCGTCGGCGGATAGCGGCACGATATTCTTTTCACCGATGCCGGTATTGTCGCGGAGCGCCTCGACGAATGTGTCTTTGAAGAAACCGGTGAGAGACGGTTCGGCAACGAGAAAAACGGTCTGCGGAAGCACATATCGTTTCCGCAATTCCGTGTGCATCATGTCGAGCATGTGTACGTAATCGCGTTGCACCTCCGCCACTGCTTTTGTTTGTGCCGGTTTCAGTGCGTTCTGCGCGTAGGCGCGCAGATAGCCGCGGGATTCTTCGGGGATGGTCTTTCCGGCGGCCGCCATGTCGCGGATGAGCGTGCTGGATCCCTTGTCAGTGACGATTGATTCGCAAAAGACGCTGTCGCGCATCAATCCTATTTCGATTGCTTCTTCGGAAATGAGCGCGATCAGCGCGTTTTTGGTGCGCGGGTACAGGTCTCGAAGGGCACAATACGACACAAGCATCGCCGTGTGCAGATGCATATCTGTGCCATCGAGAAGTCGTTTTTGCATTTCTTCGATGGTGTGGAAGATGGGATCGGCGAGCAGTCCTCGTACGTGGGTGACTGCGATCTCGGATGCTTGTTTTGTGTACGGGTCGTCGACCGAGTATCCGTTAAGCGTGACGTCGACGATGGTTTTTTCGACGATACGGTACCCTTTTTTAAGTCCCGATGCCGGCGCTTCCGGCTGTACCCGCTCTTGTTCGTATGCATGCGCGATCATGTCATCGACCATGCGCTTCGTGACCGTAAACGGCGTTTCTTGTTCAAGGCGAATCATCTGCGCGACCGTATATGCCCAAGGAGCGGTGGAGGAAACGACCACTTTCTCTATGTGCAGACGCGCGTCGTATTTCTGAAGTGCCATGACGCCCGCGCGTTCGATGTCAAGGAGGACCGAAAAAAGCGCGTGCCGTGTCGTGCGGATGCGGTCGGCCGATGAGAGTGTGCCGTTAAGCGGGAGGACTTTTCTGCATGTGTAGAGAATCTCCGGGAGGGCGGCGCCCTCTTTTGAGATAGCGATACTGGCGGTCACACTTCCCGATCCTATATCGATCAGCATCCCGCAAAGCACTTTCGGCTTTCGTGTGAAAAACGCGGCCATGTTTGGGTCCATTATAAAATACATACGAGGAAAACCAGCACGGGATGTCCCCGTTTTATGGAAGTATCTTCTGAACCGAATGTCTATTCCAGGATCGCTTTGATGCGGCGGACGCCGGCGGATGAGGATTCTTCGGAGGTGATTTTGAATGTGCCGTTGAGCGCGGATGTATTCTCGACATGCGGGCCGCCGCAGAGTTCGCGGGAGTAGATGACGCTGTTGTCATCGGAAACGGTGTAGACGGTCACTTCGTCGGGATAGCGGTCCCAGAAGCTCCCTTCCACGGTCGGGTCGTTTTCCGCGTCGGCTTTTTTCATGGTTTCAATAGTAACTTTCGCTCCCGCCTTAATTGCGTCGTTCACATACTCCTCGAGTTTTGCGAGTGTTTCCTTCTCCACTTTTTTCGGATAGGTGAAATCAAAACGGAGCCGCTCGCCGGTGATGTTCGAGCCGGCCTGATGGACTTCATTGCCAAGCTCTTTGCGAAGTGCGGCAAGCAGAAGGTGTGTGGCGGTATGGTACTGCACGACCTTCTCCGAGTGGTCCGCAAGGCCGCCCTTGAACTTATGCTCCGCTCCGGCACGAGATGTCTCCTGATGTTTTTTAAACTCAGCTTTGAAGTCTTTTTCAATTACGCCAACGTCGAAATCATTAAATCTTATTCCTCTTTTTTCTATTTCCTCGAGAGACATTTCTAATGGAAAACCAAATGTTTGATAGATATAGAAAAACCATTTTCCAGTCAAAAAACGGCTGGTTACGCCCGGGATACCACCCGGGTGACCGTCTACCATAGACAAATCTGGAATATTTTCAGGTTTCTCTCTCCCTAGTTCAAATGTTTTTGCAATATCTCCTGACAGTACCTTCAAACCCTTCGCAAGCGTTTTCCTGAATTGTGTTTCCTCTTGCGCAATCATCTCCATAATCTCCTGTTTCTTCTCAACAACATTCGGATAGAAACCTTGATACGGCGCGATGACGCTTTCCACGATGTCTTTCAACCTGCCGGCGGGTATACCGAGCACATCCGCATAACGCACGCTTCGGCGCAAAAGCCGGCGGACGAAATATCCCTGCTCGGTGTTTGACGGATAGATTCCCTCTCCGATCATGAATGTCGCGCCGCGCATGTGGTCGGTGATGACGCGGAACGCCAAAAGATTATCTTCGTATTTCTTCCCCGACAGTTTTTCGATTTGTTGCACCACGCTATCGAGCAAGTCGATTTTGAACACATCCGGCGTATCTATCGCGGCGGCGGCGATGCGTTCGAGGCCCCCGCCGAAGTCGACATTTTTCTGCGGGAGTTTTGAGAATGTACCGTCTTGGTTTTTGACGTACTCCATGAAGACGTTATTGCCGATCTCAATGAAGCGCCCGCAGTCGCAGTTGGGGTGGCAGTGCTCGCCGTATTTTGTGTCGTGCTCGGTGCCGAAGTCGTAAAACATTTCGGTGTCCGGGCCGCCCGGCTCGCCTGCGGGCATCTTCTCCGGTACGCCCGCGCGGCTCCACCAATTTTTCTTCGCTTCGTAATAGAAAATGCGCTCGCCTTCTTTCATCCCGCACTTTCCGCCGTCGGCTTCGGAGCCGATATGCGCGACTCCGTGCGAGACACCCGCGTCTGCGAGAAGTCTCTGCCAAATGGCAACCGATTCGTCGTCTTTCGGCAGATTGTTTTTTTCGTCTCCCGCAAAAACGGTGAAGTAGAGTTTCTGCGGGTCAAGCCCGACCACTTTGGTCAAAAATTCGAACATCCAACTGATTTGCTCTTCTTTGAAATAATCGCCGAAGGACCAGTTGCCCAGCATTTCAAAAAATGTCGTGTGGCGGTTGTCGCCGACCTCTTCTATATCGTCGGCGCGAAATGCTTTTTGCGAGTCTGCGATGCGCGTGCCTTTCGGATGCGGCTGGCCCAAAAGATACGGCAACATCGGTTGCATGCCGCTTCCGGTAAAAAGCGTGGTCGGGTCGTTCTCGGGCACGAGCGCGGCCGACGGCACGATGGCGTGCCCCTTCCCTTCAAAAAATTCCAGATATTTCCTCCTAATTTCGTTTCCGGACATACCGCTCATATAAAATAGTACGCTCATAGTGCCACTGCCGGCTTATTTGCTCAAGGTTTTTCTATTTGGATTGATTGGTCCGGCGCCGGAGATGACGAGGCGGGTGGGGTCGAGATGTTGGCGGAGCGCGGCGTTGACTTCTTTTTGGGTGAGCGTCTGCATGGCGTCGTACTGTGCGGCGACT
Organism: Candidatus Kaiserbacteria bacterium; assembly: GCA_016204695.1. Taxonomy (GTDB): domain Bacteria; phylum Patescibacteriota; class Minisyncoccia; order Phycocordibacterales; family UBA918; genus JACQKD01. Next base: position 64,437 of record JACQKD010000004.1, read on the forward strand.
TCGGCGGGGGTCATGCCCGCGCAGAGCGCGTCGTGGTAGAGGGCGAGGGTTTTTGCGTCCGATTCGTGCGCAAGAATGAATTGGTTTTTGAGGAGCTCTTTAAATGTGGTAAGTTCTTTTGGCGTGACGCCTTTTTGGGCGATTCGCGCGATCTCTCGCTTGGTGGACGCGAGTCCCTTGTCGAGGTCCTTTGGTGTGAAAAAAGTGAAGATATACCACATGCCGAGCCGATCTTTGGTGATGCCTTCGGTGCGCGCATAGATCGTGTACGTGAGTCCTTCTTTTTCGCGCACAGTGCTCATGAGGCGGCCGCTGAATCCTCCCCATTTGCCGAGGACTTGGAGTCCGAAGTTGAAGGGCAAAAACGAGCTGTCCGAGAGCGTAAGTGGCAGGACATTGCCGATGTAGAGCTCGATGTTGGCTTTGTCATGGACGGTGCGGTAGGTCGTCTCCGTCGCGTGGGGAGCGGCGGAGGCCGGCGCGAGGAGGGTCGTGTCTTTTGTCTTGCCGAACGTTGAGAATAATTTTGCCGTACTCTGCCGGTGCGCTTCTGTTCCCGATGTGCTTACAATGCCATGAACAGCAAATAACTTTTTATGAAAATCGAGATATGACTTCCGTGTCACCGACCGCAGAAACGTCCGCCGCGTGTCTGCCGAGGGTCGGTAGTACGGGTGGTTTTTCGCGAACAACGCTTGCGTGAATCCGAGATAGGCTTGCGTGCGGGCGTTGTCCGCTTCGTCGTGGAGGTACTGGGCGTACTGTTTATGCACCTGATCCATTTCCTTCTTGTTGAATGCCGGTCGTTCGAGCATTTCTTTTACTAGATCGAGGAGTCGAGGGAACGTGCCCGCAAGCGCGCATCCGTCGATCGTGATGCCGACGCGGTCGCTTGTGACATCGAGTCGTGCGCCCAGCGCTTCGACTGCCGCGGCGAATTCCTTGCGGCTATGGGAGGCGGTACCGCGCTGTATGAGATCGGCATAGAGCGGCGCGAGCATGCGGTCTTTGATATCCGAGACGGGAAAGGTCGCCTTAAACCGCACGATTCCGCTCGTTTGCGGCGTGATGTGTATCACGTCGTTTTTGTTTCCGTGCTCAACGGTTGGGATGCGTATGTCTTTCATGTCTTTTTAGTTTGGCCGACAAACAGCCCCACGGTGCGCCGGTTCTTTTGGAAATACTGCCGCGCGGTTTTTTGCACGTCTGCCACGCTCACTCGCCGTATGTCGTCGGCGAGCGTGTAAAATCGCGTCCAGTCTCCGACCGCGATACATTCGGTGAGTTCGCGGCTCACCGCATAGGTGCCGTCGCGGCTATAGAGCTCGTCCGCAAGAATCATAGTCTTGAGCGTCTCGAGACGCTTCTTGTCGATCGGCTTTGCCGCCAGTCGTGCGATCTCTTCGTCTATGATTCGGCTGACTTCTTCATGTGACGAACCCGCCGTGATCTGGGCAACAATCATAAAGAGTCCCTCGTCGTATGTGGGGTAGAGCGCGCAGTCTGCGGACGACGCCTTATGGGTATCGACGAGCGTGTCGTCGAGCCGTGACTGCGGTCCTTCCGAGAGGTATGCCGCGATGATCTGCATGACCGCCCAGTCGAAGTGTCTTGTCCGGGGAGCTTTATAGCCCACCGCATAGATATTGATCGGATTCTTGCGGGCGATCTCGACGCGACGCTCCCCTTCCTGCGCCGGCTCGATGATATCGATCTCGGGGACGGGCTTCGGCGATCTTGGGAGCGAACCGAAAGATGCCTGTACCACGCGGAGCGCCTCCGTCTCTTCGATATCTCCCACAACGGTCAATACCGCGTTGTTCGGCCAGTAGTAGGTGTCATAAAAATCCTTGAGCGAGTCGAGGGTCATATGTTGGATATCGGGCTTGTGGCCGATAGTGTCGTGTCCGTACCCGTGCGAGACGTAGGCCGCTTGCGCCATCGCGGTTTCGAGCGCATCAAGCGGTATTCCGGCGTGCATCTCGTATTCGCTCACGACGTTCGCCCGTTCCGGGAGGAATTCTTTGTTATCGAAGAGCAGGTTGCGCATCCGGCTTGCCTCGTAGTCGAACGCATCTTTGAGATATGCGCGAGGAATGGTGAAAAAATAGTTGGTGCGGTCAAGCCAGGTCGTCGCGTTCGAGATCGCGCCCGCGTCCTCGAGACGCTTAAACCCGGATTCTTTGACCGGGCGGCCGGTACCGTCGTGAAGCGTCTTGAAGAGCATGTGCTCGAACATATGCGCGAGCCCCGTTCTGCCGCGCTCTTCGTGTCGCGAGCCGACGAGATACACGATATTTGCGGTCACGGTGCCGCTGCCGGGAATACGCATATGGAGCACGCGCAGACCGTTTGCGGCAAGCTCGAACTCGCGTATATCTTGTACGGTTCTCACGTGCCTGAATCCCGCGATACGTTTCCCCTTTTGTGTCCCGTTAGCTTTCATATATGAATTTTTTGTATTCGTCGAAGACGTGGTTGAACTCGTGGACGATGTCGCTGTGCAAACGGCGGTTGAGGATGTTGCTGATGCTTTGATAGATCGTCATGCGCTCCTCGTGCGTGCCGCCGAAGTCGTGGTCGAAGCGCACCCGGTCGTCGTGGTATTCCTCGATCGTCGAGCGCATGTTGTGGATCTTGTCCGCGGCCGCGACGACGAGCGCTTCATCCGAGGCACTCCGGAGTTGCGCGACGTACCGCTCATGTTCCTCTTTCCAGCCATCGCGGCCTTCCCCGCGTTCTGCGGGGATCGTCACCATCCTCACGATCGCCGAGACGCTCGGACCGAAATCTTCTTCGAGCTCGGCGAACGTGTAGCCGGTATCTTCGATCGTATCATGCAGGAGACCCGCAATGATCGTGTCTTCGTCGTCGGTATAGTCGGCGATGATGCAGGCGACGGCGAACGGATGGGTGATGTACGGATACGGTATCCGTCCTTTGCGGCGCTGGCCGTCGTGCAGGGCGCCTGCGGCGCGGATCGCTTGTTCGATTCGGTACGAATATATCATGCGGCGCGCTTTGCGTTTCCCGAGAGACGTATCATACGAATTTCGAGATGACTTCAAAATCCGCTTTGATCGTGTCGAGGAGTTCTCGGTTGTAGATGGCCGCGGCCGGATGATATTGCGGAATGATGTGAATAGGCCCATATGGTGCGTGCGCATCATAGCTTTTGCCGTGCGCTTTGCTTATCGGTTCAAGCTCAAACTCAAGGTCGAATTTTCGCATGACGTACTGCATGGAAAAACGTCCCAGTGTGACGATTACTTTCGGCTCGATAATCTCGATCTGCCGGTCAAGGAACGGTCCGTATATCTCGATCTCTCCCGGTAACGGGTCGCGATTCTCGGGCGGGCGATCTTTGACGATATTGCCGATATACACATCTTCTCGCTTGATGTCGATACACGCAAGGAGGTCGTCGAGGATTTTTCCCGCCGCCCCGCAGAAGGGTCGCCCCGTCTGCGCCTCGTTGCGCCCCGGCGCTTCGCCTATGAACATGATGGAGGCGTCGTGGCTTCCCTCTCCGATCACCGGAAGATATTTGTGCTCGGTGCGGTACGCATAGAGAGGTGAAGCGGTGAGATGAAGTACTTCGTCGCGAATCTGCTTCATCGCCTCATACTTCTCCTCTTTGGTCATGCGGCACGTCTGATATCCATTCCGGTTCCGATGTCTCGTATACTTTCCTGCACTTCCTCGTATTCCCGTTTTTCATCGCGAAGATCGCCGATCGCTTCTGCCAATTCGCGCTTTTTCGCGGCGGTAGTAGTTTTCAAAGAATTCTTCTCCCCTTCCAGCTCGCGCAGCTGTTTCTGTAGATCAGCGATTTTTTTCGGGATTTCGTTTGCGGCTTGCTCCATATCACGTATCTCTCTCGGAAGCTGTTTTGTTTTTGCATCAAGCGCCTGAAGCTCGGGCTTTAGGCGCAAAGCCCTCTGCTTGAGCTTTTGCAGGTTTCTTTTTTCCTCTGGTGTTAGCATATGTTTAAATTTTAACTCTTTCGGATCGCAATATAGCACGTTTTCGGGGTTCTCCGCCACGGTTGTACCCGCCGAGCTTTCCGTCGGTACGGATGACTCGGTGGCAGGGTATGTCGGGGTCAAAGTTGGCCGCCATCACCCTTGCCACGGCCCGTGCCGCGCGCGGACTGCCCGCTTTCTGCGCCACCTCTTTGTACGTCATCGTCTTCCCTTTCGGAATCTTCCGAACGACATCGCGCACTTTTTCTCTAAACGTTTTTTGCATAGGTTTTTTCAAATGCGAGGTGCAGGTTTGGCGCCGTTTTGTCTTTTCTCCGACGGGGTGCGTCTTTTTGCAGTTGCTTCCCCGCCGCACTGCGGTATGCGCAATAGGTACAGTCGGGTGAAGAATCGGGAGCGGTTTCGGCCATGAGACATGCGTGGAGCGCCGTTATCGTTTTCGGAATCCACGCATCGTCTCCCGTGTACGGGATGATTTTAATGACAAACTCAAGTCGCGCGTCAAAGCGCGCGGGGGAGGTATCGCCGTTTGCGTAAACGAAATATGCGATGTCGGAAACCTTGAAATCATTTTTGCGAAAAAGCCATTGGTACACTTCGACCTGTCGCTTGTATCCGTCCTGCCACTCGGCATCCAGACTGACCTCCCCGTTTTTGCTGGTTGCCTTGTAGTCGACGATGTGGAGCGCGCCGTCTTTGCCTATCCACACGTCGTCGACGCCTCCGCGGATGACGAGATTGGTGACGGGGTCGTGGTACTTGATGCCGTTGCGCAGTGAGTCGCGCCAGAGGTCGAGGTCTTTGTGCTTAAAGGGCAACGCGTCGATGCCGTACTCCCGCATGAGCGCATGGGGTTTGCCTTCCTTGCGCAGAAGGTCGAATTCTTTTTTCAACAGCTCGTCGACCGCGACATTCAGCGAAAACGGATACCCGTCCGGCCGCTTGATGCCGTGTCGCTGGTCGAGATAGAAACAGCGCGGGCATTCGTGAAAGAGATCAATCTTCGAGCGACTGATCGCAAACGGCGTCTTTCCCTTCGGTCCATTGCGCTCCGGGTCAAAGCAAAATTTCTCTCCTCGCACCTTATAAAGAAACGGCATTAGGAAAATTGTAGCATGTGCCGAAATCAGAGGCTGAATTCAATTTAAGAAGCGAGTTTGACAAATATGCTATAGCATGGTATTTCTAGCGCCAGAATTCCCAGTAGAAAGAGACCTGTTTCGTTGTCATTTTCGTCAAAACCTGAACATTTAGGAGAGTATATGAAGACCGTTCTGCGTCTCGCTGGAGTACTTGTTTGTCTTGCGATATGGGTTGGTTTGACAGGGTGTCAGAATCCTGAAGTCACCCAACGACCGGATCCTCCTCCGTTCCCGAGTCAGCAGAAGCTAGAAGAACGCTTCGCTCGGGCCGCTGAAGGGAAATGGGAGTTCTGGTCGACGTCCGCATTTGTGTATGCTGTCCAGCGTTATTGTGCATATACAGAGGAGTGCCGGACCGAACATCTTTGGCTTGGGCCAGATTGGGGGTATGCGTTCCCTAGTTACCGCACTATCATGTTCGGCAAGACTATCACGGTTCCGGGAGTATTCCGTGTCTTGGCGAGCCAGGTTGAGCGATGCTCTGCCGGAAAACTCGGGATTCCGACCTATCAATATGTCACTGGTCAAGTAGTCTTAGGCCCTGATGGTAAGCGAGTGCACTATTTCTGCATTGAACCTCATAAAACAAACCAAGAAGGAGGTCGTGGTGGTAGCGATAGCTAACTTGTTAGCACAGGATTTAGAACTTCATACCCAGAGGGGGTACATAATACTCCGGCGGGCAGCCGAACCCGCCCGTATTAAAATACCCCCCTATACAAGAAGATTGCGTGACCTCTATACAGGAGAAGAAGGTCCAGTCCCCTTGACGTACCAGTTTGAGATTTACGATCTAACCAAAATTCAACCTTCAGATCCCCCAAGATTTGAGGTTGAGGGAGTGCCGGATCCCGAGCCAGGGGTGCGGTATCTGGTGTCTCCTCAAGTGGGGATGGCTCTGGCCCTGATAGAGATGAGAACAGACATTTGCATCCCACACGAGCCGAGGCTCATAAAAGGCAACAGGCTTCAGTGTGAGAAGCTTATCTTTTTCTAGAGCATGTTCCAACATCGTCTGCTTGTGTCGGAAAGACACGAATCCCAGTGGACCCCTTCAGCAAGGGTCTTTTGTTTTTTTAAATCTCTGTTCAGGGACGAAAAGTTGGACAATGGCGGCAGAATATGGTTACGTATCGGCGGGTGACGATGTATTCTCTTGTAGAAGGAGCGCCTGATGGCGGAACTGGAGGATTACGTTCCTGACCCCCGCGAGAAGCGGAAGGTCGCGATACGACTGATTGTCAGCGGAGACGCTGACGTAAGCCGTATCGTTGTCGAGTTCCAGAACGGAGTTTGTGTGGTCGGTAAGGAGATTGCGGATCGCACAAAGTCAGGCGGAAAGGAGTCGTAACCGTGACGGACGGACAAGAAAATCGAGCACTCCGTGGTTGCCTGCCACAGTGGTTCGCCGGATTTCTCTCTATTTCACCCCGGAATTTCTGCTTCTCCGCTCGATTTTCTTGCTCCGGCATGTCTTGTAGTACCCCGCTTGGTTTCAGCGGGTTTTTGTTTGCTTATGGAGAAGGAGAAAGCCGCGCCGGCCCGAGGGGCCGGCGCGGCTTTCTTAATGAAACAAAACTATTGCGCCACGAACGTCGCTTGGAGGAGTTTGCCGTCTTTCTCCATCGGGGTGTCGATCTTGAGGTCGAATTCCAGGCCGCCCTCTTGAGTGTAGAAGACGACACGATAGGTCTTGCCCTTCTCGGTCGCTCGGAGAAGATCAACTTCTTTCGGCAGAAGGCCGACACCGGTGTGATAGCGCGCCGCGCCGAGCGCCCAACCGAGCTCCCCATCTATATCGTCATGCACCACGATCCAGCCCTCTTCACTCGGATACTGTACGTCTCCGAGTGAAACCTTCATACCCGCCGACTGGTTGGCGACGACAAAAGGACCTGTATTCTGTCCCGCACCCGCCATGTCCGTATCGGTATTTGTCTTTTTATCAACTTCTTTCTTGTCGTTGGCACTTCCCTCGGTCTTTTCTTCGATAGTGTTGTCCTTTCTCGTCAAACCGTTCTCCGTGGACGAGGATCCCGTCGAGCCGAATACCCACACCAAAAGCCCGCCGATCAACAGTCCTACCACAAACGCCACTACTGTCTTTTTGCTCTCCTGTGTTCTGTCATCCATATGTATTCTGCCGCTATGCTCGTAATGTCTTCAGGAGTTTATCACGGGGCGGGGTTCTTGCAGAGATTGACACTCTCCGCGATTATGGTTTCTATTTTGCCCGGCGAAAAGCCCAGGGAGCGCATGATGTCGCGCTTGCCGGCCATATCTCTGCAGAGCACAATACCGTGTTCGAGAAGCATCCGCTTTCCTTGCTGTGAGAGGGTCGTGAGCGCGGTGATGGGATAAATACCCGCTTCTTCTATGTGATCTTGCAGTGTCTTCTCTTTCGGGAAATTCCAGCTTAAGACTTTGATGCCGACGCATTGCGCGTACTCCATGGCCGCGCTCGTAAACTTGGTATTTGTGATGATGTACGAATCGACGATCTCACACGGCTCGTTCGGGGAGAGGTGCATGCCTTTGAGATCCTGAAACCGCGCATGCGAATAAAGCGCCACCTGCAGGTCCGACTTCATGCCGGGATGTATATGAAACTTCGCTTCGGCGATAAAGCAATGATCTTTTTTGTACGCGACAAGATCCACTTCATGTTCGACGCACCGGCCGCGTATGGTTACTCCCGTTTTCGTTCGGTATCCCTGGGAGGCAAAGAGCTGGCCGAGAAAATCCTCAAACGGGAATCCGGTCGGGCCGAGGTTAAACAGCGCTCTGCGCATGGAGTATCTCACCGCGGCGGTGCCGTGCCGCTTTTTCAGAAGCGATCGGGCGCGCCGGTAGATCTCGGTCGTGGATGTGCCGTCTTTGATCCATGCGTTTATTTCGGCGACAATGTCGTCGATGGCTTGCTCGTCCGCGCCCGATCGCCGGAGCGAATGACGGAGCTTCCGCTCTTCGAACGGTTCTACGCCTCCGTCCACCTTGGTGACCATCGGGACTCGATCAATTCCTCGTCCGGTTTGTTCCATAGAGCAAGTATACCAAAGGTTCAGGTGAGTGAGTCGACGATCCCGCCGCCGAGACAAGTGTCGCCGTCGTAGACGACGCACGACTGTCCGGCGGCGGGCAAGTCGAGCGGTGCAAGCGGTGTGACCGTCGCGGTGGTTGCACCGGTTATTTCGACCGTCGCGGGAACCGGCTTTTGACGGTAACGGATTTGGATTTCTATGGTGCCGCGTGGCGGCATGCCGACCCAGCTGGTGTCGCTAAGCCCGAGCGCGCGAAGCGCGCTCGGGCTTAGCGCCGGCTTTTCATGCGACACAACGAGCACATTGTTCGCACGGTCTTTTGCGACGACATAGTATGCCGGCTCGTTTGGGTCCGTCTGATGCAGTCGAAACCCGTGCCGCTGGCCGACGGTATAAAACACCGCGCCATCGTGTTCCCCGACGACGGTCCCCGTCTCGTCGCGCACCTCCCCCGTCTCGCGCGGGATGAAATGAAAAAGAAATTCTTTCATATCGAGCTCGCCGAGAAAGCACACACCCTGGCTGTCCGGCTTCTCGGCGGTCGGCAGGCCGTACTTGGCGGCTTCCCTGCGGATGTCTGATTTCAGCGTGTCGCCGATGGGAAACAGCGTCCGGGAAAGCTGTGCCTGCGTCAGCGTCCAGAGGAAATAACTTTGGTCTTTTGAGGCGTCGACTCCGCGCAGAAGGGAAATGCCGGGAGCGTCTTTCTTGCGCGCCGCGCGGGCAGAGCCCGCGCGGCGCGCATAATGCCCCGTCGCAATAAAATCCGCGCCATGCTCGTCGGCAAAGTCCAAAAACGCCCCGAACTTTATGTACTTATTGCACATCACGTCCGGGTTGGGCGTGCGTCCCGCTTTGTATTCGCGCACGAGATAGTCGGCGACTTCTACCTTGTATCGCTCCTGCGCATCGCAGGTGAGGAACGGTATGCCCAATGTTGCGCATACCCGCATCGCGTCGAGCCGCTCCTTCTCCCAGTCACAGCGCAAGAACGGCGGTTGCCACACTTTGATAAAAACACCAACGACCGCATAACCGCCGCGCGCCAAGCGCGCGGCGGCCACCGACGAGTCCACCCCCCCGGACAGCCCGACAAACACTGTTGCAACAGATGACATAGCTATTGAAGCAATTGCATTACCAGTGCCCCCATTTGCTTTTGGGTAATCCAGATCGTTTCTCGTGCCGCATCCGTCTGCAACGCAATCGCGCCGTTTTTGGCCTGATAGATGACAACCGCTTGTTTTTTAGTCCCCTTTTTCATGGTCGCTTACGAGTATACCGCCGATTGCTAGCGATACAATAATTTCCTTATTTCCTCAACAAGTACGATGGATACCGCCACAGGCACAATTGCCATCCAATCGGAAAGAGTAAGCGGCACGGTTTTCAAGAACGTGTTCATCACCGGCGTATATATGGCGAGCAGTTGAAGTAAGATGACGAGAACAGTTGCCCCCACCAAATACGTGTTGGAAAACGGATTCATCTTAAAAATAGACTTGCTGTCGGAACGGCAATTCCAGGCATTGAACCACTGGAATGCGGCGAGGACGGTAAGCGATATTGTCCAGGCTTTTGCCAAGTCGGCTTCGTAGTAATGGTTGAAAAGATAAAGTGTTCCGATTGCCATCACGACGGCCATAAGCGCCATTCTCTGTACCATCAGCGTATCGACAAGATATTTGTTTGGCTTTTCAAACTTGCCGTCAAGCAGGTGTTTTTCTTTCGGTTCCATGGCCAGCGACACATCAAGAAAACCGTCCGTGACAAAGTTCAACCAGATGATTTGCGCCGCCAAGATTGGGAGCGGATATCCCAGAATAAGCGCGCCGATAATCGCAAAGACCTCGCCCATGCTGGTTGAAAAAAGATACAAGACGACCTTCTTGATTGTGTTATAGATACTTCTGCCTTCTTCGATTGCTGAAACAATACTTTCCAAGTTGTCGTCGAGAAGGACGATATCGGAAGCCTCTTTTGCCACTTCGGTTCCGATGTTGCCCATAGCCACCCCAAGATCGGCGGCGACTAAGGACGGGGCATCATTCACCCCGTCTCCGGTCATGGCAACCACCTCCCCTTGAGCGCGATACGCTCCAATAATTCTCATCTTGTGTTCCGGATGCACCCGGGCAAACACCGATACAGTCTTCAGTCGTTCCGACAGCTCTGCATCAGACATGCCGTCAATCTCCGGCCCGGTAAGCACCTCGTCGCCCTCGCGCCAGATGCCTATTTCTTTGGCGATGGCTTGGGCGGTTATCTTGTGGTCGCCGGTGATCATAACCACGCGCACTCCGGCGGATTCCGCAATTTTCACGGCCAATGCCGCTTCCGGCCTCGTGGCGTCTTTCATGCCGTAAAAGCCGACAAAGGCAAGATTTCTCACCGTTTCCGGTTTGAGTGTTTTGCCCGCGTCCGGGTCAATGGCGAACGCCACGACGCGCAGGCCTTCCTGTGACATGTGGTGAAAGACCGACTCAAGATTTTTTCGTCCTGCGGGTGTCAGCGCCTTTCGTTTACCGTCGAGCAAGATGGTCTCCGATAATTCCAAAATAACTTCGGGAGCGCCGACCGTGGTCAAAAAATTCTTGCCGGCGACATTGTGGAACAGTGCATGGTATTTGAGTCGGTAATCGAAAGGGATCTCGGCGATAACCGGAGACTCGCGCTCAAGGTCTTCTTTGTGAAAACCAAGTTTCTGGGAGAGCACGAGCATGGCCGCTTCGGTGGGGTCTCCGGTTATCCGCCAGCGTTTCGCTTCCTCGTCGTACATAACCCTGGCGTTGGCGCAAAAGGCCCCTATTTTCCCGGCAAGCAGAAGCTCCGAATGATTTGCGGCGGAAATCTCATGGCCATGCAAGCTGATACTGCCTGTTGGCTCATACCCGACTCCTCGGACATCAAACATCTGTTCTCCCACATACACCTTCTGGATCACCAACTCGTTTTTGGTGATCGTGCCGGTTTTGTCAACAGCAATGACACTCGCTTGTCCTAATGCCTCGACTGCCTGCAGTTTCTTTACGAGTGCATTGCGCTTGCTCATGCGCCAGACGCCCATCGCGAGAATGAGGGTCACGACAATAGGCAGTCCCTCCGGCACGATTGATACCGACAGGGAAACAATCGTGGCGAACATGTCCGCAACCGGCTTGCCGACAGCAATGCCAAGAGTAAAGATGACTGCCGAAATTATCGCCACGGTGGCAATAATGAGTCGCGAAAGATACCGGATGTTGGCCTTCAGCGGAATCTCGGTATGTACAATCACGATTTTGCTGGCGATGGCGCCGATAGAAGTTTCCGACCCCGTTGCGACAACCACCGCCCGGCCGTTTCCGGAGACAATACTCGTCCCTTTGTAGACTATGTTTGTATAGTGCCCGACCGTCTCTCCGTCGACCTCGCGCTCGCTGGTTTTATGCACCGGCTCCGACTCTCCGGTAAGCGCGGCCTCGTCCACTGTGAGATTGTTGGAAACAATGACGCGCATGTCCGCCGGAACTTTTTCTCCTTCCTGCAAAATGAGAATATCGCCAGGCACCAGTTCCGTATCGGAGATGATGACCTCCGTGTCGTCCCGAAGCGCCGTGGCTTTCGTCTCAACGAATTTCTTGAGAGCATGCAGAGTATTCTGCGCTTTGCCTTCCTGAATGGTTCCGACAACGGCATTGAAAAGGAGGACGGCGAGGATGATCGACCCATCGACCACTTCTCCGATCACGAACACCACGATGCTGGCGGCGACGAGTATATAAATAAGCGGACTTTGGAATTGGCGTAAAAAAATAGTAAAAATACTGTCCGCCTTTGCTTCCGGCAACGTGTTCCGGCCGTAGTGCGCGAGCCGCAGTTTTGCCTCCGCAGTGCTCAAACCGCGTTCGCCGGAACGCAATTCTTCAATAACGGCTGCTGATGATTTTGTGTGCCACGGTGTGCTCATGGTCTTTTGATTGTACCTGATGCCCCAACAAATTCTCGTCCGGAGAGATGCCACCGAGGACTTTGTGAAGTGCTTGTTTAATTCAAAACCCAAATCGCATAATTTAAATAGGCGGCAAAACTCACCCAGAGCATATACGGCACGAGAAGCCATGCCGCCGGTCCGCCGGCCGGCGGAGAGATTTTTGCAAAAGCGATGATGGTGGCGAGGATTGCAAGCCACAGCAACACAATCTCAATGAGCGCACCGCCGGGACTGTGCAAACCGAAAAAGATAATTGACCACAGCGTGTTGAGCACCAGCTGACCGAGGAATATGCTGAGTGCGATTCGTACATCCCTCCGCTCCAGTCCCCTCTTCCAGACGAGGAACGCGGCAATACCCATAAGCGCGTACAGCGTCACCCAAACCGGACCAAACACCCACGCCGGAGGATTCAGCGCCGGCTTCACAATCCCCGCATACCAGCCGGCGATGGAGGGAGTGGTAAACACCGAACCAATAACCCCGGCAAGCTCGCATACCGCGATGGCAATAATGAGTTTAAATGTGTCTTTGGTTTTCATAATTTTATGTATTAAATGCGTTGGATAGGACGGATTGTTCAAGAGCAATGAAGTCAGCTTGAGTGGATTTTTGATATACTTGCAGTTTTTGGATTTTTCCCGAAAGCGCGTCCAGCCGCGCGACAATCTTTTTCTGCTCGGCAAGCGGCGGAAGCGGGATTTTTATTGTCTCAATTTTTGAAGGGCCTACATTTGGTTGAGCCCCGCCATAAGCCGCTAACAACACAAAATCTTGCAAGGATTTCAAAAAATACCATAAAAAACTGACATCCGTTTTTACGTTGTCTTTTATAACAAATCTCCCTACCCGCTGGTTTAAAAAAGCGGGCAATTTATCCATTGAAACTCTGGCGAGTTTCCCCGTGGTAGCACCGGACATGGCTATTAAAATATCACCTACTTTCAAAAGAAAGTTTTTGAGGTTATCTCGTTCCGACTTATCAATAAAAACTGCGTTTCGGAAGTTTATTTCTTCATTTTGCAAATTTTTTATTCTCACCAAGGGTATCCCGTTCGTTTTATATTCCGTGCTCTTAAATGCAAAGCCACCTTGTAATTTAATAACTTCTCCCAATTCTTTTTCTTCCCAACCTTTATTTTTTCCTTCGGAAAAAATTTTGTGGAGTTCGGCGGGGAGGAGCGCGGCGGCGGCTAATCCGGCTTCTTCGCGGAGCTTTTTGGCTTCCTTAATCTTCCCCAGCACGCTTTCCAATTTCGCCACAATTTTCTTTTGTTCCGCAAGCGGCGGGAGAGGAATTTCTTTTTCCTTTAAGATGCGGAAATGTCGTGCGTATCCTCGTGACCCAATATCTAGACTCATTAGACTGAAGTAAAAATACTTCGGGTCTAAAAAATCTTTAGGTTTTAAAACCTGCGTTCCATCAGCTCCCACAACAAAGGGGAAATCAATAAACTTTATTGCTCGCGTGTGATCGCCAAAGACAATAACTGGTAAATCATCTTTATAGACCAAATTCGCTTTATCGGTGTAACCACCGATAAAATCTTGCCCTTGGTCGACAATCGGAAATTTTCCGATTGTCTCATATTGTTTCAAAGGAACTCCCATTTTTTTGGGAAGTTTTTGGACGCATTCCGACACTTTTTTTGTTGGGTAATTAGCGTTCATACTGAGTGATATTCGTAGACCTCTAAAGAATTTTTGTATTTAGAAAAATTAACAGGAGGAATAAACCTGGAACTAGTTGGAAGTTCTATGAAGATTCCTTCGTTGTACTTGTACTCTGGATTAGAAACCAGAGTTGCAAGTTTAAGAAGATCGTACAAACGCGATTTCCTATCTGTATTGGTAGTTTTTTTAGCCTCAATGACTATGTTGTTGTCCATTGTTCCGCGTCTATGAATGATGATATCCGGGAAAATTGTCTTCCTAATAATTTTTTTCGGAGAAATTTTAAGTAGAAAAACCCATAAGTCCAAATCGTCAATATATTTAGTCCGTGGCTTCTTAAGCTGTTCCATTAGATTACGAATATCTTCACTTGAAATATCGTTTTTGGTCAACTTGCTGATTTCCGAATCTTTATTCTCCAAGCACGCTGCCATTCGAGATAAGAAAAACTTGGGATGTATGCTGATTTCTTTCGCCCTTTCCAAGTTTTTATTGTATTCGCAGTCAACATTCCACCCCCGGAAAAGTATCTGATAATACTCGGCGAGTTTGTGCGTAATCGCCCTCTCATTTAGATCGTTTCTAAGCAAATAGGCATCATCGTTAATCAAGTAGTCCAACCCAATTTCAATCTTTTTAAAGTCGCTCGCTCTAGCTTTGTTTGTCCGACGGGTCATACTTTTTTTGTCTTAAATATAATATTCCAATCGGGCTCGGACGAAATACATAAAGAATCAAATGAATAATTTGCCAAATCAAACAGAATACTGTTTATAAGTTCCTTAAAATATATTTTTTCCTTATTCTTTCTTTTTGGAATTATTAAAGTTTTTTCTTTCCTGGTCGGTGTATAAATAATGGGTTTGTAGTCAATAACTCCTAAGTTGTGCGCCGCATAGTTTCGAGCATTGTTCAGCAGCTTTATATTTTTGTAGATATGCAATGGTAACCATGTGGGGTAAAGGGTTTCTAACTTTTCTGAAAATTTCTTTTCAAGGATGGTTTTTTTGTCTTTAACTTTGGCGATAATGATCTGATCTAAACAATACTCAACCAAAAGATGCCCGGTGATGATAACCGTTAATATATGTGCACTGCGTCCGGTCAGAATCAAAAAAACGGTTCTGATATCTTTTGATTTGTCTTCTTGCCCTTCCATTTTTTTTGTTGACCAGCTCATGTTTATTTACTTAGACGCTCAATCGCAGAAAATAGGGGCTTAAAACCGTCGAAATCTGTTTGAGCCAAACCCTTGGTGTTCTTTGCAAAAATCATCTTGTCGCCCTTGAACCTGATTTCCTGCCCATTACCGGGGCTAGCTACCTGCACAAAACAATTCGCGATACTGGCGACGCTACAGAACATAAGCTCTATGGTAAATTTCGAGCGATCCGCATAATGCGTAGAATCCGTCGGGTTAATAACTTGATCGCGTACTACTCCAGTAGCTGGGACCGGCAACAATAGTGCAAAATGCTTTTTACGCTTTCTCTTTAAGACTAGACAAGTTTCGGGAGTACTGGTGGCATCCAAAACATAGCCGTGAGATAATAACCCGTTCCACGTTTGATAACCTTCACCATCAAAATCAAATAGACCAAAAATAACCCTGTTGGGAAAGATGTTTGAATTCTCGAGTGCATAGGAAACGCTCTTCGCATTATTTTTATCAACAACAGTGAAGGGCAACTCTTTCTTAGGATAGAGTGTTGCCCAAGCGTTTTCTAGGATTATTTTATCTGTTGGTCCTTCAACAAATATCGCCGGTTTATTTATGAACTTCTTTAATTCTTTTATCTCTCTTTTGAGATTATCCTGGTTCTTCATACTCATAGAATAATCTTCTTGAATGCGCAGGAACGAGCCGTAGTCATAGCCAAATAAGGCTA
Source organism: Candidatus Kaiserbacteria bacterium (assembly GCA_016204695.1). GTDB lineage: Bacteria > Patescibacteriota > Minisyncoccia > Phycocordibacterales > UBA918 > JACQKD01. Next base: position 80,142 of record JACQKD010000004.1, read on the forward strand.
CTAATTCATTCGTTCTTCCACTAAGCAATTCAAATGCAGTATTTCCAGGAATATCTTGTTTGGCAATAAATACACGACAGATATCCGTTCCGTCCTGCGGAAAAAGAAACGACGGTGAGTGAGTAGAAACAAAAATCTGGGCGTGCTTCGCATACTCGGTAAATTTACTGAACAGATTATCTGCTCTGAGTGCCTCCAGCGCATTTTCGGGCTCATCGATACCCCAGATCCAATGCTCGGCCGTTACTTTCCTAGACAACCATCCCAACACCACTGGAATAAACAGACTCTTGATGCCCTCGCCTCGTGAAGTAAATTTTATTTGATAATCTTTTGCATCACCCCGTTTAATCACACTGGGCGTTCCTTCAAACTGACTATTCACTTCCAGACTCGACCAGAATGATTCGAGCGAGATCGGTAATGTAACTGATGTTTGAATACCTGTAACATCCGAGAAGTCTTTTGAAAACTCTTGTGTAGTTTTAGCTATATTGCTGTCCAGTTCATTTTTTGCAGTGGTGCTTAAAAAAAGACCTTTATTTTGCGCTGACAGCCTGAGGATATAGGAAAACACATCTTCACTCTTAAACGCAGGGATATAAACGAACTTTATTGATTGTAAGAAAACGGAAAATGAACGTTTGATACCCTGGTCCGCAGTAGCGATAAAGTTGGGAACTATTTGTTCATATGAACCGTCTTCACTGTATGCCCACCACCTTCTTTCAACCCATAAGCCATCGCTACTCCCATTAGCTTCTGCTAACTTTCTTAATCCAGTTTTCCCCTTTATTTCTGATGCATCAAAGAAAATCTTGATTGAAATGTATTGCCTCCCTTTTTTGCTCTCCCTTGCTTTAATTTTTGAGTACAAGGAAAAATCAGACTGGAAATCAAACTCTTCCAAAAATGAAGTCTGATTGTTAAAAAACAAATTTAATACTCTCAAGACATTAGATTTTCCACTATCATTTTGGCCACCAAAAATGTTGAAATGGTTCAATTCTTTTATGCCCTGTTCAAAAACAGACCGGAAATGTTTTATTTCTATGTTCTTGATTATCTTCATATCTCTTTCTTTATC
>JACQKD010000005.1 GCA_016204695.1 Candidatus Kaiserbacteria bacterium
AGCGGGTCATTTTCATATATGCGCAGAGACGGCTGTTCTGCAGAGAGTGATAGAGATGCGCCGCCGACGAGACTGCCTCCCGAGCTTGTCACGACGACAGAGACGGCGCGCGAGCGATACTGAAGAGGCGCCGCGACAATAAGAGCCGATTTGCCGATGCCGGAGGAATTCATGATGCGAACGCCGTCGACAGTCCATTCGTACGAGTAGGTTGACGGCGCGAACGATCTTCCGCTCGCGTCCCGCAGATTCGCCATCGCGACGACGCGTACATCGCCGCCAATCGGTACCAGGGACTTCCCTTGGTAGAGAGGCGGCGAAGAAGAAATCGGTTCTGCGATAATGACGACATCCTGCGGCTGAACGGAAACCGTTTGGCTGAAGGATGCGCCGCCTGAGACTACAGTTACTTTCACGTTCGTGACGCTTCCCGTTTTACCGAGCTGGACGGAAAAAGGCCGCGCCGATCCCTTATAGATTTCTTTACCGCCGACGGAGGCGGCCATTGAAGCTTTTGTCAAGTCAACGGAGCCGGAAGTGAGCGAGACGGTCGCCTGGCTGTATGGAGAGGGATGCTGCGGACTCACCGAGAGAGTGAATGCCTCTCCGCTCACTCCTCCCAAATCTCCGAGAGCCTGCGCTCCGGCTGCTATGGGCAACAGAAGTGCGATGAATAGAGCTACAAAAAGTCTGGAACGCATACGTTTATTATATACCCAGCACGCGGCGGTTACGCCGCCCCGCGCACCTTCTCGTGGATTTCGTTTCTAGAGCGATTTAATAATTTCTTCTGCCTCTTTTTGTATCTTTTCTCCACGGAACAAGTTCTTTTTGAGGATTCTTTCACCAATCTCCTTCCTCTTCTCTGCCGACAACCCCGCCCGTCCTCTTGCGACCTCCTCTGGTGTTAATTGCTTTCCAATTTCAACAGTTCCATCGTCATTAACCCCGAGAGCTTCATACACTTCTCGTTCGGGAGTCATCACATACAAAGGTATGCCGCGCTCTTGTGCGGTGGAGAATCGCCGTCGGTAATTTCCCAAATTATTATCAAACGCCGTCGGCCCATATCTACGCATCTTCTTTGCCATTTCAGCGTCTTTTTTTGTTTCGGCAGAGAACATCCAATAACGCCCGTCCGCATCTTTTTCTGCCTGCTGGAAGAATCCGAATACTTCTGAGTTATTCACGACAATCTCATTCATCCCAAATGTTCCAATGCGATCGTAATCACGTTTATGTAACTCACTATTGCGCCCCACCGCGTGATCAATTTCTTCAAGTGAAGACGTCCGATTTCCACGCCTCTTGATTCCGTGGGCAACAGTCCCCTGATCGCTACCTCCAGCCTCGCTAATTTGACCACCACCAAGTATAAATCCGTCTCCAGTCCACAACCGTGCTTTTTTGCCAGGAGTAACCGATGACGCAGAAACTGACGGTTCAAATGCCAGCATAATATCCATATCGTCCCCGTAGGTTACTTTACCGGACACATTTGAATTTTCATTGTGGTGCTGTGCTTGACCGCTTTCTGCAATAGTGTGGACAATAAACGCATTGTTACGCAATGCTACTTGCTCAACCGATCGTTCGTCTGAATTCATGGTTGGCCGATCTTTCATTCCTGAAGTGTTTGTATATCTTACCGGCTGAGGTGGCAATGGCGGTGGTTGAGTAGCACTTGCATAATTATGTATCTCAATTGGTAATGGTGGTGGCGTGGAACGCGCCCATGCTGGAAGCGGTGGCGGAACGGACTTTAAATATTCTTGAGGCAAAGGCGGAGGGACGGATTGTGACGATATTGGTAGCGGTGGTGGAGTCTGACGAACTGATGGCGACGGCAGTGGTTTTGTATCTAAGCGAAGATTCGGGAGTGTTGCCTCGGCGATTGTTCGATTCGTTTCTCCGTCTTCTGTTTCTTGCTCCTCTTGCTGACCCATTTGATTCTCCCATTCCTGATCCAATACTTCTTGTTGCGCCTGTTGCGCGGCTTGAGACTGCGCGGCGCGCTGGTTTCGCTCTGCGAGTTGCGCGGCGGCGTTTTCTTTTTGCCATTTTTTATACGCCTCTTTTTCGGTCTTGATCTGGTGGCTGTGCATCTTCCATACGGAAACGGTAATGGCGGGTATGGCCCCAATGAACGGAATTTCGCTGAAGAGCAGACTGCCGACGAACCACAGCGCATTTTCTTTGAATATGCGCGAATTAAACATCAATAAGATGAGCCCGACCGCGAGCCAGCCGGCAAACCCCGTGGCCATCGCCATCACCGTACCGAAGGCCATAAAGGCCGGCGCGCCGAAAAAGCCAAGTGTAGCTGCGCCGGCGGCGCATCCGGCAGTTGTCAGCCCGAACGCCGGGCCTATCCAATCGCTTACTTTGTAGTCGCAATACAGTCCGGCCAATGCGGGTCCAAAAAATATAAAACCCACGAACATCAGGCGGAGCGCATCAAAAATACCGGAAATCACAAGAGCCGGCGTGGCCTTACTCCACGTCATTACCTTTGGCGGAGGGCTACTGTTTGCCTTGCGCGGCATGCTTTTCTTTGCTCTCCTTTATCGCAAGAAGCTGGGACGGGTCGGAGGTGATTATCTGGTCCTCGGTGTAGCTCGCGACGACCTTGATTGCGACATGTTTCAATCCTGCGAAGAAGA
>JACQKD010000006.1 GCA_016204695.1 Candidatus Kaiserbacteria bacterium
GTTTCCATCCCCGTATGGTTGAGCTGGATAGTGGTCTTCCTCGCCGGTTTCCTTTTCTATCAGGGCATCCAGCAAGGGCGCAAGATGTAGTCCAACCGCGCCTCCCGCCTCCAACCCGCGCGGGCGTATATTTGATACGGAGGAGCGAGTTCCTCACGTTTCCGCAACAACATTCCAACATTCTTAAGAATGTTGGAATGTTGTTGCGGAAGGGAAGAGCGATGGAAAGATGTTTATCCGCAGGCGGTTTTGCGCGGATACTGTCGGGAAGAAAACAATAATCCCCCCGAACGAGCATGCTCGTTCGGGGGGTACGTTAGGCGAAGCGCGGGTCAAAGCCGTTTTGCGCTTCTTCAAGCGCGACGATGCCGAGACCGAACCCGCACATATAGAACTTGCTCTCCTGCAGTGTCGGTTCCGTCTTCCCCGCTCTCCCGTCGCGCCACCCGGCGTGATAGGAGTTCTTCTCCGGAGAATGCGCCGGAAACGCGCTCGGGCACCCATCATCGTGGCCATTCTTGTAGGCCCCGCACCATATGCATTGCGACATTGCCTTCTCCTTCTGCTCTAAACAGAAGAAGGGGCAATGTTCCTTGCGCTTCTTCTGCTTGGTTGACAAGAGCTTTATAATATCAGAACTTTGCTCTATTGTCAAAAACGCTTGATTTTCTGCGGGGAAATGCTACGATGTCCTTGTTGGACTTTTTGGCTTACAGAGGCAAGAATTGAGATACTCTCCCCCTCGCGCGGATGCGCGGGGAGTTTCGGGTTGTGGATAAGTTGTGGATAACTAGCCGTAAGGTTTGACCTTGCTGTTGATAACCTTGCCCAAGGTCAAACCTTACGGTAAAAATTATGAGTAAAATAAATTCGGAAAACTCTGGGAAAATAATTGTCAAAGGCGCAAGAACTCACAATCTCAAAAATATCACGGTTGAGATGCCGCGGAATAAACTCATCGCCATCACGGGGCTTTCCGGTTCGGGAAAGTCGTCTTTGGCGTTTGACACTATTTTCGCCGAAGGACAGCGGCGGTATGTGGAGTCGCTCTCTGCGTATGCGCGACAGTTCCTCCGCCAGATGCAGAAGCCGGATGTTGACGAGATACAAGGGCTCTCGCCCGCGATTTCCATAGACCAAAAAAGCGCGTCGGGCAATCCGCGTTCCACCGTTGCGACCATAACGGAGATTTACGACTATCTCCGCGTGCTCTACGCGCGCGTGGGGAAAGCGCACTGTCTTATTTGCGGCCGCGAGATACGAAAACTTTCAAACGAAGAAATCATAGAGCTTGTGTTTGATAAAGTGGCGAAAGTTGATACCGGAAAGTCTGCGAAGCACGTCCTTGACCCCGTACCAGAGCAAGCTCGGTACGGGGCAGGCTCCTCGGAAAATCTCGGGGGCAGTAAGAATAAAAAGCAAAAATCTGTTTTTGGCATACCGTACGACGACGCCAAGGTGCGCATCTACGCGCCGGTGGTGCTCGGTAGAAAAGGGGAATACTATCAGCTTCTTTACGACCTTCTCGGAAAAGGATACGCGCAGGTGCGCGTGGACGGTGCGGTGAAGAATCTCCGCGAGCGGATTGATTTGGAAAAGAACAAGCGCCATGCGATAGACGCGCTGGTGGACGAATTTTTCCTGACCGAGCTCAAAGAAAATGCGACCGGAAGCCGCGAGCGGCTCGCGGAGGCGGTGGAGCGGGCGATTAACGAATCCGACGGGCTGGTGCGGATTGAAATCGGAGGTGTCGGCGCATCCTCCGCTCAAGGCTCCGGCGTGGCAACGGAAGACCTCATCTCCGCGCGGTTTGTTTGCCCCTACGACGGCTTCTCGTACCCGGAGATAGAGCCGCGTCTTTTTTCTTTTAACTCGCCCTACGGCGCCTGCCAAACCTGCAACGGTCTTGGCACGCGGCATTTTTTCGGCGATGAGCCGTGTCCCGATTGCGCCGGCGCGCGGCTCCGCAAGGAAGCGCTTCATGTGTTGATAGGCGAACACGACGGCGGCGACGGAAAAAACATTGTGCAGGTTACCGCGCTTTCCATAGAGGAGGCGATGCAGTTTTTTAATGGTCTCAAACTCTCAAAAACGGAACAGGAAATCGCAAAAGTCGTTTTACGGGAAATCAAAGACCGTCTCTCGTTCATGCTTGATGTCGGTATTGAATACCTGACGCTTGACCGCCGCGCGACGACACTCTCGGGCGGCGAATCCCAACGCATACGTCTCGCCTCACAGTTGGGCTCTAAGCTCGTGGGTGCCTTGTATGTTTTGGACGAGCCGACAATCGGTCTCCATCCGCGCGACAACGACAAACTGCTCGTTACCTTAAGAGAGCTTCGCGATATCGGCAATACCGTGCTTGTCGTGGAGCACGACGAGGATACGATATATTCCGCCGACTACTTGGTTGATGTCGGGCCGGGCGCGGGAATACACGGCGGCGAGATAGTCGCGGCGGGAGACATGGAGGA
>JACQKD010000007.1 GCA_016204695.1 Candidatus Kaiserbacteria bacterium
CCTTTTCGATTCCTCTGAAGCCCCTGTCGACACAAATTTCCCCACGCATATGCGTGGGGGCTTTTGTGTCGAGGGTGCCCCCGCGAGGAATCGACCCTCGAATAGCGGCTTAGAAGTCCGCAGTTATATCCATTTAACTACAGGGGCGAGCGAAGAGGATAATGAGAGTTTACTCGCATTATTTCTCTGAGCGAAGACCCTGTATGCATTTAGCATACGAGGGCGAATGTCGCTCGTTTTCCACTCTACTTACATCTCCCTTATTCCGCAACCGTCTCATCGATACTCGTCGGCTTCGTCGACGTCGCGGTACTCGTCGCAACTTCCTCATCTGCGTCCGGCACTACCGCAGAAACGTTTCCGCCCAGCGACTCGTATGCTCTTTTGCGCACGCGGTATTTCTCGAGCGTGCGAGTGATCAACTTCTGGTCGTACGAGACCTCCTCGATCGCCACATCGTATGCCTCGGTTACCTCACTGCTCTTGTACCAATACAGATATCCCGTACCGCCGCCTACCGACAAAAAGAGCGCCGCCGCGACAAAAAGACCGATGAGCCAGTCGCGCGCCGGATGCATGATGCGGCGGTCGGCATGACCTTCGCTTCGGCGAAGAATGTGTTTTGCTATGGCAAAGATACTGCGCTTCTCAATCATGGTTACTTGGGTACGTGAGCGGTTAAATGAACATGTGCGTGCATATATATCGTGCGTGTCATTCAAACGAGTGGCTTACTTATACTTGGTCACATAGAGCCGATACGAGCCGCGCCACAGAGTCGTATCTTGTTCATCGCTCGCCCGATCGACGAACGCACTGCGTACCTGCACCTGGTACGGCAACGTCTCAAATAGAGAGAGCATCTCGATCACCGATGAAAAGGAGCCAAGCACGCCGACTTCAAGCGTCAGATACTCGAACGTATCACTCTCCTCGATAGCTTCCACCGCAAGCGAGCGCGTCTCCGTCGTCACACCTTTCGCACGTCCGAGTGCGCCGATGATCGAGAGGAAGTCGACCACCGTGTCTTCGGTAAGAATAAATCCCGACAGCTCTGCGCGGTCGGCCGCCGTCTCGTCGGCAAGACGACCGAGCGACTTCGCCTCTTTTTCCGTAGCAATACGGAGTGCGCGCGCCGCAAGCCGTTCTTCGTAGACACGGTCTTTCCGCCAGGTCAGAAAGCCCATGCCGCCCGCCGCTCCGAACGCCAAAAGAAACACAAGAATCGAGAGGATGCAGAACCGCTTTGTTTCGGGTGTATACATAGTATCTTATGTCTTCTTCTCGGCGAGCACGATGGTAAGCGTAAACGGCAGTTCTCGATCGGAAGCGAGATCGGAAACCGGCACCTCCGCTCGCGCAAAGAGCGGATTACGCTCAAGCGCGGCGGTGAACTGCGCGAGCGCTTCCCGCGTCGATGCCGTACCGCGCACCGTTACAGCATCGGGTCGCCCAACGGCACGCTCGTACGAAAATCCGTAGATAACGATGGCGTCGGTCTGGGACTTTCGCACTTCGGTGAGAATCTGCGACGGTGTCGGACCCGAATACGAAACCGCGAGCTGGAGCGCAAGATCATGCGCTCCCGAAAGCGCTTCGCGCGTCGCAAGATACTGTTCGGTATCCGACTCTTTTTCCAAAGTAATGATCTCTTGGGACAGCGCATCAAGTTGGCGTATGAGAAGCACATACGTCGGCCCGAGGAGCGCCGCGCCCACCGTCGCGACAGCAGCAAGCAGTAGCATCCATACGCTCACAACACGCGTAAAGTATTCGCGCTTGACGGCTTGTTTCGCTTCGGGAGAAAGAAAGTTGATCATATCGATTCTTGCTCGATGCTATCGCGTAAGGCCAGACCGATTGCCGTCGCATACCCATACGAATACCGCAGACTGATCGGGGGGACGGCCCCGGACGGCAAAAAAACATTGCGCCACACATCCACCCGCTCGGCCTCGATGCCAAGTGTCTCGGTGAGGTATTCGGGAAGCCCCGCCATATTGACGCTACCGCCGCAGAGGATGATCTTCTCGATCTTCCGTTCGCCGGAGGAGGCATTGCGCGTATTCCAATAGACGAGACGCGTCGCAATCTCGTCCCGCAGGGCGGCTACCGGAGACAAAAGCGTCTCGTACACATCATCTTTTTTCCCGCTGGCAAGGAGGCCGCGCTCATTTTTGAGCTCGGTGATCGCGGCCTCGTCGAGATCGTTGAATTGCCGCCGGAGTACCTCGCTGAATTGCTGGCCGCCGATGTCGATCGTCGAGGTGTAGAGCAATGTCTGTTTCTCCACGATGCCGAGTCCGCTTCGTACCCTGCCGATGTCGAGGATCATGGAAACACCCTTCTCCGTGCGCGGCACTGCGGCCCGAGCGATGGCGTCCGCTTCGACTTCAAGTGAGAGCGCCATCAGCCGCGCTTTTTTGCATGCATCATAGTAGGTGAGAATCGTCTCTTTGGCATAGACGGCGACACCGATATGCAAGAGCTGGTCGTCGGTCTCGTCTTCCACAATTTCATAATCAAAAAACGCATCTTTCGGTGAAAGCGGCACGTTTTCTTCCATGCGAAACTCGAGCAAGTTGCGAATGTCTTTTTCGGGCGTCCCGCGCTTGATAGTCGTCTCAAACAGGTAGGCGCGCTCTTCCGGGAGTGAAACGCGAATGTACGGCGTACCGCACACGGCGCGAACTTTCTCAAGCGCCTCGACCAGTCCGCCCACCTCCGCGATAGTACCCCGCACGACCACGCCCGCAGGCAGGGGGATGTCTCCCCAGTGAACAAGCGTGCGCGAGGAATTCTCGGTGTGAAATTGCACATACTTCAGCGACGACTCGGAAATGTCGACGCCCACGCTCGGCAATGTCATAAAGCGCGGCGGCGGGAATATGGCGGCGATGCGCGAAAGTGCGAACATGCGTACAGTATACGATGCGCGCCGCGCAAACGCAGTACGTAAAATGCACAGATGCGGCGCGCGCTAGATCACGCGCGTACCCGCAGGCAGGTCGTTCGACGGAAGCAGGAGTGCAAATGTATCTTCGTGATGCGCCGCAAGCAACATGCCTTCGCTTTCCAGACCGCGGATCGTGCGATGTGCAAGATTGGTGAGAAACGGGCACTTCTTTCCGACAAGCGCCTGCGGGTCTGCGAAGAACGTGCGAATGCCCGAAATAATCTGACGCGGCCGCTCCTCGCCGAAATCAACAGTGAGTCTCAGAAGTTTGTCCGCGCCGTCGACTACGTCGACGGCGCGTATCTCCCCTATCGTTATCTCCAGTTTTGCAAAATCGTCGTATGCAATCATAGTGTCTGTTGGTTGCGAGTGATATAACTGTCCAAAATAAGCGCGGCGGCGGACGCATCGGTCGCGGACGTACGACCCTGGATGCGTAGCGCGGCCTGGGTGCTGAACTGCTCCGGTTCAAGATACACCGGCACGGACAGCGCCTCGCGCAGGGCCGCGACAAATGCATCAATATCTTTCTGCACCTTGTTCGGTGCGCCGTCGAGGTCGTGCGACTTGCCGACGACAATGCCACCCACACCTTTGTCTTTGCACAACTCGCCTACGCGCGCAATGAGCGAATCATCGTTCCCGTATGTCGCATGGGGAAACGCCATTGCGCCATCCTCATCGGTAAGCGCAATCCCCACCCGCTTCGTCCCATAATCAATCCCCATAAGCCGCATCGAAAAAGCATAGCATATGCCGCCACATATGCGCTTCGGAGAATATTTGCTACTATCAGAATCGCTGATACTGATAAGTTGGACTGGAGGGGTGTGCCGAATGGTAAGGCAGCGGTCTTGAAAACCGCCGGGAGCAATCCCTTGCAGGTTCGAGTCCTGTCCCCTCCGCTAAATGAGAAATGAGGTCATCGGCTCACAAGCCGTTTTTCTGAGTTGAAAGAATTTGCCGTCAAAGAGCAGAATCAGCTAAAATAATAAGCATGGCAAAGTGGAGAAAAACAATTAGTCTAGACGAATACAATGAGACACTGAAGCCTGGTGGGGAGTTAAGCTGGGGAGATACTGTTCCCTTTGAGGCTGTTAGAACGCCTGAAGGGACTGAATGGGTAGCGTGGCATTGTGATAATTTCCCCATACACTCTGCAAGAGACGCTCGTGGAACAATGTATATTCAAAGAAACGACTGCGGGCATTGGAATTTCTACGTGTATGATATTCGTGGATATGATAGCGAAACTATAACCATCGACTCTCTGGGGGAAGAAATAACTGAAATTCCCCATGCAACCGTAAAGAGAATAGAAGAGATACCAGAACGCTTCAGAAACTCAATGCCAGAACATTATAGGGTAAGGTTGGAGTATCTGGTAAATCAAGACTCCTAAAAGATTCTCTAGTATTTCTAGAAGTCTGTCGCCAAAGAACAACTTGAAATCGTCCTTTCCGTTCCGATTCAGGGCGAGGCGAGCGAAGGGGGGAATTCCGCCCGCCCAGCCCAGCCCGTTCCGTTCGGATATTTTCAAACAGACACCGTAGATTTAACCCGAGTTGGAATCACTCTTCTTCACTTGTGCCGATGAGGCGTTCGGCGTTTTTGTGGGCGTACTTTTCTTGGACCGAGGGGTCGAGGCGGCCGATGAATGCGCGGGTGTAGTCGTTGAGCGCGATGGCGACGTCGAGGTCGAGCGACCACAGCGCGCTTCCCCCACGGTCGGTCCCCCAGAGCACTTGGTCGGGATGCGCTTCGATAAAATCCTTCCACGTCGCCAAATCTTTTTTGAGGAGCGGCTCGTACTTTTCCAAATGGGTGAAGAATTTCTCTTTGGGGATGTCATGCCGCAGGAGCCACACGTCGCCATAGAGCTCGTCGACGCCGTAATACGCATTGGGATGGCGCTCCAGTATTTCGGCGATGTGCGATAGGTTTTGCTTGCCGCCTTCCCCGTACGGAATGAGTTGGTCGCCGTGCCAGATGAAATTGATATCGGGATTTGCCGAGAGGACTTTTTCAAAGCTCTCTTGCTGTCCTTGTCCCAAGTGGAAGTAGACCAGCAGTTTGTCTTTGCGCACCACCGGGTAAATGGCGAGCAGGCGCGAAGAGTCGGGAGGAAGCTCCGGTGCGCCAGTCGGGCCGCCGTGGTCGCCGCGCGCATAGAGACCTATCTCGCCATATCCTTTGAATAGACCGGGGACCACCTTGAGCATGTTTGAAAGTATGTCCGCCGTCACCGTCGGGAAGCCGTCGGGACGGTCATCGCGGTCCGGCGGCATCAGAAACGGCACGAAACGGTCGGGATACCGCTCCATGGTCTTATCCACCACATCCACGGATTCCGAAATAATCGGCTCCCACACCGGGAAAAAGGTGAACGCCTTGCTCGTACCCTCGGTATCCATCATGCAGACGTAATCCGCAATCGTGAGATTGACTCCGAGCGTCGGACGAAGCTCATCAGATGCAACGGGACCGTCCGGTATCGGCGCCATGTGGACGTGCGTGTCGACCATCGGCCCGAGATAGGACGAGCGGTACGGATGGCGTTCGGGCGGCGGCGGACAATTCGTCTCTTCCAAGGGTTTTCCAAGGGCGGCGGACACCCGGGTGTCCCAGACTTGCCCTATGACAAAAGACGCGTACGCCGACATGCGCCGTATCGCCTGCGCGTCCATCCTCCGCCACAGATGCACGCCGCCAAGAATAACCGCCACCACAAGCAATCCTCCAAGCACATACGCGCTTCGCCGATAGATACTCATGCGCCTATGGTAACGTGCGCTCGCGTCCTTGCCTATGCCCCGCAGTGCATATTCCGCCGCGATACGGAAGACACTCTGGTATGCTTGTATGTGGGTTGTGTTGATTGTGTCAGATGTTGACACGTGATCGCGCCGACACAACCGCCGATCTGCCACCGACCGAATGACATGCCTCATTTCCTTGGAATATTATTTGCATTTGTCGCTCTGATCTCTTGGGGATTTGGAGATTTTTTCATACAGCAAACCATTCGAGCCATCGGGAGCTGGAAATCGCTCTTTTTTATCGGTGCGACCGGTTTCGTCGCGCTGTTCCCGTTTGTGTACGACGACCTGTTCGTCCTTGACGCGATGGATCTCCTTCTGCTTTGCGTACTTGGCATCGTAGTCCTCTTCACGACGCTCTTCGACTTCGAGGCGTTGCGCGAGGGAAAGATTGCCGTCGTCGAGCCGGTCATCGGACTCGAACTGCCGATCACCGTAGGCTTAAGCATGACCGTGGCGCGCGAATCGCTTTCCTTGTCGCAGATATTCGTCATCGGATTGATTTTTATCGGGATCATGTGTGCGATCACCACTCATTGGACACATCTCCACCACAGACGAATGCTCGAAAAAGGGATCATTCTCGCCGGCATGGGCGCCATCGGCATGGCGCTTTGCAGTTTTCTTGTCGGTATCTCAAGCCGGAGCATATCGCCACTGGTCACCATTTGGTTTTCGCACTCGCTTTTGGCGGTCGTATGTATCGCGTATCTTGCCGCCGCGAAGGAGCTTCCGTCGCTCGTTTCGAGTATGCGGAAATATCCGAGATTGATCCTTAGTCAGAGCGTCCTCGACAACGCCGCATGGGTCGCATTCGCGACCGCGACGACATTCGTCCCGATTGCGATCGCCGCAACCATCAGCGAGAGCTATGTCGCGCTTGCGGTACTGCTCGGTATCTTCGTCAATCGAGAGAAACTGAAACCACACCAACTCGCGGGAATACTGCTTGCGGTGGCGGGCGCGATAGCACTCTCGTATATTTCCTCATAAAACGAACGGTCGTTTTATGATTTTCCACCGTATCTGCGGGCCATGTTGTGCACATATCCGCCGCATGCGCATGCTACACTGTATGCATCATGGCGACGCAAGCACCGACGATCACATGGGAAGCGTTTGAGCATCCGCATGTCGAAAAGAAGAGCGACTGGTATTGGGCGCTTGGCATCGTCGCCCTTGTCGGGGCGACGATCGCGGTCGTGTTCGACAATATTCTCTTCGCCATCGTCATTGTCTTGAGTGCGGTACTGATGGCGGTCGTCTCGACTCGCAAACCGTCGATCGTACCCTATGCGATCACGCCGCGCGGCATGCGCGTGGACGACGAACTCTATCCCTACGCCACACTTGAGTCTTTTTGTATCGATGAAGAAGCACCGGCCGGACCGCAACTCATTCTGAAATCGACCGGCATGTTGCGGCCTCTCATGGTCATTCCCTTGCCACCCGAAGCGATCGAGGAAGTCGACACTATTCTCGCGGAGCGTCTTCCCGAGGAACATCTTGAAGAATCGCTCGCTCACCGCCTGCTGGAATTTTTGGGATTTTAGGGTTATTGTGTGATGTGTGAGTGGAGGATTTTCCCTCTGGCTTGCTCCCTGTATAGCTTCGTGTATTTTCACGAAGCTATCGGGAGCTCACTCAGACATCGGATGAGAGGCCTTCGGCTTCTCTCATCCTTCTCGTTCGCTCCCGTCGTTCAACGGATAGGACGCAGGCTTGCGGAGCCTGTAATGGTGGTTCGATTCCTCCCGGGAGCACACATGCAAAAATGCCGGACAAAAGTCCGGCATTTTTGCATGTGTGCTATTTCCCCATCCGCGCTATCGCGCCGACAAGCCGCGACTTCTTTCGGGCGGCGGTATTCGCTTTGATAACGCCGCGCTTTGTCGCCTTGTCTATCGCCTGATACGCCTGCGGCACAAGCGCTTGTGCATCTTCTCTCTTGCCCGCCACAACCAGCTTGCGTACCTGCTTCAGCGCCTCATTCATCGTCTTTTTTCGACGCAGGTTAAACACATGCTTGTGCAGGGATGCTCGATGCGCTTTTTTCGCTCCTTTGGTGATTGCCATACTTGCCCGCCACTATAGCCCACGCACCGAAAAAACGCAATGAGTTCCGCCGCATGGCGGAACTCATTGCGTTTTTTGGCTTCCCCTGCGACTATATCTCCTCAAACTTCGGTCGGACACGGATGGTCACTTCGGCGGAACGGTCATCACCGCCGACATCGGTACAGTCAATCGTGTATTTCGTCTCGCCGACAAGACTGATCGTGGGAGTCCCGGCGCTGTCCGCCGTTTTCGGATTTCCTCCGAGCGTATCGCCGTTTGTTCCCGTGACCGAACATCCGGTGTTGCCGTTACGATTCCATGATACGTTGCTCGTCCCTCCATAGTCCACGACGAGCGGGCTGGCATCAATGGTCGGGTCACCGCCGGGCCCGCCAGTCACAGTGACCGTCGCCTGCGCGGTGCGACTGGTGCCGTCGTTGTCTTCACATCGGACGGTGTACGCCTTACTGCCGCTTGCCGGCTCATTCCTGACTCCGTTTGGTCCCTGCGTCTCGCCATTTGGCGGATTGCCGCCGCCGGTGCTGAAGTCGGCATCCCCAAAGCAGTTGACGCCATCGGACGCCCATCTGAGCTCCACATGCTGTCCGCTCTGTATGGTGACTGCGTCCTCCTCCCACACACTGTCCCCGAATCTCCGTATATCAAGGTCGGCGGTTGGAGCATCGCTGTCATCGTCGTCATCAGGAGGAGGCGATGTTGGCTCGGAACATGAGGCAGTCGTTCCTCCGTTTGAGCCGACGCAATTCCATGACCACGGACCGCTCGCGCCACCGATATTGTTTACACTGGTGCCGGCATCGCATTGATAATGAGTAGCATTGCACTTGCCGTTTACTACCGGCGGACCTATCGGCTCGGAACACGATGCGCTAGTACCCCCATTTGAGCCATTACATGTCCATGTCCATCCGGTTGAGCTGACTACATTGTTTGCACTTGTGCTACCAGGGGCACACTCGTAGTGAGTGTCCGGCTCCGGCCTGCAAGCGCCATTGACCGGGCCGCACGACTCACCCTGTGCCACCACCATCACGCTGTTACTTTGTCCTCCGAAAGAACCACCGCCGTTGAAACGGAAAACATACCGGAAAAAGTACATGCCTGGGGATACATCTACAGTATTAAAGGATAACGTTCCGGTATCAGTACCGCCAGTCGAATCCTCGGTGACATATACGTCACCTGTACCTGTCGACTTATACATATTGATTCCATCCCCGGACCCGGGAGTTCCTGATGTAACATTCCACGTCACATCAACCAACTCACCTTGCATCAAACAGGCGGGCACTGCGGTAAGCACAACGGTTGGCGGCTTCGGCTCAGAGCATGAAGCGTGTGTTTCGGCACCACCACTCCCGCTACACACCCATGTCCACTCTGTGGATCCCTCAATGTTGTTGAGACTTACGCTTCCACCTTCACATCCATAGTGAGTGGCAGAACAAGCGCCGAGAATAACACCGGGCTTCCACTCGGTACATACTGCATTGGTTCCGCTTCCGCCACCGGGAGTGCCGGCACAGTTCCATGTCCATTTCGTATTG
Organism: Candidatus Kaiserbacteria bacterium; assembly: GCA_016204695.1. Lineage (GTDB taxonomy): Bacteria > Patescibacteriota > Minisyncoccia > Phycocordibacterales > UBA918 > JACQKD01. The sequence continues at coordinate 9,402 of JACQKD010000007.1, forward strand.
GTTTCATTCTGATTGGCGGGCGTCCCGGCACTACATTGGTAGTGAGAAGGAGGATTACTGCATGCACCAACAACCGTTGGTCCCGTGGGAGTCACCGTCACCGACGTTGAGCAGGTGCCGGTCTGACTCCCCGTACTTACCGTTCCGGTGTATGTCGTGTTTGCAGTAGGTGATACACTTCGACTACCGCTGGTGGTTCCGTTATGGACGTTACCGATGCCGCTAATTACAAAGGAGGTGGCATTTGCGCTTACCGTCCACGAGAGAGTCGTGGAGTTGCCCGATGATATCGTCGAGGGATTCGCGGAAAGGGTGCAGATCGGGGCTCCGGCAGGCGGGGCAGGCTCCGAACATGAGGCGTCAGTATGATTGGGACCGGAACCATTGCAACTCCATGTCCACGGACCCGTGCTCCCGCCGGTTTGGTTTGCACTCGTACCCGTCCTGCATGCCCAGTGAGTATCGGGCTCGGAGTTACATTGACCATTGACAGTAGGAATAGGAACGCCTTCCGGTTGGAATGTCGCACCGACGGTGCGGTCTTGGTTCATGGTCGTCTGACAGTCGGGCACCGTACTGCCGTCGCATCCGCTTGTCGGTCCCGACCAGTGGGAAAATACTGAACCGATTGCAGGAGAAGCATGCAATGTTACTGGTGTCCCGTCCGAGTAGCTCTCATTGCAGTCGCTTCCGCAACTGATTCCCTGCCCAGTGACCGTTCCCGAGCCGGTGCCGCCTTTGTTTACTTGGAGCGTCCTCATTACCGCCGTGGGAGCCGTCACTGTTACGCTCCCGCAGGAGGCAGTCTTCGTATTTCCCAAGGTGTCGGCGACAATAACGGACGCGTTCCTGGAACCAGCTGTCGTGTACGTCCTCGTCCACGAGTGCGCCTCACCGCTTGAGAATGTCGCGCCGTCCGTATCGGCCCAGCTGTATTGGTAGAAGCCGCTTCCGCCCGATGGAGATGCTCCCCATGTGACAGACTGGTTAGTCTGTACCGAAGGGGCGGAAGCCTGACAAGTGACAGCGAGGGGAGGAGGAGGCACATCGTTGACCGTGATATCAAGCGAATCGGACGCGGTCGCTCCGCTATTGTCGGTGACGGTGAGCGTGCAAGAGTAGGTAGGATACACGTTCGAGCCATTAGGAGCGGTATATGCAACATCAAGCGTGTTATCGGGACTCAATGCGCCGCCGGTGCATGTCCACTTATAGGATGTAATTGAGCCGTCGGGGTCGCTCGCAGTCGCATCGTTGATGGCAACCTGTTGGCCTTCGGTGACCGTCTTGTCGGGACCGGCATCCACGACGGGCGGTTGGTTGTTAGGAGGCGGCTGTTGAGGATTATTTGCCATCACCGCAATAGTTACCCTCGGAAACTGTATGGTACCACCTAACCCAAACCGCCCCGGGTTGCTCAACCGATCCGAGTAGCACTCATCACCAACGCGTGTGTCATAACCAACCGTATAGTACCCGGGTGCCACACCGGCAATGTCAACATTTACCCTAAATGAATAATCGTTGCGGTCCCATATCCACGGCTGATTGTCCAAACTGCCCATATTGTGACCAAACGCCGCGCTATGGCCGCCATGCGCCGTTATCGAACGCGCGGGGGTCGTCTCACTCGCCGACAGTCGCGGTCCATTGGTTACCGGAGTAAGCTCGAACCATCCGGGGTTGCTTGCGTTGATATGGTACGAGTAGATGAAATTAAACGGGGCGCTTCCTTCCTGTACGACAATGACCCGACCAAGGTCGGGGTCATACGAAACATTGGAGTTCACATCTTCGGGATTCCGCAGAGACGTTATCCAGTTGGTCGGTACCACATCGCAATCCTTTTCCCACGGGGCACCCGGATAGTCGGCGCGGCCTGCATGCGCCGAAGCCGCAAAAAACAGTGGCGAAAGCAGGACGACAACGGAAATGAGAAGAAGGTATTTTTTCATTAGAGAAACAACCTATTCGCTCACCCAGATGATTCCGGCGGGGCCGGCATTGTCACAGCTGTATGCGTGCGCTCCGGCCGTCGCGCCGAAGTTGGCGGCGTTGACCGGTGCGATAATGCTTTCATTGGCGGGCACGGAGAAGGAGAGCGTCCCGTCAAGCGTGGCGAAAGCGTGCGGCACGGTGTCGTAGTTTTTTATGAGGATTTCACCTCCCATTTTGACTTTCAAGACCACCGGAGAGAGGGCACACTTCGCACCGAGCGCAAGCTCACCGCCCTCTTTTGCCGCCTGTGCGACCTTCTGCATATATGCGGCGGCGTTGGTCTGGTCTTCTTTGTTTGCCGCCATATCAAGCACGGCGCGCTCATCGGCCGACACCGGCGGGAAGTTGAAAGTGCCCGTCACCGGCCCGGGAACGCCGCCCGCAGACGGAGCGGTGTCCTCCGTCGGCATCGTAGGAGCGGTGTCGTTCGCGACCTGCCGATAGACGAAATACAAAAGCACGACGGCTATGACAAGCATAACCATGATGATCTTTTTGCCCAGAGAAGAACCTCCTTGCATATTTTCTTGTGTGCCTAGTTCCATACTGTTATTTGATGCTATGCGCCACGCTTGCTGTTAATACTGCTTCAGTATGCAGTGTACACCCCATCCTGTCTCGGAGAGATGAGTAATCCACAGGCACGGAATATGCCGAAGGCATATTCCGTGGGGTTGGGGAAATCGGCCGCCGCCAAAGGCGGCGGCTGGGGCTTGCGCAGATCTGTTGTATGATGAGCGTATGATTCGGTTCATACGAGGAGAAGTGCTCGACATCGGTACGTTTGCGGTGACGGTGGATGTCGGGGGTATCGGCTATCTGATTCATACACCGAGCACGAGCGGCGGGTTTGCCGTAGGCGAACCCGCCGCCTTCCACACACACCTCGCCGTCCGCGAAAACGCGCTCGACCTCTACGGCTTCCTCACGACCGAGGAGCTTGACATGTTTCTCCTCCTCATCGGCCTGCCAAAAATAGGCCCGAAGTCCGCCATGCTCATCATGTCGCAGGCCGATGTCGCGCTCTTGCGCAAGGCCGCCCTCTCGGGAGACGCCTCATATCTCTCCAAAATCTCGGGCATCGGCAAGAAGAGCGCGGAGAAAATAGTCATGGGCCTGCGGGAAAAATTCGGCGCGGAAGACATCGCACTCGGCGACTACTCCGACACCGACCACGATGTCATGGACGCACTCATCACCCTCGGCTACTCCCAGAAAGAATCCCGCGACGCGCTCAAAAAAATGTCGCCGGAACTCACCGAAACCAACGCCCGCATCAAAGCCGCACTCAAGCTTCTCGGACGATAGTTATCCGAAGTTGACTCGTTCCCCCCGAAGAAGCGCAAATCCTTTTTGCACGTTTTTGAGCGCCTCGTCGCTGACATCAAACAGCACCGTATGCGACCCTTTGATATAGTTGATGTCGGCAAACGCGGCAACAACGGCCGTCTGCGGGCAGAGTAGATTTGAGAAGATTCTTAAAACCAAGAATCGACTGTGCATGAAAATCTTTAAACCTTCGGCTCTTTATAAAAAAATAAACACAGGGTTGGAGAAACTCCTACCTGCGTTCTGTAGTGAAAATTGTCCGAAGACAAATTAAGTTCTGGAAGAACTAATGATGGTGGGGCCTAAACGCCCATTGAGCAAAAAGGAGCCCCACCATCATCTCTCTCTGCCACATTGGCTGGGAGATATTTGAACTATAAGCTTTTTACAAAATCAGTCAATACACTCCTGATCCTCGACGGCAAAGATTCTGTACCTGGCACGATATGGGTCATATTCCTTTCTGTCCTCGGGTAGCTTGCGTAGCCTGTATGGTTTCCTCTCTACCTGCATAATCTTATTTACCCCACTAAGGACAGATGTCAGTGTTTTGAACCCAGAGAGACGCAGAATCTCATATTCGCTCATCGGCCGATTGCCGTTTGTGCGGAAGACAGCGACTACATTTCGGAACCTCTCTGGAAACGGGTATTTCTCAATTTCTCTCCACTCGCCCTCGGTGATCACCCTGTCTGTTGATCTCGGCTTCACCGACATTCTCCCCTCCTTCACTCTATGATCGCCTCGTTTAGAAACGAGCCAAGTACGATCATCCGCTTGCTCATAGCGGCAAGTAACGTGAAGATCGCATTCATGACACGTGGATTTTTATGCACATCCATCTCTATGCAGAACACTACGCGATTGTCCGCACCTCCGAGCGGAATTTGTGGAGCATATCGAACATTCACCTTGAGCGCCGCCATGGGGCTCAAGATGTCATGAAGGACGCCCGCCTCGTTCCGGTCAGGCCACAACAACACGGCAACCCCCGATCCAAAATCGTTTTGGACTATGCGATGTCCTTTCACCACAAGGTAAAAGTGCGTGTAATTTTCTTTGACATCCGCTACATCGTCCACGAGCGGCGTCAAATTGTACAGCCCGGCGCAAAAGCGAGACGCGATCGCAGCGCGCGACGGATCTTGGATTTCCGCAACAGACTGTGCGGCGCCGGAAGTACTGGACATTGGCTCCAGTGAGGCGTCAGGAAGAATGCGCCGAAGCATTCGAGCGCACTGCCCCAGGGCCTGTCCGTGCGAGACCACCGTCTTGATGTCACTCAATTGCACCGAAGGATCACAAGCGAAGAGCTGATGCCTGATACGCAATGTAACCTTACCCACGACATGAAATGTCTCCTCCGAAACAAAAGAAGGCTGGGTGGATAGGTAGTACTTCTCATGACTCGGTCCTCTCATGAGATAGCGCATCACACCAGCCACGTATCCCTCAACTGTGTTGTAAACCGGGACGATACCCATTGGCAAATCAGCTTCACCGCTACCGTTTTCAATCTCAGCAAGCACATCCTGATTGTCTTTCACAAACTCAATTTCTACAGTTCCATGGAAGACGTTTGCGTTTAGCCATTGAGCTACACAATCTCCGTAGGATCCTCCCGGCCCCAAACACACTAATTTGCGACTCATCAGACACTCTCCCCTACCGTTTTGTGGTTATCAACGAACACTCCCAAAACAAAAACCGCTGCCCGGAGGGTAGCGGTTTTTGTTTCAGATTTCTTGTAACACTAACGCACCCTTCGGGTTTCCGAGGTTCTAAAGAAACCAAAGAAGAGTGCGTTGTGTATCACGGGGGTAACTATACCGTCTAGTTTATAAAAAGCAAGCACGTCGAAATATAAATAGATTGAGGGCTCCCCGGAAATCGCATGTGAATACGACTCCGAGAGAGCCCTCGGGTCAGCCAATATGCTGACATGGGATCGACAGGAGTTTATTTTGCGTAGGGATACACCGCCGACCCCACGAGAGACGGGTCTTCAATCGCGGTAGACTGCCCACTGCAGGAAACGATCCTGCGGACTTTTTGTGTTAAGTCTTCGACAACTCCACTGTCGAAGTCTCTGCCTACAAATACCTTTCTGGCAGCCAATCGAGCCCACGGGCCTCTCCCCCTCTTGGTGAAAAAGGCCACGGACCCCTTCGGGGCCACTTCGTCTGGCTGAAGCCAGCGAATGTGACATCCTACCCTTTGAGCTGCGGCGAGAATGGACCTAATAGCAGAAAGATCGTTCTGGGTAGCAACAACTAACATCGTCAGCCTCCTTATCGGATACATGGACGCCCTGCCTTCACGCAGATACCATTTCAACCCAGCATCAGCGAGGCGGCAAAATAAGCGTCGGAACGCCGACCTCACCGCCTCGCTGATGCATTTTGTGGAAAGAACTGAAGAACAAACGAAAATCGACCTCCCAAAGGAAGGCCGATTTTCGTCGTATGCTTCTACTATCTATGAAAACATACGAGAACCAGCCTTCCTTTCAAGAAGGACTAGTCCTAGCACGAGAAGCTGGCTCTGTTGCCGACTTACTTCTATCGTTTTCATACAGAGTATAGTATGCCGACGCAAAAATATGTCAAGCAACCCGGACTCGGAATAGGAAAAGCAGCTCTAGGGAGAGCTGCTCGAGGTGGCGTCATAGGTGACTTCGACAAAACTATACATCTCCGGCGGGAACTCTGTCATTCCCGTCAGGCGATCCCAGGTCAGACGCTCAAAGTAAAGCTGCTCGTATTCAGCCTGAGTGGGACGTCTGTAGTGTCGTGCCGGACTCTGACTTTTGCAACTGTTCTCCGCTACTACTAAAGGAACTGGCATCGTTCTTCTCCCTCTTCTTTGAAGAGCAATATGTCCTGTAACACCGCACAAAAGAAAAACTCCTCTTGGCAGAGGAGTTTTTCTTGAGGAAACTGGAATCTAGTCGCGCGCCATCAAGCAAACTCCTCGAGAGAGGAGATAATAATCGCAATGATGGCGCCCGTCAGATGTTGTTGCGATGTCACATCCTTATATTAAACGAGAATGTCCCACTTGGTCAAGTTGCGAGAAATAAAAACGATGCACTCGTAGCTCAAAGGGCAACATAGAGTGCACCGTTTCAAGTGGACTATTGCCCACTTGGCCGCGCCGGGGGTGGCGCAGGCTTCTGGGTTCCGGACCCTTTCCCTTCTGCAGGGGGGATGGGGTCCGAACCTGTGTAACCCAGCACCATAAGAACTCCTTTCTCAAGACCGCCACCATGACGGCCTCCAGAGAACCTCGTTGTCCTCTGGCATCGAGGCGGGGTGTTCCCTGCGCGCGATGCCAAGTGACAAACGAAAACTCCTCTCGGAGTGAGAGGAGTTGTCGGGTGTGTTCTGTCTTTTCAGGCCTTTGCCATACTGACCGCACCGATCCAACTCCTCTTACTAAAGAAGTAATAGAAGGCAAAGAAATAAATGGCAACGGTCACAATGTAATGCATGATGTCGATGTAACACTATACCCACCCCCACACGTTGTCAATCGGCACCGGTGAGTTGCTTCACCTGTGCGGATATGTTCTGGAGCAAGCGTTTTTTATTCGAAAGATTATCGGTGATGGTCTTGACGAGCGCACTGCCGACAATGGCGCCATCCGCTCCCTGTTTTTCGAGAAGCGCAATATGTTCCCTCTTTGAAATGCCGAAGCCCACGGCAAGCGGCAAGTCGGTCTGTCGCCGTATTCGTTTCAAAAGCTTGGGCATGTCCGCAGAAAGGGACGCCCGTGCGCCGGTGACGCCGAGCACGGATACAACATACAGATACCCTTTTGCGTAACGGAGAATTTTTTTGAGCCGCTCGGGAGTCGTAGTGTGCGCCACGAGAAAGATGGGGTCGATGCCGGCCTTTGCCGCCGCCTGCGCGAACGGTTCTATTTCCTCCACCGGCACGTCGGGGATAAGCACGCCGTCGACGCCTGCGGCTTTCGCTTCTGTATAAAATCGCTCGATTCCTTTCTGGTAAACGATATTCGCGTAGACGAGCACGGTGATCGGTACGTCGGTGGACTCGCGAACTTTTTTGATGTATGTGAAGACGTGATCAGTGTCCATCCCGGCGCCGAGCGCGCGAATATCGGCGGCCTGGATCGTCGGGCCGTCCGCGAGCGGATCGGAATACGGGAATCCTATTTCCAAAAGATCAGCGGGCGACGCGATCGTTTTTGCAATCGATACGCTCGTTTCGAGGTCGGGATCTCCCGCAACGAGAAACGGCATGAACGCGATCCTGCCTTCGGCTCTCGTCTCTTTGAATTTCTGCTCTAGCCGTGTCATAGGGATTGTGCGCGAGTGACGGTTTCGAGGTCTTTGTCCCCTCGTCCCGAAAGATTGATAACGACGATCTTATTTTTCGGCAGACGCTTTGCGAGCGCGTAGCCGTAGGCGACCGCGTGTGAAGATTCGAGCGCGGGAATGATGCCCTCGGTTTCACAGAGGAGCGAAAACGCTTCGAGCGCTTGTTTGTCCGTCACGGAGACATACTCCGCCCGCCCGATTTCTCGGAGAAAGCTGTGCTCGGGACCGACGCTCGGATAATCAAGCCCCGCCGAGACACTATGCGTCTCTTTGATCTGGCCGAATTTGTCTTGGAGTACAAACGATTTGGTCCCGTGGAGAATACCGACCCTGCCTCCGGCAAAACGTGCGGCGTGTTTGCCGGAGGCGATACCAAGCCCTCCGGCTTCGACGCCGATCATCTGCACTTTCTTGTCTTTGAGAAACGGATAAAAAAGTCCGATCGCATTGCTTCCGCCGCCGACGCAGGCGACAAGATAGTCCGGAGGGCGTTTTTCTCTTTTGAGGATATCGCGTCGCGCTTCCTCGCCGATCACTTTCTGAAAATTGCGGATCATCTGCGGGTAGGGGTATGGGCCGAGCACCGATCCGAGAAGATAGTGCGTGGTATTGATGTTGGTAATCCAGTCGCGGAGCGCTTCGTTGATTGCGTCTTTGAGCGTCTTTGATCCCGAAGAGACCGGCACGACCTCGGCTCCCAGGAGCTTCATCCGAAGGACGTTTGGCTTCTGGCGCTCCATATCCACCTCTCCCATGTATACGACGCATTCCAAGCCGAATTTCGCCGCAACCGTCGCAGTCGCCACACCATGCTGGCCCGCACCGGTCTCGGCGATGATGCGCGACTTCCCCATGAAGCGCGCAAGGAGCACCTGCCCCACGGCGTTATTGATCTTGTGCGCGCCCGTGTGCGTGAGGTCTTCGCGCTTGAGGTATATTTTCGCGCCGCCGGCTTTTTTGGTCAGCCGCTCGGCAAAATAAAGCGGGGTCGGCCGTCCGGCAAACTCATGCAGATGCCGCGCAAGCTCCGCCCTACACTTCTTATCGCGAGAAAATTTCCCGTATGCGCGCTCAAGCTCTTCAAGCGCGCTCATCAGCGTCTCCGGCACGAACTGCCCCCCGAATTCTCCAAAATATCCTTTTTTATCCATGTCGATCAGTCTTTTTCCGATAATATTCGTCGTTCGTAATGACTTTTATGGACTCTTCCTGTGCGGTGGAGATAATAGTTTGCATCTCTTTCTCGGAACTACGCCCTCCTACAATCATCCCCATGACCGTGCCTGCAAATACATCCCCGGCATTGATGGGATCAAGCGGCCGGACCACGCGGGCAAGAGGAAACATCCGACTCTCCGCAGGCGTTATGACTTCAATGCCGGAAGTGCCTTTTGTTTTAAAGATGTACTGCAGATTTTTGCAGTGCTCAAAAAGATCTTCTCCAATTTTGTCTGTCATATATTCGTACTCCTCCGCATTGGTGAAGAGGTGCGTTGCCGCTTTGACCAAGTCGATCGCATACTGCTCGTTATGCTTGAGGTGGTACAGAAGCGTATTGACCGCAACGACTTCGGGACATTGCATTTGTTTCAGTACTGCAAGCCCAAGTCGCGGATTCGAGCCGCTGAACAGGATGTTCTTCGACTTTTTCACCTGCTTCGTGGACAGCACAGGGCTATACGACCCGTAGACGCCGAACGCTATCTCTTCTCCTGACAGTTCAAAGGTGTCCGGGTCATAGGTGGATTGATAATAAAAACTCTCGCCTTCCATCTGCTCGACATTTTCTATGTGTACGGACGGCCCGAGGGCGCGCGCCAAGTCTTCGCGCGGCATGTCGGTCCCGATGACGCCGATTAGATCTACTTGCACGTGTTTGGCGGCCGCAAGGCTCGCGAGCGCGCCGTTGCCGCCAATGTATACGGGCGAGTACTCGGCACCGGCAAATCGGGACCTGCAAAACTCTATGGTTCCGAAAATCGTCAGTGACGTTGTGGTAAAAGATTCCATGTGTAATTGTGATTAGTATGAAAAAGGGTTACGGGCGGCGGATGGGCACAGTACCGCCCGCCACACCTCCCTCACCCTGTGACTTTGTTTGTAGTGTACCGTACCCCTCAATCCCCCACCAACTCCTCTAAGCTCTCAATGAATGTGAGCGCCGGAAATCTGGTCCTGAACTCGACCTGTCTCTCCGGGTTGATGATGATGCCAGTCACGTCATGGCACATATCCACCAAGAGACAGTCCGTCATGCTATCGCCGATATATATGATCGGCGATCCAGTCTCCAATCTTCTCGCAGTCTGCACTCTCTGGGCGGCAAGATAGACCGAGAATGGATGCGGCTTTGCCAGGTAACCGCGAGTGTAACCGTGCTCCGCCTCTTCTTGCTCAATGGTTTCACTGCCAACCACCAAATGTGCAGGAAAGATGTCACTTATTGCGCTTCTCGCGATAACTTGATGAACAAATCGTTCCGGACTGGCACTGGCGATCCCGCACACTATTCGCTTCTGTCTCATGTAGGCCAGAAGCGTATCAAGACCGGGGATTGGCGCGGGCAAATCTGCTTCAATCGACCGGTAAAGGAAGTCCCTCCGCATCGAGACGCAGAGACCAATCTGCTTTTCCGTGGACGAACCAGAAGACCTCCTGCCCAACTCGGTCAGCATTGATGGGAGACTTGGCATTTCGTGGGCGACATCAACATGTGCCGTCCCTCGAGCGATTGCAAGCAAGATGTGAAAAACTTCCCAATCACTCTTCCCTCGCAACAACGGCACAAAGCTTCGCGGGATAGGATCGCACACTCCCAACCCCTCCAGGACCGAATCAAACGAACTACGGTGGCGACGTGACGTATCGAACATTGTTTGGTCGAAATCAAAAACCAACACAGACCCTGTTCCTAAGTCCCTTAGTGATCTCATGATATCGTCCTCCTGCTTGTGGTTGTAATCAGCACAAAATTTTTGAAGAACTCAATCAAAAGAACCGTGTTTGTGCTGGTGTGTAGGATCTTTTCTAAAAGCCCACACACCAGCACAAACTGAAGCAATACGTCTGGGTCAACACCAGCCGGACTGCTTCAACTCCTGTATTTTCTGCAGGGGATCTTGAGACTTGATGATCGAGGTGCCGACGAGTATGCCCCGCACACCAAGTCCGGTAAGCTCTCGGACATCTTCGGCAGTATTGATCCCCGATTCGCTCACCACTATCTTGTCTTTCGGAATGAGCCGCATCAGATCCCTCGTTGTTTGCAGGTCTACCGTAAGTGTCTGGAGGTTACGATTGTTGATACCTATAATCTCGGCATCTGCCTCAAGTGTCCGAGCAAGCTCATCCGCGTCGTGAACCTCAACGATACTAGCGAGACCGAGCGACCTTCCGAGAGACAAAAATTCTTTCAGCTCGGTCGCGGTGAGCAGAGAAGCCATGAGCAGAAACGCATCTGCCCGGGCCAGGAACGTCTCGTAGATTTGGTAGGCGTCAATGATGAAATCTTTTCTAAAGATCGGCTGTGGAGCAATGTCTTTTACATCTTTGAGATAGAGCAAATCACCGTCGAAATACGTCCGGTCCGTGAGTACCGAAACAGCGTCAGCACCGCTCTCCGCGTAGAGTCGGGCAATCTGTCGATGATCAAGACTGGTCAGCCGCCCCTCGGAGGGGGATTTAATTTTTATCTCCGCAATAAGGGCGACTCCTTCCATACCGAAGATGTCTTTGAAGGGTCGAATTTCCCTTTTCCCCGTGAGTGCGGTCGACGTTCGTTCAATCTCACAAAGAGACATCTTCGATTTCGATTCATCGATTTCTTTCTTTTTTGTCGATATGACTTGTTTTAGGAAATTCATGGTGATAGTGATGGTAGATACTGCACAAACAAAAACTTCTCCCGCAAAGTCCGGGAGAAGTTTTTGTGGCTGGTGTCTGGGAGATATCAAGCCAACGCGAAAATCGGACTTTGCAGAGAAGTTTGCAAGGCCCACCAGTTCAACGAAATTGCGCGTCGGTTTGATTTCATATGTTCACGAGTACGGTAACAAATGTGGATTTCGCTGTCAACCAAAGCTACATCATTCCGTCCATGCCGCCCATTCCTCCCATGCCGGGAGCGGGCTTTTTGTCGTCTTCGTCTTCGGCGACCGCCGCCTCGGTGGTGAGCAGGATGCCCGCGGCCGAGACGGCGTTCTCCACGCCCGAGCGCGTAACCTTGACCGGGTCGATGATGCCCGCGGCGATCATGTCCTCCACCATCTCGTCGCGCGCCGCATCATATCCGGCATTCTTCTTGCCTTTCTTCACGCCGTCGACGATCACCGACCCGTCGTCCTTCCCGACATTCGCGGCAATCTGCTTCAGCGGGGCTTCGAGCGCCTTGATGACAATCCGGTACCCGACTCCGTCTTCTTCATTCACATACGCCCGCTTTTTTGCAAGCGCCTTCTCCGCGGCGCGGATAAGCGCGACGCCGCCGCCCGGGACGATCCCCTCCTCGATGGCGGCCTTGGTCGCATTGACCGCATCCTCAATCTTGAGCTTGAGATATTTCATCTCCGTCTCGGTCGCCGCGCCCACTTTGAGCACCGCCACGCCGCCGGAGAGCTTTGCAATCCGCTCTTCGAGCTTTTCTTTATCAAACTTTGAGCTGGTTTCTTTGAGCTGTGCGCGAAGCGCCTTCACACGGTCGTCAATATCAGACTTCTTTCCCTTACCGCCGACGACGACCGTCTTGTCCTTGGTCGAGACGATGCGGCTCGCTTTGCCAAGCTGTGCGAGCTCGGCGTTTTCGAGCTTGAGCCCCACTTCCTCGGCAATCACCGTGCCGCCGGTCGTCACCGCAATGTCCTGCAACATCTCCTTCTTGCGGTCGCCGTATCCCGGCGCTTTCACCGCGAGCACGGAGAATCCGCCGCGCAACTTGTTGACGACAAATGTCGCAAGCGCCTCACCCTCGACATCATCCGCGATAATCACGAGCTCTTTCTTGCCGGTCTGTGCGAGCTTTTCAAGAAGCGGGAGAATCTCCTGCACGCTCGATACTTTTTTGTCGGTGATAAGAATAAGCGCGTCGCGGTACTCCGCCTCCATCCGCTCGGCGTTCGTAATCATGTACGGCGAGACATACCCGCGATCAAACTCCATGCCTTCGGTAAACTCCGTCTCGATGCCGAACGACTGCGATTCCTCCACTGTCACGACGCCGTCCTTGCCGACTTTGTCTATCGTCTCGGCGATTTTCGCGCCAATCTCCTCGCTTTCGGCGGAGATGGTCGCGACTTGCTTGACCTCGTCCTTCTTGCTAATCGGTGTCGCCATCTCGCGGAGGGCTTCCACCACATCGCGCGAGGCATGCTCCATGCCGGTGCGGATTGCCATCGCATTGAGACCCATCGTCGTTTGTCGGAGCCCTTCGGTGACAAGCGCCTGCATGAGCACGGTCGCGGTCGTCGTGCCGTCTCCCGCGACATCGTTGGTCTTCGAAGCCACTTCTTTTATCAGCTCCGCGCCCATATTTTCAAACTTGTCTTTGAGCGTGATTTCCTTTGCGATGGAGACGCCGTCGTTGGTCACCGTCGGAGAGCCGAAGCCCTTGTCGAGGATGACGTTGTGTCCGCGCGGACCGAGCGTTACCTTCACCGCGTCCGCGACCGCATCAACACCGCGCTTGAGGGACTTCTTGAGCTGTTCGTCAAAAATGATTTTCTTTGCTGCCATAGGTAGAAATGAGATTAGCGTTCTGATAAAACCGCAGAGCGGTTTTGCTTCCTGCGCTCGCTTTGAAGTAATCAGTCGCGGATGACGGCGAGCACGGAGGATTCGGACAGGACGTAGTACTCCTTGCCGCCGACTTTCACTTCGTCATAGCCGTATTTTGAAAACACCACCCGGTCGCCGACCGACACCTGCATGGGGACGTACTCGCCGTCGTCGTACTTGCCGGGACCCGTCGCCACGACGACGCCCTGCTCCGGCTTCTCACCTTTCACCGTGTCGGGAATAATGATTCCAAAGGCCGACTTCGTGCCCGTCTCCTCTTCGGAGAGCGGGCGGATGACGACGCGGTCGCCCAAGGGGCGGATACCAACACTGCTTGCCCCGTTAGAGGCAGAGCCTCTAACGGGGCTCACCGCCTTATTCGCCCCGGCCGGACGACGTGCAACCTTTTTCTTCGCAACAGTCTTCTTATTGGACGCTTTCTTTGATGAAATGTTCTTTGTTTTCTTTTTTGCTTTTGCCATACGGTGCATCAAGAACTATATTCCAATAATACACAGACTCCCCGTCCGCAACAGACCAAAAATGTGTTTGGGAAGCTGTGTTTTGTCGCGGCATTATACGTCATTTCCCCGTATCGTCAAAATAACTGTCGCGGTTTAAAAAACGAGGACCGAGGTGGTAACGAGCCGACTGGCTCTCCCTCGGTCTTTGGTGACACATGTCAGCGGATGTCCGACACACGCAGAACCCGATTCGCCCGAGCCGCCTGTGCAATAAGCTCCTTGGCTCTCGGTAGAGTCATATTGTCAAAATCTTTATCCAACAACTCCAAGCACGCCGCTTGGATGCTGGCGAAGGCGATAAAATTTTCCGGGTCGTATGCAAGTACCCTGCTCGCGCACTCAAGGAGTGCCCCCCACATCCTCGGCTGTGCGGCAAGAGCATTCAAAAGCGCTGACAACACCTCCAACCTCTCAACATCAGCAGATGTCATCGTGCTCCCCTTGTCAGTCACCATGTGCGATATATCATCTTCTACCCACAGAAGCTTTTGCCACAATTACCTGTGTCCCTCAACAATCGAGCGTGCCATATACACAGTTTCCACGACAATGGGCGACTTGCGGGAGGAGGGTATGTTTGCTAGTATACTGGGGACATGGAAATCATCGGGTCCGGCATAGCCCCAGCTCTGCCGTACATACAGATTGTCCTCTCCGTCTTGCTTGTTGCCGCGATTCTCTTGCAGCAACGCGGGTCCTCGCTCGGAGGTGCGTTCGGAGGAGACAATTTCAGTGCCACTTTCCACAAGCGCCGCGGCGCCGAGCTTTTTCTGTTCCGGGCAACCATCGTCATCGGGATTCTCTTTGTCATTTCCGCGTTTCTCCCGCTCGCCTTCTAGCGCCAGCGCCGCGCAATCTCTGCGTTCGGCATGACCGTTATCCTCTCACGATCTTTCATATTTTTCCCGCACCGTCGTGCGTATGAACACCACATCCACCATCTCTAAACACTCCATGATTGACCGAATGCTCGGGTTTGCAGAAGGACTGTCAATCGGAGACCGATTCCTGCTCAAGATCGCGGCAGTCGCCTTCTTTCTGTCTTTCCTATGGCTTGCCGTCTCCGTCAATGCGCGGGCGCTGGTCGTGGTCCCCGGTCGCGGCGGCACGCTCACCGAGGGCGTGGTGGGTGCACCACGCTTCGTCAATCCGGTACTCGCCGTGACCGTGGCCGACCAGGATCTCACCGCACTCGTCTATGCGGGACTCGTGGCACGGAATACAGACGGCCAGCTCGTGCCCGATATCGCGGAGTCGATCGAGGTTTCCGAGGACGGGCGTACTTATCGTTTGGTACTACGGCAGGATGTCGTCTTCCATGACGCAACGCCGCTTACCGCCGACGACGTGGTCTTTACCGTCTCGCGGGTACAAGATCCTGCGGTTAAAAGCCCTCTGCGCGCGAGCTGGGAAGGCGTCGCCGTAGAGCGGCAGGGCGAACATGAGATACAATTCCTCCTGCCCGAACCGTATGCGCCTTTTATTGAAAATCTGACACTCGGCATCCTGCCGAAACATATCTGGGAAGGAGTGAGCGCGGAAGAATTTCCGTTCAGCCAGTACAACAGCGAGCCGGTCGGCGCCGGCCCGTATGCGATCTCCGAGGTCAGCCGCACCGACGCCGGCATCCCGGAGTCGTACGAACTCGTGTCGAACCGCCGCTTTTTCAAGACTCCCCCGCGGATCAAGAAACTGTATCTCCGGTTTTATCAGACCGAGTCCGAGCTCGTGGACGCCATCATGCAGGGCGTGGTGGAAAGCGCCGGCGGTCTCTCGGAAACCGCATTGGATACAATCTCCGTCGCGCAAGTGCCGATCACCCGCGTGAGCGCACCCCTTCCGCGAACATTTATGCTCTTTTTTAACCAAAACGAGGTGCCGATGTTTCGCGAGAGCGCCGTGCGCAAGGCGCTCCAGATCGTCGTCAACCGACAGGTCATCGTCGAAGAGGCGCTCGACGGCGCGGGCATTGCGATCACTTCGCCCATCCCGCCGGGATTCGAGATTGAGACACCGCCTGTAGCGGAGACGGGCGATGTCGCCGCCCTCGACGAGGCGCGCGCGATCTTGCGCGACGCCGGCTGGAGAATGCATGAGGAGACCGGCAGGTGGGAAAAGACCATCGACGGTACGGCTACGGAACTTTCGTTCAGTATCAGCACCGTTAATACTCCGGTATTCGAGGAAACCGCCGAGATATTGAAATCGCAGTGGGCGGAGCTCGGCGTGCCGGTGACCATAGAGCAATTCGAGCAGTCGGATCTTGTGCAGACGACCATCCGCCCGCGCCAGTACGAAACTCTGCTTTTCGGCACGGTCGTCGGCCGAGAGCTCGACTTCTATTCATTCTGGCATTCGAGCCAACGCAACGACCCGGGACTCAATGTTGCGCTCTATGCCAATATTGCGACCGATTCCCTGCTCTCGGCCGCGCGCGCCGGCGGCACATCGGAAGAACGCGCGGTACTCTACCAAAAGTTCAGCGACACGCTCGCGGACGAGATCCCGGCAATATTCCTGTATGTGCCGACATACGCATATGTCGCGCCGCCCGCAGTACGCAATGTCTCGCTTGCCGGCATCGCGCGCGGCTCCGAACGATGGAGTACGGTACACGACTGGTTTATAGAGACGAATACCGTGTGGCCGTTTTTTGCAGATAATGAGGAACAGGAGGAATAATCATTTCCATTCGAAGACACGACACAGCAATTACTATCATACTAACCACATTCATTATGACACCAGCACATACACCACATACTCGATCGTATCGGCCGGCGCGCATGTATGCACGCCTCGCGGGCGGCGCGCCTGCGCCTGCGCATGGGCGCAGTGAAGGCCGCCCGGCAAACGGCGAACGAAGGGGCGGCAGAGGACCCCGTGGCAGAGCGCAGGCGCGCCGCCCGCGCTCCATGACCAACCCCCCGCTCCAGCACCGCGACACGGTCGCAAACCCGGACATCGCCGTCATCCCGCCCGTCACTGACCCGGACGTCGTCCGCGTCATCCCGCTCGGCGGCGTCGAGGAGGTCGGCAAGAATATGCTCGCGGTTGAAACCGCGGACGATATCCTTATTTTCGATGCGGGCTTCCAGTTCGTCTCCGAAGAGAACGACGCACCCGGCATCAACTACATCCTCCCGAACACGCAATATCTTGAACAAAATAGAGACAAGATCCGCGGACTCGTCATTACGCACGGCCACCTCGACCACATCGGCGGCATTCCCTTTCTCATGGAGCGTCTCGGCAACCCGCCGATCTATACCCGCTATCTGACGTCGCTCATGATCCTGAAGCGGCAAGAAGAATTCCCGCATCTGCCGAAAGTGAACATGCACCTCGTTGAGCCGGGACAACGCATCAAGCTCGGCACTACCTACATCAAGCCGTTCCCCGTCACGCACTCCATCCCCGATTCCATGGGTATTTCGGTGGAGACCAAATACGGCAACATCGTCATTTCCGGCGATCTCAAACTCGACCACGAGGACGGCGTACCGTCGAAGACGGAACAGGAAGTCTGGGGCACGATCGGCAAGGACAACAACATCCTCTTTATCGCCGACTCGACGAACGCCGAGAAGACCGGTTTCTCCATTCCCGAGATGCGCGTCCATACCAACATTGAAGAGATCATCCGCTCGGTCAAAGGCCGTCTCATTATCGGCACCTTCGCGTCGCAGTTCGCCCGCATGACGCACATTATCGCCATCTGCGAGAAGCTCGGGAAAAAAGTCGTCACCGAAGGTCGGAGCATCAAGACCAACATCGAAATCGCGCAAAAAGCGGGCATTCTCACGGTGCAGAAAGACACCATCATCCCTGTGCAGGAGATCGACAACTACCCCGCAGACCGCATCGTGGTGATCTCGACCGGCGCGCAGGGCGAGGAATTCGCCGCACTCATGCGCATCGCGACCAAACAGCATAAGTTTATCGCGCTCGGCGAACGCGACACCATCATGCTCTCGTCTTCGGTTATTCCGGGCAACGAGCTTTCCGTGCAGAAATTGAAAGACAATCTCTACCGTCGCGGCGCGCAGATCATCCACTACCGATCTTCGGATGTGCACTCGACCGGCCACGGCAACTCGGGAGAGCTCGTCTGGATGAACCACCAGGTGCACCCGCGCTTCTTCATGCCCGCCTACGGCTACCACTCTATGATCCGCTGTCATGCCTACGCGGTCGAGGAAGCGGGCTTCCCGAAAGAAAATATCATTATTGCCGACAACGGTCTGGTGGTCGACATCAAGAACGGCACCGAGTTGAACATTCATAAGGAGAAAGCGCCAACCGAGATCATGATGGTCGACGGCTTCACCGTCGGCATGCGGCAAGAGGTCGTGATCCGCGACCGCCAGTCGCTTGCCCAAGACGGCATGTTCGTCATCATTGCGACCCTCAACATCAAGACCGGCAAGCTCCGGAAGTCGCCCGATATCATCTCGCGCGGCTTCGTGTACCTGCGAGAATCGCAAGCACTGCTTTCCGAAGCGCGAACGCTCATCAAGCGCACCGTCGAGAAAAGTACCGAGAACATGCAACCGATCAATCTCGACTTCGTCAAAGACCAGCTCACCGACACCGTCACCGGCTTCCTCCTCCAAAGGACCAACAAGACGCCGATGGTGATTCCCGTTCTCATCGGTATTTAATCCTTTCCCGCTCGCGGGCGGGGAGTATACTTTCTCTATGGCTTCCTCGGTAGTCACTCCGGAAATGCGTGCGGCCGCCAAGCGGCCGCACGCATTTCGGAGCATATACGGCCTCACGCTCATTTTCGCCCTCCACTGGGCGCTCGTCGCCTACGTCAACTCGGCGCTCCTTTCGCAGTTCGTCTCCGACCGGACCATCGGCGTGCTCTACATCCTTTCGTCGATACTCACCATCGTCGCATTCTTCTCCACAAGGAGAATCCTCGGCCGCTGGGGCAATTCCCGGACCGCGCTCGGACTCGGCGTGACCGAAACGATTGTTCTTGTCGGTCTCGCATTCGCGAACTCCCCCTATGTTTCTCTGCCGCTTTTCGTACTCCACCACGCCTTGGTGCCGCTTTTGCTGTTCAATATCGATATTTTCATGGAGGATCGTATCGGTAAAAGCGAAAAAATCACCGGCGGCACACGCGGCATCATGCTTGGCATCTTGAGCATAGGGACGGCATTCGCCACGCTTGCCGTTGGCTTTTTACTCGGCAGCGGCGAACCGCGATTTATGCTCGCCTATGTGGCGAGCGCCATCCTGATGGTCGTCTTCTGTTTTCTGCTCTTGCGCTATTTCGGCACATTCCGCGATCCGGTGTACGCGAGTCTCAACATCTTCGACATCTGGTACCGCTTTTCCATCAAACACGATCTGCGGTCGGTGTTCGTCTGTCACTTCCTCCTCCAACTCTTTTTCGCGTGGATGGTCATCTACGTGCCGCTCTATCTCGCCTCGGCCATCGGCTTTTCTTGGGACGAGATCGGCCTCGTACTCTTTGCCGGCCTCTTCGCCTATGTCATTCTCGAATACCCGATCGGCGTCGTCGCGGACCGATGGATCGGCGAGAAAGAGATGATGACGGCGGGCTTTATCATACTCGCCGTTTCCACCGCGTACATGGCGTTTCTTAAAGTCCCCATCCTTCTGCCGTGGATGGTGACAATGTTTATGACGCGCGTGGGCGCGAGTTTCGTCGAAGTCACGACCGAAAGCTATTTCTTCAAGCAGACCAAAGACGCGGATGCCGGCATCATCGGCTTTTTCCGCGCCTGCCGCCCTATCGCCTTCCTCCTCGCGTCCCTTCTCGGCAGTGTTCTACTCATATACACGCCCTTCGCCTATCTTTTCGCAATCTTCGGTCTCTTGATGCTTCCGGGTGCGGTGTTCTCGCTACTTCTGAAGGATACGCGGTAAAAAGTAAGGGTGGAGATTTATAACTTTTGGTGTTACTCTTTCCGAGTTCCAAATATATACAGTACGGGCAAAGGAGACACTATGGCTACCGAAGCAACTGTCCACCCACCGTTGGATTTTGACCCGGAGTTGGCCGCACGTTTGTTCCAAAAGCTGTCGGAGCATTTAGCTCTGTGTACAGAATGTCTACGGAGTGCTCACGAAGCTGATATCCCCCTCAAGAGGCACCATGTGGACCCCATGATGGTGGGAATTGAGGCCTTCATGGTTTGGAGCCCCCTCGCCCGAATCATGGCCACAGTACACCCCAAAAGAGAAGGTATGGATTGATGGTCTTCCAAGTGGGGGCCTAGGCCCCCACAACCCTCGTCCAATAGGACGGGGTTTGGTATTTTTAGCAGAGATATGTTTTGTTCTTCTTTTTCAAAAATCCTTCCCGGACGAGGGTATCCGCTATCGTTTGTACGAATTTGAATGGCTTTTTTGTTTTTTTGGCGAGCGCGGCGGCAGTTAGTGCGCCTTCAGCGAGAAGCGTTTTTATAATGAGCCCACGGATCTGGCGATTGGACCCTTCGAATTTGGATTGCTTCGTATAGTGCGCACTTCTGAGGTTTGCGTTGCCGTGCTCTTTTTTCAGATATGCGCCGTAGTCCATGAGCGCCCAGTACCATTCTCGGGGATGTTTGGTATCGAGCGTCGCCTCGATATACGGAATGATCTTGCTGTCCGGCACATTCGTTTTGTTTTTGAAAAAGTAGTGGAGAAAGACCGTGCGGATGTTTGTCTCTATAAAAACTTCCGGCAAGTTGTATGCAAATGTCGCAATTGCTCGGGCGGTGTAGTGTCCTACTCCGGGGAGCTGTTCTATTTCTTCAGCGGTTTTGGGAAACCGGCCGTGAAAATGATCTTCGATCATTTTCACGGCCTCATGGAGAAATTTCCCTCGGCGATTGTATCCGAGCCCCTGCCACGCACGAAGCACATCGGCGAGCGTCGCGCGAGCAAGCGCGCGTGGTGTCGGAAATTCTTTAAGAAACGCGCGATATTTCGGAGTGACACGGTCGACTTGCGTCTGCTGGAGCATCATTTCCGAAACGAAGATGCGGTACGGATTTTTCGTACGTCGCCACGGCAGATCCCTGCCGTGGCGGCGATAATACTCCCAGACTATTCTTCGAAATGCAGTACTCTCGGGCTTTTTCATCTCCCCAGACATGCCTGTTAGCTGACCGCAATAAATGACGGTGCGAGCGCCTTCCATTCGGCTTCGACGAGTACGCGCTCGTTGTAGATGCCGTGCGACGGCCAGTCGGCTTCGGAGATCTGTATCGAGTCGTTGAATACCTTGTCGACATACGCAAGATGGGCTTTTTCGTCCGATAGGACGAACTCCATGACCGAACCAACTGATGGCTCGTCGCCGATCTTCGCACTGGAAACCGTCGAGAGAATCTTCGCCCATGCGCCTGGCGTGCGCGGACGAATGTCGGGCCACGCCAGGTGCACGCCACGGCGCAGTAGCCGGTAATAGACGTATTCGTGAGCTCCGAGCGGAAGCTGGGTGAGCCCTGCCGAAAATTCGTCATCAATCACCGACCGCAGACGCACGGTATTGATATCGTGCGCACCGTTTTCTTCCCCGATCATAAATGTCGGATAGACGTCCGCGGCTTTCTGCACGATTGCGGTACTCGGCACATACCCCCGCTTGTCCCCCAAAGCAACATGGGCGTATGCATCATCCGCCGCAAGCAACATGAGCATCTCGCCGTACGGGATCATGGCAATCGTGGTGTCGCTTGCGCCGTCCGGCGTCGTGCGCAACGGAACACGAGATTTCGCGCAGTACACGAGCGTATGCTTCTGTGGAGCGGCCATGCTCGGTGCTGTAGCAGGAGCCACTGGCACCGGCTCAGCCATCGGCACAGGCGACGTATGCCGATACGAGTCGATATCAGTCGTCTCCCGTACAGCAGACACCACCCGCGAGGGCGGAAGATATAGCGTATCATTACTGTTTCCTACCTGTCCCTGCCGCCGAAACAGCACCGAAACCGCAAACGTATAGAGATCCTCGACAACCGCTAAAAGTATATTCATAGGCCTTCCATTCCCACCTTGGGTGGGTGCACTATAGCACCGCCCCCAAATTCCGTCACTGACGAGACGCTAGTGAGCTTTTGGCCAAACTATCGCGGCCTTTTTGTACACGTTCGTCAGGGGGTGCGCAAGACAATCATGCTTGCGGGCCGGGCAGATATCGCGACCGTAGTGTACGAGACGGTGGTTGAAGAGCCACCATTCCTTTTTTGGCATAATCGCCATAAGGTCGCGCTCAATGCGCAGGGGGTCTGTATGGTCGGAAAGGTCAAAGCGAATGGCAAAACGCCGGACATGCGTATCCACGGCGATGCCGACCGCAGTGCCGTAGAGCGTCGCCATAACGACATTCGCCGTCTTGCGAGCGACACCGGGAAGCGAGAGCAGGTCGGGCATCGTCTCGGGAATGCGGCCGCCAAAATCGTCTTTGACGATTTTGGCGGCCGCAAGAATGTTCCTCGTCTTGTTTTTATAAAATCCGCAGGAGAAAATGTCCTTCTCGAATACGCGCGGCTGTGCGCGTACGTACGCATCGAGCGTCCGGTACTTCTTGAAAAGTTTTTTGGTGACTTCATTCGCCCGCTTGTCCGTGCATTGCGCGGAGAGCTGTACCGCGACCAACAGCTCCCACGGATTACCATAAAGAAGTGCAATATGCGGGTCCGGATAGAGCCGCTTCAATACTCGATTCATGGCGCAAACCCGAGCGACACGTTCTTTCTTTTTCACTGCGTTCATAACGGTAGTCTGCAATCCGGTCAGGAGGAAATATATTCGTCGAGTGCTTCGCCTATGAAAAAAGTGAGGATCGCGATACCGAGAGAAAAGGCGCACATTTCAAAAAATTGCACCGAGTAGCGACGACCAAGCAATCGGGAACTGTAGAACGCGACGACGGCAACCAGAGCGACAGCGACAAAGACGGTGGCCGTAAGCGCGATCGTAATATCATCGCACGCCATAAATGGCGCGGTGAGGAGCAGTGCGACTGCGAGGTACGATACGCCGGTGACAAGCGCGGCCTTCAAGGCCTCCCGCCTTCGCTCATGCCGCGCCTGCTGATAGGCGGATGCCGCCATGGAAAGAGCCGCCGATATACCCGTAATGAGCCCGGCGACAGCGATCACATTCGGCTCCCTCAGCGCCACAAAAAAGCCGGCGAGCGCTCCGGTAAGCGAGATGAGCGCGTCATTGAAACCGAGGACTACGTTCGGAAAAAATTTTTCGAGCGACGATGCTCTATTGGAGTATCTGGCGGCCATGAGAATGCTACGACCGTACGCGCGCGTATACGAGCGTCGTTATGCCGCCGATAAGCACGACCGTCGCCACCGCAAACACCAGCGCGCCGAGATACGGGACATAACCGAGAAGCACAAGCGAGAGCGTACCCACGATCGTCCATTTCAACGAGACAGCCGCAGTGCCATCAACAAAACGCGCGAAGAGCGCGCCCGCAAGAATCCCACTGCAAGACAGCGCAACGGCGATCAGAAGGAAATACGCCAAAAGGAGCGCCATGCCGACGGGCAGACCGATGATACTCACCAGCAACGCCCCCACGACAATCGGCACCGCCGCCATGACGCCGAATCCGAGAAGACCATGAAGACCGAACGAGCCGACGGTATGACGCATGAGCCGGTCGAGGATTTTTCTGAACAGCAACAGGTAGGCCGCGGTAGTGAAAAAGAACACGAGAAGCGGAAGCACATAGGACGATATCGGCGCTCTCGCATCGACCATCGGCTTTTTGACCACATCGCCGATCACCACCGACCCCGGCGCGCGTGCAATCTCGTTTCTGCTTGTGTATTCGACGATACCCTCCACATGCGCCTGATCGCCGAGCTCAAGTGCGCTTGCCGCAGTCACGGAAACATCGCCGAACACCCGCCCGTTGACCCTGATCTTTTCCGCCTGTCCGGAAAGCGAGCCCTTCAATTCCCCTTCCATGGTCATTTCCCCTCCGACAAAAAGAATGTCCCCGCCCACATGCGCCGTCGACAACACATGGACGGCGCCTCCCATCACGAGCACGTCTCCCTCAATCGTGCCGGCGATGACCAGTTCCCCGCCGATCATGCGGACATCGTCCTTCACCGGACCATCGAGACGCACCGACCCTCCCGCAATCACGGCATCGCCTCCGACCGTGCCATTCACCGTCACCGTGCCGGCCGCGGCATAGAGATCGCCGTCGACCGTACCGGACACCGTAACCGCGCCGCCGACGGCATAGAAATCACTCTCCACTTTTTGCGCTTCACCCACCGATACGGATTCGCCGCTCCGGAGCACCGGAGCGGCGAGGACGGTAAGCGGCATAAGCGCCAGTGTTGCGCTGACAAGTATCGTACCAACAAGCGTTCGTATATGCATATGCTCTCTATACTATACCCATTCGGCGTCTTTTTCGAGATAGCTATACCATCCCCGTGTCTACTGTGCAAAGATCGCCGCTCCTTTCTCCCACATCTCCGCACGGCCTTTTGTTTTGAGCCAATACCACCACTCCCCTCCCCAGAGGTATTGGCGGTCATACCGCGTCTCTTTTGCATACTGGATAATCTCGTCAAATTTTTCCGGGTTCATCCGTTCAAGCTGGGTCTCGATCGGCACCTTGATGACCGGCTCAATGAGCCATGGTTCAAGCGACAGCTCGATGAGAAATGTCGGCTTTGTGCCATAGAAAAGCTGTACCAGATTCTCCTTAATGCGATAGGTGACCGACGGAAGCACGGTACGAAATTGACCATACGTCGGATTCCAGAAGTATACGTACACGCTTGTGCCGAACGCGTCTCCGGCGCCGTACGCCCCCGTCCATGTCCCGAAATTGCCGCCGTCGGTAACCAAAATCGGTCTTCCCGGATCAAGTTCCCGTACGAGCGCAATCTCTTCTTTGAGGAATGCTTCGTCAAGTTCGCCGCACTGGTCCCGGGCAAATGTCCCGAGGTACGGCTCATTCTCGACCTGCCAGTAGACAATATGCGGCTCGTCTTTGTAGCGATTGATCACTTCGGTAACATACGCTTTGATTTCATTTTTCTGTTCCTCCCAAGAAAGCTCTTGCGCCCATCCCGGCGTATGACACTCCGGCCAACGCGGCAGACGCCTGCCAACCGCAAGTACGATATCCGCGCCGTACTTTTTCGCCTCGGCAACTTCGAAGTCGAGCTCGGAAAAATCAAATGCATCGCGGCGCGGCTCGATCATCGGCCACTGCGCCGCCAGTCGCAGATGGCGCACGCCGAGCTCCGCAAGAAATGCGGTATAGACCTCACGCGCATTGAGACCAAGCTCTTCCGTATACGGCGCACTGAAAGAGATGCCGTAGGTAAACCGTTCGGGCACGGGCTTGCGCGCAAGCAGTACGAGCGCGAGCGCGAGTAATGCGAGAGCGCCCCCGATCCAGAGCAATATTCGTTTGAGACGCGATTTCTTCTGTAGCTTTTTTTTGGGCTTCTTCATGCATCCATATCTTATCTTTGCATCTTATCCGAACAACACCCAAAAACCGAGTATGATGATGGCGACAAAGACAGCTTTATGCGCGAACACCTTTAGGTCGCGCGTATTCTCTCCGTATGCGAAGGGGGTATGCGGACCGAGCGTGACGCCAAAGATGAAAATGAAGAGAAACTGCAGGCCGCCGAGCGCCTGCACCACCGACACATCCCCGAGTTCCGTCGCCTTCAGTACGAGCACCGACGCGACCCCCGCGATAACTTTATTGACGACAACGAGCGCGCCGATCCGTTTGCGCGTCGCCCGAACATGCGGAAGGATCCTCTTCCCGTGACTCGGTATCAGCAGAAGCGAGATCGCAAAGAGCACGAAGCCGACGCGGCTCCAGAAAAAGCCGTCGTCAAAGGACGTCTCGTTGAAAAGTCCTTTGATCACGACATAGTGGAGTGAAAAGAATATACCGGAGGAGATGCAGGTGAGCACTCCCTTCCATGAAAGTCTGAAATGCGAAACCAGGAGCGTCCCGAGCGCGAGCAGGATCACGCCAAACGCGAAATGAGCCGACAACGTAGCGCCCAAGAAGAGGTACGCGAGCGCGAGCGAGCCGATCGCCGAAACCGCACCGACGACCGGCACCACATCGGACGCGTCGGCCTGCTGAAGCGCCTTGAACATCGAAACGAGCGCGTAGAAAAACGTATACGCCGAGAGTATGGAAAGCCCGAGTACTTCGAGCGTCGGGAAACGCACATTGCCGACATCGGGGAAGGTGACGCCGTCGATCGAAACCGGAAGCAGGCCGGGGATATAGATTACGATCGCCGCACCGGAGAGTACACAGGTATAAAAAGCATAGACGAACGGCTCCGGCACGGCCTTCTTGCTCGTGACGATATACTTGTCGACCAGCGCGACGATCGCATTGAAAAACTGCGCAATGACTGCAAACAAAATCCACGCTGGCATGCGCCTATTCTAGCATCGCATTGCGCTCAATAATCTCTTTGTATGCATATGCGGACGGGCGAATCTTCCGCTCGAGCGTCTGGTAGTCGATCTCGACAAGCCCGAAGCGTTTTTCAAACCCGAGCGCCCACTCGTAGTTATCAATCAGCGACCAATACATGAAGCCGCGCACATCCGCGCCGTTTTCTATCGCGACATGCATACACCGGACGAGACGCTTGATATAGTCGGCGCGGATGCGGTCTGCCGCATCGGCAACCCCCGCTTCCGAAACCCAGATAGGTAATTTGTATCGCTTGACCATCAGGAGCGCATCACAGAGTCCCTCGGGGTACACATCCCAACCCATATCAGTCTTGTCATAGGTCGCATTGTCGCCGAATTTTTTGTGCTGGTAGTAATTGATGCCGATTGAGTCGCACTTGCGATAGACACGCGAAAGTATGGCGTGCGTCGCGTGCCAATTCGCAATCCACGCAAGCAATTTGTTGAAAGGATTGCCATTCGCATGGAAGAGAACAATGTGATGGACGATACCCACTTCCGCGCCAAACGCTGCCGCTTTGATCGCATCGTATGCCAGATTGTGCGCCCTGATGAGATGTCGCCGCACACGCAGATAGGTCATGACATTGTGCCAGGTTGCCTTCTGTCCGATGAAATCGGGACGTTCCACAGGAATCGCTTTGAGAAGATCCAGTCCTAACCATTTTTTAAATGGCGGCCAACTCCCGGTAAGCCATCCCTGCCCGGCAAACACCGTCGGCTCGTTCATGGTCGCGAAATGCCGGCAGTCGTTTCCGAGCTTTCGCGCCACATATCCGCAGTAGCGGGCGAAAATCTCCGGCGCATCTTTGCGCTCCCATCCGCCGCTTTCGGCAAACCACTGCGGAAGCGTGAAGTGCCAGAGTGTCACAAATGGCTTGATGTGGCGCGCGCGAAGCGCGGCGAGTACGGCGAGATAGTGCTCGATTTCTTTTTCATTAAACGTCCCTTCCTCCGGCTCGATGCGCGCCCACTCGACCGAGATGCGGTGGCAGTTGTGCCCGAGCGACTTTGCAATATCAAAATCTTCTTCATAGCGATTGTAGTGGTCGGCCGCACGACCGCAAGGCGGCACTCTGCCCTCTCGCGCCGCTTGCGCCCAGTCGGTATTCTCGATACCGCCCTCCACCTGATACGACGCCGTCGCCGCCCCCCAATAAAACCCTTCCGGGAATGTCATAGGAAACTTTCGGGGAAATTCTTTTTCAGACATGCGGGAAAATTACAACGCCTGCAAACCCACATGCCGTTCCACTCTGCCCATGCGGTCGGAGAGGTCATCTGTCTCCGTGGTGAGACCGGAGAGATTTTCGACAGCCGTCTCGACATCGGTAAGCCGTTCTTTCACTTCGGAAAGCTCCGACCTCACTGAAGCGAAACCTGCGGACATTTCCACCTTCGTCGCCATTTCTTCACGCACGGCGGCAAATCCTTCGGCCATCTCCGCGCGAATCCCAGCCAAACCTTCCGCAAGCTCTGTTTTCGTCGCCGTCTCTTCCTTGGTCGCCATGTGTTCGGCAACGTGCATTAAGAGCTCATGGACTTCACCGAGTGTCACTTCTTTCGCCATGCGGGAATTGTAGCATGCCTCCCTAAACCCATGCTAGCGCAACAAGAACGCGACGAGGATAAAAAGCGAACACATAAAAAGCAGGTACTCCGTCACTGATACCCAATTGCGGGTCAAATACCATTTATCGATCCAGTCACCTCTTCCCCACCGCATGATAAAACGAGGTAATTCTTCTTCACTCCATGACACGATAAACCGCACCCGACGCTCGTCAACCGAAAGTTTCTCCCAGACACCGTCGGCGACCAGCATCCTTTTCGGCTGGTTTACTTTTCGATCTGCGCACTTGTACCGAGTGCGCGAGAACGGCCACAGCCACGCAACGCCCCAGCCGACGCCGTATGAATCGTTGACAAAATGCAACATGGTCGCAATAAGAAAAAGCCAGCCAAAAAAACCGACGAGCCATGCAAGCACGATGCCGACAAGCAAAAGGACCGCGGGGTAATGCAGACCTTCCCTATGGTCATACACATAGTCACTGGAAGCGGCAACTTTCCCCCGTCGCAACAATTCAGGCACCGCGTCGAGATCCGGCATCATGGCAAGCGGAACTCCGACCAAAAAATGCCACCAAAAGATTTCTGTATTCGTAATCCATCCCGCAAGCAGCGTCGCGAAAATACCATTTGCAATATCGGCAAGTACCGGAAGAATTTGTTTCATTGTCCGTATCAGTATAGCAAAAACAGATTACGCGCAGATCAGCCTCATGGGCCAACCTGCGCGTAAAAACAACCAACACTTTACCGAGTGGGGATACGCGAATAAATGGTCCTATCCCCTATGTACCGCCGAGCAACTTCCCGCACAGGCAGTTGCCGCCCATGCACTGCTGACACGGCCCCCAAGAGCGCAGAACCACGACCACGACGTAGCTGAGATGGCCCCCAACAGGGTATGCGGGACATCCCCGCAAATTTTATTTCCTGGCCATCCGGATTTTTCCATATAGGAAACCACGGTTCGGTAGGATCAGTCGGAGAAAACACGACAGTTCTCCTCCACCCACCCAACAACGGTATGTGAGTGAAAGGATATTGGGTGGTCTCTCCGGGTATACCTTCCGAAAGAATCATCATGTTGGGGTTCAAATGAGCGACCTCGTCTGGTCGCAGCTTTGTGTTGTTCCAGGGGTGAGTATACGGTCCAAACTCCAGAAAATAGAACAGCGACTCTAATGCACCGAGATAGGCATCCGCATTCTGAGCAAGAAGTCCCGTCGGTTTGGCATATATCCTCCCCTCTCGAACTTCTACCGGACGACCTTCCCATCGCACCAAAAAGAAACCCCAGGCACTACCCATCAGAATGGCAATGAGTAGCACGAGTCCCAACCGCCACAGTATTGCTAAAACCATAACCATCCCCTCCAGAGACGTATTGTTGACTAGCAACCCCAATTTCTGGAAAGATTAAAGCACAATTTTGTAGTTTAGTCAAAATTTCGAAATGCCGACGGCGAGAGATAGGTCTGCCATTTTTTGTAGAGTTCCGTCGTCGCAATGATGTCACGGACGTTGTAGCGGGCGATGGTTTCGTATTTGCCTTCCCGGAAAAGCGCGCTCACGTCGTCTCCGGTGACACCCGCGGCTTTCGGACTTTCAATCCCGAACGCGCGACAGTAGAGATGCAGAGATGCTTTCTTGAACACCGCGCCGTAAAAAGAGAGCTGGTCGGCGAGGTCTATGTGTTTGGCACCCTTCTGCTGATAGAGGTACCGGCCGTCCATCAGGTCGCGCGTCGGCTTTACCCCGAGTATCGCCGAACGAAGCAAGAGAAACGGCACGTCAAATCCTCGTCCGTTGAATGTCACGAACGCGTCGTACGCCTTCGCGCCGGCCCAAAAATCTTCGAGCATCTGTTTTTCGCTTCGTACTTTCAATAGCACCGCGCCTTCGGCGAGATCGTCCGCCAGAGTGTCATCCGTCCGGTAATACACCACGCCCTTCTCTTGTTCCAAATCATAGAGTCCGATGGCGACGATGCTTCCGGTCAGCGGCGAAAAGCCCAGACCATCCTGCAAATCGGCAAGCTGTGCGGTATGTTCCTCATCGCTTTTCGCCGTGCGGTCTATCCAACGGGTCAGCATGTGTTGGGTCGTCTCATCAAGCGCAGACCACTCCTCGCCGATGGTTTCAATATCAAAAACAAGCGTTCGCATCGCTCTATGCTACCACGCTATTGCGAGTCGTCTTCCTGCACATCATCCCAGACGAGATACGAGTTGAGGCAGTGCTGGGTAAAGTCAATGCGCTGTGTAAACTCCTCTTCTCCGGTCAAAAAGCCGCCGTACGCCCGCTCCGGGTCGGCAATCATGGCAAATGATGCCGTGCGCCCGTCAAACATCACACGGTATCGGTCGCGGCCGGCGACCTGCAGTGCGCGTTCTTTTGCAAGCCAAAACTCTATTTCATCGCGGTACGGCGCGCGCGCCGAGGGCGGCAACGACCCATCGAACACATCGTACCCAAGTACGATGCCTTCGAGGTACGCGCACATGTTGTGTTTGGTCTCCCGCATGTCGGTAAATCCCGCCATGCGCCAATCGGTATACGCCCGAGCGTACGCCTCATACTCCGGACGAGGTTCCTGTGCATTGATGTCAACGAGCGCCGCCATCACCCACAGATAGAGCGGTATATCAAACGGCACATCGTTCTTGAGATGTTGAAATGCCGTATCAAGACTGCGCTGTATCTTCTCATCGGAACGATACTGTTCATAGCGTGCCAGTGCGAGGAACGCTTCGCCGTTTGCATACGACGACTCCGTGTCCGACTGTACATCGCGTCCGAACACAAACGTGCTTCGGAAACCGCCGTTTTCTTTCTGCAGAGCCGTCAGAAACGATGCGTAGCCGGAGGTCAGGTGTCCGTAATCCTTGCCGTCCGGGTCGGCAAGGTCGTCGTCGTAGTGTGTTTGGTAGTATTCCGACTCAACAAAACTCAAGATGCCGACAAGCGCAAGCGCGGTCGCGCCGAGCTTGCAACGCGCGGGCGACGTCGGGTCGGTGACACATCGGAATGACTTCCCCTCGTATATACCTTCCTGCGTCAGCGAGGCGAAATAGCCGATTGAAGAGAACATCGCCTCCGTAATTGCTTCTTCGTCTCCCTGCCCGCGTCGCAATACTTCGCCGAGCTCATAAAACGCTCCCGCCTGCCGGACGATATTGTCGTCGTCAAGGTATCGGTCTTCATACGGCATGTACTCGTACCGGAAATGGCCGTCCTCTTCTTGCGCGGCAACAAGCCACGCCACGGCACTTTCGATGACATCCGTCCTGTCCTCGTGAGACAGCCACGCACTACTGCGATACCCGCCGAGCCGCCCGACTGCGGCCGCGAGCGCCTGCACTTTTTGTGCAAGCGTCAATGTCGGCGCGCCCACCGCAAATGCCGACAACGGCGTCGTCATCAGCGAGAAAACGAGAAAAAACGCGAGTGTATTTCGACGAAACGTATCCATGCGTTCAGTATACCCCGACGGCCCGATGCGCGCACTCACCCCCGTCGATAGTGGAGAAACACCGCAATAAAAAATACAAACGCACTGAAAGACATCAACGGAAGCGTGATGTAGCCGAACTCAAACACGAGGCGGCGAGCACAATCGGCACCGAGGCCGGAACTCGGACAAATGAGTCCTCCTCCCGTCATCTGACCATAGTGGTGATAGAAAGAGACAAGTGCGCCGATGACGGCAAGTACGAGCCCGTAGTCGGCGATTGCCGTGTCGCGCGCGCCTTTATGGTATCGCCAGAGTGCCGTGACAGATAGTATTGTCAGCGAGTAGAGGAGCCCACGCTCCACCCAGCAGAGTCCGCACGGAATAAACCCGTACACTTCCGAGTAGACAAGCGAGAGTATGGCCGAAACCGCACCGGTAGCCGCGACGAGCCACAACCCAAAACGCCGCAGGTAGGGCGATGAGTATCGCTCCGTCAGAAAAAAGTATTCAATGAGGAGATACGCAGTGGCGACCTGCAAAAACACCGCGCCAAGCGCGACCCAATAGCTGTACGCTTCAAGAGGAGGCATCATAATGGCAATTCGCACCCCGACTTTTCCGCGAGCGCCGAAAGCGACTGCGGCCCGCTGAGCCGCTCGCCGTCGGCAAACACCCATGTCGGATATCCTTTGACGCCGGCATCCTTGCACACGGCCAGCTGGCTCTTGCCGTCGGGCGTCGAGCACTCCGTGTACGGAAGCTTGTCTTTGGAGCGGCCAAACATCGCTTTCTGTTCTTGGCAGTGCGGACACCAGAACGCGCCGTAGAAGATGACATTCTTGTCTTTGAGACACTGCGCAAAGCCGTCGTATTTCCCCGGTTGCGTGCTGTTCCAGATGCCGTAGCCTGCAAGCAACACAACCACTCCGAGCACTCCGATCATCATCACTTTCCCATGCGACATACGGCAGTACTATAGCATCTATTTCGGCAATACGCGTGCTTTGTCCACGCGCACATACGACCACAACACAATTGTTCCCCGTAACTTCATACTATATGATGCGTACATGGTCTACATTTTGCTCGCCTGTGCGCTCGTCATGCTCGCTTCGTTTGTCGGCGTGCTCTCGGTATGGAAGCATCTCGGAGAGCATATCGAACGCAATTTGAGCATGCTCGTCAGTTTTTCGGCTGGTGTCTTTCTCCTGATCGGCTACGAACTGGCGCGCGAGACGCTTGAACACGCCCCTTCGGCGGGATACGGACTCGCATGGATCATAGGCGGCATCGTATTGCTGTCGCTCATATTCCGACTGATACCCGCGTTCCATCACCATCACGATGAACATGAGGAGACGCATCCGCATCCTCGCATCGACGGACGCCGCGTGCTATTGAGCGACGGTATTCACAATATCGGCGACGGCATTCTGCTTTCGGCGGCATTCGCCGTCAGTACGCCATTTGGCTGGGTCACCGTCGCGAGCGTCCTCGTCCATGAGCTTGTACAGGAGATATCGGAATTTTTCGTATTGCGGCAAGCGGGATACGACACAAAGCGCGCGATCACGCTCAACGTTCTCGTTTCGGCAACCATTCTTATCGGAGCAATTGGGAGTTTTTTCTTGCTTGATCTCTTCACACAGCTCAAACTGCCTCTTCTCGGACTCACCGCCGGCGCACTCTTTGTCGTCTTCGTCTACGACCTCATTCCCCACTCCGTCCGAGCATCCCAGAAGGAGACGCGCTGGTTGCGGCACATTTTTTGGTTCGCGCTCGGCGCGTTTTTGATGTTCGGCGTCCAGACACTCGCAAGTCACTCAAAAGAGTCTGACAAAAACGAGCAGGCTCGTCTCGAACCTGCTCGTTTTATTGCTCTCCATATTAATTCCGGCGCGCCTTGGAGCGGTCGTTTTCAGTGAGGTATTGTTTGCGCAAGCGTACGGATTTCGGCGTGATTTCGAGATACTCGTCGTCGGCCATGATTTCAAGTCCGGTTTCAATGGAAAGCGGGTGCGGCGGCACAAGGTCTAGTGCTTCATCAGAGCCCGAGGCGCGCACATTGGAGAGTTGTTTGCCCTTGGTCGGATTGACCGACATCTCTTCGCCCTTGGAGGTATTGCCGATGACCATCCCTTCGTACACCTCCACGCCGGGACCGAGATAGAGCGTACCGCGGTCTTGGAGATTCCAGAGTGAAAAGCCAAGCGTCTTTCCGGTCGCCATGGAGATCATCGAGCCGGCCTTGCGCCTCTGTATCTCGCCCGCATACGGTCGGAACCCGAGCACCTGCGAACAGAGAATCCCCTCTCCTTTCGTATCAATCACAAACTGCCCGCGATATCCGAGAAGCCCGCGTGTGGGTCCCTCAAGAATCAGCCGTACTTGATTTTCGTGCGTAATGATATTTTGCAAAATAAACCCGCGCTGGCTCAAGCGCTCAATGACGATGCCCTGGTACTCGCTCGGCACATCCACCGTCACCTCCTCGAACGGCTCGTGTTTTGCGCCGTCTATCTCTCGGACGATGACCTGCGGCTGGGACACCTGAAGCTCGTATCCTTCGCGGCGCATATTCTCAAGCAAAATGGCGATGTGCATCTCCCCGCGGCCGTACACACGGAAAGAATCCCCGCCCGTATCGGATGAAAAATCAACCTGCAAGCCGACATTGACCTCAAGCTCCCGCACGAGCCGGTCGCGTATCTGCCGCGTCGTCACAAACTTTCCCTCGCGGCCGGCAAACGGCGAATTATTGACGAGAAAATTGAGCCCGATGGTCGGCTCATCCACCGCGATCGCCGGCAGTGGCGCGGTCTCCGCAGTGTCGGTAATCGTCTCGCCGATGGAGATGTCCTCAATGCCCGCCACGAGCACAATGTCGCCCGCGTATGCGCGCTCCGCTTCCACGCGCTCAAGCCCCGCGAAGCTGAAGAGCTTGGTGATTTTCCCTTTGCGCGGCTCGTTGTCTCCGTTTTTCACAAAAATCGGCGCGCCGACCGCAAGCGAGCCGGCATAGATGCGCGCAATCGCAAGCCGTCCCATGAAGTTGTCATAGCCGAGATTGAAGACCTGCGCGCGGAGCGCATCGCCCTCCGTGTACGGAGCCGCCGCCGGCACCTTCTCAAGAATCGTATCGAGAAGCGGCGAGAGGTCTTTCGACTCGTCGGCAAGCGCACGCTTGGCGATACCGTCGCGGCCAATCGCATAGACGACCGTGAAGTCGGCCTGTTCGTCGGTCGCGCCGAGTTCAAGAAAAAGCTCAAGCACCTGCTCTTCCGCGCGCGCCGGGTCGGCCGCCGGCTTGTCTATTTTATTCAAAACAACGATTGGTTTGAGACCAAGCTCAAGCGACTTCCGCAGGACAAAGCGCGTCTGCGGCATCGGACCTTCCTGTGCATCGACGATAAGAAGCACTGAATCAATGGAGCGCAGTACCCGCTCCACCTCCGAGCCGAAGTCCGCGTGCCCGGGCGTGTCCACGATGTTGAGCTTCGTCCCCCTGTATACGAGCGAGGCGTTTTTCGCGTAAATGGTAATGCCGCGCTCTTGTTCAAGCGAGTTGCTGTCCATGGACACGCCCTCCTTCGACGCGCCGGTCTGGCGCAGTAAAGCATCGGTAAGCGTGGTCTTGCCGTGGTCGACGTGCGCGATAATCGCGATGTTTCGTATTTCCTCTCTTGTTCCCTGCATATGCAAAAATAAAAACGCGCACCCCGCGCGTCCCGCCAGAGTACGCTAAAAAAACGGTGTGGTCAATGGGTCATTCCGTCTCCATGGACGAGCGCGTGTTTCCCGGAGCGACTCATCTGTTTAATCTCCGCTTCCCGCTTCATTGCGGCGCTTTTGTCCCCACACCCTTCCATATAGACAAGTCGCACGGGCAGACGGCTTCTCGTGTATTTCGCTCCGGTCTTTCCGGCATTGTGTGCAAGCACCCGCCTCTCAACGTCATTCGTGCTTCCCGTATAGTACGTCCCGTCCGCACATTCAAGCATATACACAAAATACACCGTTGTCGGCTGTGCCGATTTCATACGAATACCGCCCGGACGCATCCGCTTATTTCTTCTTGTCCTTCTTGGGCTTCTTTTTTTCTTTTTTATGTGTTTGCCGTTCCGCCATATATGTTTCCCACGCTATCGGATAATAGCTCCATGGTAGCACGCACGCGTGGTATACTCTCCACAGCGTCTTCTTATTTATCACGGCGCTGATATGGTAAATACAATTGCACATGCTTAAAAAACTTATCGTCGCTTCTCTTTTTGCCGTCATAGGCGCCGTCAGCGTGCCGGTGTCCGCATACGCCGAGTCGTCTTCCGCCACATTGGACCACACGGTTATGACGTGTCTCAAGGATGCCGTGGTGGACCGAGAAAAAGTGCTCGACACCGGGCGACGCACATTCAACAGCTTTGTAAACGTCGCGTACGACCACCGAGCGGCCGCACTCGAGGACGCGTATTCAAACACCACCCGCGCCGCGGTGAAAACAGCGGTGAAGACCGCATGGAGTACGTTCAAAAGTGAAATCAAGTCCGCCAAGGACACGTGGATTAAAACGCGCACGGATGCCTGGAAAACATTTAAGACCGCATCAAAGGCCTGCAAGCCTCCTAAAGGTCTTGAAGACAGTGGGAACTCCGGAACAGACGGGAGTGTCTAGCAAAGGCCCGCACATAATAAAAACACCGCAGGAGCTCCTGCGGTGTTTTTATTATGTGCGGGCCTCACCACGAACGCGGATATCCTGAAACGAGACAAAATTCGTTGCCTTCCGGGTCCAGTAGTACTTGAAACGAGCCGGGCGGCTCGTGAAAAACATCTCCTTGTGCCGTAGCGCCGAGCGCAACTGCTCGAACAGTTGCTTCCGCAAGGTCCGTGACCTCGACATCGATATGCATGCGATTCTTCACCGACTTGCCCTCTGGCACCCGCTGAAATGCGAGCTTGCCGATGCCGCCTCCCCCGACGAGCGCCACCCAATTATTCGTCGCGTCGATTTCGCCGCCGAGCATGCCCCGCCAAAATTCCGCGAGCGCCCGCGGCTCCGCGCAATCAATCACGATCTCGT
This sequence comes from Candidatus Kaiserbacteria bacterium, assembly GCA_016204695.1. Lineage (GTDB taxonomy): Bacteria > Patescibacteriota > Minisyncoccia > Phycocordibacterales > UBA918 > JACQKD01. Next base: position 45,963 of record JACQKD010000007.1, read on the forward strand.
GACAATACCCGACCGGTTTGTACTCTCGTTCTAGCATACTTTTAATGCAGACCTACATTCTGCGCAAGCAACCAAAAGAGCACCCCCGCCACTCCCCACATCGGGATGACAAGCAAACTGGTATACCCATTCCCTACCTTCAGCCGACTGTAATACCAGAGGTGCCGGTTAAGAATCTTGTTGTAGGCAAGTCCGACAACGTACTCAAGGAAAAATCCGACGATTGCACTCGCGATAAAAAACTGGATGATTTTTGCTCCATAGATATATCCCAAGCTCAAACACCCTACCACCGGCACTGAGATAAAGACGACATACTCGCTCCATCGAAACTTTTTTGTGTTTCTCCCATATAGATATGCAATATATACCCCCAACGAAGAGGCTAATAAGAGCGTTGCGCTGATAGAAAATGTCATATCGAAAGTATAGCAGTCGTCTCTCGGCTTTTAGTAACAGTGCTGCGCAACCATGTGAACGACATTAAAGCTACAGTGCAAGATGGTGGCATCCATGTTTGTTTCCTCAATCTGTTCCTTGCCCCTCGATCGCTACGACCTAACCATTGCAAATCACCCCTGAAATTCAATCTCAAACGGGTACATGCCCATGCTACAACTCCCTTCCAGCGTCCCAAGCGCGGGATTCCCAAGCTCAATGTCGGTTGCGCCCGAAGGCGGGAGATTCCTCTCTATTCCCATGCTCGGAATGCGTACTGCGCTGGAACAGTCAAACGTCCCGTCCGTCTCAAACCGCAATACGGTCGGGATACCCGCCTTGGCGACGCTTTTCTCCGGAGAGTAACCACCCTTCGCTTTTATTTCAATAATTTGTTTCCCGCCGACTACGCTCACAGTATCCGCAGATGTCGTCTCTTGCGGTACGCCTCTCTGCGTAAGGAGAAAAGCCCCTCCAATGAGGACGATGGCGATGATAGCGGCTATCGTGATTGATTTCATAGGTGACAACGATAGTGTATTAAAAATTAAACACAGGCGATATGAGGCCGATGACGACCAGACTGTTGATGAGATTAAAGAGCGCAAACATAATCACCACAAGACCCGCGGCTTTGAAGAAAATCCCCGCCTGTGCGCTCTTCTGGATACTGAACGAGCTGAAACTGATGAGCGCGAGCACCGGCAGTGTGCCGAGTGCAAACGCGAGCATTGTGAGGCCGCCGTTGAGGAAGGTGCCGGTTGTGAGCGTGTAGAGTTGCATGGACTGCGTAAATCCGCACGGCAGGAAAAATGTGGCGATACCGACAAGAAGCGGCGTCACGGTATGATTCAGCTTGGTAATGCCGAGAGCGTGTTTCGAAAAAAACTTCGGCAGTGACGGCTGAAACCGCTTCGCGCCATGGAATACATCAAGCAAGTTGATGCCAAGGATGAGCATGACGACGCTGATGATAAGACCAAGGACAAATGTCGCCGCAGTATTGAGCGCAAACACGGACCCGATCGCGCCGATAACGCCGCCAAGAATGAAAAAAGATGCGAGTCGGCCGATATGAAAGAGAAGCTGAGGCCGCACCTTGTCGCCCTCTTTAGCGAATGTAGCGGACATCGAGAGCACCAAACCGCCGACAACCGCCATGCAAGTAGAAAGAGAGGCGATGATGCCGATGACAAACGCAGTGCCGTACGAGACATTGTTGGCATTGACGAGATTCACAATTCCCATCTTTTGCAGAAGCACGAAGAGCGCCGCGAATCCGAGCGCTATCGGTACCGCGATTTTGAAATCCGCCCAGTTTCTTGTCTCGGCCTGTTTCTCGGTCGAAAGCGAGTAGCCGTGTTTTGCAAGCAGTCCCGTGAGTTCCTCGGCAATCGAGGCAAGCGGCGCATCTCCGAAGTCTCCACATACCTCCACGGTACGCGTCACGAGTGTCGACTTCGCCGATGACACACGCGGATGCTCGATGAGCTCACTCTCGGTGAGTACCACACATGACCGGCAATGCATCCCGACAACATGAAAGGTATATGTTTTCATAATAATTTTGCTTTCGTAAGCGCATTAAGCATTTCCCCGACCACATATGCCGGCTCGTCGTACAGCACAGTGTGACCTCCTTTAAGAGTAACGAATTGCGCATCTGAACGCACCTTTTTAATTTTTTCGTACAGCAGACGAGCTACTCGAATATGAGTTACGCCTCCCCCTTCAGCTATTGTGTGCTCTTCTCCATCTCGTTCTCCCCACAGCATAAGAACCGGGCGCCGCGAGTAGTCGACCTCCATGAAAGAGCGCCCGGTTATAAACGACTGAACCGCTTGGCGTACTCTGGCAGATGCAAGCAAATACATGCGCCTCGGATATTTTTCCATCGCATCCCAGACAATCTCGTAGTGCTTCCAAAGGGTGCCAACAATCCGCAGGGTTAATCTCCGCGGAAGAATGGGAAGAAGCAGTCCAGCAATTTGCACCAGGACAATCTGAACAAAGAATATGCGCAATGTCCGGGGAATCGGGATAGTGGGCATGATCGCGTCAACGAGTACCAGAGCGCGTATGGCATCGGGATACTTCTTGAGATAGCCATGCGCCGCATGCCCGCCAAACGATTGTGCCATAATTATCGACTTCGCTTCACCCAACCTCTCTTTCTCAAGAATCTGATGGACAACATCTGCGTATTGCTCGGGAAGGTTCGTATATCGTGCTAATGGATCGGAACGACCAAATCCGGGTTGTTCGAGAGCGATGACGTAGAAGTATTTGGCAAGTTCTGCCGTAACGTCACGGCACTTCATGCCCCATGGCGCACCATGAAGAAAGACGAGTGGCTGACACGTTGAGTCTCCGGCGATGGTGTAAAAAATAAGTGAATCGCCAACCAGAATATGATGATCTTCAACTTGCATACGCAACGTTCCTGTAGTGTTTAATAAGTTCTCTCCAGAAAAAGAACCCTATCGCGTACAGCGCGAAGGCAGTTATGAGACCCGGGGCGTACCCGCCGACCGCGACAGCTTCGTACACATGGTGCAATTCGTAGACAAAAATGATCCCGAGTACGGTCATCACTCTGATCTGCCAGCGAGACCCGAGTATGAGTAGGTACGCGACGATAAGTAACAGCCAAATGGTCACCTGAAAGGTGGTAAAGACCGCCTGCATGGTCGGCAATGCGGTAAGCCATCCGAATACGAACGTCACGTGCGAATTGACGAGCGCAAAGCCCGTGAAGATTTCCTCAAGACCATGCGCAACAAACAAGGGGATGGCGACAAGAAATAGTTTTTGTAGTTTCGGGGTCACAGGCGCTTTGCCTTAATGCGTAACGAGTTGCCGACGACCGAGACGCTTGAAAGCGCCATCGCAAGCCCGGCAAACACGGGCGACAGCAACCATCCGAAAAGCGGGTAGAACAATCCGCCTGCAAGCGGGATGCCGACGATGTTGTAGATGAATGCCCAAAAAAGGTTCTGCTTGATGCCGCGCATGGTGAGCTTCGAGAGGTTGACCGCTTTCTCAAGCTTTGAAATGTCGCCGTGGAGAAGCGTGATGCCCGCCGATTCGATGGCGACGTCCGTGCCGGTAGCCATCGCAATGCCCACATCCGCCTGCGCGAGCGCAGGCGCGTCATTGACCCCGTCTCCGGCCATGGCAACAATCTTCCCCCCCGCCTGCAGTTCTTGTATCTTCTTCTGCTTATCTTCCGGCGAAACTTCCGCCACCACTTCATCTATGCCAACCTGCGCCGCAATATACTCTGCGGTATTTTTATTGTCCCCGGTAAGCATGACTACCGTGATGCCCAGCTGATGCAAGCGGTCTATCGCTTCTTTCGCTTCCGGCTTTATCGCGTCGGCGACCATTGCTACGCCAAGTACCGCTTCTTTCGTCGCAAGAATCACCGGCGTCTTACCTTCCCGCGTTTCGCCTTCAATGGCGGGCGCGTCGAAAGGCAGATTAAGACTTTCTATGAGCGCGACGCTTCCCGCAAAATACTCCGTACCATTGACAGTGCCTCGCACGCCCTTGCCTCTCTGTGCCTCAAATCCCTCTACCGCCGGAAGCGACAGGCGCATATCGCGCGCGCGCGAGACTATCGCATGCGCGATAGGATGTTCCGACTTCTGTTCAAGAGCCGCGAGAATCGCAACGAGTTCGTCATCGCTCCTCTGCGAGAGGTTGCGGACAGATACAAGTTCCGGCCTGCCCTTGGTGATCGTGCCCGTCTTGTCGACCACGACCGTATTCACCTTGTGCAGTTGTTCAAGCGTTGCCGCATCCTTGATAAGGATGCCCTCTTTCGCCCCCTTGCCGACGCCGACGATGATGGCCGTCGGCGTGGCAAGTCCGAGCGCGCACGGGCAGGCAATGACGAGAATGCCGACAAACGATACGAGACCGTACGACAGCGCCTGCGAAAAGCCGAGATATTGCGTACCAAGAATGAGCCATGTTCCGAGCGCGATGAACGAAAGGACGAGGACGATAGGCACAAAGATTCCGGATATTTTGTCCGCGAGTCCCTGTATGGGCGCGCGGCTCCCTTGGGCATCTTCGACCATCTTGATAATCTGCGCGAGCAATGTTTCGGAGCCGACCTTCGTCGCTCTGAACATGAACGCGCCGCTCGTGTTCATAGTCCCCGCAACGACAGCGTCGCCAGTCTTCTTCTCCACCGGCATCGGCTCACCGGTCACCATCGCTTCGTCAATATATGAAGAGCCCTCCGTGATCACGCCGTCGACGGGAATCTTTCCTCCGGGCTTCACCGCAACAATGTCTCCGTGCAGTACTTCGCTTACGGGAAGCTCCACTTCCTTCCCTTCCCGCAGTACGAGCGCGGTCTTTGCCTGCAAGTTGAGCAGGGCTTCTATTGCTTCTCCCGTCTTGAGCTTTGAGCGAGCTTCAAGATATTTTCCGAGCGTGATAAATGCAATCACGACGATCGTGATATCGTAATAGGTTTCCTCCACATTGAGAAACGGGCGCAGTGTATCTTCAAACGCCGAGATGACAAAGCTGTAGAGGAACGCCGCAACCGTGCCGATGCCGATGAGCGTATCCATATTGGCCTTGCCGTAGCGAAGGAACCGGTAGAAGCCCAGAAGATAGGGCTTGCCGACCATGAAGAGGGCGTATGCCGCCATAATCGGCAGGAGATGATGGAAAAACTCCTTCCACAAATGCGGCATCGTCGGCAAAGCGCCAAACTGCGCCAACATCTCCCAACCCATGAGTAGTATGCTGAAAGCCGCAAGCGGCATGACGGACAACACGCTCGCCCGCATGTCCGCAATCTCCGCCAATTTTTCCTGCTTCGACTGCGTGAGACCGAGATGCGCCGCGTGTTCTTCGGCGGACATGCCCATTTCTTCAGCGGTCGGAACCACAAGCGAGTAGCCAAGCGGCTCTATTTTCATCGAGAGGTGATGAGGGTTCGTTTTTGTCTCGTCGAACGTAATCTTCGCGGCTTCGGTACCGTAGTTCGCCTCAACCGCATGAACGCCCTCCTCTTTCTTCAGCGTCTTTTCGATAGTCCCCGCGCACGAAGCGCAATGCATTCCGCGTATTTTGTATGTGGCTGTATGGCTCATGGTTTCTTTAGGACTTATTTGCGCTTAAGACGATAGACTTTGAGAATCTCTCCCTTTGCTTTCGTCCCCATACCCTTTTTCACTTGGTCCATGACGCAGGTGCTCAAATGGCTTTCCATAAGCGCATCCTCAACGCCCGAAAGCGCCTGCTTTACAGCAGATGTCTGCGTGATGACGTCGATGCAGTAGGTGTCTTTTTCCACCATCTCCGCAAGCCCCCGCACCTGCCCCTCGATACGCCGCAAACGATTCCGCACCTGTGTCTTTATTTCCCGTTTCATACCGACACACTATACCCATGGGGGGTATAGTGTCAACCGAATGACCAAAAAGCTCTAACGTGCACAAAGACAAAAAGACGCTTCCGCGTCTCTTCGTCCGTTACTGCGCGGCCTCGTGGACGATGTTAGAACTGCTACACGTGCTATGTAATCGATTTTCCTACCTCTTCAAGTGCTTTCTTGAATTTTTCCTTAAACCAGTTATCTAAATATGGAAAGTACTCTTTTTGTAACTCTTTTGGGAGTTTGAAAAAATCGGCATTCATCATGCCTCTACATCTTTGACTTCCACAATGACAAACAATACCTGAATCGTAATATCCATTAATTGCGTAGTCATATGTAATCTCTTCCCCCTTTTCTATATCTCTTAGGGCAATTACTTCCCTAATCCCATCTATTGTCTTTACATAAGTATTTGGATCACACGAGTGATTTATATGTTTTTCAGGAGCTTGCATTAAAATAGTTTTGTCATCTCCCAACCAGTCACATTCGTATTTTTTCTGATACTCAGTAAGGGTATTCATATCTTCAACAATATGAGAATCATCAATATTTAATATGATTTCGCCTGCACTGATAGCACCTATCGCAAACACGCCTTTCCCTTCTATACCAGAATCTCTTACTTCTACCTTATCCATGATATTTGTGAGTAAATCTTAACATGATTCTTTGTCCCGTCAGTATGTATATGTAAGAAAAAGAGCCCGATTTATCGGGTTCTTTTTCGATGCGCGACCTCGTGGCTGTTAGAACCAACATTACATGCAGAGACGCTCTCAATTTTTACATCCCCCCGACCTGCCGCATAAACAAGAGAAACCCCCGACCGCGCGATATCGCAACGACTATGGTCTCCGTAGCCGTTGGTTGCCTCGGAACATCGACCGGTAGTAGTTATCCGACGTCGATTCGTTCCCCCCGAAGAAGTGCGAACCCTCTTTGCACGTTTTTGAGCGCCTCGTCGCTGACATCAAACAGCGTCATCGCCTCATCCTCGGCGGCCCACACGTACCCGCTGTGATCTTCGGGGTGGAGAACAATGTTCTCCACCGGGTCGAGAAATGTCGCAAAATACACGATCTCTACGGTATGCGACCCTTTGACATAGTTGATGTCGGCAAACGCGGTAAATGGATCGCCCACGTTGATCCGCATACCCATCTCTTCCTTGATCTCGCGCGCAAGTCCTTCCTCAAGACCTTCCCCGAAGTCGATATGTCCTCCAGGAAGCTCGTAGAAACCGGGGAGAAACTTCTTCGTCTCCGCCCGCTTGGGCAAAAACACTTTCTCCACCCCGTCAAACACATGGTGGATGAATGCCGACGCGGTGACGACCTGCTGTCCGTGCGCAGGTGTCTCACTGTCGTGGATAATCTTGTTTGTCATAACGTTATACAAAATCCTTTGGGTCAAACATACTTCGAAATGGCCCCAATTGGTCGTTCAGATCAAGCATTTGCACTTCTTCTTTCGTACAAAAGCGGATCTCGTCGCATTCCCCAGTCGGTGTAAATACCAGATTTTGCACTTCAAAAGGAAACGCCAGGATCAGCGTATAGTACCAATCCATCTGTCTTCTTGAATAATTTTTGTTCGTCCATAGATACATCGGTTTAGCCGCCATCTTCGTTACCGTAAGTCCCATCTCTTCTTTCACTTCCCGCGCCAGGGTATCGGCGAATGTCTCTCCGAAATCCATGCCGCCTCCCGGAAGCTCCCAGAGCGCCACGGGTTCGCCGTTGCGCACGCAGGAGGGGTCGTGCGCAAGCAGGACCCTACCATCTCGGACACAAAGTCCTTTTACGGCAACTCGGTAAAAGGAGTCGGGAAAGTGGGATGAGGTTTCCATCGCGTGTATTATACTGTATCCATACGCCCATGAGCACCCTCCTCTATTACCTCAAAAAACTGATTCCGGAATTCGTGCTCCGGGCGGTTTTGCCTGTCTACCACTACCTTCTCTCGTTCGCCGGAGCGGTGCGGTACGGCTTTCCATCGAGACATATCACCGTTATCGGGGTCACCGGTACCAAGGGCAAATCGTCGGTGGTGGAAATCATCGGAGCGATCTTCGAGGCGGCCGGCAAGCGCACAGCGCTTGCCGGCACCATCCGTTTCAAAATCGGCGACCAATCCCGCCCCAACCTCTACAAAATGACGATGCCCGGGCGTTTCTTCATGCAGAAATTTCTCCGCAAGGCGGTGGACGAGCATTGCGACATCGCCGTCATCGAGATGACTTCGCAGGGCGTTATGCAATACCGACATAAATGGATAGACCTCGACGCGCTTATTTTCACCAACATCTCCCCCGAACACATCGAGTCGCACGGCTCGTTTGAGAATTACCTTTCTGCAAAGCTTGCACTCGCCCGCTTGCTCGAACACTCGCGCAAACGCCCGCGCCGCGTCATCGCAAACACAGACGACGAGCATGGCAAGGATTTTCTCGCGGCAGACGTCGAGGAAAAAATTCCCTACTCGCTCAAAGACCTCGACCTCCACACGCTCACCGGAGACGGCGCGAGCATCGTCATTGACGGCATGACCATCCGCACGCCGCTGATGGGCCTCTTCAACGTGTACAACATGCTCGCCGCCATCGCCTGCACGCGAGCATTCGGTGTGTCGCTCAAAACGATTGAAAAGGCGCTTGTCGCCTTGCCGCCGATTGCCGGCCGGGTTGAAAAATTTGAGAGCCCGAAAGGAGCGCAGAAGCAGGTTACCGCCGTCGTCGACTACGCACATACGACCGACTCCCTCACGCAATTTTATACAGCATTCGAAAAAGACCGGAAAATCTGCATCCTCGGCAACACCGGCGGCGGCCGCGACATATGGAAGCGCCCGGAGATGGGGCGCATCGCCGCAGAACACTGCGACCACGTCATCCTGACGAATGAAGACCCCTACGACGAAGACCCCGCCGCGATCATACAGGCGATGGCCGACGGCATCGAGGACAAGACGCGCCTCTCCATCATCATGGACCGGCGCGAGGCCATCCGCACTGCACTCCGCCGCGCTCCCGACCGAAGTTTCGTGTTGATTTCCGGAAAAGGCACCGACCCGTACATCATGGGTCCGCGCAACACGAAAGAACCATGGAGCGACGCACAAGTAGTACAGGAAGAAATGGCGAAATTGTTTGGTGAGGAAAGTGGGAGCACCCCCTGAAACAATTTTTGGAAGCAATCCCCACGGCCACAGCCCTTCTCAAAAATTGTTTCAGGGGGTGCTAGTGGTTTAATAACCTGTAGAGCACAATCCCCGCCGCAACCGAGACATTGAGTGACTCTTTCGTTCCGCGCATGGGAATGGAGACGATGAAGTCGGCGGGGGGGGGGGGGGGGGGGGCGGGGCGCCCCAC